>NZ_JBHVDF010000001.1:557009-670503 GCF_042802915.1 Nocardia sp. NPDC057440
CGCCTAGCTTCGTCCCACCCCCCCCGCCCCCCGGCCGCCCCACCCTGACGGACCCCTCCCGCCCCAGCCGGGGGTGACGCGCCCCCCCCCCCGGGGCCCCCCCCCCACCCCCGCGGGGGCGCCCCCGCCTTGGCATTTCCGGTATCACCTGCCGTGACAACCGGGAGCGACCGGCACACCCGCGAATCGGTCGGCGAGAAAGGCCATCGCACCGGCGGCCTCACCGACGGCGGTCGGGTTATGGCTCGGCAGCAGTGAATGCACGAAGCTGATGTCGGCGCCCTGCGCGCAGTATCGGCCGACCAGTTCGGTGAAGCCTGCCACGGGAATCACGTCATCGGTCGTGCTGTGGTACAGGTAGGTCGGGGCCGACGGCACGCCTGCGCCGAGCTCCTGCGGACCGGTGGCCGCCAGGAAGTTCGGGTGCGACAGCAAATTCGGCTCGATCGTGTAATCGTCGACCCGAGCATTGACGTACTTCAGGACCAGATCCCAACCGCAGGCGGTAGCGTCCTCCGCCAGCATCCTGCGACCACGATCGTTGAACATCTCCACGATGCCCGCGTCCGGGTTGTTCTGCGCGAGCGCGAGCACGACCAGCATCGCGAGACCGGCCTGAACGGTGCCGTCCACACCCCTGGCGATGGCGGGCCAGTCGGCGGGCACGCCGCCGGAGGTGATGCCCGCGAAACGGACGTCGGGCGCGTAGTCCACCTGCATCTGCGCCGCCCAGAGCGTGGCGAACGCACCACCCGAATAGCCCCACGCCCCAAGCGGGCTTGTCGGCCCGATGCCGCCCTGCGCGAGGGCGCGGGCAGCGCGAATACCGTCGAGCACACCGCGGCCCGAGTTCACCCCGTCCAGGAATCGGGACTGCGAGCCCTCGTAGTCGGTGGCCACCACCGCCCAGCCGCGCAGCAGCGCCGCGGCCATGAACGGGGTGTCGATCCAGGTGTTGATTCCGCCGATCTCCCAGCCGCCGCGCAGGGCGTAGGAGGGTGCGCACTGGGTGCCGAGGCTGTCCTCGGCGCTCTGGTAGGACAGCAGCGGCCTTTCTCCCGGCCCGAACCAGGGCAGGTTCGGCACCATCACGGTGGTCATCCCCGGCACCGGCCGATCGCTCGCGTCATTGGTCCGGTACTGCACCTGCCACGCCGAAACCGGAAGGGGCAGACCGTAGAGCGGAATCCGCCGCGAGCGCGTGATCGCACCGTCCGGATAGTCGGCCAGGTCCGCGGGCGCGGCGTAGAACGGATCGGCATCGGGTCGCGGCACATTCGCTCCGGCTGCCGGCGCGATCGTCACCGAGGCCGCGATCACGATCGCGATCGCAGCGAGAATCGAGGCCGGTGCCGCGGCACCCCACTTGCTATGGAGGATTTTCATCGGGGCCTCCTATATTCCGAAGTGCCGCGAAGCAGTGACGCCGGGTCCGCGTCGGCGCCGACTCTGCACGACCTCGAGACCACCACGGTACTGCGGAAACGCCAGGCCCGGCAACGGTCACTCGAGGGCAGACCCACCGCCGCAGTCGTCCTGGTCATCGATGGTTACAGTGGGGTCGAAAGTGCCCACCGCACAATCGAATAGCAAGCGCGACCGAATCGCCGCCGGAACGGGTCCGGACGGTGTTCGGGGTATCGAGGATGGAGTTGAGCTGACCTTGCGACACGGCAACGGACTGGACATTCCCGAAGAACTCGCCGATGTGTGCGCCCCGCATCGCATGGCCGTCATCGTCTACGACATGCAGGTCGGTGTGCTCAGCCAGCTACCGGACAGCGACGAGATCATCGAGCGGGTCGCGCGCGTGGTGGAGGCGGCCCGCCGCGGCGGCTATCCCGTGATCTTCCTGCGGCATTTCTTCCTGCCGCGCAGGCTGAGTGGGACGTTCGCGCTGCGGATGGCGATGAGCTGGCAGCAGGCGGATTCGGTCGACGACGTGAAGTTCATCCTGCAGCGCGACACCCCGGCCTTCGAACTGGTCCCCGAGCTCCGGCCGACCGCCGACGAGGTGGTGTTCGACAAGACATCGATGTCGGCGTTCGAGGGCACACCCCTGGCCGCGACGCTGCGCGACCTCGGCATCGGCGCGTACGCCATCGCCGGGGTCGCGCTGGAGATCGGCATCGCCCCGACGGTCACCCACTCGACCGATCTGGGCTTCGTGCCGATTGTCATCAGCGACGCCTGCGGCGGCCGCGACAAGGAAGCGATGACGCGGGCCTACGACGAATTCGAGTTCCAGGGCCACGCCATGGTGACCGACACCGCGACCATCCTTCCGCTGCTCGCCGGCGAGCCCGCCTGAGCTTCGCCCGCGAGGTATTCGTCGACCGGGGAACCGAATGTCCCCGGTCGACTACCGCAATCCGGCGCTCACCCCTGCTCGCGCACTGCCTTCTTGGCAGCTTCCTGAGCACTGTCGACCTGACCAGCGAACTTGCCGTCGGTCTTCTTGTCGACCAGATCGCCCGCCTTCTCGATGACCGTATCCACCTTGTCCGCGTTCTTCTGGGCCAGGTCCATCGCCTTGTTCGCCAGGTTCTTGAAATCCACAGGGCACTCCTTGTTCGCGAGCCGACACGGTGTCGAGCCGATACAACAGCGAATCAACCGTACCCAAGCGCCACCAACATTTCGTCGACCAGCGTGCGGCCGCCGACGCTCCGGGTCGGCCCGGAACCGACATGGTGCGAAACTTCCGAAAAGTCAAGGACGCCTTCCCCTTCCCCGCGTCCAATCGCCGGCCTGCACGCCGGGTGGGCCAGGCAGTGTCGGCCGTCGGCGTCCAGGTGATCGAAGTGGTCAGGGCCGCGCGGTCGGAACTGGGTGCGTTCGCGGCGCGCGCCTGCAGACCCCGCACCCGAGGATCGGCCGGGCCGCGCCGTAGTAGTGCCCGTAGCCCCTGGTCGAATCTGAGCGCGCAGTGACGGCGGTCTCCGGCGGGCAATGACGGACGGCTTCCGCGGGAACGGCCATCCGCGTGGTCGGCGGGATCAGCCCGACAGCCCCAGCCAGGCCGGGTGCCAGAGTCGGCCGGTTTCGGTCCAGTTCATGAAGCGCACTGTTCCGGTCAGTTTCGGAGTCACCCAGACTGCTTCCTTGCGTTCTTCGGCAGTCAGGTCGTTGTCGAACGGGCTGGTTTTGCGCGCCAATTTCGAGAGGCGAGTGGCCAGGTCCTTCATGTCGGGCTCGGTGAAGCCGGTGCCGACCCTGCCCACGTAGTACAGCCTGCCCTCGTGCGGTATGCCGATGAGCAGTGATTTGAAATCCCGCGCCGCGCTGCGCCGCCAGCCGCCGACCACCACCCGCTGAGTGCGCCAGTTGCGCTCTTTCACCCAGGAGTGCCCGCGCTTGCCGGGCAGGTAGACCGAGTCCTTGCGCTTGGCGACCACACCTTCCAGCCGCTGCTGCCTGCTGTAGTGCAGCGCGTCGGCGCCCGAACCGTCCAACCGCGGCGGCACCAGCATCGAGGGCGCCTGCGCGGCGAGCGCCTCCAGCACCCGCCGACGATCCGAATATCGTTTGCGGACAAGCGAAGTTCCGTCGAGGTACAGCACGTCGAAGGCGACGAAGGCGGCCCGCGCGGCATCGGCTTGCAGCAGCCCGAGATTGGCGACGCCGTGGTCGTCGAACACCACGGCCTCACCGTCGAGCACCACGTCGTGGCCGGCCAGTTCCGTGGCCAGCGCGCGCATCCCCGTGTATCGACTGGTCACCACATTGCCCGCACGGCTGCGCAAGGTGAGTGTGCCGGAGGCGATTTCGGCGATCAGCCGGAAGCCGTCCCACTTGGTCTCGAAGCACCAGTCGGCGGCATCGAGGTCGGCGACCTCGCCCTGCGTCGCCAGCATCGGCTCGAGACCACGGGGAAACGGCGCGGGGGCGCTCGACCGTGGCGTCGGGGTAGCAGCCAGGGCGTGTCCGTTCGGCCTGTCACGCTCGGCGTCATCGGCTGGTGGTGACTGCTCGCGCATCAGATGCATCAGCCACTGATTGCCGTTGGTCCGGATCAGGGCGTAGCGCCCTTGCAAACGCGTGCCGTGGAACGCGACGATCACCTCGTCCTCGCGCCACTTCTCGGTCTCGTAGGTGCCGGAATCCCAGATCGTCATTTCGCCGGCGCCGTACTCGCCCTTCGGGATCGCACCGTGGAAGTCCAGGTATTCCAGCGGATGGTCCTCGGTGTGCACGGCGAGCCGATTCTGCTCCGACGAGGTCGGCGGGCCCTTCGGCACGGCCCACGACACCAGCACTCCGTCGCGTTCGAGCCGGACGTCCCAATGCAGCCGCCGCGCATGATGTTCCTGAACCACGAACCGATCGCCGGTACCCGAAGCCGACACCGCGGCGGGCACCGGCTCGGGTGTGCGCGCCGGGTCACGCATCGACCGGTATTTCGTCAGCGCGTCGGTGTTCGACAGCGGCGGATCGAGCCCGGCGAGCAGATCGCCGTCGTCGCGCCAGCGCGCGAGAACCTCGTCGAAACGCAAGTGCCGCAGCTTTTTCCGATTCTCGATCTCCGACCAACTGCGCGGGGCCGCCGCATTGGGATGAGCCCGGCCGCGTAGCGAGTACGGCGCGATCGTGGTCTTGGCGGGATTGTTCTGGCTCCAGTCCAGGAAGACCTTGCCGGTGCGCACCGCTTTCGCCATGGTCGCGGTCACCAGATCCGGGTGCAGCTGTTGGAGATTCGTGGCCACCTGTTTGGCCACCGTCGAAGCGCCACCGGGACTCAACTCGCGGTCCAGCGGCACATAGATGTGAATTCCCTTGCTACCACTGGTAACCGGGAACGCGTGCAGCCCGATGCCCTCGACCATGTCGCGCACCGCGAGCGCGACCTTCGCGCATTCGGCCAGGCCCGCACCAGGCCCCGGGTCGAGGTCGAACACCAGCCTGGTCGCGGGACCGACCTCGTCGCCGTCGAAACGCCATTGCGGCACATGGACTTCCAGCGCGGCCTGCTGCCCGAGCCAGGCCAGGCCCGCCTCGGAATCGATCACCGGATAGACCACGCGGCGTTCGGAATGCACGACGGTGTGGCGCTCCAGCCACGACGGAGCGTGTGCGGCAAGGTTTTTCTCGAAGAACGACGGCTCGTCGACGCCGTTGGGCCAGCGTTTCCTGGTGACAGGGCGGCCGGCAATATGCGAGAGCATAGCCGGGGCGATCGCCGAATAATAGGCGATGACCTCGCCTTTTGTTGTTCCTGTCGCGGGATACAGCACCTTGTCGAGGTTGCTCAATTCAACCTCGATACCCGGCAGGCCCGAGCTGCCACCGAATGTACGGCGGGTCACCATAGCCGAATTTTACTGGCGGGGACCGACACGAACAGGTCCCCGCCGCGCATCAAGCCTGCGGACCGGGCTGCTCCGGCGGGACCACCTTCTTGGCGGCCTCCTTGCCCTTCTCGATCTTGTCCGAGTACTTGCCCTTGGTCTTCTCGTCGATGAAGTCACCAGCCTTGTCGACCGCTTCGTTGATCTTGCCCGCGTTCTTGGACGCCGCGTCCTTGCCCTTGCCGACCAGGCCCTTCAGAGTGTCCACGAGACTCATGCCATCGTTCCTTCCTGTTGCCTAACGGACGCTGTTGGACGCAGTCCACCCGCGGCCGGCGCACGGCCGGAGCGAAGGCGGAGGTACGCCTAATAGACACTGTTGGACGCAGTCCACCCGCAGCCGGCGCACGGCCGGAGCGAAGGCGGAGGTACGCCTAACCGAGGTGTTCAACCCACATCTTCCCACCACGAATCCCGTGCTGGGAGGCCATTGGGGTGCACGCGCTCCCCCGGCATCGGCACCGCGATCGAGGTGCCCGCCGCCCGCGCCGCCTCGACCATCCTGCGCACCGGCTCCGACCACCCGTGGAAGGCCAGATTGAAGGTCGCCCAGTGGATGGGCACCAGCATGCCGTGGCCCGGGTCGCCGACGCACAGATCGGCGTGGGCGCGCACCGCTTCCTCCGGGTTCATGTGCACATCGGGCCAGCGTTCGTCATAGGCGCCGATCGGCAGCAACGTCAGATCGAACGGACCGAGCGCCGCACCGGCCTCGGCAAAGGCCTTGGTGTAACCGGTGTCTCCGCCGAAATACACCCGGCGGGTCGGGCCGACAAGGGACCAGGAGGCCCACAGCGTGGTGTTGCGCACCAGACCCCGGCCGGAGAAATGCCGAGCCTCTGTACAGGTGATCACCAGGTCGGTGCCGTCCCGCTCGCGACCGAGTGCCGCCAGCGAAATCGACCCGCCCCAATCCAATTCGATGATCCGATGCTCCGGAACACCCCAGTGCCGCAGGTGCGCGCCGATGCCGATGGGCACCAGGAACGGCGCCGCCTGACCGAGCACGAGCTCCCGGACGGTCGCCTTGTCCAGATGGTCGTAGTGATCGTGGGAGATGATCACCGCGTCCACCGGAGGCAGCTCCGACAACGGCGTCGGTACCGGATGCATCCGCATCGGGCCGACCATCGCCGATGGCGAAACCCGTTCGCTCCATACGGGATCGGTGAGAATTCGGTAGCCGTCCACCTCGACGAGCGCAGACGCGTGCCCGTACCAGGTGACCGCGAGATCGGCGGCCGCCGAGGGCGCCGTGGGGGTCTCGAGCGGAATCACCCCGCGCGGACGACCGGCATTGCGCCGGGTCAACGCCGAATACAGCAGCGAAAGCGCAGAGCCCGCGACGATCTGACTACTGGCCTCGGTGTTGTGGAACTGGCGATTGCGGTAGCTCGCGGCGCCGGCGGCGTATGGCTGAATGGCCGACATCGAAGCGCCGATCGCGGAGGGGATATCCCACACCGCGCGCACCACCCATGCGATACCGAGCACGCCGGCAGCGGCGCCGATGATCGTCTTCACGTTCATGTCATCGCCCCACAAACTTCGCGGCGCGCTTCTCTTGCCTGGCGAAGCGGCCCTCTCGGGCATCCGCGCTGTTCCACGCGGCATGCAGCGCCGCACGCTGCAGCTGGTTGTCCGGATCGCGGGTGCCGTCGTCGTTGAACACCAGTTTCATGTGGCGCAGCGACAGGGGCGCGAGGCCGGCGATCGACTTCGCCCACGCCTGCGCGTCGGCGAGCGTGCCGAGCTTGTTGGCGAAGCCGAAGGCGTAGGCATCGGCGGCCGAGATCGGTTCCGCACCCAGCAGGATGGTGCGGGCGGGGCCGCCGCCGATCAGCGACGCCAGCCGCCGGACGGTCCAGCGGTCGACCGTGATGCCGAGCTTGGCCGCGGGAATCGCGATGTAGGCATCGGGCTCGAGCACTCGAAGGTCGGAAGCCAAGGCGATCTGCACGCCCGCGCCGAGCGCGCCGCCGTTGATCGCCGAGATCACCGGCACCGGCACCGACTCGATGGTGTGCAGCATGTCGAGCAGCCCGCTGAGGAACTCGTCCGAGTAGACGCCGGACAGATCCGCGCCCGCGCTGAAGATCGGGCCCCGCCCGGTCAGCACGATCACTCGCGCATCCTGGGCCGCCGTCCGCACCGCTTCGCTCAGCTGTGCCACTAATTCGTTGTTGAGCGCGTTGCGCCGCTCCTCGCGCTGCAATTCGATGGTGACTACGTCGCCATCGCGGCTGACACCGAGCATTGCATCCTCCCCAACTGACCGGTTCGAGTGGTTACAGTCAACTCTGCCACAGTCCACAGCACAGACCGATCAGGCACTAGGGAAAGAGCTACGATCGGCGGCTGTGCCGACTGATTTCGACATCCTGGTGATCGGTGCCGGTCAGGCAGGACTGTCGGCCGGCTATCACCTACAGCGCCTCGGATTGCGTGCGGAACGCGACTTCCTGATCGTGGACCACGCGCCGGGGCCCGGCGGCGCCTGGCAGTTTCGCTGGCCGTCGCTGACGCTGACCACGGTGAACCGGGTGCACGATCTGCCCGGTATGTCGTTCGCCGAGACATTGCCAGAGGGGTCCGAGTCCGCGCCCGCGGCCACCGCGGTGCCGCGCTATTACGAGCTCTACGAAAAACGCTTCGACCTGAGGGTTCGACGACAGGTGTCGGTCAA
Organism: Nocardia sp. NPDC057440; assembly: GCF_042802915.1. Taxonomy (NCBI): domain Bacteria; kingdom Bacillati; phylum Actinomycetota; class Actinomycetes; order Mycobacteriales; family Nocardiaceae; genus Nocardia; species Nocardia sp. NPDC057440. The sequence goes on from NZ_JBHVDF010000001.1 coordinate 565,044, forward strand.
GGTGGTCTGTGATCGCCGCGCTGACAACGATCCGGAGGTCGCTCGAATTCTCAACGTCGAGACCGACTCCGCCGGGACGATCCGGGTACGCGGGCTGATCAACGGCACCGGAACCTGGGAACATCCGTTCATCCCGCGGTACCCGGGTGCGGAGACCTTCGCGGGACGGCAACTGCATACCCGTGACTACCGCACTGCCGGCGAATTCACCGGCAAGCATGTCGTCGTGGTCGGCGGTGGTGTCTCGGCTGTGCAGCTGCTCGACGAGATCTCCCAGGTCACGACGACGACCTGGGTCACGAGGTCCGAACCGGTGTTCCGGGATACTCCCTTCGCCGAGGAGGACGGCCGCACAGCCGTCGCCATGGTCGAGGATCGCGTGCGGCGGGGACTGCCACCAGGTTCGGTGGTCTCGGTGACCGGACTGCGGCTCGATGACCGGCTGCGGGCCGCGCGGGCCAGGGGTGCGCTGGACCGGCATCCAATGTTCCGGAGCATCGAACCGGACGGCGTGCGGTGGGCCGACGGTTCGTTCCAGCACGCCGATGTGATCCTCTGGGCCACCGGATTCCGCAGCGCCCTCGACCACCTCGCGCCACTGCGCCTGCGCGGCCCCGGCGGTGGCATCACCATGACCGGCCGCCTCGCCACCCAGGTCGCGAACGACCCGCGCGTTCACCTCATCGGCTACGGCCCGTCGGCGAGCACCATCGGCGCGAACCGCGCGGGTCGCGCCGCCGCGGTGGAGCTCACCAAGTATCTGGCTATACCAAGCCGGCCGTGAACGCCGCCGGGTCGGGACCGATCCGGGCGCCCTTGTCCAAGGCGTTGATCGCATCCATCTGCTCGGGGGTGAGTTCGAAACCGAAAACCTCGAAGTTGGCGGCGATGCGCGCGGGGGTGACGGACTTCGGGATGACGATGATGCCCGACTGGAGGTGCCAGCGAATGATCACCTGCGCGGGAGTGCGGCCCACCTCGTTGGCGATGGAGACGATGGTGTGGTCGTCGAGCAGGGTGCCCTGGCCGAGCGGGCTCCACGCCTCGGTGGCGATGGCGTTGTTGTCGTCAAAGGTGCGCAGCTCGCGCTGAGCCAGCCGCGGATGCAGCTCGATCTGGTTGACCACCGGGATCTCCCCGGTCTCGCCGATGAGCCGCTCGAGATCGGGGATGGTGAAGTTCGAGACGCCGATCGACCGGATCCGGCCCTGCGACTTCAATGTCTGGAAGGCGCGGAAGGTATCGACGAAGCGGTCGGCCTGCGCGACCGGCCAGTGGATCAGATAGAGATCGAGATAGTCCAGGCCGAGGCGCTGCATGCTCGCGTCGAAGGCGCGCAGTGTGGAGTCGTAACCCTGCTCGGAGTTCCACAGCTTCGTTGTCACGTAGACCTCGTCGCGCGGCAGCCCGAACTCGCGGATGGCGCGGCCGGTGCCCTCCTCGTTGCCGTAGATGGCGGCGGTGTCGATGCTGCGGTAGCCAACCTCCAATGCGGCGGTGACCACCGGGACAACGTCATCGGGTGGCACTTGGAATACACCGAAGCCGAGCTGCGGGATCACGTTCCCGTCGTTCAGCACAATCGAGGGGATGGCGCATGTCTCGCTTTTGAAGGTCACCTATCGACGGTAGAAGTGCTACGGCAAGTCGTCAACGACACCACTTGGCGTGTTGGCTCACAATTCGCTGGTCGAGCCTAGATTTACACCGACGATCCAGGCTCGGATCGGCCTATCACCGGCCGGGGAGACCGAGCCTGCGGTAGCGGTTGTGGCGCGCTGCGCGAAGCTCCGCCAGCGGTCGGTCATGCAGCTCGGTGAGCTCCGCCGCGATGGCGGCGACCATGCGACGGGCGAAATCGACCGGCTCGTCGGCCGCGTCCGGGAGCTCCGGCACGATGCGGTCCACGATGCCGTCCGCGCACAAATCGGCGGCGCGGATACGTTGCGCACCGGCCAGCTCCGGCGCATGGTCGGTATCGCGGTAGACGATCGCGCTCGCGCCCTCCGGCGGCAGCGGCGCCAGCCAGCCGTGCGTGGCGGCGAGCACCCGATCCGCGGGCAGCAGCGCCAGCGCTCCGCCGCCGGTGCCCTGACCGAGCAGCACTGAAATGGTCGGGGTGTCCAGGGTCACCAAATCGGCTATGCAGCGGGCGATTTCGGGAGCGAGTCCGCGCTCTTCGGCCTCCTTCGACAGCGCCGCGCCGACGGTGTCGATCACCAATACCAGCGGCAGCCGCAACTCTTGGGCAAGCGCCATGCTGCGCCTGGCCTCCCGGAGCGCGGCCGGGCCCATGGTGTGCTCACCCTGCTGGCCCGAGCGGTCGTGCCCGAACACCACGCAGGGCCTGCCTCGGAACCTGGCCAGCGCATGCACGATGGTGCGATCGGATTCACCCTGACCGGTGCCGCTGAGCGGAACCCGTTGCGTCACATGACGTAACAGGTCACGCAGGCCGGGCCGACCCGGGCGGCGCGAGATGGTCACCGACTCCCAGGCCGAGCATTCGCAGGCTCGGCCCGCGGGATCTACGCCCGCAGAATCCGCGCCATCGTGGCGCGTGGCCGCGGCCCAACCCGGTTCCGCCGCAAGAGGATCCGGCACACCACTGAGCACGCTCAAGGCTCGATGCGCGATACGGCGGAACACCGGCACCCCGACCACGCCGTCGATGACACCGCTGTGATAGAGGTTCTCCGCGGTTTGCACACCCTCGGGAAAGTCCTTGCCGTACAACGCTTTATAGACTCGGGGGCCGAGAAACCCGATCAACGCGCCGGGTTCGGCAAAGGTCATATGCCCCAGCGAACCCCACGAGGCGAACACCCCACCCATGGTCGGATCGCGCAGATATACCAGATAGGGATGACCCGCGGCCTTGTGCGTGGCGACGGCGCCCGCGATCTTCACCATCTGCACGAAGGCGACGGTGCCCTCCTGCATCCTGGTGCCGCCGGAGGTCGGCGAAGCGAGCAGCGGCAGGCCGGACGCGGTGGCACGCTCGACCGCCGAGACTATCCGCTCGGCGGCGGCAACCCCGATGGAGCCCGCCAGAAACCCGAACTCACAAGCGATTACGGCCACCCTTCGACCACGCAACAGCCCCTCGCCGGTGAGCACCGACTCATCGGTGCCCGCCACGACCGCAGCCTTGCGCAGATCCTCGTTATACAGCCGGGTGGCGGCCACCTCGACGGGTGACCGATCCCAGCTGACAAACGAATCCGGGTCGAGCAGTTGCCCGAGCAGCGCGCGCGCCGAAATCCTCACCGAGGGAGAATAACTACCTGGTTGTGATTCGACGCGCGCCGCGCGAGCGACTCAGTATCCCTGCATCACCTTGCGCAGGGCGTACTCGGTCAACGAGACCAGCGCATGCTTGGCGGGCTCACGCCGCCGCGCGTCGATCGACAGAATCGGCACATCCGCAGGCACCGCCAGCGCCTGGCGAATGTCCTCGACCGGATAGCGCGGTGCGTCGTCGAACTCGTTGAGCGCTACCAGGAACGGCAGGTTGCGCGCTTCGAAGTAGTCGACGGCCGCGAAACTGTCCTCGAGCCTGCGGGTGTCGACCAGCACCACGGCGCCGATGGCGCCGCGGATCAGGTCGTCCCACATGAACCAGAACCGGTACTGGCCCGGCGTACCGAACAGGTACAGGACCAGATCATCGGCAAGACTGATCCGACCGAAGTCCATAGCCACCGTGGTGGTGGACTTCATCGGAACACCCGTCAGGTTGTCGATTCCGGTGCTGGCATTGGTCACCAATGCCTCGGTGCGCAGCGGAACAATCTCCGAAACGGCACCGACCAACGTGGTCTTGCCGACACCGAAGCCACCAGCGACCACGATCTTCGCCGAGGTTGGCTTGCTGGTTCGGGTATCGACCTGTGCCGTCGAATCAAATACGCCGGAGTCCACTGAGAACCCTTTCGATCAGCTCGCGACGTTCATCGTCGCTGGAATCGTCTTTCAAAGTCGCCGAAACTCGGACGTGTCCGGCCTCGATCAGGTCGGCCACCAGCACCCTGGCCACCCCGATCGGGATACCCAAGCGCGCTGCTACCTCGGCAACGGACGGCGATTCTCTGCACAACTCCACGATGGACGTCTCGATGTTGGTCAGTTCGAACTGCCGCTCCAGGGCGACCGGATGCGATGCGACGAGGGCTTCCAACGCCAGCTCGACTGCGGGCCTGGTGCGGCCCGCAGTCAGCGAGTACGGGCGTACGAGGCTAGGCTCGGCGCTCCCCACGCGGTGATCGTCTATGTCCATCCCACCATCAGGAACCCATCGTGACGCGTGGTGTGGCCTGCACTGTCTGGCCAACACGCTCGACCAACAAAGCCATTTCGTATCCGACCTGACCGATGTCGCAGGACGTGTTGGTCAGCACCGCGAGGTAGGAGCCGTCGCCGACTGCCATGAGTAGCAGGTAGCCGTGCTCCATCTCGACCACCGACTGCAAAACGGTGCCGCCCTCGAATAGGTTCGAGACGCCGACCGAAAGGCTGGCGAGTCCCGCGGTGACGGCCGAGAGCTGCTCGGCGCGATCGACGGGCAGCTGGGCGCTCGCGGCCATGAGTAGGCCGTCAGCCGAGACCAGGACGGCATGAGCTACGCCAGGAACCTCGTTGGCGAAGTTCGAAACCAGCCAATCCAGCTGACGATTCGTACCACCTAGATCGGGGTTCATCGGTCTCCTTTATCTCCGGTTAGGTTCGTTGCCTTCATTGCGCGGCCATCCCGGACGCCCTGCTGGTGACGACTCAAGCTGGACCTGATCGTTTCTGGATCGCGACGTGCCGCCCGATCCGCGGCGCCGATTACGGCGCCGGGGACCAGCCTTCCGCCCGGATTGCGTTGGGGCAACCCGGCGGCAGTCTTTGTTTCGGCCTGGGCCTCGCTCGCCCGCTGAGCCGCCTGCCATCCTTCGTCGCCCGGCGCCTCGAAGGACGCGGCCACCTGGGACCGGTCCGGGTTCGGATCGGTCAGCCACGCCGACATCATCTCGGCGAAGATCGGGCTGTCCATGGGCGAGTTGGTTTCCGCCGCGGGCTGCAGCCTGGTCTGGAAGAACGAGGCGGCCTTGCCCGTATCGGGTTTGAAGCTGTGGCGGCCGGGGTCGCGGCCTGCCAACGACGCTCCGGAATCGGAGAGCGCCGGCTGTTCGCCGCTCGGCGGCTGCGGGTTGCCGCGCTCGCGCTGCGGCAGACCGAGGCCGGACCTCGATTCACGTTGTGGCAGACCACCGGTATTCGCGTCACGCTGCGGCAGGCCAGGCGGCACCTGAGAGCCGGGCTGACGCTGCGGTAGATCGTTCACCGCGTCCCGCTGCGGCAAGTTCGTCGCCGCAGGCTGACGCTGGGGCAGACCGCCCGTGCTCGGGTCACGCTGTGGCAAACCGCCCGTGCTCGGGTCACGCTGCGGCAAACCGCCCGTGCTCGGGTCACGCTGCGGCAAACCGCCCGTGCTCGGGTCACGCTGCGGCAAACCACCGGTATTCGGGTCACGCTGCGGCAAACCGCCCGTGCTCGGGTCACGCTGCGGCAAACCACCGGTGCTCGGGTCACGCTGCGGCAAACCACCGGTGCTCGGGTCACGCTGCGGCAAACCGCCCAGACCCGAATCACGCTGCGGGAGGCCACTCGCCCCGGAATCCCGTTGGGGCAGACCGTTGGCACCGGGTTCCCGCTGCGGCAGACCGTTCAGGCCCGATGAACGCTGCGGCAGACCACCCGAAGCGGGATCGCGCGACGGCAGACCGTTCGGACCGGAGTCGCGCTGCGGCAGACCACTCGCACCTGGTTCGCGCGGCGGCACACCGTTCAGACCCGACTGACGCTGCGGCAGACCGCCAGCGCTCGGCTCACGCTGCGGCAGACCGCCCGTGCCCGAGTCACGCTGCGGCAGACCACCGGAACTCGGCTCACGCTGCGGCAAACCACCCGTGTTCGACTCACGCTGCGGCAGACCACTCGCACCTGGTTCGCGCGGCGGCACACCGTTCAGACCCGACGGACGCTGCGGCAGACCACTCGTGGTGCCAGGCTGACGCTGCGGCAGACCACCGCTTGCGGAAGGCTTCGGCACGCCATTGGCGCCCGGCTGCCGCAGGGGCAGCTCACCGGAGTTCGCATCACGCGGCGGCAGGCCCGTCACGGTCGGTTCGACGCCATCGGGCTGGCGCGGCGGCGGACCACCCGGCGACACGCTGCGCTTGGGCAGGTTCGCCGCGGCGAGCTTGCCGCGCTGCGGACCGCTCGGCGCCTGTCCGGGTGTGGGGCGCAGGGTCGCACCGCCCGGAGTCGAATTGGGGTTCAGGCCTGCGGAAATCGTCGATCCTGGCGACCGCTGCGGCAAGCCACCGCCTGCCGCCGCCGGACCACCGGCCGCGGGGGCCGGGCTGCTGACCGGAATCGGGCCGCTCACACCGGGATCGACGGTGACCATCACGTTGCCCCCAGGAGTCCTGGTAATCCCCCGCATCTGCATCGATGACGGGCTCGCCTGCCGTTGTGGAGCACCGGCCGACACCTGAGGTGCGGCCTGCGTCGGCAGCGCGGATTTCTGTCCCTGTCCGATGACGATGAGGCCCACCGGAACATGCACGGTCACGGTGACACCCGGGTCACGCGCGGTGTCGAAGGTCGGCCGCAATCGGACCGTGAGTCCGTGCCGCTCGGCCAACCTGCCGACCACGAAAAGACCCATGTGCCGTGCGGTGTCGGGGCCCGGCTCGGCGGTTTGCTCCAGCCTGTGGTTGATATCGGCCATCTCCGAGGGCGGCATACCGATACCCCGGTCGGCCACCTCGATGAGCATGCCCTGGTCATGGGCCTGCGCGAAGGTGAACTTCACATCGGTCTCGGGCGGTGAAGCACGCAGCGCGTTATCGAGCAACTCGGCGAACAGGTGCGCCATATCCGAGGCTGCGGGTTCCTTCAGCGAACCGCGCGGTGTCGCACCGAGCTTGACGCGCTCGTAGTCCTCGACCTCGGAGATAGCGGCGCGCAACACGTCGGCGATCTCGACCGGAGCGGACTTGGCACGGCGCTGCTTGGTACCGGCCAGAATCAGCAGGTTGTCACCGTTACGGCGCATACGAGCGGCCAGGTGGTCGAGCCGGAAGAGGTTCTCCAGCAGTCGCGGATCCTTCTCGTCGTACTCCATCGCCTCGATCAGCGTGAGCTGATGGTCGACGAGCGACTTGGACCGGCGCGCCAGGGTCTCGAACATGTCGTTGACCTGAGAACGCATCTGCGCCTGATCACTGGCCAGACGCAGCGCCTGTCCGTGAATGTCGTCGACGGCGCGGGCCAGCTGACCGATCTCCTCGGCGCTGCGCACCGGCATCGGCTCCAGCGGCACGTCCTCCGGGGAAGCGCCGTTTCGCAGCTGGGCGACCTCGTGTGGCAGATCGCTCTCGGCCACCCGCAGCGCCGCGAGGCGCAGCCGGTGCAGCGGCACGATCATCGAGCGCGCCACGAAAACGGCGAGCATCAGCGCGGCGAGGATGGTGGCGATGACGACCGCGGTATAGGTCCACGCGTCGGTGTTGGCCTTCGACACCAGCGCATTCATCGAGGAGTCGATGTCCTTGGTGGCCTTGCCGACGACGCGCTCGTAGACATCGAGGCTGGCGGTGAGCGAGTTCTTCAGGTCGCCGACCGGGAGCTGACCGGTTTGCGACTGCGGGCTGCTCAGCAGCCCGATTCGGGTATCGATACCGGCCCGCAGGTCGGCGATCGAGGTATCACCGTCGGAGAAACGGTGCGCGAGGACATTGAGCAGCGAGCGCTCGGTGTTCGCCGCGGTGAGGAAGGCCTGCACGCCGACCTGCGCATTGCGCAGGATTTCGGGGAACGCGGCGATCTCACCGACCAGCGAGGCGCGGGTGTTGAGCGAGTCGACAAGACGTAGCTTCGCCATATCGATGGCCGGGTCACTGACCTGGCCGACCGTGGTCTCGACGATGCGCACACTGTCATTGCGGACCCGGTCGATCATCGCGATGATCTCGGGGCCCGACTGGGTCGAGGTGGCCTTGCCCTGCGCACGCACGGCTTTTGCCTGGGTGAGCATGTTGTCCAGTGACGCGCGAGCGCCCGACACACCGTTCAGCTTGGGGCCGACGGCCTCAGCATTGCCGATGGCGGCATCGAGGTCGGCGAGGTTCTTGTCCGACACGATCGATGGCGCACCAGGGAACAGCGCGATCATCTGCGAGGCGGCGGTCGTCGCCGTCTGCGCACTGAGCGCGGTTACAGCCGGGATGGCACCGATGTTCTCGGCGGCACCGGCGAGCCGGTTCGCCTCGGCGAACTCGGAAGCAATCCTGGACACGCCGAGGCCGACCGCGACTGCAAGCGGTACGGCCAAAACCGCCGTAACCTTCCAGCGCAGGTCCCAGTTGCCGAGCGCCCAGCGTTTGCTGCCGGACCTAGCGGCGTCACGCATCTCCCACTCACTTTCCAAACTGGCCCCAACCACGCGCCATCAGCGAACCTTCACACTCGCATGCTGGCTCGACAGGCAGAGCTGGCCGAGGAACTGCGGCTGGCCGAGAAATTGCGTCTACGACTGCCCAAATAAGTGACATCAGATTCTAACGGATCAATAACTTCTTGGTTGACTCCGAGTAGGGCTACGGTCCTTGACCAGCCCGTTCCAGGCATAACCAGAGGTCGCGGCACCCACCCGGGCGTCGCGTGAAGTCTGCCACAATCGTCCTGATCTATCGAGGCGGGCATCGAGGCGAGGCTAGGGAGTCACCGGGTTGAACGCGAAGCACGACTACCGACCGGTCTATCAGACCAGCTTGGTCGATCCGGCCGAGTTCTGGAGCAGCGCGGCGGAGGCGATCGATTGGGAGGTCGCGCCAACCCAGATCGTCGACACCATGGCCCGCCCAGTGACCAGGTGGTTCCCTGATGCTCGCCTGAATACCTCCTTCAACGCCCTCGACCGACATGTGCACGGAGACACCGCAATCGAGGAAGGCCGGGCGAACCAGCCCGCACTAATATACGACTCCGCTATGACGGGCGCCAGAGGCGTTTTCACCTATGCCGAACTCCTCGAAGAGGTTTCCCGCTTCGCGGGCGCGATGGTCCGGCTCGGTGTCACCAAGGGCGACCGCGTCATCATCTACCTGCCGATGATCCCCGAAGCGGTCATCGCGATGCTCGCCTGCGCCCGCATCGGCGCGGTGCATTCCGTAGTCTTCGGCGGCTTCGCCGCTCCCGAGCTCGCGGCACGCATCGATGACGCGACGCCTGTGCTGATTATCACTGCTTCCGGCGGCCTGGAGCCGGGTCGCCGGATCGACTACCCGCCGATCGTGTTGCATGCGCTGGATCTTGCCGAGACCAGCGCGCCGCGCAATGTCATCGTGAAGCAGCGCGCGCAGTTCCCGACGATCCATTTCCCCGCGCCCCAGCCCGCGACCGAATCACTGCCCAGCTCCGCCCAGACCGTCGCGGCGCAGTGGCTGGATTGGGAGGACGCCGTGCGCGATGCGCCGCTCGCCGATCCGGTGCCGGTGGACGCCACCGATCCGCTCTACATCCTGTACACCTCGGGCACCACCGGTAAGCCGAAGGGCGTAGTCAGGGACAACGGCGGACACGCGGTCGCCCTGGCCTGGTCCATGCGCAATATCTACGACGTCGGGCCGGGACAGGTGATGTGGGCCGCCTCCGACGTCGGCTGGGTCGTCGGGCACTCCTACATCGTGTACGCGCCATTGCTGGTCGGCGCGACAACCCTCCTTTACGAGGGCAAGCCGGTCGGCACCCCGGACGCGGGCGCCTACTGGCGAGTGGTGGCCGAGCATCAGGTCCGCGTGCTGTTCACCGCGCCGACCGCGCTGCGCGCCATTCGCAAGGCCGATGCCGACGCCACGCTGGCGCGCGGCTACGACCTGTCCTCGCTGCGCGCGCTGTTCTGCGCGGGCGAGCGGCTGGATCCGGCGACCTACGAATGGGCCACCGAGACCCTGCTCGCCGACCGGCCGGACTGCCCCGTCGTCGACCACTGGTGGCAGACCGAGACGGGCTGGCCGATCTGCGCGAACCTGCTCGGCCTGCAGCAGCTTCCGATCAAGGCGGGCTCGGCGTCGGTGCCGGTGCCCGGATTCCGGCTGCGAGTCCTCGACGCCGAGGGCAATCCGGTCGCTCCCGGCACCGAGGGCAATATCGTCATCGGACTACCCATGCCGCCTGGCACCCTCACCGGCCTATGGCGCGATGAAGAACGCTTCGTCCGGTCCTACATGTTGGCCTTCCCCGGGCACTATCTCACCGGCGACTCCGGATATTTCGACGACGACGGCTACCTGTTCGTCCTCGGCCGCAGCGACGATGTCATCAATATGGCCGGACACCGGCTATCGGCGGGCAGCATCGAGGCCGCCATCGCGGGCCATTCGGCGATCGCCGAATGCGCGGTGATCGGACTGCCCGACGAACTCAAGGGCCAGCGGCCGATCGCGTATGTGGTGCTCAAGTCCGGCGTCGAGATCGACCCGGCGCAGTTGCGCGACGAACTGATCGCGCGGGTGCGCGAGCAGATCGGCGCCATCGCCACCCTGCACGATGCCGTGGTGGTTTCCGCGCTGCCCAAGACCAGGTCGGGCAAGATCCTGCGCAAGACGATTCGGCAGATCACCGCGGGCGACACCTATGAGATCCCCTCGACTATCGAGGACTCCTCGGTGCTCGACGCCCTGGAGCAGCAGATCGCCGCTGCCCGACCGCCCTCGGCCGATAGCGGCACGCCGCTCGCGCCGAACGCGGATCCGGTTGCGCCGTCATAGATTTGCGTTCATCCGGCGTTAACATCCCTCAGAGGTTTCTCAGGGATAGCTCACCGATGTGCCAGCCCATGGCAATAGCCTCGAGACAGCGTCGAGACCACCGCTGACGTACCCCTCGAAGATCTGGAGCCACACATGAAGGCCTTGCGCAGTCGACCCGCCTACACCGCACTCGCCGCGTGCGGACTCGCCACCGTCGCGATGTTCCTCGCGCCGACCATCGCCTCCGCCGACGCCATGACCGACATGGCCGCGCCGCTGCTGACCTCCGATTGCTCCTTCGCCCAGGTCGACGCCGCCCTGCATGCCAAGGCCCCGCAGCTGGCCTCGATTCTCGACTCGAACCCGAGCCAGAAGGCCGAGCTGCAGCGCAAGTTCGATCAGCCGGTCGAACAGCGCCGCGCGGAATTCCAGCGTGTGATCGACGAGAACCCGAGTGCGGCGCAGGACGCGCAGAACGATCCGCGCGCCTCCGGTCTGAGCGCGACGATCCGCGCGGTCGCCGACTCCTGCCACAGCTACTAGGCCGGCACTCCCGGCTCGCCTTTTCGGATCCCAACAGGCCGGCTGATCTCGTCAGTACAGGGGCAACTCACCGGGCACGCCCCGAAACTCCGGCGCGCCCACCGCAGGACCTGCCCGCAAAACCTCGCGGCACCTGCTGGTATGGCCTGAAGACGCGGAGAGGCGGAAGCGCACAATGAACGACGTGACGAGCGAGCGTACGACCCCGACCGTCCTTGTTGTCGACGACGACGAGGATGTGCTCGCCTCGGTCGAGCGCGGGCTGCGGCTGTCCGGCTTCCAGGTGCTTGTCGCCAGGGACGGCGCCGCAGCGCTGCGCAGCGTGGCCGAACACGCGCCGGACGCGATCGTGCTGGACATGAACATGCCGGTGCTCGACGGCGCCGGGGTGGTGACCGCGCTGCGCGCTCTCGGCAACGAGGTGCCCATCTGTGTGCTGAGTGCGCGCGCCTCGGTCGACGACCGGATCTCGGGGCTGGAATCCGGCGCCGACGACTACCTGGTCAAGCCGTTCGTGCTCGCGGAGTTGGTGGCGCGGATCCGGGCGCTGCTGCGCCGTCGCGCGGACGTGACCGCACCGGCCACGCCCGGTGCGGTCACGGTCGGGCCGCTGGAGGTGGACGTCGCCGGGTATCGCGCACTGCTGCACGGGAACGAAATCGAGCTCACCAAAAGGGAATTCGAGCTGTTGTCCACGCTCGCGCGGAATGTCGGTGTGGTGCTGAGCCGCGAGCGACTGCTGGAGTTGGTGTGGGGCTACGACTTCGCGGCCGACACCAATGTGGTCGACGTCTTCGTCGGCTATCTGCGACGCAAGCTCGAGGTGGGCGACTCACCGCGGCTGCTGCACACGATCCGCGGCGTCGGGTTCGTGCTGCGAGCGCCCAAATGAATTCGAGCACAAGGTGACCGGCTCTTCGCCCGCAGCGCCGGAGGCCTCTTGGTCGCCGACCACACCGCCTGCGCCGACGAAAAGGCGTCGCCGCCGGTCATTTTCGCTGCGTACCCGGGTGGCCGGAGCCGCGGCGGCCGGCGCGGTGATCATTGTGTCCATACTGAGCCTCATCAGCGTGCGCGCGATCGAACGCAACAATGTGGCGCAGATAGATCAGCAGATCACCATCGTCTCGCGCATCGTCCTGCTCAAGCCAGAGCTGGCCGCCGGGTTCGTCACTATTTCCGGGCTCGACACCAACCTGGCGGTCACTGTCCGCGACAACAGCGTCGTCACCGCCAGCGGACCGACCCAATTGCCTGATCTGGCACCAGGATTCGGCACCGTCACCGTGAGCGGCGTCCGCTATCGAATGCTCACCACCACCGAGAACCAACCGCCGGGCCGCACGGTCGCACTCGGCATCCCCGCCGCCGAAGCGGCCCGGGCGACCGCCGAGCAGAAGCGCTGGGTCCTGGCGGGCGCGGCGCTTGCCATCGCCGCCGCCGCCGCGCTCGGCTGGCTGCTCGCCGGACGCGCGGTGCGACCGATCACCGACCTCACCCGCCAGGTCGGCGCCCGTAGCGGCAGGCCCGATCCCGATAATCCGCAATCACCGGTCGACGGATCGGGTGTGCGGGAAGCGGAGGAGCTCGCCGAGGCGGTGAACACCATGCTGCACCGCGTGGACCAGGCGCAGGACGAGACTGCCGCCGCGCTGGAGACCGCGCGTGATTTCGCCGCCGTGTCCGCCCACGAACTGCGTACTCCCCTCACCGCGATGCGCACCGATCTCGAGGTGCTGCGCACCCTCGACCTCGACGAGGCCCAGCGCACCGAGATCCTGACCGACCTCGCGCGCAGCCAGGGCCGGGTGGAAACCACCCTCGCCGCGCTCGAGCGTCTGGCCACCGGCGATCTCACCAACGAACGCGACCACGTCGCCACCGATGTCGGCGACCTGTGCGATCAGGCCGCACATGACGCCATGCGGCATTTCCCCGGCCTGACCGTGCGCATCGACACCGATGCCGAACTGGTGACCCGCGGTCTGCCCGCCGGGCTGCGCCTCGCGGTCGACAACGCGCTGAAGAACTCGGTGACACACGGCGGCGCGACCGAGGCGCTGGTGTCCGCGCATCGCGCACCGGACGGGCACATCGTGATCTCCGTCGACGACAACGGCCGCGGCATCCCGGTGGACGAGCGCACCGCGGTGTTCGACCGTTTCTTCCGAGGCAGCCAAGCCAGCAAAGGCGGTTCCGGCCTCGGCCTCGCCCTGGTCGCCCAGCAGGCCCAATTGCATGGCGGGCAAGCCTATTTCGACAACGGCACGCTCGGCGGCATCCGCCTGGTCCTGCACCTGCCCAACCGCACCGCGCACTGAGCGGTTCCCGATCACCCGCTCCCGGACAGTTATGGTGCGACTTCCGATGACGGCCGTAGTCGGCGGCAGAATGGGGGGACAAGATCATTCCGGAGGGCGCGGTCCGGTCTGAACAATCAGCATGGGAACCAATTTCGTACAGTCGCTGTAATATTTCGATGCAAAGCTGTGTGATCAGGCCGGAGGTTGGGTTGACTTGCTGATTCGATCCGAGGTTCTGTCGGAGACAGGTGTCCGACTCGCCAAACTCTTGAGCGGCGATCTCACGACGGGGGCATGGGCTGCCCAGCACGGCGTCAGGTCCCTCGCTCACGGAGCCACCGATGGTGGTGAAACATTGCGGAGAGCTGACAGAGGGTTTCGCCACGATTTCGAAAACGGCCATCTACGGTCCGGACATTCAGACGATGCCTCGGGAGGTTTCGGCGGCTCCAACGACGCGCACCCGCTCGGCAGCGCATCCCCGAACCCGTATCCGAAAATCGAGCTACACGTGCACCTCGAGGGCACGATCCGGCCGAACACCTTGTTGGACATGGCCCGCCGTAACGGCGTGGCTCTGCCCGCGGACAATGTCGCCGCGTTGTCCGAGATGTACCAGTACCGCGACTTCGACCACTTCCTGCAGATGTGGCGCACCACCACAGGCGCTATGCGGACCGAAGACGACTTCCGCCAGGCGGTGATCGCTTACGCCGCCGAGGCGAGATCCCATGGCGTGGAGTACATCGAAGCCACCTTCTCTCCCATCAATCGCAATAAATGGGACAACATCCCCTACCCGGCTATGTTCGACGGCGTCGCAGACGGCATTGTCGCCTCGGCTGAACGCTATGGTGTCCAAGTGCGGGCAATGCCCAGCCTGATCTGGGGAGTTCCACACGACCTTGCCGAAGAATGCGCCCGTTTGGCCGTGCGATACCGAGACCGCGGCATTGTCGGCTTGGACGTCAGTGGCAACGAACTGGCGCGCGGCGACATCTCGCAGTTCGATCGGGCGGTGGCCATCGCCCGAGAAGGCGGGCTGGGGATCGTCCCACACGCCGGGGAAGCCGGGGGCGTCGACGCCATCCGGGATGTCCTGCGCTGGAATCCGGACGGGCTGCAGCACGGCATCGCCGCGGCAGGCGATCGCGCCCTGATGGCCGAGCTTGTCGATCGCGACATCGTGCTGCGCGTAACCCCGACCTCGAATCTGGGCACCGGTGTCGTGGCCGACGTGGCAGAGCATCCACTACCGCGACTGCTCGATGCCGGCGTCCGCTGCAGTATCGGTACCGACGACCCGGCGCTCTTCAACACCACGCTCGGCCAGGAATACGACCTGGCCGAGCGACTCGGTGTCAGTCCCGCCTCCGCTTACCGAGCGGGCGTCGATGGCGCGTTGTGTGACAACGCCTTGCGGCAGCAACTGCACGAGGTCGGCGAGTCAGCGTTCGGCGACTGAGTCGTTGGCTAGCCTCGCGCTACCGCAGGACTTGCCGATCGACCCGATTTCGGCGATTACTACGGCGACCCTTCTCGCTCGGGCGCGGCGGCCGCGGAACACATCGCACAGCAAACGAGGAGTGCGACAAGGACGTTCGACGAGGTCTTGGGCGCTGGTCCTTACCGAATCCTCAGAGAAGTGCTATTCGTTGCGCCAATCGCGGGCCATAGGGTCTGCTGATGTGATCGGAAAACGCGCCCGCTGGGCACTGTTCGCCGTCGGGATTGTCGCTGCGGGCGCGATCGGGGGCAGCATCACGGCCTGCTCGCGCTCCGCCGCCGCACCGACCGGTATCGCCGTGGTCAACGCCGACACCGGGCCTACCGGCGCGCGCGTCGTGCAGGCGCTGGAGCAGGCGGGCGGTTACGAATGGACCGCGGCCGAGCCCGGGGAGGCGGATCTCGACGACTACGCCGCAGTGATCACGCTGCCCGCCGATCTCACCGCCGCGATGGGCACGCTGGCCGGTGACCAGCCCCAACGGGCCAAGGTGACCGTCGCGACGCATAAAGGCGCGGACTCGCAGTTGGTGAACGGCGCGGTGAACGAGGTGACGCATCGGATCGGCGCGGCGGGTGTCGATGCCGCGCTGTCGGCCGTCGCCCAAGCGCGCACCCAGCTCTCGTCGGTGCAATTGACTACCCAGCTGCTCAATGCCGGAGTGAACGCGGCAGCCACGGGCGCGGATCAGTTCAGCTCGGGGGCCGATCAGTTGCTCGGCTTCCTGAGCTTCGCCAAAGAGGGCTCCGCACAGTTGACTTCGGCGATCGCCCTGCTGAATTCGACGGTCGATGGCGCGGCGGCGCAGGCAGATCAGCTTGCCTCGGCATTGGATTCGACCGGGATCACCATCGCCCAAGTCGAGCAGACCGCGAACACCGTGAGCGGCGGCCTCGATCAGATCCTTCCCTTGCTGCGCGCGCTGCCCTTCGCCGGTGATCCCCGGCTGGCCGACGTGATCGGGAAACTCGAAGCCCTGCGCGATGTTTCGGGCCAGGCCGGATCTCAGCTGACCGGCCTCGGCAGCCTGGTGGGCGGCGCGGTGGACCCGAACACCGATCTCGGCACCCTGCTGCGCACCGTCGTAGCGCGATTGCACAGCGCGAGTGCCCAATTGAACGAAGGCGCGAAACTGGCCGAGGGCCTCCCGCAGCTGGCCGAACAGGGCGGCGCCCAATTGACCAGCGCCATCAGCCAAATGACCGCAGGCGTCACCGGACTTCAGCAGATCGTCACCAACCTCGGCACCCAAACCGACAAGGCCATGGCCGCCCTCCCCCAGCGCAGCACCAGCCAGCAGTCCGCACTCGCCCTCGCACTCACCGATCCGGTCGAAGTCGTCCACGAGTGACCTCGGGCCTCCTCAGTGCCTGTGAACACACTGCTCACGTAGGGCAACGGGGGCTTGCCGGATGGGGCCGAATACGGCCGACCAGTAAGCACAGGCCAGATCATCAAGCAGTCGCGGGTCGAGGCCGTCGCGCCGGACGCTCTGTGTTCTCGTGCGGGCCGCTGCGGACACACCGATGAGTTTCGGTGCCCCCGTCCGTCTGCACGAATAACCAACAAAAAGGAGCGACCACCATGACCGAGCTGAAGACCTACACCCTCGAAACCTCCGGCGCCGAAATCGCCTACGACGTACGCCAAGCAGAGCAGGCCGGTGACGAGCCGATCCTGATGATGATCGGCTCGCCCATGGACGCCAGTGGATTCGTCAGCCTGGCCGCCCGCTTCCCCGACCGCACGGTCGTTACCTACGACCCGCGCGGCACCGGCCGCAGCGAAAAGAACGACCCCACCAGCGAATCCAACCCCGACCTGCACGCGGACGACCTGCACCGCGTCATCGACGCCCTCGGCGGCGGCCCGATCGACCTCTTCGCCAGCAGCGGCGGCGCGGTCAATGCCCTCGCCCTCGTCGCCAAGCATCCCGAACAGGTCCGCATCCTCGTAGCCCACGAGCCCCCCGCCGTCCGGTACCTCCCCGACAGCGAGCAGGCAATGGCTGCTACCGCTCATATCCACGAGACCTACCGCAGCGACGGCTTCGGCCTCGCCATGGCCAAATTCCTCATTCTGCTCCAGCTCAAAGGTGAAGTCCCCGCGGACTTCCCCGCCCTCCCGGTCGACCCCGCCGCGTTCGGCCTCCCGACCGAGGACGATGGCTCCGGCAACGACCCGCTGGTCGGTCAGAACATCCTCCCGACCACTCACTACGACCACGACTTCGAGACGCTCCGTGCCGTCTCCACCCGCATCGTGGTCGCCATCGGCGTGGAATCGGCAGGGGAACTGGCGTATCGGACCGGCGTAGCCGTCGCCGAGCAGCTGGGTTCGACGCCGGTGGATTTCCCCAGCCACCACGGCGGCTTCCTCGGCGGCGAGTTCGGTCAGCAGGGTGACCCGGACGGCTTCGCCACCAAGTTGCGTGAAGTGCTGGCGGGATAGGGAATCAACCGCATCCGGTAGCCGTACTGATCTGCACAGAACAAGGCAGGCACACAACGTCCAGCGACTGGCTGTGGTCGCGTCGCAGGCATTTCAGGTATCGAGCGTAGTGAAATGGTTGTTCTGAGCTTCGGTTCGGACCGCCATTTCACTACCGTCGAATCGACGAGGTGCACTGGTGTCTGGTTGGACTAGAGGGTTTGCGTACGAGTTGCGGCGGGTTCGCAGTCGACAGGGAGGTTGTGTCGTCACGAGCGAATGTGGAGTTTTCATGGTTGCCGCGCTTGTCGCATGTATGGAGGTGGAGTGCCCCTTGCCCGCCCTCGTCGTCGCGGATCTGCACATGGTGGTGTGCTGTGTGCCGTGCCCTGTCACCTGTGCGCCATGCTGGGCTGCACTGTGAGGAAGGGAGTCGAACCCTCGCACTGCCCATCGTGCGCCAGGAGGCGGGCCGAATACCCGTCGGCCCAGCGGGTTGTGCACGCCTCCGCGACAACTACCTGCTCCACCTCGCTGCGTCAGTCCAGCAGATCGACCTCCCAATTGGCGCGCTGGATTCGCACGTCGAGCTCGCGAAGCTCCTTGGCAAGCTCATCGGCCTGCTCGCGCAGCCCCGCAACAGGCAAGGCGGACAACATCTTCAGCTCGGACCGCAACTGACGCGCATAACCCGGCTGCCCCTTACCCGAAGCCGCATCCGCCGCGGCGGTCACCACGGAATGCCGCAACCGCAACGTATCCCGACGCGCCAGCGCATCCGTCAAGGTGCCGTCCGAGTCGATCTGCGCGGCGGCATTGGTGCGATTGATGCGCCGAATCAACGTCTCGTACTCCCCGAGCACCTCACCGACCTCGGCAAGCAGCCCCGCCGCATCCTCGGCAGGCTCCTCCCCCTCCTGATAGCGAGCGCTGCTCACGATGCGAGCCCGCAGCTGCTCGATCCGCCGCGCCGAATCCGCCCGCAACGACAATGCCTCTGCCAGCTTCAAGGCCCCTCCCTTCGATGTCGACCGCAAAGTCTGAAATATAGATCCCACGCCAGAACGAGTCACGCCAATTTCCCTGCTCGCGAAACAGGCCCAGCTCGAAGGGATCTCGAGCTGGGCCTGTGTGCTGGTCGAGCGCACCAGAGGTGGCTATGGGCGATCGAACTCGCCATCTTGGACACCGGCAGTGAAGGCGGACCACTCGCCGGGCGTGAAGACCAGCGCAGGACCCGTCGGATTCTTGGAGTCCCGCACGCCAACCAGGCCGGCATCGAGGAACGCGACCTCTACACACTGACCATTGGACGCGCTGCGGCTGCTCTTGAACCAGCGTGCCCGGGACAGGTCAACGGTCACCGTACTTCTCCTTCGCCACCTGTCGTAGCAGGTCTCGCGTGCTCTTCTCATCCAGCGCTATCCGCCGGATATCGTCGGCCATTTCAGTGTATCGCTCAACCAGCTCAGGCTTCTCGAGGTAAAGATCGCTACTCATCCCACCGTCGAGATAGACCACTGGTGGCTCGATTGGCTTGCCCTTGCTGCCGATGCCGAAATCGAGAATCACAAACGAACTGTGCAAGATGCCGCGCGTGAATCCCGCCGAGTGGGGGTGTATTCGGAGGCTGACGTTCTCCAACTTGCTGACCTCGGCAAGCTGGCGGAGCTGCGCTGCCATCACTCGCGAATCTCCGACAACCCGATGTAAGGCAGATTCATCGAGCAGGATCTCCAACGCCAGAGGGGCCGCTTTCCGGGTGACAACCACCTGACGGCGCAGCCGGACCTGTACACGCCGCTCGATCTCGTCGAGGGTTCCGTCATGGAAGAACGCTCCGATCAGCGCACGAGCGTAGTCGGCAGTTTGCAGTAAGCCAGGTACTTGCACTTCGTACGACAAGAGCCGTCGAGCCGAGCGCTCCATACCGACATACATGTTGAACGCGTCCGAAAACAGCCCGCCGAGAGACGTAATGCCGTCCTCGTCCTTGGCCGCAGCCGCACGAGAGGCGAGGTCTACCGCTTGCTTCGTCTCCCCCTCCGCCACCTCATACAACATGCACAGCTCCCGAACGTCCTGCCGTTTCGGATTGACTGTGCGGCCGGCCTCCAGTCGCTGAAGCGCGTTGTAGCTGAGCTGAACCTCCCTAGCCGCATCCTGGATCGTCAAGCCCTGCTTCTCACGCAATTCGCGGAGGAACCG
The DNA here is from genome assembly GCF_042802915.1 of Nocardia sp. NPDC057440. Classification (NCBI taxonomy): domain Bacteria; kingdom Bacillati; phylum Actinomycetota; class Actinomycetes; order Mycobacteriales; family Nocardiaceae; genus Nocardia; species Nocardia sp. NPDC057440. The sequence continues at coordinate 584,840 of NZ_JBHVDF010000001.1, forward strand.
ACCCAATTGGCGGCGCAGCAGAGTCGGAGACTCGTCCTGGGGCATCGCAGTACTCCTCGAGGTGAACACGCATTCGCTGGATTCCGAACCCGTTCTACCGCGTATCCGCATCTCGCCCTGGAGCTTTGGACAAGTTCATCTGAACATTCAGATTTCACTAATTGAAGGCCGGACCCGGTGCTGTGCTGGTCATGCGCCTGGAGCAAGGGTCGACCTCCCTCACGGTCCCTCCGGGCGTACCTGAGCCGCAGCCATCCCTGGAGGTCCGCAGATGCCGAATAACGTACTTCCGCAACGTGATCCATTCATCGGGCCACCGATGGCGTACGTGGGCGCACCGGCCGACGTGGTCGAGAGCTTCGTACACGCGATCCGTGAGTGGGCGGATCAACCCACATCTGCCGAATCGTCTCGGTGCCGGGGTGTACGGCCCCCCGGCACCGGGCGCACCAACCTCGAGGACCGATGATGCGCCGAGATCGCCTGCGTACCACCGAATCAGCGGATGGCCGAAAGGTCGTCACCTGGCGGCTGATCGGACACGATTGCCGGATTCTCCGTATACAGAACCGGGCCGACGCCTCGGCGTCATATCGATGGCCCAGTGGTGAACCAATGCCGGACGCAGGGCCGGGCATGGTGTTGTTCGATGAACCGAACGCCCCGGATCTCGCGGACGTCCGTGACGCATTCCCCGGTCACTACGATCTGTGGGACGCGCTGCGCGATGCCTACTGGGTCGCGCTGCTGAACGTCGCCGACCTTCCCGCGTCGGCGACGGAAACGTAAACCGATGTCCGAGAAGGACTGGACCGGACTCGATGTCGACCCCTCTGTGCGAGCGCTACTCGCGATCTTTCACGAGGACACGCCCGGGAAACTCGAACTGGCCCCGATAGCTAGCCGAGCGGTCCTCTACAGGTCCGATGGTTCGGCTTGCCTGATCGGCGCAGATGGATGACCCGTAGACGACGGCGACGGAGAGTGCCACTGGCCCGTCCACGTCACCCGGATCTGATGCCGAAACACTGCGGCCCGTGTCCACCGAAGTGGAACACGGGCCGCAGTAAGGGTTTTCGCTCAGTTGGCGTTCAGCAGGTCGATGACGAAGACCAGCGTCTTACCCGAGAGCTTGTGGCCCGCACCGGCGGGGCCGTAGGCCAGCTCCGGCGGGATGGTGAGCTGGCGACGACCGCCGACCTTCATGCCGGGGATGCCGTCCTGCCACGTAACCGGCGTAGATCTGACACGGGCGCCCGATCTTCAGTGGAAACTTGAAAGCCTGCACAATGTTCCAACCAGGCCGTATCCCAGCTGAGCAACCTCGTCGGCAGCGCCGTGGACCCGAGCACCGATCTCGGCACCCTAGTCCGCACGGTGGTCGACCAATTGACCGGCGCTAGTATGTAATTGGCCGATGGCGCCCGGTGGACGACCTCGTCGAGGTCGTCCACAACTGATCTCGAATCGAGACTCGTGGCGAGTTCGTGGCACGAAGTAGTTGATCACCGTTCCAAATGCCGGCGTCTTGGGGTATCAATAAGTCGTGCGTGATTGGGGCGGTATACGCGAAGACGAGACCTGCCAGCGGCTGGTTCTACCGAAGCTCGAACAAGCGGGCTGGCAGGACGAGCAAATCCGCAAGCAGTACGCCATCACCAAAGGCAAGATCATTGCCTCCGCTCGTAGGCATCGTCACGCTCGCGCGCTAGTCGCCGACTATGTGCTTGAGTATCGCGATGAGCTTCCGATCGCCGTAGTCGAGGCCAAACGGACGCGGATCAAGGCCGAAGACGGTTACGCACAGGCCACTCGATACGCCGAAAAGCTCGGACTCCCGGTGGCCTATGCCACAAACGGTCACCGCATCTGGGAGATAGTGATCGGTGGTCCGATCACGGAGGTTGCCGAGTTTCCGTCGCCGGAAGGACTGTGGCAGCGGTTCTGCCGCGATACCGGTGTCAAAAACGACCTGGAGAAGCGGCTACTGACCGCAGCATACAACTCGACACTGCGCGACAGCGACAACATTCGGCTACGGCCTCGGTACTACCAGCGCATTGCGGTCGATCGAGCACTGCAGGCCATTGCCCGAGACAACCGCAAAATCTTGCTCGTACTCGCCACCGGGGCAGGCAAGACGATGGTCGCGCTGCAACTCGTCGCGAAACTGAGGCAGTCGAACTGGACGCCGGGACGCATGCCACGGGTTCTCTACTTGGCTGACCGCAACATGCTCGTCGATCAGCCAAAGGACGACTACTTCATTCCAGCATTCGGCGATGTGGTGCACAAACTCACCCGTGGCCGCGATCAGCGGAGTCGAGAAATCTACTTCGCCCTCTACCAATCCATGGAGCAGGGCAACGAACAAGCGCTGTTCGAGATGTACGAGCGCGACTACTTTGACCTGATCATCGTGGACGAGTGCCATCGAGGCAGCGCCCGGTCGGCATCACAATGGCGCCGGATCCTGGAGCATTTCGACGGGGCCATCCAGATCGGCCTGACGGCCACGCCGATCAACTCCAACGACGCGGTCACCTTCGATTACTTCGGCAATCCGGTCTACGAGTACTCACTGCGAGACGGTATCGAAGACGGATTCCTCGCACCGTATCGAGTGCGCAGGGTCAGCCTGAACGTCGACGTCACGGGCTACGAGCCCGAACCCGGGAAGCTCGACACAGATGGTGATCCGGTGCCCTCCGGAATCTACGGACCGCGACAATACGAGCGTGTGCTCGCGATCCTCGATCGCACCAGCGAGGTAGCCCGGTATCTGACGGATTATCTCCGGGAGACCGACCGGATGGGCAAGACAATTGTCTTCTGCGAGAACAACGATCACGCCTGGCGCATGACAGTGGCGCTGCGCAACCGCAACCTCGACATGGTCGAGAGATATCATAATTATGTCTGCCGAATCACCGATGCCGACGGCGACCCTGGCCTAGCCCTGCTTGATGAGTTCCGCAAGGTCAGCACCGACGAACCGGTCATTGCGGTAACCAGCCAGTTGCTTTCCACTGGTATCGACCTACCATCGGTCAAGAACATCGTGATCTTCCGGCGCATCGCGTCGACACCCCTGTTCAAGCAGATGATCGGGCGAGGCACTCGACTCTGCCTGGAAGCTGGCAAAGGTTCGTTCGATATCATCGACTTAACCTATGCAACAAGGATATTCAACGATCCCTCCTTCGACGGACCGCCCCTGCGGCTCGTCGAGGACGCTGTCGACCTTGACGGCGCCGTCGTCGAGCGCGACGAGGTCATCCCAGACGAAGACGAAGAGGTCGCAGAACCCGACCATGCGTACGAACAACAAGACGAAGGGAAAATACCCGACAGCCCTGATCATCCCGCGGTCCCGATCGACGAGGACCTGGCCGATCAGATCCAGGCCAACGGCAAGCGGATCTATGTTGCCGATGTCGAAGTGTTCGTCTGGAATGAGGCGTTCTACCAGCTGGAACCCGATGGGCAGACCCTGCGACTCGTCGAGTACCGAGAGTTCGTCCGGGACCAGATTCTGTCGATGCGGTTGTCGCCGAACGATCTCCGGACCCAATGGGCCACCACGAAGAGTCGCACCGCCCTATTAGAAGAACTGCGCGCCCAAGCGATCGAGCCGGAGGATCTGCTCGCCAGGCTCGGACACCCTGAAGCCGATCCGATCGACTTGGTGATCTACGCCGCCTGGGAGCTACCCGTAGTTTCCCGCGCCGAACGAGCGCTACGAGTTCGACGCGAACAGCGGGAGTTCTTGGAGAGCTTCGGCCCTACAGCCAGAAAGGTCCTCGACGCACTGCTGGAGAAGTTCACCGAACACGGCGCTCAGGAGCTGAGCGCCAGCGCACTGCGCGTGGCTCCGTTCAGCCAGATCGGAAACTTGCGCAAGATCAGTACGATGTTCGGCGGCAAGGTGGAACTCCACGACGCGATCGACCACCTCGGGCAGTATCTGTTCGACGTCAGCTGACCTCCTACGAAAATTTGAGTTCCACGCACGAGCATGCACAGAACTAAAAATTACCTTTAGGAAGGTGCTAGACTCGCCTGGTGCGCCAGGATGAAAGCGGTCGCCGGGATCGGCTATGGCAGATCGCAACCCGCCAACGCGGCTACTTCACTGCGGCGGAAGCCAAAGATGCTGGATATTCCTACCAGGCTCAACACTTCCACACGGACCGGGGGAACTGGGTGCGGATCGACCGTGGGATCTATCGCCTTCGCGAGTACTCATCCCTACCCAGCCACGACACCGACCACTTAGTCCGATGGATGCTATGGAGTGGCGATCGGGCCGTCGTCTCTCACGACAGTGCACTCGCGGTTCACGATCTCGGAATCGCCAATCCTGACACCGTTCACCTCACCGTGCCGTCCGGCTTTCGGCAGAGGGATACCTCTGTCGTCCTGCACCGTGCCACATTGACCGATACGGACATCGAACAACACGAGGGCTTCCGCGTTACCACTCCGCTGAGAGCTGTCCTCGAGTCCGCCGAATCCGGCGTCGATCAGGACATCGTCGATTCGGCGGTCAATGAACTTCTCGATCGCGGGACCATGACCCGGCGGCGACTTGCGCACACAGCGCAAGCAGTGGGCCCACGCGCCGAGCTCGCAATCGAGCGGGCGTTGCGGAGCGTGGCCGAGTGATGCCGTACAAAACCAGCATAGATCTGCGTCGTGCTCTGGAGGACCGACTCAAGCGGGATTTCGAGACGTCCGGCCACGATCTCGGCCGACTCAGGCGGCGGGTGGTATTCGATCGGCTTGCCGTGCGGCTCGCTGGCGACGACGCCCACCAATGGATCCTGAAGGGCGGTGCGGCACTTGAATTTCGGCTGCGGGACAGGGCACGGGCGACAAAAGACATCGACTTCGCACTCGGGGATGACGCCCCCAGCGGCACTTCAGTGCGCGAGCTGCTCATCGATGCGCTCGCCGTCGACCAAGATGGGGACTGGTTCTCATTCCGAGTCGGCCAACCGACGACACTGTCGGCAGACACCGCTGGCCGCGGAGCATGGCGCTACTCGATCGAGGCATGGTTGGCCGGCAAATCGTTCTCAAATATCCGCCTCGATGTCGCCGCACGCGGCGAGGAGTTGGCGGCGATCGAGCACCTGACGCTGCCCGGATCACTTCAATTCGCCGGCATTCCCGCCCGTTCAATCGAAGCCGTGGACCGGCGGCAGCATTTCGCCGAGAAGCTGCATGCGCTGACCCGAGACTATGGCGATCGGCCGAATACACGGGTGAAGGACCTTGTCGATCTGGTCTTACTCATCGAGAACGGCCTGCGGTCCGACCCAACTCTGGTAGCCATCGTGCAACACGTATTCACCATCCGGAACACTCACCCGTGTCCCACAACGATCCCTGATCCACCGCCGCGATGGGCTGCCGAATATCCTGAATTCGCAGCGAAACTCACCGAATCCGAGGCCGATCTTCCATCCGCCCTGGCGCTGCTGCGCGGCTTCTGGAACGCGGCACTCGACGATGCATCCCGAAGGGAGCGTTAATCCATGCCCGCACGGACACAGCAGGAGGAGGCACTGGACTTCCCAGTGCCCACCAAGCGGAAGGTATACCGCACAAAGTCGGAGATCGCCTCGGCCATCAAGACCGCGCGCGACATCATGCGCAAGGATGCTGGCCTCAATGGCGATCTGGATCGATTGCCCCAGCTTTCCTGGCTATTGTTCCTGCGCGCGTTTGATGAACGAGTCGATGGATTGCGAGCGATCGAGTACGACGACTATATGCCTGCGCTGGACGAAACGCACCAGTGGCAAGCCTGGGGAGCGAACGAGGACTTCACTGGCGACAGTTTTCTGAACTTCGTCAATAACGATCTTCTACCGTACCTGCGCACGCTCGAAGGTTCGGGGCCGGACGACCCACGCAATGTAATCTCTTCGATCTTCCAGGAAGTCAACAACCGGATGCTGTCCGGTACGTTGCTGCGCGACCTCGTCAACATCGTGAACTCGATCGACTTTCAGGCCGACGACACTGTCCATACGATGGCGTTTGTCTACGAGTCGATCATGAAGGAGATGCGGGACGCCGCGGGCGATTCCGGCGAGTTCTACACACCGCGACCGGTCATCAAATTCATGGTGGAGCAGTCCTTCCTTAAACTTGGAGAATCAATACTCGATCCGGCGTGCGGCACCGGCGGATTTCTTGTCGAAGCATTCGATGAATCGAAACCACTGGTCACCAACTCGACGGAGCTGGCACAGTTACACAGCGATATTCGCGGCATAGAAAAGAAGCCGCTCCCCTATTTGCTGTGCATGATGAACTTACTACTGCACGATGTTGATGTTCCACGCGTTGTACGCGAAAACGCGCTCATAAAAATGCGCAACGAAACCAGTCGGCAGTACCTCGTCGATGTCGTGCTGACTAACCCGCCATTCGGTGGCGAAGAGGAGAAGTCCGTCGCGGACCGATTCCCGAAAGGTATTGCGACTCGCGAGACCGCCTGGCTGTTCGTATATTCGGTGATCGAGCGGCTCAAATCTGGCGGTCGGTGCGCGATCGTCCTACCGAACGGCTCTTTGTTCGAGACTCGCAGCGCGGCCAAGCAGATCAAGGAAAAGCTCCTGAAGGAGTGCAACCTGCACACCATCGTCCGGCTGCCACAAGGCGTGTTCGCGCCGTACACCCAGATTCCGGCCAACCTGTTGTTCTTCGAGAAGACCGGTCCGACCGAGGAAACCTGGTTCTACGAGATTCCAACGCCTGTAGGCCGACGCGGCTACACCAAGACCAAGCCGATGCGGCGCGAGGAGTTCGCCGGTTGTACCGCCTGGTGGGGCGGAAAGGCCCGCGAAGGCCGCGAGGATAGCGAGCATGCATGGAAGGTTTCCTCCAAGGAAATCAAGGGAAGGAATTTCAACCTCGATCTGAGCAACCCCAACACTGCCAACGACCTTGCCCATCGCCCACCCGCTGAACTTGTGGGAGACCTGATCAAGACGGAGAAGGAAATACTCGGCCTACTGGAGGAGATCGAGGCTGGGTTAAGGAGCTCCGAGTAATGCAGCTTCACATACACCGAGTCGGCGATATCTTGAACCTTGAGCGACGCCCTGCAGCCGTGGATCCAGAGGGTGTATTCAGAGAGGTTGGACTGCGGTCGTTCGGCCGAGGGCTGTTCCATAAGGACCCGGTCTCCGGAGTAGAGCTCGGCAGCAAGAGGGTGTTCCATATCCACCCGGGCGATCTCCTTTTCAGCAACGTATTCGCCTGGGAAGGCGCCGTCGCAATCGCTACGGAGAACGAAGATGGACTAATCGGCTCGCATCGGTTTATGACCTACCGCGTAGACGAATCTCAGGCAGATATCCGCTATCTCTGCCACTACTTCGCATCGGGCCCGGGACAAGACGCTATTCGTACCGCCTCACCCGGATCAGCGGGCAGGAACCGCACACTTGGAATTAACAGCTTCGCTGCTCAAGAAATACGCTTGCCCAGCAAGAATGAACAACAGCGCATCGCCGATAAGATCGACAATTTGCTCCGACGGGTTAATACCGTGGACGAACTCCGACGTACATCCTCTTCTTCAGCAGCGCAGAAGCTCCCGCTTGCCGGAATTGACCGGCTTCTCGCCACTTTCGCGGACGGCACTACAACCGTATCCAATTCTTGCGACATCGTAAACAACACAATTCATCCTGGCATGGATTGCGGGGAAGCCCAAGAATTCGTTGGTCTAGAACATATCGAATCCAACAGCGGACGCCGCATCGGTGGACGCCCGCTCGGCGACGAGAAGGGGAGGAAGCTTCGCTTCCAACCCGGCGACATTCTTTTCGGGTATCTCCGTCCATATCTCAACAAAGTATGGGTCGCTGACAAACATGGTCTGTGCAGTGTCGAACAGTACGTCTTGCGACCCAATGGAACTATGAGCGCTGAACTCATAGCAGCCGCCCTGCGTGGCATGAATTCATTGACCCGCACGACAGAGCTGACTCATAATCTCCAACTTCCGAGACTCCGCTCAGGACTCTTAATGTCGATGGAGATTCCTTTCATCCCTGCAGATCGCGAGAAACAAGCACTTAGTGAACTATCCAATTACATGAGCAAAAGCCAGCGCTACATCGATCTCCTGAAACACCGAGACCATCTATCGACTGCACTCCGCGCTTCTGTCCTCAACGCTGCCTTCGCGGGGAAGTTGTAATCCGCCGCCAGGCGCAATCGGTGATCACGATGTGGTCAAGGAAACGGAGTCCGACCGACTCAGAGGCCTCACGGAGGCGGTCAGTGGCGCTTCGATCTGCATCGCTGGGCTCAGGATTGCCAGACGGGTGATTGTGGGCGACTCCAAACGTCACACCTCCAGTGGCGAGAACTGTCGTGAGCACGTCTCGAACTGGAATGAGACTATGGTCGGTGGCGCCTTCGGTGAGACGGACTGTGCGCAGCAACGTGCCTGACTTGTCGCAGACGACGATCACCACGCGCTCATGTCTCAATCCATGCAGCAACGGTGAAGCGCAGGCCGCCAACTCGGCCGTCGTTGTAATCCTGCGTGGCACCGATTGTTCCTCCGCGAAAGCTCGTCGGGCAAGCTGAAACGCGGCCGCGACTCGCGTCGCTTTGGCTGGGCCAACGCCAAGCAGGCCGACTAGTTCGTGAGGCTCAGCCCGAGCCAGCCGCTTCAGTCCGCCCTGGCTCTCGATTACCTGCGCGGCCAGCTCCATCGCATCCAAATCGCGTGCGCCCGAACCTAATAGGAGGGCAAGCAGTTCACGGTCAGACAACGCCTCCGCACCACGCTCGAGCATTCGCTCGCGCGGACGATCGGCGGCTGGCAGATCCCGTAGTCGCACTTCCCCCTCCAATCTGACCGTCAGTCGACTGAGTCTCGATCGATCAGTACTTCTCCATCGGTATCGACACCTGGTTCATCGACGACCAATGCCCGTGAGTAGGGCGAGCTACCCACGGGCCCGATCAGCTCCATCAAACGCCTGTGCAACGTCATCGCCCGGGCCTCAAGAAACGCCCCATAGTCATCGCGCAGCGCGGCTTCGTATGCGGCATCGTCCACATAGCTGCGAGCCAGACGCTCACGAATCACCGATTCGCCCTCCATGTCGCACAGATCTTTCAGATACATCGAGGGTCGCTGATCACTGATGTGGATGTTCGTGATCGACGTCAGCATGATCAGATTCGCGCAGACATTCGCCCGTGCCGCAGACACACCCGCAGACTTCAAGAATGCCTTGGGGAAGAAGTGATGGAACTCCTTGTCGTTCTGCCATGCCAACGCACGGCCGACATCGATACACTGCCCGGAGCGGAGATCCTTCGGGCCAGCGTCGGCGAGGAGCAGCCCCAGGAGCTTGGCCGGTGCGTTGTTCGCGCGAAACTGACTACTGGTCCACAGCTTTTCGCGCGGTATCGGAGCATTGACATCTATCTCAGTCGCCCCGTCCGCAAAGGCACCGACCGCGACTAGGTCGTCGGCCATTTGCCTCGCGTTCCAGCCCTTGAAATACTCTCCGCTGGCGGTCAGCCAGAACCATCGCTCAACCGCGGACCGCTGCGATGATGTCGGTGTCGGTACCCGTCGGAATATCTCGACGAGCACCGCGAACTGGTTGAGGTACGGTAAAGCCGCGGCTTTGGGTGTTCCGATCTCCGTGGCTAGGAAGTCCACCGCACGACGCGCAGCCTTCGCGGCATCGGCAACGGCAGCTTCCAAACGATCCTGTGGCAGTTTCCGCAGACCCTGCATGTCGTCACGCGCGAAACCGAAGCCCGCCGACGCAGCAATCGTGCGCAACAATGTCTTGTCATCGACATGTCCGTAGTTCTTGCGGTCCAACACTTCGAGCAGTGTGTCTATTTCGTCCTGGAGATCGAAGCTTCTGCTCCAGGTCGCGGCCCGCATTAGGTCGACGATCGTCAGTGGCGTGTGGGTGCTGTTGATCCGCTCGAATACCTTGGCAACCTCACTCTCCGACATACCCCGGAGAGTGACCACAGCAATCTGGTAGTTCGTGAATCGCTCGTACAACAATTTCGCCCGGGCCGATAAATCCTGATCGGGAATCGCGGCAACCCGGGCGAAGTAATCCGATGGCGTCGACAGAAGACGCACGGGGAGAAGGTGTGATAGCGAGTCGTCGAAAGTTTGTGCTTGGCTGAATTCGCTAGTTCGCAAGTCGTAGACAATGTTCCAGCGGTTCTCTGGGTCACTATCCGGCTGCCAGAACAGCGCTCCACAGATACTCGCCAGACGCTGCTGCCCATCGAGCACGTAGTTCACCGGGTAGCCGGGGCGCGGTGGATCTATATCTAAACCGGCGATGCTGCGCTCGCTGGCGAGTTCACGGTCGGAGGTCTGCCAGAGCAGCACACTGCCGATCGGGTACCCACGTGCCACCGAATCCAGGAGATTCAGCACCTGCTGAGCCGACCAGACGAACTTGCGCTGGAACCTGGGCAGGATGACGTCGCCCTCGAGCACCCGCTCGGCCAGTGTCTCCAGCCGTGGCACCGTAGGTTCCGGATCCTGCACGCCACCCGATCTGCGGACCATGTGATCCCCCTCTGTCTCGACGACCAGATAGGGATCCTACGGTCGGGCACCGACACGTTCCGTGTGAAGCTTGCCTTGGTACGCTCCGACCCGCTCTTAATACGACTGCGGCCCGTGTCCACCGAAGTGGAACACGGGCCGCAGTAAGAGTTTTCGCTCAGTTGGCGTTCAGCAGGTCGATGACGAAGACCAGCGTCTTGCCCGAGAGCTTGTGGCCCGCACCGGCGGGGCCGTAGGCCAGCTCCGGCGGGATGGTGAGCTGGCGACGGCCGCCGACCTTCATGCCGGGGATGCCGTCCTGCCAGCCCTGGATCAGGCCACGCAGCGGGAAGGTGATGGACTCGCCACGGTTCCAGGACGAGTCGAACTCCTCGCCGGATTCGAATTCGACGCCGACGTAGTGCACCTCGACGTTGCCGCCGGGCACAGCTTCGGTGCCCTCGCCCTCGATGATGTCCTTGACAACCAGCTCGGTGGGCGCGGGGCCCGCCTGGAACTCGATCTCCGGCTTGGTCATTCGGCTATCCCCTTCGATAGGTGATGGTGGGTGATGTGATCAGCGGTTCGTGATCTCGTGGTAATCGCGGGCACCGTAACCGGTGTAAATCTGACGCGGGCGCCCGATCTTCAGTGGCTCGCTGTGCATTTCGCGCCAGTGCGCGATCCAGCCCGGCAGCCGGCCCATGGCGAACAACACCGTGAACATCCGGGTCGGGAAGCCCATGGCCTTGTAGATGACGCCGGTGTAGAAGTCGACGTTCGGGTACAGCTGACGCGAGATGAAGTACTCATCGGTCAGTGCGGCCTCTTCGAGCGCCTTCGCGATGTCGAACAGTTCGTCGTCGCCGCCGAGCTTGCTCAGGATCGAGTCGGCGTGCTTCTTGGCGATCGACGCGCGCGGGTCATAGTTGCGGTAGACGCGGTGCCCGAAGCCCATGAGCTTCACGCCGTCTTCCTTGTTCTTGACCTTGCGGATGAACTCCTTGACGTCGCCGCCCTGCTCCTTGATGCCGTCGAGCATCTCCAGCACAGCCTGGTTGGCGCCGCCGTGCAGCGGGCCCCACAGCGCGTTGATGCCACCGGAAACCGAGGTGAACAGGTTCGCGTCGGACGAGCCGACCAGACGCACCGTCGAGGTCGAGCAGTTCTGCTCGTGATCGGCGTGCAGGATCAGCAGCATGTCGAGCGCGGCGGCGATCTCGGGGTCGACCTCGTAGGGCTCGGCCGGGAAACCGAAGGTCATGCGCAGGAAGTTCTCGACCAGGGTCAGCGAGTTGTCCGGGTAGAGGAACGGCTGGCCGACCGACTTCTTGTACGAGTAGGCCGCGATGGTCGGCAACTTCGCCAGTAGTCGAATGGTGGATAGCTCGACCTGTTCGGGATCGCGCGGGTCCAGCGAATCCTGGTAGTAGGCCGACAGCGCGTTCACCGCGGAGGACAGCACCGGCATCGGGTGCGCGTTGCGCGGGAAGCCGTCGAAGAACCGCTTGAGGTCCTCGTGCAGCAGCGTGTGTCTGCGGATGCGATCGGTGAAATCGTCCAACTGCGCCTGCGTGGGCAGCTCGCCGTAGATCAGCAGGTAGCTGACCTCGATGAAGGTCGAGGTGCCCGCGAGCTGTTCGATCGGGTAGCCGCGGTAGCGCAGGATGCCCGCTTCGCCGTCGATGTAGGTGATCGCCGACTTGGTCGGCGCGGTGTTCATGAAACCGGGGTCGTAGGTGACGTATCCAGTGCTCGCCAGCATTTTGCCGAGGTCGATGCCGTCATTGCCTTCTTTGGCGTCGGCAACCGTCATGGCGTATTCGCCACCGGGGTAGCTCAGCACCGGCTTGGCGTCGTTGATGTGGTCTTTTTCGGGCACGGAAGGATCCCTCTCAGGCTAGGACCGTCGGCATCGGGGTGCGTCGGCACGGCGGTGCTCTCGTCTAGACGCTAGTCGTTGCTCGCACTGCCCGGGAACGAGGGTGCCCACCGGGCGAGCTCACAAACGTGTTCTGCGCGCGTGAGGTTTCGATACCCCTACTCATGAGTACTTCCGCCGCACCCCGCGCCGCGCGCGGCGTTCACTCGTTGCGCTCACTCACCGCAGGTACCGGCTCCGAGTGCGACCTGCTCACGCGATAGCGGAGGAAGGCGGGGAAGGCGAGCGCGGCCAGCACTACCCCGACCACGACCAGCACGCCGCCGCCCGCCGCCGCGACGGCGGTACCCAGGCTCGCCGCGGCAAAACCGTGGGCAACATCACCGATGCGCGGACCGCCTGCGACGATGACGATGAACACGCCCTGCAGCCTGCCGCGCATCTCGTCGGTGGCGACGGTTTGCAGCATCGTCACCCGCAGCGCGGCGGAGATCATGTCGACCGCACCACCGAAGGCCGAGCAGCCCAGCGCGATCCACAGGCCGAGCCCGAGACCGAGACCGTGCCCGGTGAAGCCGACGGCCAGACCGAAGCCGACCATCGCGAGCCCCCACAGTGCGATGCAGATCACTACCGCGAGGCCCTGCCGCCGGATGCGCGGAATCCAGCCGGAGAAGACGCCGCCCAGCACCGCGCCTACCGACATCGACGCGAACAGCAAGCCGAGCGCGACACCCCCGGTCGCCGGATCGCCGAAAGTCTCCTGCGCGATCTGCGGGAACAGCGCCCGCGGCATGCCGAACACCATCGCGATCACATCCACCGCGAACGAGGCGAGCAGGATGCGCTGCGTCGCCAGATAGGCGAACCCGTCCAGGACCGTGCGGAATCCGGCCTTGGTCGCGGTACCGGTCGGCGGGAACGCTGGCAGCTTCCACACCGCCCACACCGTGGCCAGCAGGGCGACCGCATCGATCAGATACAGCGTGGACAGCCCGACCACAGGGATCAGCGCGCCCGCGAGAACCGGCCCCGCGATGGCGCCGACCTGCTGGACGGTCATGCTGAGCGAATTGGCCGCGGCGAGCTGTTCCGGCGGCAACAGCCGGGGAATGGTCGCGCTGCGGGTCGGCTGATTCACCGCGAAAAAGGCCTGCTGCATGGCGAAAAGGCCGAGCACCACCCACACGTTGTCCAGTCCGGCCGCGGCCTGACCCCAGAAGGCCAGCGCGGTCACTCCGGTGCCGGCGTTGGTGATGAGCAGCAACTTGCGCCGATCCATCACGTCGGCCAGCGCGCCGCCCCACAGTCCGAACACGATCAACGGCACCAGGCCGAACAGCCCGGCCAGACCGACATAGCCCGAGCTGCCGGTGATCTGATAGATCTGCTGCGGCACGGCGACCACCGCCAACTGCGCCCCGACGACGGTGACGACGTTGGTCGACCACAGTCGCCGATAGTCCGGATAGCGCAGTGGGGTCGTATCGGCGAGCAGCTTCACCGGCGAGAGCGTATCGAGTCGGACCCGGCCGGCTCGACGCGATATTCATCACTTGTTCACGGTTGCAGGCGCTGCACCTTCATCCCGTCGCTCTCGATGCGGACCCGGATCCGGTTGTGCAGCCTGCTGCGCCTGCCCTGCCAGAACTCCACCTCGTCGGGCCGCAGCAGATAGCCGCCCCAATGCGGCGGCACCGGAATGTCGTCGACCTCGGCGAAGCGGGCGGTGGTCTCGGCGAGAATCCGATCGAGCTCGGCGCGCGACCCGATCGGCCGCGACTGCTGTGAGGCCCACGCACCGAGCTGGGAGTCACGCGGTCGGGAACGCCAGTAGACGGCGATCGTCTCGGCGGGCACCAATTCGACCGTGCCGCGCACGTGCACCTGCCTGCCGAGGGCGGGCCAGACGAAGGTGGCCGCCGCGAACGGGTCGGCGGCAAGCTGCGCGCCCTTGGCCGAGTCGTAGTTCGTATAGAAGGTCACACCGTCGGGCGACAGACCCTTGCACAGCACCGTTCGCGCGACCGGCCGCGGACCGGCGTCGGTCAATGCCACGGTGGCGAGCACCATCGCGTTGGGTTCGGCGATGCCGACGGCGGTGGCCTGTTCGATCCAGTGGCGCAGCAGCGGTTCCCAACCGCCCGCCAACCAGGCTTCGTCCAGATCGGTGTCTTCACCGCTGCCGAACGGGGTGCCGCCGTACTCGACACGCATCGTCGCCAGGTCGCTTGCCGCCCGCAATACGGCCGGATCCGTCGATCCTCTCGCCACCGCGGCAGCCGTGGTTGCGAGGTTTTCGGCCGTTTCCTGGCCGGCAGGTGAATTGTCCAGGTCACGCATGGGCCAGACGTTACTCCGCGGTAGCAAGGAGCTAAGGTTTTCGTGATCGGCATGTGCTGGGTGATCCACATCCCTCTTCTCCCGCGAGCATGCGACCCGATGTGCAAGGAGAGTCACAACATGACTACCAGCCCTGCGGTTCCCGGTGGGCAGGCCACCGTACCGAGCGACTTCGTCAGCGGCCTCGAGGGTGTCGTGGCATTCACCACCGACATCGCCGAGCCGGACAAGGACGGCGGCGCGCTGCGCTACCGCGGCGTCGACATCGAGGACCTGGTCCTCGGACGGGTGACCTTCGGGGATGTATGGGCACTACTCGTCGACGGCGAGTTCGGCCGCAGCCTGCCGCCCGCGGAGCCGTTCCCGCTGCCGGTGCACACCGGCGATGTGCGTGTCGACGTGCAGGCAGGCCTCGCGATGCTGGCCCCGATCTGGGGCTACGAGCCGCTGCTCGACATCGACGACGAGACCGCGCGCGAGAACCTGGCCCGCGCCTCGGTGATGGCGCTGTCCTACGTGGCGCAGTCCGCGCGCGGCATCTACCAGCCCGCGGTGCCGCAGCGGAAGATCGACGAGTGCAACACCGTCACCGAGCGGTTCATGACTCGCTGGAAGGGTGACCCGGACCCGAAGCACACCGAGGCCATCGACGCCTACTGGGTTTCCGCCGCCGAGCACGGCATGAACGCCTCCACCTTCACCGCGCGGGTGATCGCCTCCACCGGAGCCGATGTCGCCGCGTCGCTGTCCGGCGCGATCGGCGCGATGTCGGGCCCGCTGCACGGCGGTGCGCCCGCGCGCGTGCTTCCGATGATCGAAGCGGTCGAAAAGACCGGTGACGCACGCGCTCTGGTCAAGGGCATCCTGGACCGCAAGGAAAAACTGATGGGCTTCGGCCACCGGGTCTACCGGGCCGAGGACCCGCGCGCCCGCGTGCTGCGCGCCACCGCCAAGCGTCTCGCCGCCCCGCGCTACGAGGTGGCCGCCGCGCTGGAGCAAGCCGCGCTGGCCGAGCTGCGTGAGCGCCGCCCGGACCGCGCCATCGAGACCAACGTCGAGTTCTGGGCCGCGGTCATCCTCGACTTCGCCGAGGTGCCCGCGCACATGATGCCCGCCATGTTCACCTGTGGCCGTACCGCGGGCTGGTGTGCGCACATCCTCGAGCAGAAGCAGCTCGGCAAGCTCGTCCGCCCGGCCGCCATCTACACCGGCCCCGCGCCGCGCCGCCCCGAGGACGTCGCGGGCTGGGCGACGGTCTCGCACTCCTGATTCGGTCACGCCTGCTTCCGATTCGAGCGCGGCTGCACCACGCATAGTTCGACTGCTCGGTTCGACACGGGGTAAATCCACGAGCCGGACGCGCGGCGGGATTTGTTGCCTGCCACGAGGTTCGGCTCGCGAAGCATCCCCGGAGGGACGTGCGTCGAAAGAGGGCTTACGGGGATGTCGGATCGTGAAATATCGCGGCGACGGATGTTCGGCATCGGCGTCGCAGCGGTGTGACGAGTGTGGCCGCCGGTTGTAGCGCGGACAACGCTAATACGCCGACCGCGCAGTCGATTACCACCACGACCACCACCGGTGGGAATGCCGCCGCGCCCGGCGTGATTTCACTGGCGCATACGCACCGACCGAAGTCCGGCACCGCCGCGAGCATCACTGCCGCGCTGCCCGCCCCGCTGTCGGCGGGCTTCATCTTCGTGCGCCTCCGACTCCTCGCACGGTTCATAACAACGATCCGTCCAAACGTGGGAACTGCGGGCATCCAGCCAGTAAGGTACCGATGCTGACGGACTATGTCCGGTGGTACTGATTGGCGGATCGCGGCTGCTCACCGGACATTTCGCCGAATGGCGATGCGACCGGATCGGTACGATCCGAGCGGAAGGCGGTATGAGGGTGGCGCAGACGGTGATCGCGCGCACTCGGTTGCGGAACCTCGAGCAGTGGCGCGTTCGCTGGAAAGTCACCGCCGCCGTTGCCGTTCCGCTCGCCGCGGCCATGCTGCTGGGCGGTCTTCGGTTGACGGTGTTCTTCAACGACTACTCCAACTACACCGATGCGGCCGACCGCATCTCCGACATTCCCGCCATCACCGCACTCGAATCGGCTGCCTCGACCGTCGCGGGCGGGCAGGTCTACGGCACCACCACCGACCAGGACTTGGTCGAACTATCCACCGCGATCACCGAGGCCACTATGCGCGCCGGGCGCGAGGGGATCGATCCGACGGTCGCCACGGCGTTGCGGGAGATGACCGCCACCAGCGAGGTCATCCGCGCGGGCGGCAAGGGCGGCGGCGGCGATCCGCTCAAAGCGGTGGGCTTGAACAACATGATCGCCCGTGAGGCGGTCGGCACCGTCGACCGGCTGCTCACGCCGATTCAGATCCCCTCGGTCGTCATGGGGAAGGTCCAGCTGTTCGATCTGCTGCTCGGCAAGTTGGAGGGCTTCAACTTCCTGATGGTCGCGATGTCGGCGATGCAGGATCCTTCGAAGGTCAACGACTTCAATGCCGCGCAAGGCTCCTTCCGCACACTGACCGACACCGTCGAACGCGACTTGCCCTCCGCCAAACCGGAACTCGATCGGGTGGTGCGCGCCAACAACGTCATCCTGAAGGCCGCGATCGACGAGGCCATCGAGACGGGCAAGGTGGAGTTGCCCGACCTGCGCGATCTGGCGCTCGGGTCCCGCGACGTGTACACCAAGCTCGCGAGCGATACCGTCGAGCGCATCTTCGCCGACGTCGACCATGTGGTCGACGCCTCCCGAGCCGCGGCGATCAAAGCCTCCGTCGTGGTGCTCGGCACGTTGATCGCGGCGCTGCTGTTCGGTCTGCTCGTCGCCCGCTCATTGCTGCGGCCGCTGCGCCGACTACGCGCGGGCGCGGCCAAGCTCGCCGATCGCGACCTGCCCGACGAAGTCGAGCGCATCAGCCTCGGCGCCCAACTCGAGCACATCAGGGTCAATCCGGTGCCCGTGCACACCGGCGAGGAAATCGGCGAGATCGCCCGCACGGTCGACCGACTACACGCGCAGGCACTCAAACTCGCTGCCCAGCAACAACAGCTGCGCGATCAGGTCAACGACATGTTCGAAACCATGGCCCGGCGCAACCAGACCCTGGTCGATCGCCAGCTCAGCATGATCGACGCACTGGAGTTCGAGGAGAAGGATCCCGAGCGGCTCGACCAGCTGTTCCGGCTCGATCACCTGGCCGCCCGCATGCGACGCAACAGCGCCAACCTGCTGGTGCTCGCAGGCACCAAATCGCGACTCGACCGGTCCGGGCCGGTGGAGGTGCGTGACGTTCTGCGCGCCGCAGGCTCCGAGGTCGAGGACTATCAGCGAGTGAAAACCGGTGCGACACCCGACGGTTGGGTGACGGGCACCGCGGCCACGGATCTGGTGCACCTGATCGCCGAGTTACTGGAGAACGCGCTGCGCGCATCGCCGCCGGACAGCGAGGTGTCCTTCGCCTACAGCAGGACCTCCGAGGGCGGCCTACTGGTCGAGGTCATCGACGTGGGCATCGGCATCGTGCCGAGCGAACTCGACGAGATCAACCGCAGGCTGGCGACCTTGGCGACGGCCACGCTGGCGACGACCAGGCAGATGGGTCTGTTCGTGGTCGGCAGACTTGCCGAACGGCACGGCATCACGGTGCGGCTGCGCCGTACCCAGGACCGCGCGCTCAATCCCGGCATCACCGCGAGCCTGCACATCCCCGCGCCCCTGATCGCGGTGCCGCCGCAGGAGCGTGACACTCCGGCGAGCGGAGCGCAGGTCATCCAGGTTCACCGGGACACGCTGCACACCGGCCGTACCCCGGTGCCGCCGGTCGGCGGCATGCCGCAGCCGGACAAGCCGAAGAGCCTGCTCACCGCTCCCGCCGGACTCCCGAGACCGCAGGCGAGCGGCATCGGCCAGCAACCGCTCACCCCCCGCCCCGCTCCGGAACCACCGGCCGCGACACCGCGGGCGGCACCGGTGATCACCAGCTACGGTCTGCCCAAACGAGTCCCGGGCGCCAACCGCAGGGGCGCACGCAACCAGGCAGGAGGCCTGCGCACCGCCGCGCTGTCACAGCCGACGCCGCGCCCGGCGGCACCTACCACCACGGCACCGACCAGACCGCAGGTCCCAACGCCGACCACGGCGCACTCGACACCAGCCACGGCGACTCCGACCTCAACGGCGTCAGCCACCCCGACACCGACCCCAATGGCGTCGACCACAGCGACACCGACCTCAGCGGCGTCCGCCACCGCGACACCGAACAAGCCACTGCCCAACACAGCCGCCCTGAACAACGCGAATATGGACACCCAGCAATACCGGGTCTCCCAGACCGCGTCGTTCTTCCGAGCCGCGCCGGTCAAACCAGGATCGAACGCCGACAAGGCAGCAGGCCAGACCCCGCCGCTGGTGGAGAAAGCCGCACCACAACCCGACAACACCGCAAGCCCGACACCGCCACCGGCGAACAAAGCCGCACCACAACCCGACAACACCGCAAGCCCGACACCGCCACTTCGCGGGAAGGCGGTACCGCAGTTGGACATGACGGCAGGCCGGAACCCGGCACCGCCGGGGAAGTCCATACCCGCCACGGCCCCTGGCGCAACACCGATCTCGTTGGCACTCGCGAACGCCGCCGACCAAGCAGCAGCATCAGCAACCGCGTCACCTTCGAGCACACCGCCGACAACCACACCGCCCGCGAGCACAGCGTCGAGCACCACACCACCCACGAACACACCGTCGAGCACCACACCACCCACGAACACAACCGCCGACGTGGTGGTCGACGCTGCTGCGCCATCGACGAGAACCGCGCCGCCTGCCCCTTCGCGATCGCCGGTGCCCGCACCTGCCGCCCGCGACGCGGCGGCATTTACCACCGCATCCACACCGGGAACCGCTCCTACCGCTGCGCAGACACCGAACGCCGCACGCCCCGCCGGCACCACCCCCACTCCCAGCAATGCGGCAACTCACGCTGCCTCGCCCACGACGAAAACCGCACCGCCTCCCAACTTTTCGCCATCGACGAACGCCACACCCCCGGCGGCCCCGATCGCATCGCCGAACACACCCCCCTCGGCGAACACCGGCCACGCAGCACACACGAATACCGCACCCACCGCCCACAAGGCACCGTTCACCTCACTGGCCCCACTCACCCCGCTCACCCCGCTCAGGCCCCATCGGACGGCGACGTCTCCTGCTTCACCCATCGGCACCGCATCCGGCGTCGATCAGGCGGCAACACCGACACTCACCGCAGCCGCCGATCGCACAGCGACCGCCGTACCACCCAGGCATCCCGATTCACGAGCCCAGCCGCCAGCACCCACGGCGTCACAGGCCGGACCCATGACCCGGGATGCCGATCGAGCACGCTCGCCTATTGCTTCGACACCAGCGAGCACCAGCAACGCCGACACACCGAACGCGACCGCTTCCGCACTACCGACCACCGCACCGAACACCAGGTCCGCGATGTCCATGGGCTCCGCCGCCCCAGCGAACCCCGCACCTGCCGCGCAAGAATCGGCGACACCAATCTTCGCGGGCATGATCTCGGCTTGGCTCGCTGATCCGGAGACCGGCCAGGAAGAGGCGCCGGCGAGTTGGAACTCGGCGGCGGATGAGGGGTGGTCGGCCGCGCAGCGGGCCGCCGATCAGCCGGTCACGCTGCGCACCAGAGCCGGGCTGCCCCTGCGGGAGCCGGGGAACCACCTGGTGCCGGGTGGTACGGAGCCGCCGCCAGCGGCGCAGGAGCAGCTCGACACCGACAGCCGTCCCGATCCCGCAGCGATACGGGACGGCCTCAAGAACTATGACCGTGGAGTACGCGACGGCCGGGCTACTCGTTCGTCGAAACCATTCGCAGCCGAGGACTTTCGATGACCGCACCCGAATCCGTAGCCCCCTCCTCCGGAACCCGCGCCGTCTCGGCGAAGATCGTGATCGCAGGCGAGTTCGGTGTCGGCAAGACCACGCTGGTAGGCGCGGTATCCGATATCGTCCCGTTGCGCACCGAGGCGGTGATCACCGATCTGAGCGCCGAGGTGGACGACACCTCTCCGGTTCCCGATAAACACACCACCACGGTGGCAATGGACTTCGGGCGCATCAGTCTGGCCGACGACCTGGTGCTCTACCTATTCGGCACGCCCGGCCAGCACCGCTTCTGGTTCATGTGGGACGACCTCAGCCTCGGTGCGATCGGCGCGATCGTGCTGGTCGATGCCCGCCGCGTGGACGAAAGCTTTGCGGCCGTCGACTACTTCGAGGAGCTCGGCCTGCCCTTCCTTGTCGCCGTCAACGAGTTCGACGATGGGCCGAAATTCCCCGAAGCGGCCATCCGCGATGCCCTGTCGGTGCCCGACCACGTCCCGGTCATGATGATCGACGCCCGCAACCGTGAGTCGGCGAAGAACGCACTAATCGCCGTCACCGGCTACGCCCTCAGCCGAGTCTCGCCCTCAGCCACCGCCTGACAAAGCAGCATCGCCCGAACGGGACATGATCGAGCGGCTCCTCGAGGTTTGCCGCAGCCGTGTCCCGTTCACGAGTGACCTGGACGTCGGGGTTGACACCCCAGATCGCCAACGTCATGAACAGGTCCGCGAACCCCACCACGATGATTGCCGCGGTTCACGGACCGCCTGGACTCGGCCGAGGCGCTAGTCCTCGCCGAGTGAGGCGAGCCAGTCGACGGCCACCGAGTCACCGCGGTCGACGGTGAAGAAGGCGACCTCGAGATGCTGGCCGAGATCGACGAGACCGATGGCGGCCAGCGGAACCGGCTGGACCAGGCGCACCCGCCACGGCTTCGGCTCGTCCCAGGCGCGCAGCTCGAGGTCGAGGCGAAGCACCGGATCGTCGCGGCCGCCGTAATCGGCCGCGACGGGTGCGGCGGCGAGCACGGTGGCGTCGGCGCGGCGGCCGTCGGACAGGATCTTCGAAATGCTCGCCCGCTCGGCCTCCGCGAGATCGGGCACGTACAACACGAGTCGGTCGCGGTCACCCGGATCGACCCGGCAGCACACGACATCACCGGGCTGCATCCATTCCAGGTCGTCTTCACGCATGCGCTGAGGCACCCTGGTCTCGTAGGGCAGCTCCCCGTCGATATGCACCCGAACCCAGAACACATGCCCCGGTTCGCCGCGCTGTGGCCGCACCCCCAAGATCGTTGCGGAGCCTTGGGCTCCTCGTATCAGCAACTCCCGCCGCTGCGCATCCGACATCGATCCGGCGCGTAGTCCGAACTTACGTGGCCGCCGACTGCGCAATCGCCACCCCGAGATAGCCGACGCCATGTTCATGGGCGTCAACGTTAGCTGGAGTGTGGTCAGCAACACAGCAATACCACCGTCTACCCTGTGTGCCATGACCACTGCGTTCCCGACGATTCCCGACGATCTCAAGCCCGCCGACGGACGGTTCGGCTGTGGCCCCTCCAAGGTGCGACCGGAGCAGTTGCAGTCCCTGGTCGAGGTGGGCGCCTCGGTGTTCGGAACCAGTCACCGGCAGAAACCGGTCAAAGACGTGGTCGCGCGGGTGCGCAGCGGACTGCGTGAGCTGTTCGCGCTGCCCGACGGCTACGAGGTCGTGCTCGGCAACGGCGGCACCACCGCGTTCTGGGATGCCGCCGCGTTCGGCCTGATCCGCGAGCGTTCGCTGCACCTGACCAACGGTGAGTTCAGCTCGAAGTTCGCCACGGTGGCCAAGGGCAACCCGTTCATCGGCGATCCGATCGTGGTCTCCTCGGAGCCCGGCAGCGCCCCGGAGCCGGTGTCGGACCCGTCGGTCGACTTGATCGGCTGGGCCCACAACGAAACCTCCACCGGCGTCGCGATCCCCGTGCAGCGCCCGGCCGGTTCGGAGCACGCCCTCATCGCCATCGACGCCACCTCCGGCGCCGGCGGTCTGCCGGTGAATATCGCCGACTCCGACGTCTACTACTTCGCACCGCAGAAGTGCTTCGCCTCCGACGGCGGCCTGTGGGTCGCGCTGATGAGCCCCGCCGCGCTGGCCCGTGTCGAGGAGATCAAGGCCTCGGGTCGGTGGACCCCCGAGTTCCTTTCGCTGCCGATCGCGATCGACAACAGCACCAAGGACCAGACCTACAACACCCCAGCCCTCGGCACCCTGCTCCTGTTCGCCAACCAGATCGAGTGGCTCAACAACAACGGCGGCCTGGACTGGGCGGTCAAGCGGACCCTGGATTCGTCCTCGCGCCTGTACTCCTGGGCCGAGTCGAGTGAGTTCGCCACGCCGTACGTCACCGACCCGGCACACCGTTCGCAGGTCGTCGGCACCATCGACTTCGCCGACTCGGTCGACGCGGCCGCCGTCGCGAAGGTGCTGCGCGCCAACGGAATCGTCGACACCGAGCCCTACCGCAAGCTCGGCCGCAACCAGCTGCGCGTCGGCATGTTCCCGGCGATCTCCCCCGAAGACGTCAGCCAATTGACCCGCAGCATCGACTACGTCGTAGAGAAGCTGGCCTAGCACCAACCACGGAGAGCAGTCCGACCAACGCCGTTCGCGACCGCTCACACCCGTTCGCAACCACGCACCCAGTGGCCGAGCGGGTCCAGTACCCGGGGCGCATCCAGCAAAGTCGCGACAACCCCACAGACACACCCTTCGGCACAACGACACCTTCCGAGTGAAGCCAGATCCAGCACTAGAGTTCGCCCGGTCTCGCGTCCGAGCAGCCGAAGCGCAAGCAACAAAGTCGCAAGATCCCCACAGGCGTGCCCACCAGGCACGATGACGTCTTCCGACAGCAACATCCAGCACTAGTGTTCGCGGCCATCTCACGCCCGAGCAGCCGAAGCGCAGACAACAAAGTCGCAAGATCGCCACATACGCGCCCCCTAGGCACGATGATGTCCTTCGAGCGAAGCGAGACCCAGCACTAGAGTTCGCGACCCCAACCCGAGTCCGAACACCCGCAAGCACAGACAACAAGTCGCAACACCCCCACAGACACACCCCCTCGGCACGATGATGTCTTCCGAGCGAAGCGAGACCAAGGGGGCCGCGAACACGCAGCGCCGCAGGCGCTGCCAATCAAACACAGCCAAAAAAACACAGACACGCCACGCTCGACACGCCGTACCAGCACGCGCCGCGAATCGAACAGAGCAGATTAGCGGGGCACAGCGGGTTATTGCCCGATTTCCGTGCCGCGTGTCTTGCCCCGAGATCATCAGTAGTGCACTACTGTTTCGGAAAGTGGGCGGTGTCGCGAGCCGACGCGATAAGGAGGTAACGGTGCGTGAACTTCGAGTGATCGGGGTGACGCCCGACTCCACGCACATCGTGTGTATCGACACCGAGACCGGCAACAAGTACCGGCTGCCCGCCGACGACAAGCTTCGAGCCGCAGCCCGCGGAGACCTTGCCCGATTCGGCCAGATTGAGATCGAAATGGAAGCAACTATGCGTCCTCGCGATATTCAAGCTCGTATCCGTGCCGGAGCCTCCGTCGAACAGGTCACCGAAGAGTCCGGGATGCCGGCCAGCAGGGTCGAGCGTTTCGCCTACCCCGTGCTGCTGGAGCGCGCTCGCGCCGCCGAACTCGCGCAGAAGGCGCATCCGGTCCGCGCCGACGGCCCCGCGGTGGAAACCCTCATCGATATCGTCACCGCCGCCTTCACCGAGCGCGGGCACAATATCGAGGGCGTCGAATGGGATGCCTGGAAAGACGAGAAGGGTTTCTGGGTCGCCCAACTGCAGTGGCAGAACGGCCGTTCCGACATCACGGCGCACTGGCGCTACCAGCCGGATGCCCACGGTGGTTCGGTGTCGCCCCTCGACGATCCCGCTTCCGATCTGATCGATCCCGATTTCGGCCGCGCGCTACGCGGGCTTGCCACGATTCTCCCGCCGCAGGCCGAGATCGAGGCGCCTGCCGCGCCCGAGGTTCCGGTGGAGACCAGGCCGGCCGAAACTCGCCCCGCCGAAGCTCGTCCGGCTCGGGAAGCGGCCCCGGCCGCGCGGACCGCGCCCCGGCAGAACCAGCCGATGCTGGACGAGTACTACGAGCAGCGTTCCGTCGTCGCGGGTGGCAGCAGCACCGCTATCCCGGCAGCCGCGAGCACCAACGCTATTCCGGCCGCGAGCGGTACCGCGCCTGCCGTAACGGCGGGAACCAGCACGGCACCCGCCGCGGGTGCTTCGACTACCGCGACGCCGGCACCGAGAGCGGGCGCCGTCCCGGCCGAGCCCGCCGCGCCGAAGGCTCCGGCTGCTCCGAAGGCTCCGGCGGCCTCCACCGAGGAGCCCGCCAAACCCAGCAACGGCAAGGCCGCCCCCGCGAAGTCCAATCGGACCAAGCGCGGTAAGGCTCCGATGCCGTCCTGGGAGGACGTGCTGCTCGGCGTCCGTAGCTCCGGCCACTGAGTCATCTGGTCACCTAACCCTTTTCACCGCCGTTCGGTATGGGCATTCGACCGCCCGGCAAATGTTTGCCAGCGGCGATACTGAGGTTGCTGGGACGCCTCGATCGTGGATTTCTTGGGCCGCTGGCGTGTTCGCGGCCGGAAGCTGCGCCCTTCGCGGTCAAGTACGGGTAGATTTCCGGTGTGCCGTCGAGTGGTTTTGTCGGCGTTGGGCGGTTCGAGGTGACAGCACGTTGTCAAGATCACCGAGAGTTGCTCGAAGTTCGCGGAGCTGTTTCGTGCAACCATCGGGAGGTGCCGGAAATGCTGTCCAAAGCTTCGTCCCTCTGGTACGTCGACGCACTCGATCCATTGGCGGTACTGCGCGCGAACCACGATCCGGACCCGGATGCGGCACTTGCCCTAGCCAAGCAGCTGCACGCCGACCGAGATGTGTTGCCGATCATGGTCGGCACACTCGGTGGTTGCGCCGGTCCCGACGTCGACGAGGTGTACATCGGCTGCTATCCCGGTGTCACCGTGGTGTGTTCGACGCAGGCGGCGTTGGTGCATCCGACGGCGCTGCCCGAACTACTCGTCCGGCCGCTGGCCTCCGATCACACCTATCTCGTCGCGTTCGACGCCGCGCACGGCTGGGGCGCGTTCGCGCATTGGGAGCGTGGCGAATTCCGGCGCGCCTTCAGTTCGACGCGGGTCAACATTCTCGAAGACGAGGGCCTGCCGCTGGTGTGGGAGCGCCCCTACTGGGCGGGCGATCATCCAGTGCAGTGGTATCCCGGCGACCTGCCCGACCCGCAGACGCTGCCTTTCGATCCACCCGACTTCGCCGACGCCGCCAATCATCAGTGGCTCGGATTCCACTACCGCGAGCCCGCGACCGACGGCGCGCTGATGCCCGGCGATATCTCGGTGTGCGGTTTCACCCTGTACCCGAAGGGCCAAGCACCGGACCCGGCGACCCTGGTGCCCAGGGACGAGGAGACAGACATCGACGCGAAACGCAGACGCGGCCTTTTCAGTTGGCTGCGCGGCCGGGACCGGGTCTCCTGACCGGCAACGCCGCCATCTGATCGCAGTCCGGTCGAGCCCGCGTACCGACGAGCGCGGGCCGGGCCGGCGCGCCTTATGCCGCCAACCCGCCGAACAGCAGCGCCAGCCAGCCGAGCAGCACACCGGCCGCACCACCGGCGAGCACCCAACGGGTCACCGGAGCGTAGCGCCAGCGCCAGGCCGTCGGTGCGGCCCCGCCGGCCGCGACGAGGTTCACCACCACCGCGAGTATCGGATGCACTTGCGCCAACGCGTCACCGAACGCGTACACCGCGACCGCCGTCAGCAATCCCACCATGACGGCGACGGTGACCCCGGCGGCCCACGGCGTCGGGTCCTGGTAGGGCGGATAGGGCCGGTACGCCCCGTTCGGCAGGTAGTTCACGACCATCCCTCGTTCACGATGTCCGCACCCGTTCATAGAACGCCATTGCCGCCGCGGTAGCGACATTCAACGAGTCGGTGCCCGGCGACATCGGAATTCTGGCGCGGATATCGGTGGCCTGCATGGCCTCCTCGGTCAACCCGGGTCCCTCCGCACCCAAAAGCAAGGCCACCCGCTCCCCCGTCATCGCCGTCGCCAGATTCATCGCAGCCGGATCAGGCGTCAGCGCGATGATCTGGAATCCCTTGTCTCGCAGCATATCCAGTCCGCCTGGCCAGTGCGGGAGTTGCGCGAACGGCACTCGGAGCACATGGCCCATCGACACCCGCACGGCCCGCCGATACAGCGGATCGGCGCATCGGTCCCCGAACAGAATCGCCTCGGCCCCCAACCCCGCCGCGTTCCGGAACATCGATCCGAGGTTCTCGTGATCGTTGACGCCTTCCAGCACCGCCACCGTCCGCGCCCCGTCGAGCGCCTCGCCCACGGTCAGTTCGGCGGGACGCTGGGCCACGGCGAGCACCCCGCGATTGAGGTGAAACCCCACCACCTGCGCCATCACCTCGGCACTCGCCCGGTAATACGGCACGTCGACACCGGCGAGATCGGCCGCGAGCTCGTCGCGCCGCTTATCCACCCCGAGCAACGCACTCGGCCGGAACCGCGAGCCGAGCATCCGTTGCACCACGACGACCCCCTCCGCGATGACCAGCCCCTTGCGCCCAGGCAGGTCGGGCCGCCGATCAGCGGACTTGAGGTCGCGAAAGTCATCGACCCGCGGATCGGCGGGGTCGTCGATATCGATCACTTCGGCCACAAGAACACATCCTGCCGGGCCGCACCGCCGACATCGACACCGGTGCCCGCCCGCTTCGACCGGCAGATCCAACGCGGACGGCGGCCGGAGCGGCACACCGGCGGAAAATTGGGTGCGAGCGGGCGCGGGTCCGTGGGATCGTCCAGGTATGACGCTGATACCCGGTATCACCATTCGATCGGCTACCGAGGACGATGCGGCCGGGATCGGGCTCGTGGTCCAGACGGCCTTCGGGATGCGACCCGACGAGGCGTTGCGGGAGCCGTATCGGCGGCTGTTTCCGCCGGAGAACGCGATTGTCGCGGTGGACGGCGACCGGGTGGTCGGGCATGTGGAGTCAACGGAGATGACGTTGACGGTGCCGGGCGAGCGGACCGTCGCGGCCTGCGGAATCGCCGGGGTCGCCGTGGCGCCCACGCATCGACGGCGCGGGATTCTGCGCGCGATGTACGCCGAACAGCATCGACGGATCGAGGCGGCCGGGCCGCCGTTGACGATCTTCACCGCGAGCCAGGGCGGCATCTACGGACGGTTCGGATACGGGCCCGCGATCCGGGAAAACGCCGTGCACATCGATCGGCGCTTCGCCGAGTTCCGGCCTTCCGCACCGAATCCCGGCGGCGTGGAACTGGCGATACTCGCCGAGTCGACCGAACGGGTGCGGGCGATCTACGACCGGTGGCGCAGGCTGACCCCCGGCGCGCAAGTGCGACCCGATGCACGCTGGGAGGCCACCTTCCTCGACCCCGAGCGTTTCCGGGACGGCGGCACCGATCTTTACGCGCTCCTGCACCAGGACGGCTACGTGTTGTACCGGTACCACTACCGGGACTCCGTCAAAACCGCCAGTGTGGTCGAGATCCGGACGGTGACCGCCGAAGCCCATGCCGCACTGTGGCGGACGCTCTGCGGACTGGATCTCGTCACCAGGATCGAGGCCGAACTCCCCGACAACGACCCGCTCCCCTACCTGCTGACCGATCCGAGACAGGTGCGGACCGACAACCGCTACGACGGACTCTGGTTGCGGCTCATGGATGTCCCGGCCGCGCTCGGCGCGCGCTCGTATCCGCGCGACCTGGATGTCGTACTCGCAGTGACCGACCCGTTCCGGAACGCGGGCGGTGTCTTCGCACTGCGGGTACGCGACGGTGTCGCCGACTGTGCGCCGACCACCCGTACCGCCGACATCGAACTCGGCATCGACGTGCTCGGCAGCATGTACCTCGGCGCGTATCCGGCGCGGGTGTTCGCCGCCGCGAACCGGTTGCACGCCAAGGATTCCGGGCAGGTACGCGCGCTCGACGAAGCGTTCGGGGCCGAGCGCGACGCGGTTCTCGGCTGGTTCTTCTGACACCTCGTCCCGACACCTTGGGCACCGGTTCCGGGATCATGGCCGCTGCCGGCGCGTGCAGCCGTATCGGCGCTGGTAGACGGGTCAACCTGATCCCGCATCAGGGTCTGTCCCCGAGACGATGTAGTCCCCAGGAGTGATGCCCGAATTGCCGGTCTGCTGGCATGCTGGAGCACATGAAGCCGATTCAGCTCATCCTCAACGTGCTCTGGCTGGTGTTCGTCGGGTTCTGGATGGCACTGGGCTACATCCTCGCCGGCATCATCTGCTGCATCCTGATCATCACGATCCCGTGGGGCATCGCGTCGTTCCGGATCGCGGCCTACGCGCTGTGGCCGTTCGGGCGGACCACCGTGGAGAAGCCTGGCGCGGGCGCGGGTTCGCTGCTCGGCAACATCATCTGGTTCGTCGTGGCGGGCTGGTGGCTCGCGCTCGGCCACCTGCTCACCAGCATCCCGCTGTTCATCTCGATTATCGGAATCCCGTTCGGATGGGCGAATATCAAGCTGATCCCGCTGTCGCTGTTCCCACTCGGCCGCGAGATCGTCGACAGCGACCAGCCCTTCGGCGCACGATAGCTCCAGCAACGCCGGATAGCAGGGGGTCGCTGCCCGGGGTTATTCGGACTCGGTGACGAGTTGCTTCATGATGGCGACGGCCCTGGTCAAAACGACCAGCTGCTCGTCGGTCAGGGTGGAAAGCTGCTCGGTCATCCAGGCCTCGCGGGCACTGGTCTCATCGGCGATCAACGCACGGCCCGCATCCGACAGCGAGACGATAATCTGCCTGCCGTCGGTCGGGTGCGGCTTGCGCTCGACCAACTCCAGGTCCGACAGTGAGGCGATCACCCGCGTCATCGACGGCGGCTGCACGCGCTCCTTGGCCGCGAGAGCGCCCGGCGTCATCGCGCCGTCCCGGTGCAGAGTGGCCAGCGCGGACAGCTGGGTCAGCGAAATTTGCGCATCGGCGCGCCGCCCCCGCAGATGTCGCGTCAAACGCACCACCGCAAGCGACAGCTCACCAGCGAGAGCTCGAACATCCGATGGCGTCGTCACAGTGGCAAACGATACGGGACCTGTTGGCTGCGGGACGACTGTTCTCGCAGCTACCCTGGGGCGGTGACGCAGAAAGTGCCCGAGATCCCGCAGCGGCTCACCGATCCACGGCCGGTACTCGCCGTTGGCAGCGCGCTGTGGCTGATCGCCACGGTGGTGGTGTGGGCCAGTGGCGAGCGTTGGGAGTCGGCCCGCCCGGTGTGTCTCATGGGGCTGGCCGTCGGTCTGCTCGGGTACACGATCTTCGCGATCCAGCGCCGTGGCGCGCGGCGCGGCGACAAAGGCGCGCAAACCGGCCTCTAGCGTCAGACCACGTCGAATTCGTCGGTGGTGCCGGTGAACGGGTGCAGTGTGCCGTTCGGGCTCAGGCTGTCCGCGTAGTGCTGCAGGCGGTATCGGCCCGGCGTCGCATCGGACGGGACGTCCCAGGTGAAGCGGGCCACGGAGGCGGCGGAACCGCGCTTGCTCCAGTAGAAGCGCACTGCCCACTCGCCCTCGTTGGCGACGCGCACCCACTCGCCGGAACTGTTGCGCCGCTGCACTTCCAGGAAGGTGCCGTTGCGGCGTGGATTGTGCTTCGGGTGTGCGGAAACGAATTCGGCGGCGACTCCGGCGCCGCGGGCCGCGGTCGCGGCGGGCTGGACCAGCACGTCACCGAAGGTGCGGCCGGGCGGCGTGGCGTCGGGGCCCGGCGCGGGCTGGAAATTCGGCTGCATAGCGGACACGTCACGCGGGGCCGGACCGCGGGGAACCTGCTGACGTGCGGCGAAAGCCGTTGCCAGCCGGGTGAATTCCTGCAGATAGGCACTCAGGGTATAGCGCCCGAACAGGGTTGACCCGCCCTCGTACTGCTGGGAGTCGTATTCCTCTGGGGTGGTGACATATTCGTGGTAGGCATTCGCGTAACCCTGCATGAGCACCTGCTCCAGCGAGACGCCGAGGGCCGCCGCCACCGCGCGGCGAATCCGCAGACCTGAGACGATGGTGAATTCTCCGCCGCCACCCGCCAGGTAGAGCTCACCGATGCGGACGATCTGGATGGGCACCACGCTCGGCACCCACGGCACCGGCGGCAGCAGGCCGAGCGGCGCGACGATCGCCTTGGGCGCCTGGGCATCCTCGAGCCACGCCGGCGCCGGGACGTTGGGGTTGCCGAGCGCGTCGATGAGCGGGTTGCGCACACCCTCCGGAATGGGAATCCCCGGCAAACCGGGGCCGTCCTCGGTGCTGCCCGCGATGAGCGAAACGCCCGCGGCGGCGGGGGCGGTGTGGCGCGGCAGTCCATCCGGAGTGAAGCGACCGTCGACGGCGATGTCTGCGAGGTCGATATAACAGAGCATCGAGTCGACCGGTCCGGCCAGCGACTTCGCCTCGGCGAGTGCGGCTTTCGCCGCGTGGTACTGCCGCTCACCGAGGATGCGGGTGTTCTCGAACTCGTCCTCGGTGGGGCCGGAGCCCGGGCTCAGGTTCAGGTTCGGCGACATGTCGCCCGCGTTGGTCTGGGCGAAGGCGGCGATGAAATCGGCAGCGCCGTCGAGGTATCGGACGCCGTGTTCGATGTGCTCGAACGAGAAAGACGCGTAGCCCTTGTTATCCGCGCTGATCAACCGGTTCTGGTTGGTCATCGAGGTGTTGTGAGTCGCGAACCAGGTGATGGCGCCGACCTGTCTGCCACCCTTGACGATCGACAGCGCGGTGACCGCCGGATCGATGGCCTGCGGGAAATACTGTTTGTCCGCATCAGGGTTGCGGTCGAAGGCGACGCGGGACCGGTTGACACTGGCGTCGTGCAGTTCGCCACGGCCGAGCGCGAGCGAGCCAGGACCGAGATCCGCGTGCGCGGCGGCGATCGCCTCCACGATGCCGTGCACTTCGGCGTCGTAGACCTGCTGCTGAAAACCGAGGATCGACAGGTTGTATGCGTAATCGTTGCTGGAGCCGCCGCAGGTCGCGTGCGAGTGCGTCGAGGTGAGCAACACATTCTGCTCGGTGTAGAGGTCGCCGAAGCGTCGAGCGAGCTCGAGCAGGACGCCGCGGTGCACGGACTGGAAGATCATGCCGTTCTCCGCGACCGCGAACACGATTCGCCGCTCGGCGGCGGCGATGATGAACGCGCGGGCGCGCGGGCGCAGGTGGATGCCCGCGGTCTGCTGCTCGAACTGCGAGTAGCCCATCATTCCGCATTCGGCGGCCGGACCCGTGATATCGGAAATGCCGATGCCGATGAGGTATCCGCCGGACCCCGGTGCCGCCGCGGCGGACGCACTCAATGCCGTAGTTACGCCCGGCAGGGTGGCCACTGCTGCCGCGGTAGCCACCGTGGCCGAACCCGCCACAGTTCGGGCCAAAACCGTCCTTCGTGACACCGGCATACGCGTCTCCCTTCGATCCCGCTCTGCAGCGAACCACACAACTGGACGCTCGTCCAGTCGAGATTTTTCGCCGCGCGAATTGACTGCACGCATCTTGAACGCTTAACTCCCAGAGGTGTCCTCCCGATTGAGCGTCGAAGAACGAAGGGCCCACCTTATCGAGGCAGCCATCGGCCTTGCCGAGAAAAAAGGCGTGGCGGGCGTGACCACGCGCGATGTGGCTCAGGCGGCAGGCGTTTCGCTCGGTGTGGTGCATTACTGTTTCGAAAACAAGGACGCGCTGATGACCGAGCTGGTCAAAGCGTTGTCGATGGAATTACGCGATTCTGTCGACGCCAATGAAACAGTTTGGCAAGACGTCGGAAGTGGAAAAGAAGCGCTTCAGAAATTGGTGCGCGCCGGACTCGAACTGATGTGGCTGAACATTGAAGCCACACCGGAACGACAGCTACTCACTTACGAAACGACGACTTACGCACTTCGCGAGGGCGAACAAACACCGGCGAAACTCGCGATTGCGCGCGAACAGTACGCATTCAACGACTCCACCGTCGCCGACATCCTCGATCACGCGCGCGATGCGACCGGAAGCCGGTTCACGATGCCGGTGCACGACCTGAGCCGGTTCACCCTCAGTGTGATCGACGGGATCGTGTTGCGCTGGCTGGTGGACAACGACAGTGAGAGCGTTCGCGGGCAGCTGGACCTGCTCAGTGAGATGGTGTCGAACTACGCGGAATAGGCGAGCTGCCGTAGCGCGCCGGGCGGCAGCGGATATCCCGCCCGCGGCGAGCTACGGTCCGACCGACGAACAATCAGTCCCGCGCTTGCGGCATGCGCACATGCGTGGTTGTGCCCTCCCGCCACCACGGAACGGCGACCGTGGCGGTCGCGGCGCCGCGCAGACGTATCCGAAGGTCGTCGTGCACCACCAGCTCGCCTTGCTGCGGTGCGAGTGTGAAGAGTTGGCGCAGAACCACACCGAGCGGTTCGGCCGACCACGTTGTCCGGCGGCCGGCGCCGAGCACTTCGGCGGTGACGGCCTCGGAGACAAGCGGCAGATCGAGCAAGGTCGCCAAGGCACGGGCCGTATCGACATCGCCGACGACAAGGCTTTGCGGCGGCAGGGCGAGGCCGAACCACGGCTGGTCGAGCACGAACGCCGCGCTGGGGTCGACCACCGCGCCGGACAATGCGCGCACGCGATCGGGCAAATCGAGGTCGGCCAGGTCGAGACGGCCTGCCGCCACCGCAGCGGCCAATCGTGCGTGGGTCCGCGAAATAACTTCGGGTGCAGGAGTTTTCGCCGGATCAGCGAGGGCCGCCAGGAGGGCGGCGGCCAGATCCGGGGTGATGGCGTCGGGGTCGGCCAGGACTGCGCGCAAGGCGTCGATGTCCTGGGGGCGGAGGCCGGGAGCGGCGAATTCGGTGAGCAGGCCGGTGAATTCGGTGTCGGCGGGGTGCCGGAGCAATCCGAGCACCGTGCCATCCACGCGGGCGTGCCTGCGCAGCCACCATGCGGTGTAGCCGTCGGGATCGGCGAGCAGCCGTCGGGTGCGATCACCGGAAGCCAACTGCCGCAGCGCCTGCGGCCAGGCGGTCTCGGCCACCAGGTCCAGGTCGCGGACGGCGGCCAGCTCCGGCGGATCCTCCGGCAGGCCCGACCACCAGTGTTCCTCGTCGTCCAGATGATGGTCTGGGCCGGTCGGATCCGCCTCGACGACAATGCTGAAGTCCCAGCCGACGCCGACAGCTCGCAGCGCCTCCGCGCCGTAGCCCTCGACCAGATCCTCGGCCGCGGTCCCGAACGGCGAATCCTCGATCAACAACTCACGCAGTGGAGCACCCGGCAGCAGCAGCTCATCGGCGGGCAGCAATTCCCCTGAGCTATCCGGCAATTCGAGCAACCCGAGCCAGGAAGGCAAGGCGAGCGGATCGGCAGTGACCGCGAGCCGAAGCACCGCGTCCGCGGTATCCGGATCGCCGGGCTGATCCTCCAGCTCGGCGCGCAGCCCCGGATCACTCAGCAAGTCCTCGGCGGTGGCGGTACGCGCTCCCAACCGAGCCAGCAGTGGATGCGCCGCCTCCGGATGCACGAGCCGCGCCCAGTGCACCGGAATGGGGTCGGCGAGCCGATCGTCCAAAACCACTGTGCGCGGCCCGGTCACGAGCCGCCCATCGGCCAGCGGCACCGCAAGCGCCCCCAACTCCTCGGCGGCCAGCGGATCGACGACAAACGGCTCCAGCGCCGCATACAGCGAACACCACCACTGCGGCGACCGCTCCAACCCACCCGACAACTCGGCGAGCCGAGCCAGCCCCAATCGATGCACATCCAGCACACCGAGCGCCTCACTGTGCGCACGCCCGGACAACTCCGGAATCACCAACGGCCCGACCACATCATCGATCAGCCCGGCCAGCTCCGCCGTGAGCCCGGCGAACACGCTCGCCCGAGTCGGCACAGCCGTCCCCACCGCGGGCCCCGACAGTGCCCGGCCCCCCGCAATTCCCAGGCCCTCGGCGACAGCAGCGCCCTCATCGAGCAATCCTGGACTCACTGGTGATGCCACGTCGTCTCGGCCGCCAGCAGCCGAACCAGACACCTCGGCGGGGCTTGCCACACCCGCCGACACACGATCGGACGCCGACACTTCCCCGCCCAACGGCGAATCCACGCCGCCTCGGCCACCTGTCGTGGCACCAGCGCGATCGACGGCGCTCAGCGACGCGGCGGTCGGGGGCGTGTCGTCGGCCGACTCCGGTGCAGCACTGAATTCTTCGTCGGCCGAGGCAGCACCGGGGCGGGGCGGGGCACTGTCAACGGCGGACTCGAGTCGAGTGGCGGCGCTTTCCGAGAAGGGCTCGGCCCACAGCGAATCCACGTCACCGATGGCGGCCGAGGGCGCATCGGAGAGGCCGGTTACCACCGGGAGCCAGGGGTGGGTCTGGAGTTCGCGGATCAGTGCTTCGCGGAGCAGGGCGTCGGGCTCGCTGCGTGCGAAGCCGGGTACCGGAACCAGGATGAGGCGGTCACGGAGCGGGAGGGCACCGGCGAAATCGCTGTATCCCGTTGCCAGTTCGGTGACATGGGCGCCGGGGAGCAGGCGGCGGCGGTCTGGCTGCATGGGGATGTCGGCGATCAGGAGCGCCGGTAGCGACAGCTCCTCGTCGGATCGGGTGGGGGCTCGGAGGACATCCGGGGTAGTGGTCACCGGTCGGCCGTCGCGAACCGGAAGCAGCCAGCGGGCGCGGCGAGTCCGGTACTCCCACCAGATCTGGTCGCGGTCCTGGCCGGCGATGCGCAGCTCACGCAAGCCGGTCCGCTCCGGGTCGGTGGCGCCGAGATCCGTGATCGTGGCGGTCAGCTCATCATCACCGATTCGGATGCTGTGCAGGGCGGGCAGTTCCAGCAGCAGGTCGACGGCTTCGGCGCGCATCCCGGCGAGCAGCGCATCGTGATCGATATCGTCGCGCAGGCGCAGCACCACTTCGGTGTCGCCGTCGGTGGGGGCGGCGGGGCTCGGCCAGGCGAGACGCAGCACCGGCGGGGCGAAATCGCCGCCCGTGTCCGGCACGTCGATTGCGTTGTCGCGCAATGCGTTCCAGGTGTTCTCGCGCGAGAAGCGCAGCGAGCCCGTGGTCGAGCGCACCTCGATGTCCTCGCTCACCGACAGCACCGCGGTGAAGCCGACGCCGAACCGGCCGACACTTGCGGCCGGATTCGCCTTCGCGGAGGCGCGCAGTGCGGTCAGCGCGTGCACACCGGAAATATCCAGTGGCGCACCGCTATTCGAGATGCACAGGGTGTGCCCGTCGAACCGGACGACCAGGCGGCCCGGCACGCCCGCCTTCGCCGCGGCATCGGCGGCATTCTGCGCCAACTCCGTCAGCAGTCGATCCCGATACCCCGCCCGCACCAGGTCCGCCTCGGTGGCGGCATCCTCGCGCAGCCGGGTCGGCGAATCGCGCCACGCGGCGAGGACCGCGCCGCGCAACGCCGAGGTGCCGAACGGATCGGACGCCTCGGCCGCGGCGATCAGCTCCGTGCCGATGATTCGGGCCCCGGCCGTTCGACACCCGGCTCATCCGCGTTACCCGCGGCCTCGACAGGCTCCACGCTCAGCGACTGCTCCGCAGTCGAATCCGAAGCGGCGCTCGAAGCCGGCTCGCCGCTGGATTCCGCCTCGGCAGCAGCAGTCGAGCCAGCCGGAACAGCCTCGGACTCGGTCACCGTGCTCGGCCCAGCCACGACACCACCAGCCAAGTCGGCACTCGACGCCGCCTCGGCAGTCGGCTCGACCTCGGCAGGCGCCGGGACGGCAGCATCCGACCCGCCCACCGTGCTCGGCCCAGCCGGAACATCACCCGCCGCGCCCACAGTCGAATCGACCTCGGCACCGGCCGAATCGATCGCTGTGTCGGATTCCGCCGCGGTTGCGGCTGTGATGGCGCTCGAATCGGCCTCAGTAGTCGATGGCTCGGTATCCGTCGCGGCTGTGGACTGCGCCGACTCCGATGTCGGCGTGCGTGGGGCATCCGAGGTGATCACGTCGAACGCCGCGTCGTCGTAGGCCTCGTAGAGCGGAGAGCCGCCGCCGGTGGGGACGACGGTGTCGGAGTGCGCGCCGCAGCCGTATTCGACGTGCACCACTCGGCCGTCGGCGCCCATCGCATTGCCACACACGCCGAAGGCGGCGCGCATGGCGCCTGCCAGTGGCAGGTAGAAGCCGCAGAGGCCGCAGGTGGACGGGGCCGCCTTGGCCATCTCGGTGTCGGGGCCGAACTCGGCGTACCAGCGCTCGGCCGCGTCCTCCCGGCCCTCGAGGCTCAGCACCCTGGGGCGGCCGAGGCCGATGTCGCGGGCGACCTCGTCGACGGCTGGGTCGCCGTTGGCGACGTACCCCGGCACCAGCCGGGGGTCGTTGGACAGCGGAGCGAGCAGATCGCCCGGCGCCAGATCGCCGGGCCGAACCCGCTGCTCCCACGGCACGAAATCGGGCGCGACCAATGCGTCCGGGCCGGGCAGCAAGGCCGACTCGCTGACCGTGGCGTAGGTCGCACCGGGTGCGGCCGCGACGACGACGGCCCACTGCCAGCCGCGGTAGCCGGGCAGGGTGGCTTCGAAGCGGTGCGTCGCCGCACTCTCGTCCTCCGCGGTCACCCCCAAATGCGCGCCGACCCCGGCGGGCTCCAACTCCACGAGCGCTCGACGGGCCACGTCGACGGCATCGGCCAGGATCGGCCACACGCCGGACTCCGAAACAGAAACTGCGCTCACGGCCTACATTTTGCCGTATGGAGCGCAATCGGCGTTCGTTGGCCGTCACAGTACTGGTCAGCTTGCTCGCATCGACCGGCTGCGGGAGCGCAGACGACCAACCGCAACGGATGAAATTCGAGGTCATCGGCACCCGTCCGCACGATCCGTCGGCGTTCACCCAGGGCCTCGACATCGACGGCAACGTGCTCTACGAAGGCACGGGCAAGCCGGGCGCGTCGAATATCCGCGCGACCGATCTGACCACCGGGGCCGAACTGGCGCGCGTCGATCTGCCCGCACCGTACTTCGGCGAGGGCGTGACGCCGGCCGGGAGCATCCTCTGGCAGATCACCTGGAAGGACCGGGTCGCCTTCGCCAGAGACCCGCGGACACTGGCCGAACGCGGCCGCGTCGCCTACGACGGCGAGGGCTGGGGCATCTGCACCCGCGCGGGCAGGCTGGTGATGAGCGACGGCACCGGCACACTCACCTTTCGCGACCCGGTCACCTTCGCGCCGACCGGCACTGTCACCCTCACCGGCCGCCGCAACACACACCTGAACGAACTCGATTGCGCCGCCGACGGTTCGGTGTACGCCAACGACTACCCCACCGACACGATCCTGCGCATCGATCCCGACACCGGCCGGGTACTCGCCGATATCGATGCCAGCGGCCTGCTCGCACCCACCGCCCGCGCCTCCACCGGCGTGCTCAACGGAATCGCCCACATCCCCGGCACCGACCGCTTCCTGCTCACCGGCAAGTATTGGCCGACCATGTTCGAGGTCCGATTTGTGCCCGCCTGAACACGGCGGGCTCCCAATCATGTTGCCACGCAACGACTGGTTTCGTGAGTACGCGGGCGACGCGCCGGGGACGCCAGGAAATCCGCCGAGCATTGGGCCGCCTGCCCGGCAACACACTTCCCACACCGGACGTCCGGCCTGAGACGCGAAGAGACGGATGAGTCAGAATTGATGCGTGAATACTCCCCGCGATCCCTCCGGCCCTGACCATGGTCCGCGGGAAGGTGAGGAGGCCCCGCCGATACAACGGCACCCCGGTTTCGACCGATATCCGCCGCCCAACGCACCTTCGCCGCGGCGGCCGCTGCCGCCGCTCGACCCCGAGCACGGCCGCCGTCAACCGCCACCCGCGGGGCGGCCGCCCGAATTCGACACCCGGCGACTACCCGAAACCCGGCCCGAACCGGCCGACCCCGCGGAGTCCGACACCCGCCGCATGCCGAGTTCGCACGATCGATCCGCCCCCGACATGCGCAAACAACCGCCGCAGCCACCAGAACCCGGCGAGTACGCCGAGCCGGCGGAGAACAACGCCGCGAACGAGCCCGGCGAGCAACGCCAACCCCGCAAGCTAACCGTCACCAGGGTCGCCGCGATGCGCGGCCAAGAGCTGACCATGCGCGGTATCGCCTCCTTCCAGCGCGCGGCGAAGGCCGACGGCGCGGACAAGTCGGGCCTCACCGCGCTGACCTACGCCACGATGGCGAACTTCGCCCTCGACGCCGCCATCGCGGTCGCCCTTGCCAACACGCTGTTCTTCGCAAGCGCGAGCGCGGAGAGCAAGTCGAAGGTCGCGCTGTACCTGCTGATCACCATCGCGCCGTTCGCGGTGATCGCACCGCTCATCGGACCGCTGCTCGACCGCCTGCAGCGCGGCCGCAGGCTCGCGCTCGCCACCTCGTTCGCTCTGCGCGCAGTGGTGACTGTGGCGCTGATCGTGGCCTTCGACACCTGGGCGCTCTATCCGCTCGCCCTGTGCATGATGGTCGGAAGCAAATCGTTCTCGGTGCTCAAGAGCGCGGTGACGCCACGCGTGCTGCCGCCGGATATCGATCTGGTGCGCACCAACTCTCGGCTCACCGTCTTCGGTCTGGTCGGCGGCACCATCGGCGCGGGCGCTATCGCCGCACTCGCCGCCGCGATAGCGAGCTCAACGGGCGCACTGATTTTCGCCACCGCGATCGCCGTCGCGGGCGCCTATCTGAGCCTGCGCATTCCGCGCTGGGTCGAAGTCACCGAGGGCGAGGTCCCCGCGACTCTCAGCTACCACGCCAACACCGAAGTGCTCGATCCGGCCAAGGAAGCCACCGTCCCGCCGCGCAAGCGCAGGCAGCCGCTCGGCCGATCGGTCGTCACCGGGCTGTGGGGCAACAGCGCCATCCGCGTGCTGACCGGATTCCTGACCTTCTATGTCGCCTTCGTCGCCAAGGCGACCGAGCACGGTGGCGTCCAGCAGGCGGCCATGCTCGGTGTGGTCGGCGTCGCCGCGGCCATCGGCAACTTCACCGGCAACGCCACCGGCGCTCGCCTCAAACTCGGCAAGCCCTCCCTGATCGTGGTCGGCTGCACCGCGGCGTGCACCCTCATCGCGCTGTTCGCGGTGTTCGCGAACAACCTGCTCGGCGCGGCGGCGGCGACACTGGTCGCGGCCGGGGCGAGCGCGCTGGCGAAGGTCTCGCTCGACGCCTCGATCCAGGACGACCTGCCGCCGGAGTCGATCGCCTCCGGCTTCGGCCGGTCGGAGACCGTGCTGCAGCTCAGCTGGGTGGTCGGCGGCGCGGCCGGTGTGCTGCTGCCGACCGACTATTGGAAGGGTTTCGCGGTGGTGTCGGCGATACTCGTCGTCGGACTGGTCCAGACCTTCGTCAGCTTTCGAGGTCACTCCCTGCTACCAGGTCTGGGCGGCAACCGGCCACAGCATGCCGAGCAGGAAATTGCACACGCTCGGCCGCATGCTCCCGAGGCAGGCAGGCAACGCGGTGGCGACACCCAACGCATCCAACGAGGGATAGGAGATCCCATCTAGTGAGCGAGCGCAGCGAGCCCACAAACACAGCGGCCCCGTTCACGACGGAGCCGAGCGTCAGCGAGGCACAATCGTGAACGAGCGCAGCGAGCTAGCCACGAACACAGCTCCGCTCAGAACGGAGCCCTACGCCGGCGAGGCGCAGTCGTGAGCAAGCCAGGGACCCGCACCCTCATCGCGCTCGGCACAGCCGCCGCACTGGTGTTCGTCGTCGCCTTCGTCGGCGTCCTCGCGGTACTGATCCGCAACGCCCCCGAGAGCGAGCCGGAGATCACCGCCTACGCGCACGGCACCGCCATCACGGTGCGGCCGTACGGCTATTGCACACCACTGATGCAGGACTGCCGAATCCTGCCGGAGCGCGGCGGCAACGCTGACGTGGGCTCGATCTTCTCCCGACTGCCTTGTGGTGAGTCGACGCCGGATTGCCAGACCGGCAAGACATTCCACCTGGAGGTGCCCGCGGGGTATCCGCTGCAGATGTCGCTGCCCACGAAGATCGCGGATGCGCCGTGGATCGCCCGACTGGTCTACGCGCTGCCCAACGGCGACACAGTGGACCGGATCGTCAGCCGCAACGACTACCCCAAGGGTGCGCTCAACCTGACCATCGACTCGAAGCCGGAGCCGGACCTGCGCCTGATCGGCGTCGAGATGCAACTGCCCATCCTCGCCAAAGACGAGACGGGCCAAGAGTTCTACCTCCCGCACGCCGCCTGGTCGATCAGCACCGCGTAGGAACCCTACGCGGGACCCCCTGTGCCATCACCGGTTTCGCGAGGTGGCCGACTCGCCGGGCGCATTCGCGGCCCGGCGAGCCGGCCCGCTCAGTGATCCAGCTCGCGCGCGACAGCGCGGACGACCTCGGAAATGCGTTGCGCGGTCTTGCGATCCGGGTACTTGCCCTTGCGCAGGTCCGGCTGCACCTTGGCCTCGAGCAGGGTGATCATGTCCTCGACCATCCCGTGCAGTTCGTCCGGCGTGTGCTTACGGACGACAGGCTCCCGGTGTGCGCCACGCTCGCGCTCCTGGCCCTGACGGACCGACGGCGGCGCCTCGAGCACCTTCAGGCTCAGCGCCTGCGGCCCGCGACGGCCTGCGGCCATGCCGAATTCGACACGCTGGCCAGGCTTGAGCGATTCGATGCCCTCGGGCAGCGCTGAGGAACGAACGTAGACGTCCTCACCCTCGTCCTGGGAAAGGAAGCCGAAGCCCTTTTCGACGTCGTACCACTTAACCCTGCCGGTCGGCACTGCCATCACCCGTTCGTCATCGAAACTCGGCCCCCATCGGGCCGAGCACACCCGTCTGCCCGGGACCCACCGCGCGAAACATCGCGAGAGAGGTCCTGTCAGTTTGCGAAAAGAACGCGCCCCACAGCATGCAGGACGCGATAGGCATCGAGTCTACCCCGGTGCCAATAACGCAAGCACATCAGTTTTACGGTCTTCGAGTGACGAACCCTTCCGCGCCACCGCCTCCGAGCGGGTCTCCGCGCCGCTCGAGCGATCGGCTGTTGCACCTCGCACTCGGCCTTTTCGCGATCGGCTTGCTGGCGATTGTCGCGATATTTCTGACGCCGATACTCAGCGATGCCGCGCCGGGGCTCTGGCTATACCTGATCGCCATGCTCGCGCCGCTCGGATTCCTGGTCGGCGTGGGGTACGCGCTGTGGTCCGGTCGCCGTTCCCGCTGACGCGAACCCGGTTACCCGAGCCGATCGTTACCGAATCATCAGTGTGATCCTCGTCACATAACGGGGAGGTCACGGAGTGGTGACGGCCCTCTATCGGCCGGTTCGCACCACTTCCCAGCTGCGCGAAAGCATTGGGGGACATACCGAGACCGCACCGAGACCCATCCGCACACGCCGGTTACCAAATAGTGATTTTTCGCGGCGATCGTCGTACCGTCTTACCCAGCCGGGACACCCGGCAACCACCGGCCCGCCGCACCAAGCCTCACCCCGCGGGTACCGGACCCCGACGGAAGTAGGGGTGAGGGCGGACGGACGACCTCTCAGTCCGGGCCACTTGCAGGTGCGTAGGAGAGGCAGAAGAACCCGATATGAGTGGACGCCATCGCAAGCCAACCTCCACCGGGCGCACTGTTGCCAAGGTCGCCGTCACCGGCGCCATCATCGGCACCGCGGGTGTAGCCCTTGCCGGCAACGCCGCCGCGGCGCCGGACTCCGACTGGGATCGCCTCGCGCAGTGCGAGGCAGGCGGCAACTGGGGTATCAACACCGGCAACGGTTTCCAGGGCGGGTTGCAGTTCTCGCCGAGCACCTGGAACGCGCACGGAGGCGACGAGTACGCCGCGACCGCTAACCAGGCCAGCCGCGAACAGCAGATCGTTGTCGCCGAGAAGGTCCTCGCCACCCAAGGCTGGGGCGCTTGGCCCTCCTGCTCGTCCAACCTCGGACTGAGCAGCGCACCCACCGTGCGCACCGCACCGAAGTCGCCGGACGCCGCGCCGCGCTGGCAGCCCGCCGAGCAGACCCCGCTCGAGGTGCAGCCGGCAGACAGCTCGCAGCAGGTCTTCTCCGCGGTCGACCGCGCCGTCGCCGTTGTTCAGGCGCAGGGTGTGCAGATCCCGCAGGAAGCCCTCGATTTCCTGAGTGGCGCCAAGGCGAGCAACATGAAGCTCGATGCGAACGTCGTCAACTTCTTCGAAGCCAACAAGGGACTCCTCCCCTCCTGAGCTTCGGCCACAATCTCATTCACGAAAAAGGTCCCCGCATCAACGAAGATGCGGGGGCCTTTTCGTGTCCGCGGGCTTTCCGCCCATGATCAGCGGTTGATCACCGTGTTCGGGTGCATGTACGGCAGCTGATCGGCCGGCACCGGAAACTCGGCGTCCTCACCGTAGGGCGAGAGACCACCGGAACGAGCCGACGAGAGCTCGGTTACCGCATGGTCACCGTCGGCCACCTTGGGCCAGCCATTGTCGACGTAGGGTTTCTTCGATTTGTTCACCACCGGCCCATGCTAACCCGCCGCTATAGGTCCGAGGCCATACAGGTGGGGTGCCGAAACGCGTACTCCTGCCCCGGCGAGCAACTGCGCTGCACCGTAGGCTGGACTCGATGACCGCGACCGACTCCTTGGCCGGATGGCTCGGCGCCCGCAGCGATGCCCAGCTCGTGGCCTTGCTCGAACTCCGGCCCGATCTGGCCGTGCCACTGCCCTCATCGATGGCGGTGCTCGCCGCGCGCGCCGAACAACGTGCGTCGGTGCTGCGCGCCACCGACGATCTGACCACCCTCGAGTTCGCGATCGTGGAAACTCTTGCCGTACACGGCGTCACCCGCTCCGATCGGGCCGCCACCCCGCTATCGCGCGGCGCACTGCACGTGCAGCTGAGCGAACGCGTGAGCGCGGCCGCACTCGATACCGCGCTGGAGCGATTGACCG
The DNA here is from genome assembly GCF_042802915.1 of Nocardia sp. NPDC057440. Taxonomy (NCBI): domain Bacteria; kingdom Bacillati; phylum Actinomycetota; class Actinomycetes; order Mycobacteriales; family Nocardiaceae; genus Nocardia; species Nocardia sp. NPDC057440. The sequence goes on from NZ_JBHVDF010000001.1 coordinate 628,624, forward strand.
ACCGAGCGCTGGTCTGGACCGACGGCGAGGACCTGCGTCTGGTGCCCGCGGCCGCCGAGGCGCTGCCGTGGCCCATCGGCAGCACCACCGAGGTCCCGGATGCGCTCACCGAGCCCGAGGTGATTGCCGCCCTCGCGCAGATCGCACCCGCCGAACGGGCACTGCTGGACAAACTGGCCACCACCGGCCCGCGCGGGCGCAGCAGGGACGCGGCGCCCGGCACACCGGCCGACCGCCCGATCCAGCAGTTGCTGACGCGCAGACTGCTGCACTGGATCGACGAGGAGACGGTCGAACTGCCGGTCACCGTCGGCCAGGTGCTGCGGCGCGAACCGGTGACGCACCCGCATGCCCTCACCCCGCCGCAGCCGCGGCTGAGCAAACTGGCTCCCGCGGACATCAACGCGGTCGCGGCGGGCGAAGTGGGAGAGTTGTTGCGGCACTGCGCGGACGTGCTGGAAGCGCTCGGCCAGGCGCCGGCGCCGGCATTGCGGGCGGGCGGGCTCGGGGTGCGGGAGTTGCGTCGCATCGCCAAACAGACCGGAGTCGACGAAGCCCGCGCCGGGTTGCTCGTCGAACTGCTCGCGGCGGCGAAGCTGGTCGAGAAGGGCCTACCGGATCCGCCGCCGGAATTCGATTCCACCGATGACTTCTGGGCGCCGACGCCCGCCGCCGACAGCTGGCGCGAGGCCCCACTCGCCCGACGCTGGGTCACCCTCGCGCTGGCCTGGCTCGACCTGGACCGGATGCCGTGGATGATCGGGATGCGCGACGCCAACGACAAGCCGCTGGCGGCGCTGGCGATCGAGCTGCGCACCCCGCACGCGCCCCGCGATCGGCGCGCGATGCTGAACCTGCTCGGCGAGTATCCCTCCGGCACCGCGCTGGACCCCGCCGACATCGGCAGGATCATGGCGTGGCGGCAACCGCGCTGGCGCAGGCACTTTCGCTCGGAGGCGGTCGAGAACACGCTGTTGGAAGCGGCGGCGCTCGGCTTCGCCGGCCGTGGCGCCCTCGGCTCACCGGCCAGGGCGCTCTTGCACGGCGCACCGACCGGCGCCGCCGACGCCGAGGCCGCCATGGAGTCGGCGTTGCCTGCCCCCGTCGATCACGTACTGGTGCAGGCCGATCTGACGGTCATCGCACCCGGTCCGCTGACAGCGGACCTACAGCAGCAGATCGCGTTGGTGGCCGACGTCGAATCGGCGGGCGCGGCAACCGTGTACCGGATCGGCGAGACCTCGGTGCGGCGCGCGCTGGACGCCGGTATGACGGCGGCCGAACTGCACGCACTGTTCACGTTGCACTCCCGCACGCCGATTCCGCAGGCGCTGACCTATCTGATCGACGATGTGGCCAGGCGGCACGGGCAGCTGCGGGCCGGGATGGCGCAGTCGTTCGTGCGCAGCGACGACCCTGCGCTCCTCGCGCAGGTCCTTGCCGCACCCGTGGCGACCGCGCTGGCGCTGCGGGCGATCGCCCCCACCGTCGCGATTGCCCAGGCTCCGCTGGGCGAGCTGCTCGAGCAGTTACGAGCGGCCGGATTCGCGCCCGCGGGCGAGGATTCGGCGGGCACCATCGTCGATCTGCGGCCACGCGGCGCACGCATCACGATTAGGCCCAATGCGCGCCAGCCCTATCGGCCGACACCACCGAGCACCGAACAGCTGGCATTGCTTGTTGCCGAACTGCGCGCGGGCGAGCGAGCCGCGAGCGCCCGCAACGGGCAGGCGGTGCGTACCGACGGCACCCGGACCAGTACCGCCGCGACCCTCGCGCTGTTGCAGTTGGCGGCGCGGGTGCGGCGGTCGGTCAATATCGGCTATGTCGATGCTTCGGGGGTCGCGACCCAGCGCGTTGTCGAGCCGTTGAAAGTAGGCAACGGCCAGCTCGATGCGCTGGACCCGGTCACCGGCGCGGTCCGGCACTTCACCTTGCACCGGATCGCATCGGTCGCCCTACTGGAATAAGCGGTTCGGCGTCAGCTCAGGCCTTCGGCTTGCCGAGGCAGAAAGTCGTCTTGGGATCGGAGACGGTAAGGAATTGCTCCGAATCCGCGCCACAAAGCAATTCGTCGACCTGCCCGTCGATCCGCTGGATCACCCGGAAAGTGGCCTCGGTGGACGTGCAATCCGCGAACTGGTATCCGGTGAGTTTGTTGTCGATGTAGCAGCTGCCCTGCTTGAAATTCGGCGCGAGGCACAGGAACGCGGTGGTGCCGCCGTTCAAGGTCTCCTCGTAGGAGGTGTAGTCCTCCGAGCAATCGGTCTTGGAGTCGTAGGTCTGCACGATCTTGTACACGGCCTTCTCCGACGAGCAAGCGACCGGCTCGGTCTTGGAGTCGACGGCCGAGCCTTTGATGACGTTGAGGCAGTCACCGACCTTGGCTTTCGCCGTATCGGACTTACTCGCGTCTTTGATTGCCGAACAACCGGTCACCGCGACCGCGAGCGCGGCCACCGCCAGGAGGGCAAGCACGATTCGTGCCAGCAGCCTCGTTCCTGGGATCTTCACCTGAAACCTCTCTCACCGAACGCGTTCACGGCAGTCGTGAACGCGGTGAGGATACCCTCACGGTCGCCGGAACCGCATCTGCACTTCGGACGATCTTCGGTGTGCCCGGCCTACGGGCAGAGGTCGTCAGCGCATTCCGAGGCTGTACATTCCCAACATCGAGTAGCCGAGGATGGACGGCAGCAGGCGGCCGAGGAGCTGAATCCCAAAATAGTCCACTATCAATGCCTTTCGCAGTTCGCCCACGCGGTGGGCGGTCAAGCAATCCGAGCTCTGTGTCGCTCGAAGAGGCTGGATCGTTACGCTTGGAAAGTATGACCCTCGCAGAGGTTGCCGTCGACTTATACGGACTCGTCCCAGGTGAGTTCGTGGCGGCCAGGGCCGATCGCATCAAAGCGGCCAGGGAGGCGGGCGATAAAGACCTCGCCGCGGCCATCGGCAAGTTGCGCAGACCGACGGTCACGGCGTGGACGGTGAACCTGCTGGTGCGCGCGGTTCCGGCGGAGGTCGACGCGCTGCTGCGGCTCGGCGCAGCGCTGCGCACCGCGCAGCGGGAGTTGTCCGCCGACCAGCTGCGCAGCCTCACCGCGCAGCGTCAGCAGGTGGTGCACTCCCTCGCCGAACGGGCCGGGGCGCTAGCCGCCGACCACGGTCATCCGGTCGGCGCGGGGGTGCTACGCGAGGTGGGTCAGACGTTGACCGCGGCGCTCGCCGATGCCGACGTCGCCGAACAGGTCCGCACCGGAACCCTGGCGGCCTCCGCGACCTACGAGGGCTTCGGCCCGGCAGGCCCGGCACTCGCCGCGGTCGCCGACACCCCCACGACACCCGGGCCCGCCGACACCGGCCCCGCGGACACCGCACGCCAGGAACTCGACGAAGCGCTCGACGCACTCGAATCCGCGCTCGCGGCAAGGGATTCAGCGCAGTCGGCCAGTGCTGAAGCGGCAAATCGACTGACCGAGAGCAAATCTCGCCTCGTCGCGCTCCGCGAGGAACTGGCCCATGCCGAACAGCAGAAGCAGTTCGCCCGCACCGCGGATCGAGCCGCGCAGGATCAATTGCGTTCGGCGCAAAAGCAACTCGACCGCGCCGAACGCTGGGTGGACAAGGCCCGCGAGCGAGTCGACACCGAGTGACGCGCTGTCAGCCGCGTAGCGATCCCGGGAAGAGGTACTCATCGGCGGGCACCGCCGCCTGGTCGAGCCAGGAGCCGAAGAACCCGGTCAGATCGGTCCTGGATTTCGACTGCACGAAAGTGCGGAAGTCCGGCATGGAGGCATTGCCGTAGGCATGGGCGATATTGAATTCCCGGACCGCGGCGAAGAATATGTCGTCGCCGAGCTGTTTACGCAGTGCGTGCAGGAAGAGCGGGCCGCGGTAGTAGACGGAGGTGAATTCGTATCCGACCCCAGGATTCGCCAACGGAATGTCCCAGAACTTCTGTACGTCACGGTATTTCTCAATAGTGTCGCGGTAATCGGCGTCGACGTCGGCGCCTTCGATTCGCTCCGGCCACAGATAATCGGCGGTGTAACTGGCGAAGCATTCGTTCAGGCAAATGTCGGACCATTGCCGCACCGATACCGAATCGCCCCACCACTGATGGGTGATTTCGTGCACCACGGTTTGCAAATCGGTCCACGGCGCGTAAATCGGCCTGGTCTGGGTTTCCAGCGAGAACTCCAGCTCGCCGTCGACATAGATGCCACCTGCCGCCTCGAACGGGTAAGGACCGTACAGCGATTCGACGAAGTCCAGGATCTCGGGCAACCGCTGTTCGTTCGCCCTGCTGTCCTGCGCGTCCGGGGCGAAGGCGCTGAGCAACGGCGTGCCGTTGGCGCGACGCTGCTCGAGGTAGGTGAATCGATCAATGGCGACGGTGGTCAGATAGCCGAGCACCGGCTGAGGTGACTCCCAGGTAACCGTCCGCTCCCCGCCGGTGACCACGTTCTGTGTCCGTACGCCGTTGGACACCACCTCCCATTCCGCGGGGACGGTCGCGTGCAGCGCAAAGGTGGCCTTGTCCAGCGGCGTGTCGTTGAGCGGGTACCAGGTGGCCGCCGCATGCGGTTCACCCGCGACGAAGGCGGCACCGCCCGGCGCGAGGGTCCAGCCCTCCCCTGCGGCGTCCTCGGCGGGGCCCGCGTAGTCGACTGTCACGGTGAACGGCAGGCCGGGCAGCAGCGGCAGCAGCGGTGTCACGGTCAGCTCGTGCTCGCCGTTGCGGTCGAAGGCGGCGGGCAGGTTGTTCACCGACACCATCCGCACGTCGGGACCATCGAAGTCGAGGTTGAACGCCCGCAGCGGCTGCGTGGCGGTCGCGTCGATCCGGGTTGTCGCGGTGAGCTGCGAGTTCGACGGGTCGTAGTCGAGAGTGACGTCGTAGTGGCGGGCGTCGTAGCCGCCGTTGCCGTCCAGCGGGTAGTACGGATCGTCGAGACCGGGTGCACCGATCAGCGGGTCCGCGTTCGCGGGCGCCGCGGCGACGGCGACGAGCGCACCGGCCAACGCGGCACACAACCTGCCGGACAACCTCACTCGACCACCACCCCTTTCCGCCACCCCTGCGTCCCGCCACCGCGTACCGACCTCGGTGGATGGTAGTCGCCTCAGTCGGCGGCGCCGGTCAGCGCCACCGACGCGCCGAGACCGAAGATCATCATGCCGCCCGCGCCGCCGACTGCCTCCAGCCGCCGCGGCGACCGGGCGAACCATGAGCGCGCCGAGGCCGCGAGCATGCCCCAGGCACTGTCGGAGACCAACGCGATCGCAAGGAAGATGGTGCCGAGGATCAGGAACTGCAACGGCATCGCGCCCGCCTCCGGGTCGGCGAACTGCGGGAGCACCGCCGAGAAGAAGACGATCGACTTCGGATTGGTCAACCCGACCAGCACACCCTGCCGGAAGACCCTGGTGTCGGACGACGCGTCGACCCGCGCACCCAATGCCTCCCGCAACGCCTTGCGCTGCCGGAACGCCTGGACCCCCAGGTACATCAGATACAGCGCGCCGACGACCTTCACCACGGCGAGCGCGAGCGCGGAGGTCGCGACGAGGGCGCCGAGGCCGACGGCGACGAGCAGCAATGCGACGAAAACTCCCGCCGAGTGCCCGAGCACCGAGACGAGGGCGGCCCTGCGGCCGAGCGCGAGCGCCCGACCGATCGTGAACAGGACGCCGGGCCCGGGAATGATGATGATCAGCAGCGATGCGGCACAGAACGCCAGCAGATGAGTTGTGGGCACCATCTTCCGAGTCTAGGCGTCCGTGCAACCCGAATTACGGAACATCACAGGTCAACTCATGCGCCGAGATCGTCGGGCAATTGGTGCGGGTCGAGCAGCAGGCGCTTGGCCGGGGCGCGGCGCACCTTATCGGCGAGCGCGAGATTGTCAGTGAGCAGGCGCCATTCGACCTCGCTGATCGCGGCGCGGGCCCGTTCGATGACCTCGCTGTCGCGAGTACCCCACGCGATCGGCATGGCGCTGACCGACTGCCACCGCTCGCCGACCTGCCGTGGCGCGCGATCGGTGCGCACCGCGACCGACGGCACCCGCTCACCCGCGCGCTTCGCATGACCGGGCAGGTCGCGAACCTTCCTGATCACCAGGGCGTAGACCGGATCGGTCGCCTCCGACTTCGACACGTCGACCAGCGCGAGCAGCACCACCCCGCTGGGGTGCGTCTCGGAGACCACCGCGGGGACGAGTTCGCCATCGGCGTACAGCTTGTCGATGCCCTCCCTGCGCGGCGTCCACAGCGCTACCCAGAGTGCGGTCACGGCTCCGAGCGCGAAGGCGACGGCAAGCAGATAGGCCCACGGATGATTCAGCCAGATCAGGTAGGCGGTGGCCGTCGCGGCGATGATCGCGGCCGCGATGGCCATAGTGCGCAGTCGACGCAGGTCGGCGAAGACCTCGTTGACCGCATGGGCATGCCCGCGGTCGACCGCGAATTCGAAGCGTCGCACGTCCTCATTCCTAACACACGTTTCGGAGATTTCGCCTCCGCTTAACCGATGGCCGGCCCCAGCAAGTCGTCGGCATCCGTAATGCGATAGGCGTACCCCTGTTCGGCGAGAAAACGCTGGCGATGCGCGGCGTATTCGGCGTCCAGCGTGTCACGCGCGACGACCGAGTAGAAGTGGGCCTGACCACCGTCCTGTTTCGGTCGCAGCAGTCGGCCGAGCCGCTGGGCCTCTTCCTGGCGCGAGCCGAATGTTCCCGAAACCTGCACCGCGACTGATGCTTCCGGCAGATCAATGGAGAAATTCGCGACCTTGCTCACCACGAGAACCGGGATGTCGCCGCGCCGGAATGCCTCGAAGAGCTCTTCACGCTCTTTGGTTTTCGTCGATCCCTGAATCACCGGCGCGTTCAATGCGACGCCCAATTCGTCGAGCTGATCCAAGTACGCGCCGATCACCAATGTCGGCGCGTCCTTGTGATTGGCCAGGATCGACTCCACCACAGCAATTTTCGTGCGCGCGGTCGAGCACAGCTTGTAGCGCTCCTCCGGCTCCGCGGTGGCATAGGACATCCGCTCGGCGTCGGTCAGCGTCACCCTGACCTCGACGCAGTCGGCCGGGGCGATCCAGCCCTGCGCTTCGATGTCCTTCCAGGGTGCGTCGTAGCGCTTCGGACCGATCAGCGAGAACACGTCGCCCTCGCGACCGTCCTCGCGCACCAGGGTCGCGGTCAGGCCGAGCCTGCGGCGCGACTGCAGGTCAGCGGTCATCCGGAAGACCGGTGCGGGCAGCAGGTGCACCTCGTCGTAGATGACCAGGCCCCAATCGCGGCTGTCGAACAGCTCGAGATGCTTGTACTCGCCCTTGGTACGGCGAGTGATCACCTGATAGGTCGCGATGGTGACCGGCCTGACCTCCTTGCGTTCACCGGAGTACTCGCCGATCTCCTCCTCGGTCAGCGAGGTCCGCGCGAGCAGTTCCCTGCGCCACTGCCTGCCTGCCACGGTGTTGGTGACGAGGATCAGTGTTGTCGCCTTCGCTTTGGCCATCGCCGCAGCGCCGACCATCGTCTTGCCCGCGCCACAGGGCAGCACCACGACACCGGAGCCGCCGGCCCAGAACGAATCGGCTGCCATCTCCTGGTAGTCACGCAGGTGCCAGGCGCCGCCGGTGTAGTCCAGGTCGATCTGATGGGCCTCGCCGTCGACATAGCCGGCCAGATCCTCCGCGGGCCAGCCGATCTTCAGCAGCATTTGCTTGATCCGCCCGCGCTCCGACGGATGCACCACCACCGTGTCGTCGTCGAGGCGGGCGCCGAGCATCGGCGCGATCTTCTTGTGCCGCAGCACTTCCTCGAGCACCGCCCGATCCAGGCTGATCAGGACCAGCCCGTGTGCCGGGTGTTTCACCAGTTGCAACCGCCCGTACCTGGCCATGGTGTCGACAATGTCCACCAGCAGCGGCTGCGGCACCGCATATCGCGAGAAACTGACGAGCGCGTCCACCACCTGCTCGGCATCGTGCCCAGCGGCCCGCGCGTTCCACAGCGCCAACGGCGTCACCCGGTAGGTGTGCACGTGCTCCGGCGCCCGCTCCAACTCCGCGAACGGCGCGATGGACTGCCGCGCCGCATCGGCCGACTCGTGGTCGACTTCCAGCAGCAGCGTCTTGTCACTCTGAACGATCAGCGGACCGTCGGTCACGGTGCCTCCTAGTTTGGCTCCGGACCATTCTCCCTGAACCCACCGACAGCCCGGCGGGCGGAACGGTCCGGGTCACATGTCCAGCGGCAGGCAACTGGACCGAGACGAGCGCCGGGTCCATCGGCGACGATCGGAAGCATGATCGAGACGGCAGCGATTATCGGCGTGGCGGCGGCGGCGCTCGGCATGGTGCTCACTCCGGGCCCGAACATGATGTATCTGGTCTCCCGCACAGTCTCGCAGGGACGCCGGGCCGGATTGGTGTCGCTGAGCGGGGTGGCAGCCGGTTTCGCGGTGTACCTGGCGGCCGCGACCGCGGGTATCACCGCGGTGTTCGCGGTGGTCCCCGGGTTGTACCTGGCGGTGAAGGTGGCGGGCGCGGGCTACCTCCTGTGGCTGGCCTGGCAGGCGCTGCGCCCCGGCGGCGCCTCGGTGTTCGCACCGACGGCACTGCCCGCCGATCCGACGCGGCGACTGTTCGCCATGGGCATGGTCACCAATCTGCTCAACCCCAAGATCGCGATCATGTACATGGCATTGATTCCCCAGTTCGTGGTGCCCGGCCACGGACACGTGTGGCGGCAGAGTCTGTGCCTCGGCATGGTGCAGATCACGGTGGCGCTGGCGGTGAACTGCCTGATCGTGCTCGGCGCGGGCGGCATCTCGACCTTCCTGGCCGGCAGGCCGCTGTGGCTGCGCGCGCAGCGCTACGTGATGGGCTCGATGCTCGGCACGATCGCGGTGTTGCTGGCGACCGACCGCACCCGGCCGACCCCGGTCTGATCGCGCCGGTTGCCCCATCCGGCACCGGTAACCAGGGTGTCGCGGAACTCACAGCTCCCCCGTCGTGCAAACCTGCTCGAGCAGAGTGCACTCGGAAGGGAACGGATTCATGGGCGCCGAACTCGACATCATGGCGACACAGTTCGACTCGGCGGTCAATGCCGCACAGCGGATCGGCGAGCTGCTCGGCGTGATCGCCTTCGCGACCTCCGGTGCGCTGCTCGCGGTACGCAAGAACCTCGACATCTTCGGCATGGCGGTGCTGGCCTGCAGCACCGCGCTCGGTGGCGGTGTCATCCGCGACCTGCTCATCGGACGCACGCCGCCCTCGGCATTCACCGACCTGACCTACCTCAGCGCATCGCTGCTGACCGCGCTCGTCCTGTTCTTCCGGCACCCGACAAGCCGACTGACCCGCGGCCCGCTCGAGATCGCCGACGCGATCGGGCTCGGGCTGTTCTGCGTCACCGGCACCGTCGTCGCCTACTCCCAAGGCACCGGCGCCCCGACCGCGGCGCTGCTCGGCATGGTCACCGCCATCGGTGGTGGCGTGATCAGGGACGTGCTCTGCGGGCAGGTGCCGAGCGTGCTGCGCCCGGATCAGGAGCTGTACGCGGTGCCCGCTCTTTTCGGCGCGGCGACCACAGCGGTGCTACTGCATTTCGACGCCTACCGGGCCTGGACGGGTTTCCTCGCGGCACTGATCGCCATTGCGGTCCGGTTGCTCGCGCGCCGCTACCGGTGGCGCGCGCCGCTGGCCAGGCACACCATGCGCCCGGACGGAACTTTGCGCTGACGACCGCGCCTCAGCTCACGCGCACGCCCGCCCGCAGCCGCCGGACACCCTCGTCCAGTATCTCGTCGCGTTTGCAGAAGGTGAAGCGCACCAGCCGTTGCCACGCCTCGGTGTCATCGGCGAACACGCTGACCGGCACCGCGGCGACGCCGATCCGCTCCGGCAGCTCCCGGCAGAAGGCGAGCCCGTCGGAGGCTCCCATCGGGGTGATGTCGGCGCAGACGAAATAGCCGCCCGCACTGGCCTTCACCTCGAACCCGGTGTCCGCGAGCGCCGCCGAGAGCCGGAGTCGCTTGTCCGACAAGGCGTCTCGCAGACCAGCCACCCAGCCGAGTTCGTTGTTCAGCGCGTGCGCGACAGCGGGCTGGAACGGACCACCGGCCACAAACGTCATGAACTGCTTGGCGGCGAGCACGCCATCGATGAGATTCGCCGGACCGCACGCCCAGCCGGTCTTCCAGCCGGTGACGCTGAAAGTCTTTGCCGCGCTGGATACCACAATGGTGCGCTCGGCCATCCCGGGCAGCGTGGCGATGCTGATGTGCTCGGCGCCGTCGTAGACGAGGTGTTCGTACACCTCGTCGGTGAGCACCAGCAGGTCGTGCGCACAGGCGAGATCGGCGATCGCCGTCAGATCGGCGCGGCCGAGAATGGTTCCGGTCGGGTTGTGGGGCGAATTCACCACCAGCATCCGGGTGGCGGGCGTGATGGCGGCGCGCAGGCTGTCCAGGTCGAGGACGAAACGGTCGCCGTCGGGCACCAGCCGAGCCGTCCGCCGCGTCGCACCGGCCAAGGCCACCGCGGCCGCGTAGGAGTCGTAATAGGGCTCGATCAGCACGACTTCCTGGCCCGGCTCGACCAGGCCGAGCATCGCGGCGCTGATCGCCTCGGTCGCGCCGACGGTGACCAGCACCTGGGTGTCCGGGTCGTAGTCGGTGCCGTAGCGGCGGGCGCGATCGTCGGCGACGGCGCGACGCAGCACCGGCATGCCGCGCCCCGGCGGGTACTGATTGAGGCCGTCGGCGATGGCCCGCCGCGCGACCTCGAGCATCCCGGCCGGGCCGTCGGTATCGGGAAAGCCCTGGCCGAGATTGACCGCATCGTGGCGGATGGCGAGTTCGGTCATCTCGGCGAAGATCGTCGAGGCGAAGGGGCGCAAGCGGGCGACGGTGGCGGGACGCGTGGGCATATCCGGAGAGTAGCCCAGCGGTCGCTATCGTTGCCATTAGATAGCGAATGGCTATGTTTCACTTCTAATTTGGGCGCTCTACCTGCATGGTTGTGCGTTGTCCTGACGACGGCTAGCCTCGCCGTGTTCTACCTCACATATCGCCGCACGGCGAATCTCGAAAGGGGCGATTATGGCCTCGTACCTCGACCTATTACTGCATCCGGCCGCGTCGGAGGTCGCCGGATCAGTTCTGGGTCTGCTTCGCAACATCGCGCATCTGCTGATCGGAGACTCGTTCCTGGGCTCCTCGACGCCCGACCTCGGGCTCGGATCATCGACCGGCAGCGGCGGCCTCGGGTCCTCCACCGGCAACTGGTTCAACGGTTCGTCGACGGGAAACTGGTTCAACGGTTCGTCGACGCCGTGACCATCGGGCGATAAGACAAGTGACGCCAGGCCAGGCGATGAGGGTCAGACCTGGCGTCGCTTCACCCGAGATGAAGGCCCGACAGCTTGTCGGGATTGGCGACATCGTAAGCGCCCCAGACCAATCCGTCGCGAACGGTGAAGCCCATGATTCTGGTCCGATGGGTGCTCGGCCAATCCCCCGCCACCGACCACCGAACCACAAGACCCAGTTGCCCGTTGACCGCGGCGAATTCGAGATCGACCGCCGGGGTGTCGGTCGAGCCGTCCAGCCCGTACTTGCGGGCGAGACCGAGCAGGAAGCGGGCGATCCGTTCGGCGCCGCCGACCACGTTGATCGCGGTCGCGGTGGTGCCGTTGGCATCGCCGATCATGGTCGAATCCGGATGCAGCGCAGCGGTTACCGCGCTGATATCGCCGGAACTCAAGGCGGTGAGAAGACGCAGCACGGCCGCGTCGTGTTCGTCGTTCGGCACCGCGGCCGGGGTGTGCGCCACGGCCTTGCGCGCACGCACGGCCAGCTGCCGCGCCGCGTCCGCGGAGACGCCGAGGATGTCGGCGATCTCGTCGAACGGGACCGAAAGACCGTCGTGCAGAACGAATGCCACGCGCTGCGGCGGCGTCAGCGTGTCCAGCACGACCATGGCCGCGAAGCGATACTCCTGCTTGCGGACCACCGCGTCCAATGGGTCGGGCGCACTGGACGGCGTGATCGCGGTCACCACCGGTTCCGGCAGCCACTGCCCCACATAGGTTTCTCTGCGTACCGCGGCACTGCGCAAGCGATCCACACAGATTCGGCTCACCACGGTGGTCAGCCAGGCGCGTAGATCCTCGATCTCGGATTGGTGCGCACCCGCTAGACGCAGCCAGCTCTCCTGAACGGCGTCCTCGGCATCGCCGACGCTGCCCGTCAGGCGGTACCCGACGGAAAGCAAATGTGCCCGATGCGATTCGAACAAGTCGGCGAGAAGAGCGGCAACCATCGGTCTGATTCTACGGTCTGCGCCACGCCTCGATTACCACGGCATGCGTCCTGGTCATGCGAAATCCGGATGATTGCTTGCCTGCCCGCATGACACCATGCACGGATGGAGGAACGCCTACTGTCCGACGAAACGGTGTGGTTGTCGCCGCCGACCGCGGCCGACACCGACACCATCGTCGAATGCTGCCAGGATCGGTCCATCGCCGAATGGGTGACGATTCCGGTGCCCTACCACCGGGAGCACGCCGAGCAGTTCCTCGACGAGTTCGTGGCGCAGGGCTGGGCGGCGAACAACCCGACGTGGGCGCTTCGGCTGCGGGCCGACGGCCCGGTCATCGGCATGATCGGCCTGGGAGCGGGCGACGAGTCGGCGCGCGAGATCGGCTTCTGGCTCGTGCCCGAACACCGCGAACGCGGAGTGATGTCGCGGGCGATCGCGCTGGTGTGCCACTTCGGTTTCGACCCCGACGGCATGGCCCTTGCTCGTATCACCTGGCACGCCTTCGTCGGCAACCATGCCTCGGCGGCGGTGGTCCGCCGCAATGGTTTTCGCTATGAGGGCCTGGCCAGGCTCGGCAGCCTGCAGCGCGGTGTCCGCCGCGACAGCTGGGTCGCCGCCCGCCTCGCCACCGATCCACCGGGTTATGCGGAGGGCTGGCCGCAGGGCGTCTGATTCGTTGATCGGCCGCGGGGTCGATACGGGTTACCCGCGAATCGGGCACACCCGCGGCCGCGACCTCCTAGATTGCACTGATGGCGGCTGACGGACGGTTTCGATGGATCATCGAAACCATGCTGGTGCGCCCGGACGATCGCATCCTCGAAATCGGGCCGGGGTCGAGCGATTCGCTCGGTGATCTCGCCGAGCGACTACGCGACGGGCGGGTCGTCGGCGTCGATCGCTCCCCGACCGCGATCGCCCGCGCCGCGAAACGACATGCCGCGCACATCGATTCAGGACGGGTCAGGCTGGTGCAGGCCGGGCTCGAGCACCTGAGCAGGGAGCAATTGCTCGACGAGATCGGCCCGGACACGGCGGGATTCGACATCATCTTCGCCGTCAATGTGAACGTGTTCTGGACCAAGAGGCCGACGGCGGAACTCACCCTCGTCCGTGACTGCCTCGCCGAGAACGGCAAGCTCTGCCTGTTCTACGGCTACGGCCATCCGGACGCCGCCGTGTCGACCAGCCCGAAGCCGGCCCCTGGTCACCTCACCGACTACCTGACATCGGCCGCCTTCGACGTCGAGGTCGTGTCCGCCGGCGACCTGCTCGGCATCATCGCCACACCGCGATAGCCGAACAGCCGCGCCGGTTCTCGGCCGCCGCTTCGACCGTCGTCCATGCCGCGGCCAGTGCGACATCCGAGATCCACTCGGCCCAGCTCGCACCGAGTTCCGCCGCTGGCTCCGGCTCGCACCGAGCGGCTGGCTCCGGCGTTCACCAGGCCAAGGGCGTGCGTGAGCCCAGGCGTCACAGCGTGAACCGAGGGCAGTGCGATCTCAGCTGTTCCGTCGCTGCGCGACCGCGTCGGCCAGGCGGTCGAGCTGACGGGCGGTGGTCTCCCAGTCCAGGCAGGCGTCGGTGATGGACTGGCCGTAGGTCAGGTTCTCGGCATGGCCGAGGGTCAGGTCCTGACGGCCTGCGACGAGGAAGCTCTCCAGCATCACACCGACAACGCCCGGCTCGCCTGCGGCCAGTCGCGCCGCGATATCGGTGACCACATCGATCTGCTTGTTGTGGTTCTTGTCGCTGTTGCCGTGGCTGGCGTCCACCACGATCCGCTGCGGCAGCGCCGCCTTCTCCAACCGGATGCACGATTCGGCGACCGAGGCGGCGTCGTAATTCGGGCCGGTGCTGCCGCCACGCAGGATCACATGGCAGTCGGGGTTGCCGGAGGTGCGGATGAGTGCGGCACGGCCGTCGAGATCGGTGCCGGGGAATACGTGGCTCGCGGCCGCGGCGCGCACGCCGTCGACTGCCACCTGCACATCGCCGTCGGTGCCGTTCTTGATGCCGACCGGCATGGACAGCGCGCTGCTGAGCTGGCGGTGCACCTGGCTGGCCGCGGTGCGCGCGCCGATCGCGCCGTAGGACACCAGGTCCGCGATGTACTGCGGGGTGATCGGGTCGAGGAACTCGCACGCCACCGGCAGGCCGAGCGCGGTGATGTCGACCAGCAGCTTGCGGCCGAAACCGAGACCGGTGTTCACATCGAAGGAGCCGTCCAGGTGCGGATCGTTGATCAGCCCCTTCCAGCCGAGGGTGGTGCGCGGCTTCTCGAAGTACACCCGCATCACCACGTGCAGCCGATCATCGAGATCGGCGGCCTTGGCGGCGAGGCGGCGCGCGTAATCCAGCGCCGCGGCGGGATCGTGCACCGAACACGGACCGACGATCACCATCAGGCGGTCGTCGTCGCCGTTGAGCACGTCGACAGTGGCCTTGCGGCCGGCGCGCACGGTGTCGGCGAGCTGATCGGTGATCGGATGCACGCGACGCACCTCGGCCGGTGAGCGCAATGGGCTCACGCTGAGGGTGCGTTGATCATCGAGATCGGAATGCCGCGCATCGATATCGGCAGCGGTAGTCATCGTTGTGGGTTCCTTTACGTCAGGCCGACTCACTGACGGAAACCCGTCGAGCCGGTCTCTATCCGGCTCGGGGTGGAAAGTTGGTCAGCGCAGGAGGTTGCCGCAGACCGACCCACCCGGGGCCGGCTCGCTAAACCAGAAATACACGCGCTGCACGTCGGCGACTGTACCAGGCAGATACCAACCAGTGAACGCACGGTGCCGCACGGTCGCACCGAATGAGCCGAACGTCACGATCGGCAGCCTGCTGCTACCGATCGCTACGTTCGGCTCGGCGCTGGGTGGGCGCTGCCGCTCACCCCCACTGGCCGGGCTCATAGCTACCCGCGGGCGTGCGGGCGATGACGTTCATCCGGTTCCAGGCGTTGATCATCGCGATGGCGGCGATGAGCGCGGCGATCTGGTCCTCGTCGTAGTGCTTGCGCACCTGGTCCCAGACCTCGTCGCTGACGCTGCGACCGTCGCCGATGCGAGTGGCCTCCTCGGTGAGCGCCAGCGCGGCCCGCTCGGCCTCGGTGAACACCGTCGACTCGTGCCACGCGGCAACGAGGTTGAGCCGCACCGAGGTTTCACCCGCGTGCGCCGCGTCCTTGGTGTGCATGTCGGTGCAGTAACCACAGCCATTGATCTGGCTGGCCCGAATCTTGACGAGCTCGTAGGTGGCGGCGGGCAGAGCGGAATCACTGATGACCTTGCCCGCCATGGTGAGTCGCTTGGTGAAGCTGGCGGAGACCGGGTTGGCGAAGAGATTCATCCGAGCGTCCATGAGATGACTTCCTTTTCTATTCGATGGCTTCACAGTGAGGACGACACAGCGACACGATGTGTGACACCGGCTCGAACATGAGCTGTACCACTCGACCCTGCCGTCGTCGACTACCCGCGGGAGCCCGGGCGCGGCGCACTGTCCGGCGCGTCGAACGATTCGACCCCGCGGCGTGTCAAAACACCATCTTGGCTGGTGAGAGCCGGAAAACGAGTACCGTTCTGCGCCATGGACACGCTCATCTTCGGCGGTTTGCTGGCGGCCATGGTCGCCCTGTTCCAGCAGCGCTCCCGACGGGTGGTGGTCGGTGCGTGGTGGGTGCTGCTGATCGCGACGGTGCTGCTGTTCGCCCATCACTTCACCAGCAGTCTCGGACTCGGATTGAACTACTGATGACGACCAGCCGGCCGTCGACCACGCGAACGGCCCTCGGCCAGATCCAGTATTGGCTCGCGGTGATTTTCGTGATCGGCTGGACCGGCGTCATCTGCGGCGGGCTGGCATTCCAGTTCGCCGCGTGGGAGTACCCGAGCCCGCTGTGCATCGTGCAGCGCATGTTCATGGCGCTTGCCGCCTTGGGCGCCGCGTCCATCGTGCGCGAGGGCATGAACGGGACGATCGAGGCCAACGATTACACCACCGGCTGGGGCCTGGCCATAGTCGGTTGTGTCGCAGGCGGATTCGCGTCCTGGCGGCAAACGATGCTGCACATCCTGCCCGGCGATCCCGGCTATGGTGACCCGATGCTCGGTCTGCACCTGTATGTCTGGGCGTGGATCCTGTTCGTTGCCGCGATCGCGACTATCGGTGTCGTGCTGTCGTTTTCGCACGAAACTGCCGCACCGGCGATCCCCGCCGCACCGCACCGCATGGTCGGGCGGATCGCGCTGTGGTTGCTCGGCATCGTGCTGGCGATCAACCTGGTCGTGGTGTTCCTGCTAGCGGGATTCCACTGGTTCCTGCCGGACGAGCCGAACCGCTACCAGCTCTTCTACGACCTGCACATCCTGAGCTGAGACTCGCCCCGAACGGATTCGGCCGGACGTCCCGTGCGCAGGGACATCCGGCCGCCGTTCACTTCCCGAAGCAGTAGGTTACGCACCGAACTTGTAGGTGACGCCGGTCAGTTTCTCCGACAGCTCCCACAGCCCACGCGCGACGTCGGCATCCTTCGACGCCGCGCTCGAGCTGGAGCGGGCCGGGTAGCCGCGCAGGCCGAGCCACCCGTCCGGCCCGTAGAACGCGCCCGGCTCGACCTTTTCGGTGGCCGCGAAAAGCTCTGGCAGCGCACCCATCTCGGCGCTCTGCGCCAGCAGCCGGTTGCCGTAGGCCATGATCGTGTCCTGAACCGATTCGGTGTGCGATTGCAGTTCCGTCGCGGCGTAGCCGGGGTGCGCGGCGACCGAGATCTTCGGCGAGCCCGCCGCGGTCAGCCTGCGGTGCAGCTCATTGGCGAACATCAGGTTGGCCAGCTTCGCCTGGCCGTACGCGGGCCAGCGCTGGTACTTGCGGCGCTCCCAGTTCAGATCATCCAGATCGATCTTGCCGGTGCGGTGCGCACCACTGGATACCGTGACCACTCGATCGGAAATCTTGTCCAGGAGTAGACCGGTCAGCGCGAAATGGCCGAGATGGTTTGTGCCGACCTGCATTTCGAAACCGTCGGCGGTACGGCCGAGCGGCACCGCCATCACACCGGCGTTATTGATCAGCACGTCGGCCTTGTCCACCGAATCGGCGAACTCCCGCACCGAGGCCAGATCGGCGAGGTCGAGCTTGCGTACCTGCGCACGCGCTCCGATCTCGTTCGCGACCTTCTCCCCCTTGGCCACATTGCGACAGGCCAGCACTACCTCGGCCCCCGCACCGGCCAGCGCTCGCACCGTCGCGGCGCCGAGTCCGCTGTTCGCGCCGGTGACGATGAACGTCCGGCCACTCTGATCGGGAATGTTCGATGTGCCCCAGCCACCCATGTTGGCGAGTCTAGTCCGATAGGGGGTGAACTCGGCGTGCACACGGCCCCACGCGCCCACGGTGAGGCGCTGCCATTACTCGATCACCGCCGTTGGGCGAATCGACACGGCCGGACGCGCACCGAGACACTAATATAGGGTTGCCTAACCTATGTTCAGAGACATCGATCCGGCAGTACGTATCTGCCGTGCTCCCCACCTGTGAGGCCGACTGTGACTTCGACACCCATCGCTAGCGACCGCTTGCCCGGCGCTCGAAACGGCGCCGCGGGCGACGGCTACGTGGCCTTCCCCGCGGCCGACGCCGACGCATTCCGTGCGGCGGGCTATTGGACCGGTCGCCCGCTCGATGACCTGCTGCGCGCGACGGCGCGACGGCATCCGGATCGCACCGCGCTGCTCGATGGCGACGTCGGGCGCAGCTACGCGCAACTCGATGCCGAGGCCGACCGGATGGCGCACGGGCTGCTCGCGCTGGGGATCGCGCCAGGCGATCGAGTCGTCGTGCAGTTGCCGAATGTGCCGGAGTTCGCGACCGTGCTGTTCGGGCTGCTCCGTGCGGGGATCATCCCGGTGCTCACGTTGCCCGCGCACCGCCGCGCCGAGATCGAGCACCTGACCCGCCTTTCCGGTGCGGTCGCCTACCTCATCGCCGACCGCCTCGGCGACTTCGACTACCGCGACCTCGCGGCGACCGTCGAGCAGTCCGTCCCGACGGTGCGGCACGTGCTGGTGCTCGGCGATCCAGGCACCTTCACCGATCTTAATTCTGTTCCGCGCGATGGTGATTCACTGCCCATAATCGACCCGAGCGATATCGCGCTGATGCTGGTCTCCGGCGGCACGACGGGCCTGCCGAAGCTGATCGCCCGCACCCACGACGATTACGTCTACAACGCCACCGCGAGCGCCGAGGTGTGCGAATTGACCGAGGCGGATGTCTACCTCGCGACGCTGCCGGCGGCGCACAACTTCCCGTTGGCCTGCCCCGGCATCCTCGGCACCATCGGGGTGGGCGGCGCGATCGCCTTCCTGACCGATCCGAGTCCGGAAAACGCGTTCGCCGTGATCGAAAGGCATCGGGTCACGGTCACCGCCGTGGTTCCGCCGCTGGCCCAGTTGTGGTGCGCGGCAACCGAATGGGAGGAGGCCGATCTCGGATCACTGCGGCTGCTCCAGGTCGGCGGCGCCCGGCTGGCCGAGGTGAACGCCCGTGATGTCGAGCCCGCGCTCGGGGTGCGGCTGCAGCAGGTGTTCGGCATGGCCGAGGGGCTGCTCAACTACACCCGTCTCGACGATTCCGCCGACACCGCATGCACCACCCAGGGCCGCCCGCTCTCCCCTGCCGACGAGGTCCGCGTGGTGGATGCCGACGGCAACGATGTCGCCCCCGGCGCCGAAGGCGAGCTGCTCACCAAGGGCCCCTACACAATTCGCGGCTACTACCGCGCCCCCGAGCACAATGCCCGCGCTTTCACCTCCGACGGCTATTACCGCAGCGGAGATCTGGTCCGCCGCCTCCCCACCGGCCACCTGATCGTCTCCGGCCGCATCAAGGACGTCATCAACCGCGGCGGCGAGAACATCTCCTGCGACGAGTTGGAAGAACACCTCCTCGCCCACCCCGCCGTTCGGCACGCCGCCGCGGTCGGCCTGCCCGATGCCGCCCTCGGCGAAAAGGTCTGCGCCGTCCTGGTAGTCGATGCCGCCATGCCCACCCTGGCGGAGGTCAAGACCTTCCTCACCGACCGCGGTCTGGCCACCTACAAACTCCCCGACATCCTGCGGCAGGCCGACTCCCTCCCCCTGACCGCTGTCGGCAAGATCGACAAGAAAGCCCTGCGCGGCGAAGCCTGACGGCGAACGCACAAGGCCCGGCCGAGTTTCCGACGGCCGGGCCTTTCCACAGCGGACCCGGTTGCTAGGCCTTCACCACGTACGGGGCGATACTGCCCAGCTTTTCGCAGGTTTCCTCGAACTCGCGCTCGGGCAGCGACTGGCCGACAACGCCCGCGCCCGCACGCAGCCACGCGCCCTCGGTGTTCTGGTAGACCGCCCGTAGGACCAGCGTGGCCTCCATCGCACCGGTCGGGGAAATCGTCACCACCGCACCGGAATACAGTCCGCGTGGTGCGCCGTCGAGGCGGAAGACGGAGTCGACGCCCTCGCGCTTCGGAATGCCGGACGCGGTGACCGATGGGAACAGCACCTCGAGCGCGTCCCAGCTGGAGCGGTCGGCGGCGAGCCTGCCGCGCACTGTGGAGGCGAGGTGCTGGACGCTGCCGCGCTCACGCACCGCCATGAAGTCCGAGACCGCGGGCGTGCCGGGATCGGCGACGGAGGTGATCTCCTTGAACGAGGTCTGCACCGAAATCGCGTGCTCGACAATTTCTTTCGGGTCGGTGATCAGATCGGCCCTGGCCGCCATGTCGGCATCGTGGCCGCGCCCGAAGGCGCGAGTGCCTGCCAGCGGTTCGGTGGTGACCACCCGATCCTGGTCCACCGAAGCGACCAGTTCCGGGCTGAAGCCCGCCGCCTCGAGTCCCCCGAGCCGCAACAGGAACGAGCGGGCCGGGGTGTTGTTGGCGCGACCGAGCCGGTAGGTGGCGGGCACGTCGACCACGAACGGCAGATCGACCTTCCTGGACAGAATGACCTTCTGGTAACGGCCCGAACGGATTTCGCCGACCGCCTCGGCGACCCGATCGCGATATCCGGTGGAATCCAGGCGGACGTCCGCCGGATGCGCCTGCGGCAGTTCACTCTCCTGCGAGGCCGCGATGAGATCATGGATATCGCAGGTCTCGGCCGGGGTGGCACCCGAGATGCGCACGCCGAATTCGCCGATCGCCACCTCGATGCGTGGAATCATCAGGTGCGCCAGGGCCGTCCGCGGAGCCAGATGCGCGGTGGCCTCCAGCGCCCATGCGCAGAATTCGAATCCGATCCAGCCGTATGCCTGGCGGCCGTCGAGCGGCAGCGCGTTCAGCGCGCGGTCGATGACGCTCGCGGGGCTGCCGTCCCACGCACTGGTGGTGGTCCGTCCCTCCCACACCACGCGCAGCTCGTGCGCGTCCAGTTCCACACTGCCGAGCGGATCGGCCGCGAAGACCCATTCCCCCGGGCGCTCGTACATGACGTACTCGCCGAACCGATCGGCGGCAGCCAGCCGGGACATCGCTGCCGCCGGATCGGTCACGTACTCCAGGCGCAAGCGCTCCGTGGTCGACAACGATCCTCCAAAGGTAATGCTGACCTAACTTTGAGAAGTAAGGTTAGCATTACCTGGCTACACCGGAACTGTGCCGACAGCCACAGCAACCGCCGACCGTTCGACGCTCAACAGGCTCTCCGCACTGTGCTCGGCGTGATACGCCGCACCGCCCCCGCGCAGCCCGAACAGCCGCTTGCTGTAGACCAACCACACCACCGCCGCGATATTGACCACCAGCGCGCCGATCCGCAACGCGGTGATCTTCTCGGTCAGCTCGTAGATCTCCAAGGGCAGAAACAGGCTCGTCGCGACGACCGCGAAATACTCGCCCCAGCGTTTGATCAGCCACAACCCCACCGCCTCCAGCACCTGCAAACCCGCATACGCGAGGATGCCGAACCCGATCCACAGCAAGGTCGTGTTCGACAGGTCGAACGCCTCACCGGCCAGCCGCACGAGCTTGGATCGGTCGATGTCCCAGCCGATCTGATCGGCGAACGGCCGCAACAGCGGCAGATCCTGATCGAATGCCGCCCGCATGGTCTCGCGGGAGGAACGGAATTTGAATACCACCACCGCGGCCGCAACCAGGAGCAGACCACGCAGCAACCGCTCGATCGCCAGCGCGCGCATCAGCCAGCGGTCCCGCAGCAATCTGCCGCGCGGCACTTCCGGTGCGTGGTCGGCAGGCCCCGAGCCGACCGGGTCGCCGGGCACGAAGGTGCCACACCGCAGGCAGCGCCACGCCTCCCCGGCGACCGTATCGATGCGCAGCCGGTCCCGTAGTTCGGGCTCGTCCGGCGCGTAGGTGTAGTGGCCGTGCCAGCCGCATGCGCGCAACGCCCAGTCCATGCGCGCAGCCTAATGGGCGCACCGGACGCGCTCCGCCCATGCCGCGCTCGCACGAGCACAGGCCGGGGCGCCGCCCGATGGGCGCGACAGCCGACACACGGCGAACTCGCGAGCCGGAGTTCCTGCGCGGAATGCCGTGGCGGGCTTGAATAGGGGGATCGTCAGTTGCGGAGGGATCTGGTCATGATTGATCACCGCGGGGACTCACCCGCGCAGGCTCAGCGAGCAACGACACCCGGATCGGTGGTGGCCCTCGTCGACGCGAGCTCTGGAGTCGAACGCGAACTCGTCGGCGCCTGGCTCGCCGACGGCGGCATCGCCAAGGAATTCGGCGTGCACGCACCCGTCACCCAATTGGACTTGGACGCCGATGCCATCGCCACCCGGCTGGCAGGCCGCAGCGACGATCCACTCGTGGTCCCCGTGCGGGTGCTATGGCTGCCACCCGAACGCGACGGGGTCCGCCGCGTCACCTTCGCCGACCTGGCGCTGCTGAGCAATCCGCGCAAGCCGCACCGGCTTGCCCAGCGCAGATTGATCGGCAAGTCGCCGGACCGCCACGTCGTGCTCACCGGGCAGCCCGCGCTGCTCAGCGAGCTGCGCGCCAATAACCCCGAGGCCACCGCGCTGTTCATCACCGGCTCCGCCGAACCGTTCGCCCGAGCCATTGTGCGCGCCGCGCTCGTGGTGCTCGAACGCGCCGAACGCAACGTGATCGGCGATCGGTACAAGGTGCCGCGGCTGGTGGCCGAGGAGATCCTCGACTCCCCCGACTTCCTGCACCGGCTCGACGTCATCGCCGACCAGATCGGCGCGAGCCCGCACGAGGTGTACCGCAGGGCCGAGAAGGGACTGCGGGAACTCGTTGCCGCACAGAGCAGGCTGGTCTCGGACCTGTTCACCCAGGCGATGCGGCCGGTGCACGCCTCCACCTGGAAGGTGCACACCGAGGAGTCCGGGCTGGCCGGACTGCGGACGCTCAACCGGCGTTATCCGCTGGTCTTCCTGCCTTCGCACCGCTCTTACGTGGACGCTTTCGTGCTCGGTGACGTGCTGGCCCGCAATGATTTTCCGCCGAACCATGTGATCGGCGGCGCGAACCTCAGCTTCTGGCCGATGGGCCCGATCGCCCGGCGCACCGGCACCGTCTTCATCCGGCGCAGCTTCGGCGACGACGAGGTCTACAAGGCGGTGGTCGAGGAATACTTCGCCTACCTGCTCGCCAAGCGGTTCAACCTGGAGTGGTACTTCGAGGGCGGCCGCACCCGCACCGGCAAGCTGCGGCCGCCACGCTACGGGCTGCTGAATTATCTCGCGGCCGCCGTCCGCTCGAATCGCATCGACGACGTGATGCTGGTGCCGGTGTCGATCACCTATGAACGGCTCAACGAGCTCGGCGCTATCGCGACCGAACAGGTGGGCGGGAAGAAGCAGCCCGAGGGCCTGGCGTGGCTGGCGCGCTACATTCGCAGCCAACAGCATTCGGCCGGACACGTCTATGTGCGTTTCGGCGAGCCGCTGTCCGCGCGCGACCGGCTTGCGGCGTTTGGCGATCCACTCACCACACCACCGCTGTCCATCCCGCTGCACGGTACTGATTCGGCGCTGGATGAGCCGGGCTCCACCGCCGCCGAGGTAGAGATCGCCGAACGGGAGCGAATGGCCGTGCAGCGGCTGGCGTTCGAGGTCGCCGTCGGCATCAACGCCGTCACCCCGATCACGGTGAACGCGCTGGCCACCCTGGCACTGCTCGGTGTGCACGGACGCGCGCTGACCCTCGGCGAAGTGCGCGCGGTGCTCGATCCGGTGCTGAACTACATCGAGAAGCGCGCGCTGCCGAGCGGTGAGCTCGACGCGCTGCGCGACGAACAGAGCCTGACCGTGGTGCTGGAGCAGCTGTCGCTGGCCAAGGTCGTCACCGTCTATCGCGGCGGGCTGGAACCGATCTACGCGATCGAGGCGGGCGCGCACCTGGAAGCCGCGTTCTACCGCAATAGCGCCGTGCACTGGTTCATCAACCGCGCGATCCTCGAACTGTCCATCCTGACCGCGCTCGACACACCGGCACCGAACCAGCTGAAGGCGGGCTGGGACGAGGCGTTCCGGCTGCGCGACCTACTGAAGTTCGATTTCTTCTTCCCCGAGCGGTCCGAGTTCGCCGAACAGATGACCACGGAGATGCTGGTGCTCGACCCGGATTGGAACACCCACACCACCGAGGACACCTTCGGCACCGATGTGCTCGCCACCCTCACCGCCTCCGGATTCATGATGGCGCACCGCACCTTGCGTTCCTTCTTCGACGCGCAACTGGTGGTGGCCGAACGGCTTGCCGACCATGACCCCGCCGAAGAGATCGACCGCAAGCTGTTCGTCGACGAGTGCGTCCGGGTCGGCAAACAGATGATGCTGCAGCAGCGGCTGCACAGCCCGGAATCGGTGTCGACCGAACTGTTCACCAGTGCGCTGAAACTCGCGGACAACCACGGGCTGCTGACACCGGTCGGGCACGATTCGGCCAAACGCAGGGCCGAATTGACCAAGCGCAGACTCGAGTTCGCCGAACGACTGCGTGCCATCGGCAACCGGATTTCTCAGGCCGCCGCATTGGATCCGTCGAACCGACTAGTGCAGGAGCCGTGATGGGTGCGCGCGACGCTGCGGCGCAGTATCAGCGGGAAGGCGCGACTGTCGCACACCGCGAGACCGCGCCAACGGATCTCGAAGCGGCGATCGCCGCGATCCGGTCGGGCCCGCAGGGACCCGAAGTCGCCGCTGTCTTCGATTTCGGCGGCGCCGTCGTCGACGGGTTCGCCCGGCCCTCGCTGTTGCGGCGCGTCTTCCGGCCGAACGCCTCGCGGACAGCGGCCGCAACGCTGCTCGGCGGCATTCGCAACGGCCTCACCGACGGCGAGTACGGGCGCTTCGTGCACCTGTCCATGCAGGCACTGGCGGGGCGGCCGGAGGCGGAACTCGACGCGCTCGGCCAACGTCTCTTCGAACGATCCATCTACGGGCGCCTGTATCCCGAAGCGTGGCGGCTCATCCGAACCCATGAGGCCGCGGGTCACACCGTGGTGCTCGCCACCTCGCTGACCAGGTTCCAGGTGGCGCCCGCGGCCGCCGCGCTCGGCATCGAGCACGTGTTGTACACCCCGATGGCGACCAGCGAGGGCATCCTCACCGGCTACGTCGAGGGAAAGACCTTGTGGCGCAACGGCAAGTCCGATGCGGTCGGCAGTTTCGCGGCCGCACGGGGCATCGACCTCGGCCGCAGCTACGCCTATTCCGACACACTCGCCGATCTGCCGTTGCTGTCGCTGGTCGGCCACCCGGTTGCGGTGAATCCCGATAGACGGCTCAGTGTGGTAACCGCCGAACAGGATTGGCCGAGGCTGACGTTCCGGCCGCGGCAGATGCCGAGCCCGGCCGACTACGGCCGGACGATCACGGGATTCGCCGCGCTCCTCGGTGGCGCCTTCCTCGGCGTGATCGCCAAGTCGTACACGCGGCAGCGCAGGAAGATGGCCGATGGACTGATGGAC
The DNA here is from genome assembly GCF_042802915.1 of Nocardia sp. NPDC057440. Classification (NCBI taxonomy): domain Bacteria; kingdom Bacillati; phylum Actinomycetota; class Actinomycetes; order Mycobacteriales; family Nocardiaceae; genus Nocardia; species Nocardia sp. NPDC057440. The sequence continues at coordinate 653,920 of NZ_JBHVDF010000001.1, forward strand.
TATGCGACGCGCGGCACCCTCGGGGCTATCGGCGTGCGAATCCGCGTCTCCGGCGCGGAGCACGCGCGCGCACCGCGGCCTGCGGTATTTCTCTTCAACCACCAGAGCCAATTCGACGTCGTCATCGTGCCCAAGGTGCTGGCGGGCGGCGTCACCGGCATCGGGAAGAAGGAACTGACCCGTAATCCGATATTCGGGCCGTTGATGCGTTTCGTCGGAGTGACATTCATCGATCGTTCGAATACCGCGCAGGCGAAAGCCGCGCTGGCGCCGGTGGTGGAGACGCTGCGCGAGGGTCTATCCATCGCCGTCGCCCCCGAAGGCCATCGCTCGTACACGCCGAGCCCACTGCCGTTCAAGAAGGGCGCGTTCCATATCGCGCTACAAGCAGGCGTGCCGGTGATCCCGGTGGTGATCCGCAACGCGGGCGAAATCTCGTGGCGCAATTCGATGGTCGCGCGCAAGGGCACTGTCGACGTCGCGATCCTCGCGCCCATCGATGTGAGCGGCTGGAATCCCGACGATATGGACGACGAGGTCGAGGCGGTACGGCAGCTCTACCTCGACACGCTGCTGAACTGGCCGAAACCGGACGCGGACTGACGCTTTCGGGCAACACGAGACGAGCGTTGCGAAAAGCCCCAGCGCCCCGCATTCGAGAGCGATGCGGGGCCCCGGGTCGTCCAGCTACACCTTGCGACCGAAGAGCAGCTTCCACGGCATCAAGGCCGACTCCAGCTGCACCTTGAGGCTCATCTTCGATGCGCCGAGGGTGCGCTCCTCGAAACGGATCGGCACCTCGGCGATCGTGATGCCCTGTTTGATCGTCCGGTAGTTCATCTCGACCTGGAACGAATAGCCGTTGCTGCGGATCGAGGCGACGTCGATCGCGCGCAGCGTGTCCGCCTTCCACGCCTTGAAACCGGCGGTGGCGTCCTTCACGCCGAGCCGCAGAATCAGGTTCACGTAGAAATTGGCCCACGACGAGAGCGCCTTGCGGTACCACTTCCACTCCGCGGCGGTCGACCCGCCCGGCACATAGCGCGATCCGAGAACGACGCCGGCATCGGTGGTGGTCAGCTTCTCCAGCATCGCCGGAATCACCTCGGCCGGATGGGATAGGTCGGCGTCCATCTGGATCACCACATCGGCGCCTTCCTCCAGCGCGCGGGTGATCCCGGCGATGTAGGCCCGGCCCAATCCGTCCTTCTCGGTGCGATGCAGCACGCCGACAACGTTCGGCAGCTCGGCCGCCAGCTTGTCGGCGACCTCGCCCGTCCCGTCCGGCGAATTGTCATCCACCACGAGCACATGCAGGTCGGGCACTGGCAGCGCCGTCAGCCGCTCCACCGCAACCGGCAGATTTTCCCGCTCGTTGTAGGTCGGCACAACAACGGTAACCCTCAAGGGTCGCCCTCCCTGCTCACCTGTCAGCCCCGAGCCCACGACAGGACCCCGAGTATTCGTCTGATTTCAGGAAACCGTACTTGATCGACCTAAACAGCACCTGAGCGCACTCCCCGAGGTTCCGTCGCCTTCCGTCGCACCTCCGGGGCCGAACCGGGTACCCGTGCAGCAATCGCTCGGAAATGCCTCGGGCGCGCGGACATTCTGTTGCCTGCACCACGGCCGGTCCGCTCGCCGGGCTTTTTCTGGTTCACACACGATCGAAACCGCTCGACCTTCCACCGATGCAGACCTGGTCGATAACCCATCGAGTTGCACGTCGGCCGTCCTCACCCCGGTCTCGGCACGGCCGGCCACCACCACTGTCGCGACTCGAACCTGCATCGGCGTATGTCAGAACTGTACGAACGGCGCACCTCTAACGCCTGTGCCGCCGATCGCGGTGATCGGCGCGCCGGACGACCCCAAGGACGCATTTCGCTCCTGCCTGCGCCGCGGTACACCTCATTCGCCTTCGCGCCACGACCGATCCCGCGAATCCTCGCGCTCATTGCGCGCGCGCACAATCTCCAGCGCCCGCTCAGCGGTGGCCTGATCCGGATACGGCCCCATCCGATCCCGGAACCAACACTGCCGCCCCTGCTCGGCCCGGTTGTGCTTCAGGCAGTAATACCAGCGCTCAGCCATACCCCCAGCATCCCACCGATCCCCTGGCCGATCCGAGATTTCGGGCAAAGCCCGACACAACCGCTGGCCTGGTACGAAGGTGACCACATAGGAGGGCCCGAGGACCAAATGTGACTCCGGGAGCCGGGAGCCGGGAGCCGGGAGCCGGGAGCCGGGAGCCGGGAGCCGGGAGCCGGGAGCCGGGAGCCGGGAGCCGAACGTAAACCCCGATCCAGGGGCCGAGCGCTGAACGTGACCCACATCCAGGGTCCAGGGGGCGAACATGACTCACATCCGCGGGTCCGGGGGGCGACCGTGACCCATATCCGCGGGTCCGGGGGGCGAAGGTGACCCACATCCGGGGGTCCGGGGGGCGAAGCCCCGCCGGGCGGGGCGTGGGGGTTGCACCCCCACAAACAAAAAGACGAGCAAGCCGATGCACGCGTTTTCTGCGTGCAGGGCTTGCCCGCTTGCGAGTGGCCAGGGCCGGGATCGAACCGGCGACCTTCCGCTTTTCAGGCGGACGCTCGTACCAACTGAGCTACCTGGCCGCAGGCACCCGTATTGAATGCCATACGCGAAGTGCCGGATTGCTCCGGCACTTATCTTGCGACCCTGACGGGACTCGAACCCGCGACCTCCGCCGTGACAGGGCGGCGCGCTAACCAACTGCGCCACAGGGCCTTGCGTGCTACCAACGATCCGAAGACCGTACCCCCTACGGGATTCGAACCCGCGCTACCGCCTTGAAAGGGCGGCGTCCTAGGCCGCTAGACGAAGGGGGCTCGTCCTGGATTCCTCCAGACCGGCTTTCAACGGGTATCCGTTGGGAGCTCGGTTAGCTTATGACAGACCGGTGTAGCTTTCCAAACCGGCTGGTCACAGCCCTAAACCGAGGTCTTCCAGGCGAGCTCGAGCCTGCCAGCCATCCTTGCGGAACTTCTCGGCCCACTCCGGAGTGGCCATGGCTTCGACGATCACCTCGAGCGCCTCCTGGAATCTGGCGCGTAGATCCGCCCCGCCGCCGAAGAGGTCCACCATGTAGCGCTGGCCCGCGAGTGCGGCGGCCAGCGTGCGGGTGAAGCGGTCCGGGTCCGCGTCGGTGCGCAGCTGCCCTTGCTCGACGGCACGGACGGTGAGCATCCTGGTGGCGCGGCCGAGAATCCGCCCACCGCCGGTTTGCACGTCCCGATAGAAGTCGGGCTCGATGATCAACCGGTACTCGGCCTGGACGATGATGTCGTGCTCCAATCGCAGCGCCATCTCGTCGATCATGCCGTGCAGGATGTCCAGCGCACCGAGATCCGTTCTGGTGATCCAACGTTCGGCCGACGCGCGATAGCGCTCGACCGCCGTCTCCAGTACGGCGCGAGCCAGATCTTCCTTGGAATCGAAATGAAAGTACATGGCGCCCTTGGTGGCGCGCGATCCTTCTAATATGCGGTTGAGCGATGCAGCGGCATAGCCGCTCTTCCCGAACTCAACGGCGGCGGACCTGATAATCGCCGCGCGTGTCCGGCGGGCCCGCTCTTGCTGCCGTGCCATGCTCGAAACGCCTCCGAAGCCTACTCGCCGCCAATCGATGCCCCCCAAAGGAACAAACCCTTGGCGCGAAGTTATGAGTTTTATCAATACTTCAAACCGGGTTTTCGCCCAGTTTCAAACTTTCGGTACGAAAACTTGCGAAAAACCTCAAACACACCAGCTGGTATAGTTTTCCTGCCCGGGTGCGCCGCAGGGGGTGCGCACCCGGGTATTTGTTCGTCTCGGATCTGCCTCCCCCGGCGTCGATTCGTAGTTCATCACGATCGGCCATACCGGTCGCGATACGTTCGAACACAACAACGATAGGCCGAATTCCGGAACGCCAGGCATGACGGCGATTCTTCCGGTATTCACCAAGTCGTCACCGTACCCGGAATCGTCATCCGACACGCGGCAAACTGGAGAGTAGGGTCGCCGCAAGGCCCGGTTATCTGTTACAGCAAACATTTCGCAATCAATCTGGGCTCCCTGCTCGATTTCCGAATTCGACAGCGTCGCAGCCACGTTCACCCGAGCCGACCGGCCGACCGATGACGCGACCGCTCGACGCGCGGCGCCGGCCCGCGCCGACGACGCGCTCCCCCGAGCTCCGGCCCCGCGCCTTCCGCAAATCCAAAGACTTTGGTAGGCAACATGTTTCGATGATATCCATGTCTCGGCGAAATGAACAAAGCTGGGTACCAGATGTTTACCGGCAGCATCGTCGCGCTCGCACCCTTTGTTACCCGCTGCCACACCACCTCTCGACGGCGCCCGCACGGCGCAGGCACCGGCCGCGCCCAGCCGTATCGGACGCGCCGCCGCCCCGGTTACCGGATACGCGCCCGGCCCACTACACTGTCCCTCCGCGCCCCTATAGCTCAGTTGGTAGAGCTACGGACTTTTAATCCGCAGGTCGTAGGTTCGAGCCCTACTGGGGGCACTGTGTCGGGCGTCCGGTTCGGAACCGGACGCCCGAGCTGTCTCACCGATGGGCGACGCGCGTCGCCTCCGGCCACGAAACACCACACTGCCCGCGGGGTTTCCCCTACTGTGGGCGCGTACCTGTACATCCGGGACACCCTCGACGACAGGCGGAGCTGATGACTTCTTTCGATGATTTGCTCTCCCAGGTACCCATCGCCCAGATCGCCGAGAAGCTCGGCGTCGACGAGAGCACCGCGACCAACGCAGTCGAAGCGGCGCTGCCGACACTGCTCGGCGGATTGCAGGCCAATGCCACCCAGCCGGAAGGCGCCGCCTCGCTGGTCGGCGCGCTAGACAGACATGGCGAACTCGTCGAAGGCGAGGGCCAGGTCGATATCGATAAGGTCGACGTCGCGGACGGCTCGAAGATCGTCGACAACGTCTTCGGTGCGGAGAAGAACACGGTGATCAGCGCGCTCGGCGCTACCGAGGGCACGGGCGGCAACGACCTGGTGTCCAAACTACTGCCGATGCTCGCCCCGATCGTGCTCGCCTATTTGGCCAAGCAGCTGACCGGTGGCGGCGGCGCAGGCGCACCGCAGGCACAGGCAGGCGGCGGTGGCATCGGTGACCTACTCGGCGGGCTGCTCGGCGGCAGCAGCAAGAGCGGCGGCATCGGCGGCGCGATCGGCGAAGCACTGGCCAAGAACGCGGGCGGCGCCCTGGGGAATGTGCTCGGCAGCCTCTTCGGTGGCAAGCGCTGAATCAGCGCTCCGACACTCGATGCCGGTCGTGCGAGTATGTCCTGCCGTCAGCGGCGGTCACGCATCAAGGCACACTATGTGATCGAGCACGCAGGGCTAACAACTCTCGGCCCGTAGCGATAGTCCCCTTGCTGCGGGCCGAAGCCATAGACTCGACGCGGTCGCCGAGCGCCAACGAAGGCGTATGACGTGCATCACCAGGGCATCGATTGTCAGACAGATGCGTTTCGCATCACACTTACGGTGCCGTAAGGTATGGCCGCATCGGCACGGTCTTACCTTGGGGGGACGACCTGCAAGAGCGCACGCACACATGAAGGGCATATGCATGGCAAGGGATCTGACTCAACTCGAGCTGCTCACGGAGTTGGAGCCGGTTGCCGAAGAAAACGTCAACCGGCACCTCTCCCTGGCGAAGGAATGGCATCCGCACGACTACGTCCCGTGGGACGAAGGCCGCAATTTCGCGGCACTCGGCGGGGCGGATTGGGACCCGGAGCAGTCCCGGCTGAACGAGGTCGCCAAGGCGGCCATGATCACCAACCTGCTGACCGAAGACAACCTGCCTTCCTACCACCGTGAGATCGCCGAGAACTTCTCTCAGGACGGTGCATGGGGCACCTGGGTGGGCCGCTGGACCGCCGAAGAGAACCGCCACGGCATCGTCATGCGCGACTACCTTGTTGTCACGCGCGGCGTCGATCCGGTCGCGCTCGAAGAGGCGCGCATGATCCACATGACCAACGGGTTCGCCTCGCCCACCGAGGCCGACGCGGGCTTCCTGCACTCGGTCGCCTACGTGACCTTCCAGGAACTCGCCACCCGGGTCAGCCACCGCAACACCGGCAAGGTCTGCGACGACCCGATCGCCGACCGCATGCTGCAGCGCGTCGCGGCCGACGAGAACCTGCACATGATCTTCTACCGCAACATGTGCGGTGCGGCGCTGGATCTTTCGCCTGACCAGTCCATCGAGGCGATCACGCTGATCCTGGAGAACTTCCAGATGCCGGGCGCAGGGATGCCCAACTTCCGTCGCAACGGCGTGCTGATGGCCAAGCACGGCATCTACGACCTGCGCCAGCACCTCGAAGAGGTGGTGCAGCCGGTCCTCAAGAAGTGGAACATCTTCGAACGCACCGACTTCACCCCCCGTGGTGAGGCGGTCCGCGATCGACTCGCGATCTTCCTGGAGAAGCTGGCGGGCGACGTGATCAAGTTCGAAGAGCAGCGCGACCGCATGCTGGCCCGCGAGGCGAAGAAGCGCGAGCTGGCCGGGGTCGCCGCGGGCTGACCCCCACCGACGACAACGCGCCGCCGTCCGGGTATCCGGGCGGCGGCGCGTTTATGTCCCGCTATCTCGTATTGCCATAGCTATCTCGTTATCGCCATGGCGAGCTATTTCATCGGGGCAGTGCGCCGTCGACGCCGCCGACATCGGTGATCTTCCAGCCCGAGTTCTTATCCAGCGTGACGTTGTAGGTGACCGAGGTCTGCGCACCCTCCGGGCTTTGCGCATTCGTCGAACTCACGTTGACGAACACATTCACCTCGAAGATGCCGTCCTGTTCCGACATCACCTTTGCGGTGATCGGCGCGGCCGTCGAGGTCCACTTCAACGGCACCAGAATCTGTTCGAGTTTGGGCCCTGTCGCCTCGAACTTGTTCGCCAGCTGCGGCGCGGTATTCGCCTTCAGCTTCGCGACCCAGGCATTGATGTCCTGATAATTGACCGTTGCCGCGCCGACCGAGTATTCGGTGGCGACCTGTTCGGCTTTCCGGTCGTCCGCGGCGCGATCATTTCGCTGGGCGATATCGTGTCGCGCCGACCACAGCAGTCCGCTCAGCACACAAACCGCGACGACGAGCGCGGTAATGACGGCGCCCCGGATTACCGTCGAAACCTGGATCGACACCGTTGCCGGGCGGGCGGGCTTCGCGTCCGATGCCGCCGCGATTGTCGATGCGGTTGTCTCTCGCGCCGTCGGCGTGCCTGTCGCGGCGTCGTCCCCGCTCGTACCGGTGTCTTCGATCCGTGCTGTCATGCGGCCTCTCCGATGAGTCTGGTGTGTCGAGACACTCCCACCGCCAGCGGCAGGTGTTACTCGGAGTACCAGGTTACTGAGGTCGGTTACTCACGCCGTAGGCCCCTCGGTCCCGCGGCCAGGCCGCCGGGCCGCGACCGCACCGCGCTTCAGCCGAACCGCGAATACCGAATTCGCCGACGATCCGGCCGCGAACCTCGACACTTGGGGTATCCGCGCCGAACCAGCGGCGCAACCGGCCGCGAACGGCGTGGTGCGTCGCACGGCCACACCCACGGGATGAGCAACGCAGGAAGGCCGAGAAAATGACCAGCAGAGCGAAGGACGCGGCCCCGCTCGCGGGCAAGGTCGTCGCGATCACCGGCGGCGCGCGCGGTATCGGACGCGCCACCGCAGCAGCCTTTCTCGCGGCAGGCGCCGCGGTGGCTATCGGTGATATCGATGTCGAGCTGGTCGCCAAGACCGCGGCGGAGCTGGGCGCGGACGCTGATGCCACGATCGTCGGGCTGCCACTGAACGTCACCGATCGCGCCTCCTTCGCCGCCTTCCTCGATTCCGTCGACAGTGCGCTCGGTCCGCTGGACGTGCTGGTCAACAATGCCGGCATCATGCCGACCGGCCTGTTCGCCGACGAAGACGAGGCGATGACCGACCGCATCATCGACATCAACCTCAACGGCGTGATCCACGGCTCCCGGCTGGCCGTCAAACGATTCATGGCCGGCGGCAGCGGCCATCTCATCAACATCGCCTCGCTGGCAGGCACCCAAGGCTTCCCCGGCCTCGCCACCTACTGCGCGACCAAGCACGCGGTGATCGGCTTCACCACGGCGCTGCACCTCGAGATGAAGGAACACGGCGTGCACGTCGGCGCGGTGCTGCCCGGCATCGTGCGCACCGAACTGTCCGCCGGTGCGAATATGCCGAGTTGGATCACTCCGCTGACCACCGTCGACCCCGAGGACGTCGCCGCGGCCATCGTCACATCGGTGCAGCGGGAGAAGCCGATGGTGACCGTGCCGCGCAGGCTCGCCGCCATCATCAAATCGGCACAGCTGCTGCCCTACCGCGCACAGCTCGTAGTGGCCCGATTCACCGGTGCGACAACCGCTTACGCGCAGCCGGATGCCGCGGTGCGAGAGATCTACCACCGCAGGCTCCGGGACGTCGAATAGCGTCAGCGCCGCCGCTTCCTGTGACGATCACCATAGGATTCGTTCGACCGCACCCGCCACGGGCAGGTAGGCACGACGCCGCCGACACGGGAGATAACGATGTCCGACCTGTACGCCGCATCCCACCGCACCGGATGGTCGAGTCCGCTGCGACTGTTTCTCGCCGCGATGACCGTGATCGGCTTCGTCGCGCCCAACGCCATGGTGATCGCGTACTTCAGCGGCTCGGAGCACACTCAGGCCGACTACTTCCGTGCCTGGACCGCGAGCCTGCCCTCCACTCAGCTGTTGGTCGACCTGACGATCGTGGTGATCGCCTTCCTGGGCTGGGCGCTGACCGAAGCCCGCACGCTCCGGATCATGCGCTGGTGGGTGCTGTCGGTGGGGCTGACCTTCGCGGTGGGCATCTGCTGCGCGGTGCCGTTGTTCCTGCTGGTCCGTGACCTGAACAAGGATCGGATCGGCGGCGCGGACGCAACGCGGCACTGATTGTGCGGCGGCGGATCGGGTCCGTCGTCGGGTCGGGGAGTGAATCAGCGCACGTCGCGCACCAGCAGCTTCGGGGTCTTGCTGCCCCTGATGAGACACTGGACGGCGTGACGATGACTACCGAGGCGAAGACCACGCTGCGGATCGGACCGTATCCGGTCGATCCGCCGGTGGTGCTGGCGCCGATGGCGGGCATCACGAACCTGGCATTCCGCAAGCTGTGCCGGGAGTTCGGCAGCTCCACCTCGATCTATGTCTGCGAGATGATCACCGCTCGCGCGGTGGTCGAACGCAACGAGAAGACGCTGCACATGATGTCCTTCGACGAGGATGAACACCCGCGCTCCATGCAGCTCTACGGCGTAGACCCGGCCACGCTGGGCGAGGCTGTGCGCATCATCGTCGGCGAAGGGTGGGCCGACCATATCGACCTCAACCTCGGCTGCCCGGTGCCCAAGGTCACCCGGCTCGGTGGTGGCGCGGCGCTGCCCTACAAGCGCGCCCTGTTCAGCAGAATCGTGCGGGCCATGGTCAGCGGCGCGGAACCGGCGGGCGTCCCGGTGACGGTGAAATTCCGCATCGGTATCGATGACGACCACCTGACCTACCTCGACGCGGGCCGCATCGCCGAGGCCGAGGGCGCCAAGGCCGTCGCGCTGCATGCCCGCACGGCCGCACAGCGGTATTCCGGCCAGGCCGACTGGACCGCCATCGCCAGGCTCAAGGAAGCCGTACAGTCGATCCCCGTGCTCGGCAACGGCGATATCTTCTCCGCCGCCGATGCCGTCCGGATGATGGACGAAACCGGTTGCGACGGAGTCGTTGTCGGCCGCGGCTGCCTCGGCAGGCCATGGTTGTTCGGCGAGCTGCAGGCGGCGCTGCGTGGTGAGCCGCTCCCGGAGGCGCCGAACCTCGGGCGCGTCGGCGAGGTGCTCTACCGGCACGCCGCGCTGCTGTCCGAGCACCTCGGCGAGGACAAGGCAATGCGAGATCTGCGCAAGCACATGGCCTGGTATCTGATGGGCTTCCCGGTCGGTGCGGATCTGCGCCGGTCGTTCGCCACGGTGTCACGGCTGACCGAATTGCAGGATCTGATCGGCCAACTCGATCCGGACGCCCCGTTCCCGCGGGACGCCGAGGGGCCACGCGGACGCCAGGGCTCGCCGGGCAAGGTCGCGTTGCCACACGGCTGGCTCGACGATCCGGAGGATCCCGCCGTACCGGAGGGCGCGGATCTGATGCACAGCGGCGGCTGATTTCAGCAGGCCACGCACCACGCGAAACACCCGTGTGGCCTATTCGATTTCCCGCTGGGCTGGCTCGTCGTGGCGGAATCGTTATCATTGGCGGAATCGGTCATGCCGGGCGAACCCGGCTCGGACTCGATAAGCCATGCGACGTAGACGAAAAGTGAGGTTCGTTGGTGGGTGACGATCGGCACGGGCGTTCGCCTCGGCCCGGAGATCGCGCCCCGTGGGAGCGGTATCCCACGGCGGATCACACCGAGCGAGACGACTCGCGGTCATCCCGGCGGTCCAGGCACACCGACGCTCCCGAATCCGGCTCGGCACCGCTGACAGTTCAGGATCTCGTCCAGAAGGTCGACAACGAACGCGGCGGCCGCAGGCGCAGGGCGGCCGCCGAGGGCGAAGCCGTACCGACTGGCCGGCCCGCACGGCGTCCAGAGACCACACGGCCCGCCGACAGCGCGCCCCCGCGCGAGTCCGGCGCCCCACAAGCCCGGCCCGCAGGCAGCGCGCCCCCACGTGAATCCGGCGCCCCACAAGCCCGGCCCGCAGGCAGCGCCCCCCCACGTGAATCCGGCGCCCCACAAGCCCGGCCCGCAGGCAGCGCGCCCCAACGACCGACCGAACCCGCGCGGCCCGCAGGCGTCACCGGCGCCCGCCGCGCAGTGGCCTCCCCCGTCGTCGACGACATCGCGGGCGCACCGTCCGCCGCACGCCCCGCCGTTCGGCGCACCGCCGAGGATCCCCGGCGATCGGCACCGTCCGCACCCGGCGCGCAGGAACCACCCGAGGTCGTCACCGACATCATCCCGCCGGTCAAGGAACCCGCCAAGACCAAACGCCGCGGCGCCGGATGGCCGACGACCGAATCCGATAAGAAGGATCGGGCCGCACAACCGAAGACCGTCGGCAATCCACCGCTGTCGCGGCTCGCGGCGTCCAAGCAGCGCCGCAACAAGCGGATGCAGATCGCCGGACGTGTCAGCGTTTCGATCTGCGCGGCGGTCGCGGTCCTGATCACCGGCGGCGGCTGGAGCTATCTGAACGCGACCGCCAACGGCTTCAACCAGGTCAACGCGCTCGACGACAACTCCAAAGACGTCGTCGACTCCGGCGCTCAACTCGGCGACGAGAACTTCCTGCTCGTCGGTACCGACACCCGCGCGGGCGTCAACGGAAAGCTCGGAGCGGGCACCATCGACGACGCCGAGGGCGCGCGCGCCGACACCGCCATGCTGGTCCATATCCCCAAGAACCGCTCGCGCGTCGTCGTCGTGTCGTTCCCGCGCGACCTCGACGTCACCCGACCGCAGTGCAACGGCTGGGACAACGACAAGGGCGAAAACACCCAGGAAACGTTCCCGTCGGCGATCGGCGACAAGCTCAACGCCGTTTATAACCTCGGCGGTCCAAAATGTCTGGTCACGACGATTCAGCGACTGACAGGCAGCACGATCAATCATTTCATCGGCATCGACTTCGCCGGCTTCGAAGCAATGGTCGATCAGGTCGGCGGTGTCGAGGTCTGTGCACCGAAGCCGATCAAGGACGAAGTTCTCGGCACCGTCCTCGATACAGCAGGCAAGCAGATGATCAACGGTGAGACCGCGTTGAATTATGTGCGCGCCAGGCATGTCTACGGCGAGGAACGCAGCGACTACGACCGCATCGCCCGGCAGCAGCGGTTCCTCGCCTCACTGCTACGCGGTGCTCTGTCCAGCAAGGTGCTGTTCGATCCGGGCAAATTGAACGGTTTCATCGCTGCATTCCAGGAAGCGACCTTTGTCGAAAGGGTTGAAGCGAAGGATCTGCTGACTCTGGGGCGGTCCCTGCAGAAGATGGACGCCGGTGCGGTGACCTTCTTGACCATCCCGACCGCGGGCACCACCTCCTACGGCAACGAGATCCCGCGCGAGTCCGACATCAAGGCCATCTTCAAGGCGATCCGAGACGACCAGCCGCTGCCCGGTGAGAAGAAGGTCGCGCCCGCGCCCGGTTCGATCCCTTCGGCTCCGCCCACGCCGCCGAAGCTGATCGCGGTGGATCCGAGCACGGTGTCACTGCTGGTCTCCAATGGCTCGACCACCGTAGGTGCGGGGGGCAAGGCAGCCACCAAATTCGGCAACCAGGGCTTCTCGATCTACAACACCGCCAACTACTCCCTCGGCAGCTCGGAAGTGGCCTCCAAGGTCCGCTACGGGGCCGGACATGAGGCCGAAGCGGCCACGGTGGCCAGCTCGCTGCCCGGAGCGACGATCGAGCAGGTGAGCGATCTCGGCGGCATTATCGAAGTGGTGATCGGCGCCGATTACACGGGCAACATCCGCCCGCCGACACCGGTGGGCGATCCGATCCCGAACGTCAACATCAGCACCTCCGCGTCGACAACGCCGGTGACACTTCCCTCGGACCTGGAACACGTCAACGCCGCCGACGAGACCTGCAAGTAGCAGCGGCCCGAGCCGAGCTGAACACCCATGCCTCGCATGTGGTCTGCGATGGTATGCACAGACAGCATGTCCTAGTGCGCAGACGCGCCTTCGGGCATTGCCGGCCCTCCGACGACTATCTCGGTCGCTTCGATGGCGACATTCCGGGCGGCCAGTGGCTCGCGAGCCGGGCCACGCAACACCGAACCATCAGCGATGCTGAATTTGCTTCCGTGACAGGGACACTCGATGGTGTCACCGATCTTGGAAACGGCACAGCCCTGGTGGGGGCAGACGGCCGAGAAGGCACGGACCTCACCGGGGGTCGGCTGGGTCACCACCAGACCCTGCTGGTGAAATATCCGCCCGCCGCCGACCGGAATCTCGGCCAGCGAAACCCGCAGCGGCCCGGAATCCGCACTGCCGCTTGCGCATCCGGCGGCAACCGCTGCGGCGGCAGCGCCGACTCCGATCAATACGCTGCGCCGGGTGCACCCGGCGCACGGCGGTGGGTCGGAATGCGTTGCGGCAGGGTTGATCATGCGGCCACCAGCAACCCGGTCGAGTACATCACCAGCAGTCCGACCGCGACGCCGCCGAGTGCCATCACGTCGAAACCCCGGCCGGTCGATTCGCGCAGGCTGGGCGCGATCTGCACGATGACCTGAATGATCGCGCCGACACCGACGCCGAGCAGCAGGGCGGACAGTTCGGCGTTGTTCACCGTCGCACCGAGCACGGCGCCCACGATGGCGGGCGCTCCGGCGATCAGTCCGAGACCGAGCAGGGTCAGCAATGGTGGACGACGCTCGGTCAGTGGTGACACGACGGCGAGGCCCTCGGTGGTGTTCTGGATGGTGAAACCGATGACCAGGAAGGTGCCGAGCGCCAATTCGCCTACGGCATAGGAAGATCCGATGGCCAAGCCCTCGCCGAGGTTGTGCAGGCCGATGCCGATGGCGATCATCAGCGCCAGCCGCACGCCGGCACCGCCCGCGGCCTCGGTGGCCCGGCGGCGGTCGCGCAGCCACTGGTCCACCGCGGTGAGTCCGAGGAAGGCAAGACCCGCGCCGAGCACCACCAGGGCCGTGCCGCCGAACGCACCACCCGAGCGGCCCGCGAGCTCGAAGCCTTCGCTGGCGCCTTCCCACGCCAGAAACGCCAGCAGACCCACCGTCACGGCGAGCAGCACCCGCACGACACGGCTGCCCGCGACGCGCATGACGGGCAGGAACAACATGCCGAGCACGACGGGGACGATGCCGACGTAGGTCCCGAGCAGCGCCATCAGGCCGAAGAACGACGGGTTGGGCTCCGGTGTGGTGACGGCGACGGGGACGTCGTGCTCGATCACCAGACCAGTCGAGGTCAGCAGGGAGATCTTGTAGGGCTGGCCGTCCTGCCACGGATAGTCCAGTCGCAACCGAGCCGAGGCCAATCGTCCGATCGGCTCGGTCGGGCCGGTGAAGTCGATGTATGCGTCGTTGACGAAGACCTGGGCGATCGACACCGCGTCGGGCCCGGTATTGCGCACCGTCAGCTCGATCGCACCGGGCGTGAGCGTGGTGTGCTCGACCGCGATCTCCTCCACGGGCGGGCCGGTCCGTTCGGGCAGGGTGCGCCCGCCGAGCATGGCCAACCCGGCCAGTGCGATCGTCAGGAGGGCGACCGAGATCAGTCCCAGAATCCACGGTCGGCGGGTGTGCACGGTGGCGGTCATCGCGATTACTCCGTCACCTCGAACATGCCCATCCAGCCGAGTTCGGCGAACTCGGTCTTGTGGGCGTGGAACATGTACTGCCCCAGGTGCGGGAAGCGCAGCTCACAGATGCCGCGCTGGCCTTGCCCCTGCACGATGGTGTCGGTGAACTCCGTTGGCTGCAGCCGGGTTCCGGTGGGGTAATAGTCGAAGAAGTTCCCGTGGATGTGGAAGCTGTTGATGGGGTCGTACTCCAGCACGTTGACCAGGTAGATGCGCACCAGTTCATTGCGCTTGACCCGGACCGGTTCGTGCATGAAGTGGAACGGAATCCCGTTGACCGCGTACAGCTGGTTGCCCTCGCCATCGAAAGTCGTGTTGTAGCCGTGCATCACCATCACCATTTCGTCGGCCTGCGGCCGCGGCTGCGGCGGATCGACGATGAAGGTCCCGTACATGCCGCGGGCGATGTGTTCGGCCAGTGGGCCGACATGGCAGTGGAACAAGTGCAGGCCGAACGGTGTCGCGTCGAACTCGTAGGTGAAGCTCTCGCCCGGGTTGATGACGCCGCGACCGATACCGGGAATGCCATCCATCTCGGCGGGGTGGATGCCGTGGAAATGCAGCGTGTGCGGGTGGTGCGAGCCGTTGGTGAAATGGACCCGCAGCAGATCGCCCTCGCGGCAACGCAGGGTCGGGCCCGGGATCCGCGAGTTCAGGGTCCACGCCGGGAAACGCACTCCCGGCGCTATCTCGATGTCCTCGTCACTGGCGAAGACCTCCCATTCGCGCACTGTCCGGCCGTCCGGCCGGGTCGAGGTCTTGCCGTAGTCGAAATCGCGCAGGACCTCGGTCGGGTCGAACCCGTTCGCGGCGTGATCGACGACTGCGCCCTTGCGGAACGTCGGCCCGCTGACCCCGCCGCCGTGCGCACTCGTATTCGGATGGTGTGCGGGGTGGGGTCCGGATGGTGCTGGAGGCGAGTCCGCGGTGGCCGGGCCGTTGTCGCGCAGCGGCAACGCTCCGAGCGCGAGGCCTGTCGAAGCCGCGACGGTGCCGCCGATCATGAACCGGCGCCGTGTTGAAGATGTCATCCCAGCCTGTCGTGATTAGAGCGAGCGATCTCCATAGTTTGGCAGGCCGAAAATAATCTTTCAATAGTCCGAATACGAACTGGTCGCGCTGTCATGACGGGCGGATGCGCGGCCACCACACAGGGCAGCGATGATCACATCGAATGCGATCCCGGTCACGCCGCGGTTCGCTATCGCACCCGCGGTTGCTGCGAACAATGCCGGAGCCAGGGCGCTGCTCTCAGCTGCGGCAACACCAGCGCAAACGACGGCAACCGGGCATTAACCCTGTGTTCGTGACTAGGTCAGGGCAGGGCACTAGTGTCTGAACTCATGCGTGTCATCTACAACGAGCAAATGGCCGATCTCGCTCACCTGCTGGGTGAGATGGCCGGCCTGGCGGGTTCGGC
Source organism: Nocardia sp. NPDC057440 (assembly GCF_042802915.1). Lineage (NCBI taxonomy): Bacteria > Bacillati > Actinomycetota > Actinomycetes > Mycobacteriales > Nocardiaceae > Nocardia > Nocardia sp. NPDC057440. Next base: position 669,775 of record NZ_JBHVDF010000001.1, read on the forward strand.
CATGGACCGGGCCACTCAGTCACTGCTCCAGGCCGACCTCGCCCTTGCCGAGTCGGTGATCAGCGAAGACGACCGGATCTCGGAACTGATCCAGGACGCGGAAGAGAAGGCGTTTGCCCTGCTTGCGCTGCAGGCTCCCGTCGCGGGCGATCTGCGACAGGTGGTCAGCGCCATCCAGATCGTCGCCGACGTGAACCGGATGGGCGCGCTCGCGCTGCACGTCGCCAAAGTCACGCGACGCCGCCACCCCAACCATGCCCTGCCGGAATCGGTCAACGGCTACTTCGCCGAAATGGGCCGCATCGCGGTGAACATGGGCGCGGGCGCCAAAGAGGTGCTCGAGACTCGTGACCCGGAGCGTGCGGCGCAGCTCAACGAGGACGACGAGGCGATGGACGACCTGCACCGTCACCTCTTCACGTTGCTGATGGATCGCGACTGGAAGTACGGCGTCGCCGCGGCCGTCGACGTGACGCTGCTCGGCCGCTACTACGAGCGCTTCGCCGACCACGCCGTGGAGATCGGCCGCCGCGTGATCTTCCTCGTCACCGGCGTCCTTCCCCCGGACCCCGACACCGAAGCCTGACCGCCTCGCCGGTATTCCAGCCGTCAGCAAGTGCCGCCCGGGGCCCGCCCCCCCCCCGCGCGCCCGCTCAAATTGGGGTGCCTACCGCGATTTCGCAATGCCCGGTGATCTGTGGAGCGACCAGGGGGAGCAGGGCATTGAGG
>NZ_JBHVDF010000001.1:670513-718218 GCF_042802915.1 Nocardia sp. NPDC057440
CTACACGGGGTTCGTCCCCCCGCCCCCCCCACCCTCTCACTGACCCCGTCGCCTTTGTCCCCCCGGAACGCCTGGCCCGCCCGGCTCTACTCCCTGGCGGGGCGGTCCAGGCTGCGGATGAGTTCTCGACGCGCCGCGAAGTTATCCGGGCGCCTGCGAAATCAGTTGTTGCGCAACATGTTCGAACACGAAGAAAGGCCCGCACATCGAGTGCGGGCCTTTCTGTCTGTTCATGCTTAACCGAAGCGGCCGGAGATGTAGTCTTCCGTCGCCTTCTCGCCCGTTCCCATCAGCAACCCCAGCTCGGCATCGGTATGCGCCGAACCGAGATGCTCAATGACCTCGGTCCGGCCGCGAACCTTCTCCACGACCTGCACCGCCACCGCCCCCTCGGACCATAGCCACCGACAACGGCAAAATCGGCCCCGACCGCCTGGTAGCGGGCGGGGCCGATCGTTGGACTGTTGGGTTATGCGCCGACGGCTTACCAGTTGCCGACGGCGTAGATTACAACAGGAGCCGGTATCACGATCCGGAGATGATCCATCCGTACCTGCCCTGGCCGAATGAATGACACACCCACTTCGTCGTGCCCTCATAGCGAACGTTGGCAACGGTATACTCATTGCAAGGATCTGCTGGCTCAGCTGCAGCTTGCGGGGCAAGTATCGTCGCGGCGGCCAAGATCGTGGCCACACCGGCCAACGCACCAGAGAGCAATCGAACTGCCATCACGAAACCTCTTTCGCTTCAATAGATTCCACAGAGGTTGCGCCATTCGAACCCCCCTTGCTTCGCAGCCTACCGAACCATGCTGGAAGAAACAATGACTCAAGCGCACCGTAACCATTCAGGCTGTGGCTGGGTTCCAGGGATTTCCGCTGATGGCAGCACGGAGACCATCCAGGACGGGGGCACCGTTTTTGCGCATGGTGGAGATGTAGCCGCGGATTCGCAGCCACGCCCGCGCCCCGTCGCTCGAGCGATGGCAGCCTGAGATCTTCAGTTGGGTTTGGCGGGTCGAAGATCGCGCTCGGCCTGATTATTCGTGAAACTGACCCTCAGGTCCCGGGCGAAGCGCAGCACTTGTTCTTCGCGGGCTCTCAACCGGAGCAACAGGTTCCGGGTCTTCGATTGTTTCGGTCCGTCGCGGCGCGGATTGTCGGCCAACCCGCATAACAGGGCATGTTTCCAGCGGTGCAGCAGCGGGTCGAGAACCTCGGCGGCAATGCTGTCCCGATCCACCGCGCGGGCCCGGTGGGCAGCGGTGTTGAGCTCGTACAACGCATCCAACGCCGCCTTCAGCCACGCGTTGGACCGATCGGCTTCCCCGGCAGCGACGAGCTCGCGAGCGATATGCGCACCACACAAAGCGTGGGCGGCGTCGGCGTAGTCGGCGCCGTCGTACACCGACAGCGAGTCATGCACGCACACACCGGTATAGGAGCCCAGTATCCCGAATTCATCGACCGCGCTAATCCGATGCAAGTACATGGAGTTACCCATGTATCTACTAAATCAGTTGTAACGCAACACGTTTCGAAACACTCAAGGCCCGCACATGATCTTGTGCGGGCCTTCAGTATTTCGAGATGCTAACCGAAGCGGCCGGAGATGTAGTCTTCGGTCGCCTTCTGGCCCGGGTTGGAGAAGATCTTCTCGGTGTCGTCGATCTCGATCAGCTTGCCGGGCTTGCCCTGGGCCTCCAGGTTGAAGAAGCCGGTCTGGTCACTCACGCGCGCGGCCTGCTGCATGTTGTGGGTGACGATGACGATGGTGAATTCCTTCTTCAGCTCGGTGATCAGGTCCTCGATCGCCAGGGTGGAGATCGGGTCGAGCGCCGAGCACGGCTCGTCCATCAACAGCACGTCCGGCGAGACCGCGATCGCACGCGCGATGCACAGCCGCTGCTGCTGACCACCGGAGAGGCCGCCGCCCGGCTTGTCGAGCCGATCCTTGACCTCGTTCCACAGGTTGGCGCCACGCAGCGAGCGCTCGGCGACCTCGTCGAGCTCCTTCTTGTTGCGCACGCCCTGCAGCTTCAGCCCGGCCACCACATTGTCGCGAATCGACATGGTGGGGAACGGGTTCGGCCGCTGGAACACCATGCCGATGGTGCGGCGCACACCCACCGGGTCGACCTGCGAGCCGTAGATGTCTTCGCCGTCGAGCAGCACGGCGCCCTCGACGCGAGCGTTCGGGGTGACCTCGTGCATCCGGTTGAGCGAGCGCAACACGGTGGACTTACCGCAACCCGACGGGCCGATGAAGGCAGTCACACTGCGCGGCAGCACCGACAGCTTGACATCGGCAACCGCATGGAATTTGCCGTAATAGATATTCAGGTCTTTGACGTCGATCCGCTTGGCCATCTGAGTATCCGTTCGCTTCTATCGGTTCCGCGTAAGCAGCTTGTTGACGACCGCCGCGGCCAGGTACAGCAGCGCGATGATCAGGATCAGCGTCAGCGCCGCACCCCACACCCGCAGTCGGCCCGCGGGTTCCGGGTTCGACAGCTCTTGGTAGATCAGCAGCGGTAGCGAGGCCATATTGCCGTCGAAGAGGTCGGTGTTGATCGACTTGCTGTAGCCGACGAGCACCAGCACCGGCGCCGTCTCGCCCATGACGCGGGCAAGGGCGAGCAGGATGCCGCTGAGCATGCCGGGCAATGCCGTCGGCACGACGATCCGCAGGATCGTCTTCCACTTCGGAATACCCAGAGCGTACGACGCCTCGCGTAGCTCGTCGGGCACCAGCTTCAGCATTTCCTCGGTGCTGCGCACGACCACCGGCAGCATCAGCAGCACCAACGCGAGCGACACCGCGAAGGCGCTCTGCGGGAAGCCGAGCGTGGCGATCCACAGCGCGAAGATGAACAGCGCCGCGACGATGGACGGCACGCCCGCGAGGATGTCGACCATGAAGGTGGTGGTCTTGGCCAACCAGCCGCGCCCGTATTCCACCAGGTAGACCGCGGCCATGATGCCCAGCGGCACCGCGATGACCGCGGCGACCGCGGTCTGCACGATGGTGCCGTAGATCGCGTGGTAGACACCGCCCGCGAACTGGTCGGGCAGCACGCCCTTCTGCGACTTCTCCCACCAGGTCAACGAGGTGATCGCCTCGAAGCCCTTGGTCAGCACCATGAGCAGGACCCAGACCAGCGGCACGAGCGCGATGGCGAAGCAGGCCCAGACCACGCCGGTGGCAATGTTGTTGCGTATCCGGCGGCTGACGCTGACATGACGGAAGGTCGGCGCCTTGACCGGCTTGTCGAGTGTCGTCGTGGTCATTATCCGTTCACCCTTCCACCGGCCACCAGACGTGCCAGCGCGTTGACGACGAAGGTCAGCGCGAACAGCACGAAGCCGGCCGCAATGTAGGCGCCGGTCGGCAGCGGCGAACTGAATTCCGAAGCCGCGGAGGCGATCTTGGAGGCGAAGGTGAAGCCACCGTCGAACAGCGACCAGTGCCCGGCCTGTGCGGAGGTCCGCAGCACGAGCAGCACCGCGATCGTCTCGCCGAGGGCGCGACCGAGACCGAGCATGGAGCCCGCGATGACACCGCTGCGACCGTAGGGCAGCACCGTCATCCGGACCATCTCCCACTTCGTCGCGCCGAGCGCGTGGGCGGCCTCGATGTGCGCGGCGGGAGTCAGATTGAAGACCTCACGCGAGACCGAGGTGATGATCGGCAGGATCATCACCGCGAGCACCACGCCCGCGGTGAAGATCGTGCCACCGCCGGAGATCGTGACGTTGCCGTCGGAGAACAGGAAGAACCAGCCGAGGTTCCGGTTCAGGAATGTCTCCACCGGCTCCAACTGCGGCGCGAGCACGAGCACGCCCCACAAGCCGAAGACGATCGACGGCACCGCGGCGAGCAGGTCGACCAGCATCGCGAACGGACGCGCCATCGTCTTGGGCGAGTAATGGGTCAGGAACAGCGCGATGCCCACACCGACGGGCACCGCGATCACCAAGGCCAGCATCGAGCTCAGCACCGTGACCATGAGCAGGTCGCGGATGCCGAAGCGCAGGTGGTCGGCGTTGTTGGTGACGAACTCGGTACTGGTGAAGAAGTTCGCCTCGTTCGCCATGACCGAGGGCCACGCGCGGATCAGCAGGAACAGCGCGATCAGCGCGATGGCGGCGACAATGGTGGCACCGGCTGCCGTGGCCAGCGACCGGAAGATGATCTCGGCCCGCTGGCTGTGGGCAGGACGAACCTTCTTGGCCGGTTCGGTGCTCGGTTCACTCGGCATAAGGGAAGTATCTCCAGCCGCCCGCGGGCTCGTCGAGTCCGACGAGCCCGCAGCGGTCACCTCAGGGTGCACGGTCATGACGATGCGATCAGGAGATGGCGTTGATCGCGGTGGTCAGCTTGGTCTTGAACTTGTCCGGGATCGGGATGTAGCCGCTCTCGTCAAGGCCCTTCTGGCCGTTGGTGGTCGCCGAGGTCAGGAAGGCCTTGACCGCCTTGGCGGTGTCGGCGTCGGCGTACTTCGAGCACACGATCTCGTAGGTCGGCAGGATGATCGGGTAGGCGCCCGCCTCGACCGGCTTGTAGAACGAGCTGGTGTCCAGGACCAGGTCGTTGCCCTCACCCTTGAGCTTCACGCTGTCGATGGCCTTGCCCGCGGACGCGACGGTCAGCTTGACCGGGTCCTTGCTCGCGGAGGTGACGATCTGCGCGATGGACAGGTTCTGCGACTTCGCGAACGACCACTCGTTGTAGGTGATCGAGTTCTTGGTGCTCTTGATCGCGGCCGAGGTGCCCTCGTTGCCCTTCGCGCCCTCACCGACGCCGCCCGCGAAGACCTTGCCCGAACCCTTGCCCCACGCGCCGTCGGACGCCGCGTCGAGGTAGAGCTGGAAGTTGTCGGTGGTGCCCGACTCGTCGCTGCGGAAGATCACGGCGATCTTGTCCGAGGGGAGCTTGGCGTTCGGGTTCAGCGCCTTGATCTCCGGGGCGTCCCACGTGGTGACCGCGCCGTTGAAGACCTTGGCCGCGGTCGGGCCGTCGAGGACGAGGTCGGTGACGCCGTCGATGTTGTAGGTCACGGCGATCGGGCCGAAGACGGTCGGCAGGTTCCATGCCGGGGCGCCGCAACGCTCCTGAGCCTTGGCAGGCTCTTCCTTCTTGGCGCTCAGCGGCGAATCGGAGCCACCGAAGTCGGTCTGGCTGCCGAGGAACTCGTTGACACCGGCGCCGGAGCCACTCGAGGTGTAGTTCAGGGTGTTGCCATCGCAGTTGGCCTCGTAGGCGGCGATGAAACGCTCCATGGCGTTCTTCTGCGCCGACGAACCGCTGGCCTTGAGGGCCTTCTTGCCGCCGCAGGCGACGCTGGTGTTGGCGGCGTTGCTGGTGTCGCTGGTCGAAGAGTTGTCGTCGCTGCCACAGGCGGCGAGAGTCATCGCTCCGACGGCCAGCACGCCGACGAGGGCGCTGCTGCGCTTGAAGTTCACTATTCCTCCGGGGAATCACGTCCGACACGCCCGGTCCCTCACCGGCCCGGGCGGGTGTTGTGGTGCCGTTCGCGAGGAACTTGCGCACCAGGCAGCTGCGCCGCCCATAAGTAACGTAGATTCGCCCGGTTGACAGTTGGACCAAGCTGAGTGAACGCGGGGTGAACAGCCCGGCGCGATTAGGCCTGGCAGATGTGAGATTTGCCCCAGTGTTACTCGGGCAACCCCAACGGGCCGCTTTCTATTCAGTCACGGGCCGCGTAGGCGACATCGATGTGCGCGGGAGCGAATCCGAGCCGGGTGTAGGTGTGCACGGCCGCGGTGTTGTCGGCCTCGGTGTAGAGCAGCACCTCGGCGAGATCACGTTCGCGCAGGTAATGCAGCCCGGCGAGAGTGAGCAGGCGGCCGAGCCCGCGACCCTGCGCGGCCGGATCGATGCCGACCACGTACACCTCGCCGATCGCCGGGTCCTCGTCGTAATGCACCTTGGTCCAATGGAATCCGAGCACACGATCGGGATCGGCCGGATCGGCCGCGATGAACAGGCCCTTCGGGTCGAACCACGGCTCGTTGCTGCGGACCTCGATGTCGCGCCCGGTCCAGCCGCCCTGTTCCGGATGCCAGGCGAACGCGGCCTTGTTCACCCGCAGCAGTTCGGCGTCGTCGGCGGGTCCCGCGTAGGTGCGAAGCAGGATCTCCGCCGGGACCTCCAGCTCAGGTAGCTCCGGTGTAGCCAAAGCACGTCGCATCTGCCACAGCTCGCGCGCGATCACCAAATCCAGGCGGGCCGCGACGGCCTGCGCCTGCGGCCGATTGCCATGCGCCCAGACCCGGGTGCCCGCGCCGCCATCGGCGAGCGCCGCGCTGACGAGCTGGGTCCCGATGCCGTGGCCGCGAGCGGCCGGATCGACCGCGACCTCGGCCATCGCAGGGTGCGCACCGTGCGCGGGAACCAGATTCGCGTATCCCGCGATGGCGCCATCGTGACGCACGATCAGGTGTCGTGCGTCACCGGCGGCGGTCAACGACAACACGGCTTGCTCGGAGATCGGCGCGACGCCATCGGCGGTGGTCACCCGGTCGAGCAGCGCACGCACCGAGCGCGCGGCATCGGCATCGACCTGTTCGATCCAGCGCATCGTCACTGCGGCACGGAGCCGTTCACGGGCGCGAACGGAGCGTCGTCGGTGCCCTCGCTCTCGTCCTCCTGGAACGGGACCGGCTCGCCCTTGGCGGCCGACCTGGACGGCCGCACCGCCTTGTAGCCGACATTGCGCACGGTGCCGATCAGCGACTCGTATTCACTGCCGAGCTTGGCGCGCAGGCGACGCACATGCACGTCGACCGTGCGGGTGCCACCGAAGAAGTCGTAACCCCACACCTCCTGCAGCAACTGGGCCCGGGTGAACACCCGGCCCGCATGCTGCGCGAGGTATTTGAGGAGTTCGAATTCCTTATAGGTGAGATCGAGCGGGCGACCACGCAGACGCGCGGTGTAAGTGCCCTCATCGATCACCAACTCGCCGAGGGTGATCTTGCCGGTGTTCTCCGGGCTCGCCACACCACCGTTGCGACCGACCAGCAGCCGCAATCGGGCATCCAGTTCGGCGGGCCCGGTGCCGGGCAGCAGAATGTCGTCGAGGCCCCAATCGGCGTTCACAGCCACCAGGCCGCCCTCGGTGAGCACAGCGACGACGGGCACCGACGAACCGGTGCTCCCGAGCAGCCGGCACAGGCCGCGCGCGGCGGCCAGGTCGGTGCGCGCGTCGACAAGTGCCACATCCGCGGTGCCTGCTTCCAGCAGGGACGCCACCTCGGTCGGTGCCGGACGCACGTTGTGCGCAAGCAGCGCGAGCGAAGGCAGTACCGACTCGGGGTTGGGGTCGGAGGTCAACAGGAGCAGCTCCACAGCCCTCCTCCCATCTCGTCGCTCCGACGACAACAGCAGTAACCGCCGAAGCCACGTCGCTAATCACAGGTAATCGGTGCAAGATTAGCGCGTCAACCCCGATGACCACGCCATCCGGGTAAGGAACGCACAGGCGATAAGACATCGGATACCCGAAATGGCCGACATATAGGCGGCTGCCTCGCCCACACTCGGCCCAGGCGACTGGCGACGGCCCCCTCGGGCAGTGCTATTAGGGTTGGGTCCATGCGCAAGCTGATTATCGGGCTGCTGGTTCTCGCGGGACTGGCGGTCGTCATCGATTTCGGCGCCGCCGCTTACTCCGAGTATCGCGTGTCGCGCGCTCTGCGTGAGGGCGCCGAGCTCATCGCCGACCCCGAGGTGACCATCCACGGGTTCCCGTTCTTCGGCCAGACGCTCGAGGGCCGATTCCAGAACGTCGACATCCGCGCACGCATCGTGCGCCCGGACATCCCCGGCGAAATCTCGGCCGAGGCGACGTTGACCGGAGTACATCTGCGGCTAGGCGATCTCGTCGACGGCAGCGTGCGCCGCGTCCCGGTCGAACGGGTCGAGGGCAGGATGCGTCTAGAGCCCACCGAGCTGGGCAGGCTGTTCAAAATCCCGGACCTGCAAGTGCATTCGCGACCCGCGGATAAATCCGATGGAACCGGCGGATCGGGCGGCTCCGGAATGACGACCGCGGGTGCCCTGGTGCTCACCGGCACGCTGCCCGGCACACCCGTCGCCTCGACGGTGCCCGGCGCGCCGCTCGGCGGTGACAAGGTCAGCGTGCAGGCGGATCTGCTGCTCGACGGAGATCAGGTGCGGATCGTCGCGACCGGTTTCTACCGCGGCATCGGCACCGAGCTCACCCCCACCGCGATCGTCCCCGAAGCCGACCGGCCTGCGGTGCTGGAGCTGTTCACGCGCACCATCGATACAAAGGAATTGCCCTTCGGTCTGCGGCCGACGAAGGTCTCCGCACAAGGCGGCCAGATCGTTGTCGAGGGCAAAGGAGAGAACGTGACGATCGACCTGGACAGATTGCAGCGGCCATGATCGAAATCACAATATTGGCGGTAATAGTCCTCGCCGCACTGGCGGTCGGCACGGCGCTACGGCGCAGGGACGGGAAATTGCGTGCCGCCGACACGATCACACCGACCGAGGCGGCGCGCTCCGAATTGCTCGCCGCCGCCGGAGTGAGCGGTTCAGGGCCCGCGGTGCTGCATTTCTCCGCCGACTGGTGCGGCCCGTGCGCCGCGGTGCGCCGGGTGGTCGCCGGTGTGACCGAAGGGCTGTCGGACGCGCCGAACCCGCCGCTGGACATCGAGGTCGATATCGATGCCGAGCCCGCGCTGGCCAAAGAGCTGAATGTGCTCTCGCTGCCGACCACCTTCGTCTTCGACAGGGAAGGCCGGGAGCGTTTCCGCATCTCCGGCGTCCCGAAGACTGCCGATCTGCACACCGCGCTCGAGCCGCTGACAGTGTAAAAACAGGGCTTGAAAAGGCTCTATAGCCGATGTGACGAACCCGGGGTCCAATTCCCCCTCGGAACCGGGTAAACTGCCTTTCGTGCAATCCGACCACGAGCTGATGCTCACCCGACGCCGCACAGTTGACCTGTGTCGCCTCGGTGGTTGTTGCTGCCTGTGCCGCTGACCGGTCGGTCCGTTCAGATTTCCTGACGCCGACCTTTGTCCGCCGTGCGAGTGATCTCTTGATCCCCCGGCGGACTGGCAATTTTCCAGCCATCAGAGTCATTCAGCGCAGGAGTTCGCACAATGTCTGCCGAAACCCGTAACACTGTCTCCGGGCAAGCCATTTCTTTCGATTCCGTCGACGTCCGTGGACCACGCTTCGCCGCGTGGATCACCACCGCCGTCCTCGTCGTCGTGCTGATCGCCGCCGCCCTGTCCACCGTGGCCGCCGCCGTACTCATCGCGATCCAAGCCGTGGTCTTCGCGGTCGGCGCCGCCACCGGCCCGCGGCGCAGCCCCTACGGTCGGATCTACGCCGCGCTGGTCGCACCGCGCGTCGGCCCGCCGACCGAAATCGAACCCGTGGCGCCGCTGCGGTTCGCCCAATTGCTCGGCCTGGTCTTCAGTGCCGTCAGCCTGCTGGGTTTCCTGGCCGGCGCCTCCGTCGTCGGCGCGGTGTTCGCCGGCTTCGCCCTGTTCGCGGCGTTCCTGAACGCGGCGTTCGGAATCTGCCTGGGTTGCCAGATTTATCCACTGGTCGCCCGTTTCCGCCGGACCATCCCCGCCCCGGCTTCGAACTGATACTGCAAGTCACCACCCCCGAAAGGAACAACATGGCCCGCTCCGATGTCCTGGTCTCCGTTGACTGGGCCGAAGAGAACCTCAACGCCCCCGGCGTCGTCTTCGTCGAGGTAGACGAGGACACCTCCGCCTACGACGGCGGCCACATCGAGGGTGCCGTCCGGCTCGATTGGAAGAAAGACCTGCAGGATCAGGTTCGTCGCGACTTCGTGAACCAGGAGCAGTTCTCCGATCTGCTCTCGGCGCGCGGCATCGCGAACGACGACGAGGTTGTGCTCTACGGCGGTAACAACAACTGGTTCGCCGCGTACGCGTACTGGTACTTCAAGCTCTACGGCCACAACAACGTCAAGCTGCTCGACGGCGGTCGCAAGAAGTGGGAGCTCGACGGCCGTCCGCTCTCGCGCGATGCCGTGAGCCGCCCGGCCACCCAGTACAAGGCCGTCGCGCCCGACCTGACCATCCGCGCCTTCCGCGACGAGGTCATCGCCGCCATCGGCGCGAAGAACCTGGTCGACGTGCGTTCGCCCGACGAGTTCTCCGGCAAGATCCTGGCCCCTGCCCACCTGCCGCAGGAGCAGAGCCAGCGCCCCGGCCACATCCCCGGCGCCATCAACGTGCCGTGGAGCAAGGCCGCGAACGAGGACGGCACCTTCAAGTCCGATGCCGAGCTCACCGAGATCTACCGGGAAGCGGGCCTGGACGGCGAGAAGGACACCATCGCCTACTGCCGCATCGGCGAGCGTTCCTCGCACACCTGGTTCGTGCTGCAGGAGCTGCTCGGCCACCAGAATGTCAAGAACTACGACGGGAGCTGGACCGAATACGGCTCGCTCGTCGGTGCACCTATCGAGTTGGGAGCCTAATCACATGTGCGCAGCACCTACCCAGGGTCAGGCCATTCCGGCCGGAGTCGATGTGGAGAAGGAAACGGTCATCACCGGCCGTGTCCTGAGCACCGACGGCCAGCCCGTCGGCGGCGCGTTCGTGCGCCTGCTCGACGGCAACGGTGATTTCACCGCCGAGGTCGTCGCCTCGGGCACCGGTGACTTCCGGTTCTTCGCCGCTCCCGGCGCATGGACCGTGCGGGCGCTCTCCTCGGCCGGTAACGGCTCCGCGGAGATCCGCCCCGACGGCGCGGGCATCCACCCGGTCGACGTCGCCGTCGCGAAGTAATAGCTGAGGTCCCACCAGCGACCGCAAGTCGTCGACGGCCCCGGCGTTTCCCAGATTCCACAGGGAAGCTCCGGGGCCGTTGTGCTGGGCGGCGAGCAAGTCGTTAGACTCCAAACGTGGTCCTCTTCTTCGAGATTCTGCTGGTGGCCGTGTCCGTGCTTATCGGCTGGTTCGGCCTGTATGTCTTCTACCGGCTGTTCACCGAGTCATGAGCGAGCGCAGCGAGCGAATGGTGTATCAGCGCGCATCGCGCATGCCTGAGTCGAGCGCCAGCGAGACACAGGCATGAGCGAACTCGCGAGCGAAGGTTCCGATCCGGCCGAGCGAGCGAGTGAACACATGAACGGCGCCGCTCCGGCCGAGCCGTCTCGCCGCAGCGGCGATCAAGCCGTGGCCGAAGCAGCCGAACGCGCGAAAGCAACCGGTGCACGCAACATTCCGGTCCTCCCGGATCTGCCATTGCCGGAAGACACCGCGAACCTGCGACTCGGCCCGGATCTGAGTTCCTCGATGCTGGCGCTGCTGCCGATGGTCGGTGTGTGGCGCGGTGAAGGCGAGGGCAACTCCCCTGAGCGCGGCGACTACCGCTTCGGCCAGCAGATCATCGTCTCCCACGACGGCGGCGACTACCTGGCCTGGGACTCACGCTCCTGGTTCATCGAGTCCGACGGTTCCTACGGCGGCCCAGACCTGCGCGAGAGCGGCTTCTGGCGCGTTGGCATCGACGGCGATGACGAGGTCATCGAACTGCTGCTCACCCACAGCACCGGCATCGTCGAACTCTTCTACGGCACCGCGCTGACCCAGTCCTCCTGGGAACTGGCCACCGACGTCGTGATCCGCAGCCAATCCGGCATCGTCGTCGGCGGCGCCAAGCGGTTGTACGGCATCGTCGAGGGTGCCGACCTGGCCTACGTCGAGGAACGCGTCGTCGCCGACGGCCCCCTCGAACCCCGCCTCTCCGCCCGGCTCCAGCGATACATCGGTTAGTCGACCACCACACAGCACACCACGCCCCGCACCTCGAATCACCATGAGGGCGGGGCGATTCTCTGCCTGGGGCAGGGACCGGTTGAACGACCGCGCCCTGCGGTCATCGCACCTGCGTCGGCACCGGAGGAGGGTTGCCGTCATGGCCGGGTGTGCGGAGACCGATCACGGGCGAGGATCACAGGTCACCAGAAGTTCGTCGGCGACCGTTTCCACCGCCAAGGTGAAACCACTCACCTCCAGAACCGCGGCGCGCAGTCGTTCATCGTGCAGGCGCGACTCGGCGACCGCGGCGACCCGGCTTCCGACGAGCTGCGAGTACGGGTATTCCGAACCGACATCGAAAGCCGTGTATTTCCCGGACTCCGCCACGTACTCGATGTACTCGGGCTCGGTCAGACCGGCGAACGGGTCACGCCACGCCGCGGGAACGACGCGCAGCTCCTCACCGTCACTGCCGGCATCGAAGAGCAGCACGGTGCCTTCGTCGAACGTCAACTCGATCGGCCCCTCCGAACGGTCGACATCCTCACCGTGCACATAGAACACACGCCTGACCGCCGTGATGCGCCGACCGATCGCCGCAGCAAGACTCTCCGATGCCACCCCGGATACCCCTTCATAGAACCGACCGATGAACTGTATCGTTCCAGCCGTCCGTCGCGAGGAGCCCGCCCGTGCCGCAGGCGCGACCCGCCGTGCACCCGAAGCCGATCCGCCGGCCGGGCGATCTTCGGCAGAAAAAGGGAACGGCCCCCGAGCCTTTCCTTGTGGATGCAACTCACACAAGGCCCGGTCGGACTGGACCGGGGGCTCGGGGGCCGGGTGACTGCGTTGGATTCGCTAGCGCTCGCGCGGGAATCCTGCAGCGGTGGCGCTAGCGCGCAGCCACCTCACGTGTCCTGGAAAAATACATTTCTCGAACCACCTCCTTCCTTGTGTAAGGACGAATTTAGCGAGGTGTCAGCGAGTCGGCAACGGAATTTCTCGGTCGGCGAAAACGGCGGGTTCCGGTGTTGCGAATACCGCGCTGACCTGGCCTGATGCGGAGACCCGCACGATCGCGTCGGCGCGGTGGTCCGGCGGGAGTTGATGTGTGACGACCACCACAATTCGATCGCGGTCGACCAGGCCGCTGTCGGCATCGAGGAGATCGCGCAACAGGTGGGCGCCTGCTTCGGCTTCCAGGTGTTCGGTCGGCTCGTCGAGCAGCAGGACTCGAGCAGGCGCGATCAGAGCGCGAGCGAGCAGGATGCGACGGCGTTGGCCACCGGAGACGGCGGCGGCACCGCCGACCAGATCGGTGCGCAGACCGTCACGGAGGGAGTCCAGCCAGTCGCCGAGACCGACCGCGCGCAAGGCTTGTTCGGCGTCGGCCTCGGTCAGGTCACCGCACGCGACGCGCAGGTTCTCCAGGACCGAGGTGCCGAACAGGTGGGCGTCTTCGGCGAAGAAGGTGACACCGGGATGCGGGGTGTCGAAGAGCCCGGCCCAGAACATGAGCAGCGTCGTCTTGCCCGCACCGCTCGGGCCGACAACGGCGATCCGGCGTCCGGCGGGGCGGTCGGGCATGTTGTCCGGCCACAGATCCGGGGATGTTCCGTGTCGATTTCGGTCCGAGCTGTCCGGACCGGCGGGTCCGCCGTGCACCGACAGTTCTCGCGAAGAACTGCGCCGCACTCGGTCCTCGTCGCTCGTGTCATCGGTGCGTACTGATGGCCGACGCGCTGGGAGCTCTGCCGTGGCAGCGTCCCCGCCCTCAGCAGGCAAGAGCCGGTGCAGAGCGGCACGAGCGGTGGTCAGCGCCTGCGCGGCGGCGGGCAACGCGCCCACCGCCTCGAAGGCCGAGAGTGGCAGCAGCACAAGGATGGTGAGCGCCATCGGCGTCATCGCACCGGAACCGCCGCCGTTCGGCCCGTAGGTCGCGATGCCGACCAGCAGCGCGCCGAGCACGCTCACGCCGATCGAGAGCGGCGTCGCGGCGGCGGCCCACGCGCTGCGTGACGCCGCGGAATCCTCCGCTGCCACTGCGCGCTGCCCGGCGCTGTTCGCGGCCGCCAGCGCCGCATCCAGACGGCCTGCAACGCGCAACTCGGCCGCGTGGTCCAGTACGGTGACCGCCTGCGCGGTGAACTCGGCGCGATCGGCCCGCACGGCGGTCTCCGCTTCGTGGGCGGCCAGTGCCGACAACAACGGCGCGACGATCCCCGAAACGGCCAGCGCCGCAGCCAGAATCACGGCCGCTGCCGCCGAAATAGTCGCAAGCAGCCCGATCGCGGCCGCCGACAAGAGGAGCGCCACCGCGATCGGCACGAAGACGCGCACAACGACCGCGCCCAGATCGTCGATATCGCCACCGATTCGAACCAATAGATCACCGCGACGCATCTGCGCGGCGCTGCCGGAACCCGACGCGGCTACGTCAACGCCTCGCTCCGAGGCACCGACTCTTCCCGCAGCATCCCGAGGTCCGAGATGGGCATCGGGAACAGCACCGCCGAACTGTCCGGCACCATCGGATTCGGCTTGCCGTTGCGAGCGCGGCACGCCCCGTCGCATCCAGACGTCGGAGCGCGCCAGCGCCCGGTAGACGGTCGACCGTGCCGTGGTCATCGCGCGCAACGCGACATCATGTGTAGCAAGGCGTTCCAGGTACCTGCACAGCCCACGCGAAATTCCCAGCGCGCGCACCGAGACCACCGCAACGCTCAGATCGAGCACCGGCGGCATCTCCCAGGCCCGCGCGATCAACCACGCCGCCAACGCCGCCAGTGCGAGTCCACTACCCAACGCCGCGGTGCCCCACCCGATCGCCACCGCGATCCGCCACGGCGACAACGCGAGCAGCCGCCACATCCGCCGAATATCGCCGACCACGCCGGTTACCGCCTTCCCGCCCACTGCCCGCGTGATTGTGCTCATCGGGGTACCACCGCGGGGGCGTCGCCTGCTTCGGCGTGGACTCGGATGATGTGGTCGGCGGCGGCGAGGACGGTGGGACGGTGGCCGATGACGACAACGGTGGCTCCGGCACGGGCGCGTTGTTTCAGGGCTGCCAGCACAGCGGCCTCGCTGTCGGGGTCGAGGTGGGCGGTCGGTTCGTCGAGTAGCAGCACCGGACGGTCGGCGGCGAGGACTCTGGTGAGGGCCAAGCGTTGGCGTTGGCCAAGGGAGAGCCCGACACCGCCTGCGCCGACGACCGTGTCCCAGCCGCGGGGCAGGCCGGCGAGAACGGCGTCGAATCCGGTTGCGAGGCAGGCGGCTTCGAGCTCGTCGACGACTCGCGGCGCTCCCGGCGCCGACGTGTCCGGCACTCGGGCGCCGAGCAGCTCGAGATTTTCGCGCAGGGTTCCCGGCACCAGGACAGGGCGCTGCGGCAACCAGGCCACCCGACCCCACCAGGCGTCCGCGTCGAGGTCGCGGACGTCGGTTCCGTCGACCGTCACCGAGCCCCGATCCGGCGTGATCAGCCCCAGAATCGCCTGCAGGGTGGTCGATTTCCCGCTCCCGTTGGGACCGGCCAGCACGGTGACCGCACCGGGGCGCAGCACCGCCGAAAGGCCGGCCGGTGCGAAACCATCCCTGGCGCGGACCGCGAGATCACGCACCGCGATGACGCCGCCGAAGACCGAACCCTGGGGCGAGCGACGGTGATCGTGCTCGTCGGACTCGCCGACCGGACCGACGCCACCGGGCATGTCCGGCCCGGCAACCGCTGATTCCGGCTCCAGAACAGCAAAAGCCTTGTCGGCCGCCGCCATCCCGTCCTGGGCGGCGTGGAAACGCTCGCCGACCATCCGCAGCGGCAAGTAGACCTCGGGGGCCAGGATCAGCGCCACCAACCCGGCGTACAGGCTCATCTCGCCGTACACGAGCCGCAGGCCGATGGCGACCGCGATCAGCGCGACGCTCAAAGTCGCGAGCATCTCCAGCACCATCGACGACAAAAACGCGATTCGCAGCGCGCGCATGGTGCGCTGCCGCAATGCATCTCCGAGCTCGCGCACCCGGTGTTCCATCGAGCCGGCCCGGTCGCTCGCGCCGAGATCCACGTCCTGGTCACCGGCGCGGCGCGCTCGCGTGCGAGCGGAAGTTGTGCTGGATTCGACCGCACCGCCTTCCCGGCCGAGCGCCCGCAACGTCGGCATACCGGCGAACAAGTCCAGCAGCTGATCCGAGAGGCGGGTGGTCGCGGCGAGGGTGGCTTCGGCACGACCCTGGGTGAGCAGGCCGATGAGGATCATGAAGACCGGGATCAGCGGGAGCGTCACCACGGCGATACCGCCGGAGATCGGGTCGTGCGCGGCGATGACCACCAGCACGATCGGCGGCACCAGGCAGGCGAGCAGCAGCGCGGGCAGGTAGCCGGTGAGGTAGGCGCGCAGGCCGGCGAGGCCGGTGCCGACGACGACCGCGAGTTCTGTTCGGCGGGTTTCGAGTTCGCGCGGCGCCATGCGGGCGCCTGCGGCCAGGACGGCGGTCTCCAACTCGGTCACCACCGCCGCGCCCGCGCGATGCGCCAGGCGTGATTGCACCCAGGTGGCCACAACCCGAACGGCGACGGCGCAAGCCAGGACAGCGAGTTCGGTCATCCACCCGCCGAGGGTGCGCCGGCTTGGGTCGGTGATGACCCCGGCCAGCACCCGAGCCAACGCGACCGCGGTGACCACGATGGCGATCGTGATCACCAGCGACAGCGCCACGCTCAGCGCCAGATAGCGGCGGGCCGAACGGGCGTGCCGCCACAGGCGCGGATCGACAGGCGGGCGGGCCATGGAATCAGTCCTTGCTCGAATCCTGGGGGACGGCCGTTTCCACCGGCGGTGCCGAGTGCGGCGGCAGCCCGATGGGCGGCGGGATCTGGTCGACGGTGATGCGTTTGCGGAATACCCAGTACGTCCAGCCCTGGTAGGCCAGCACGACCGGGGTGACGATCACCGCGGCCCAGCTCATCACCTTCAGTGTGTACGGCGTGGACGACGCGTTGTCGATGGTGAGGTCGAACAGGTCATTGATGGTGGAGGGCAACACATTCGGGTACAGCGACCCGAACAGCAGCACGGTCGCGGCGGCGACGGTGAGTGTGGTGCCGGTGAAACCCCACCCGTCCCGATTCGCGAACGAGGCCGCGCCTGCGACCAAGAGCCCGATCACCGCAAGCGCCAACGGAATCCAGGTCCAGCCGGTGCCGTAGGCGAGCTGAGTCCACACGCCGAAGGCGCCGACGACGACGGCCGTCGGCACGAGCAGCAGCCGCACCGTTCGCACCGCGTCGTCACGCACTTCGCCGCCGGTCTTCAACACCAGGAAGACCGCACCGTGCAGCGCGAACAGCAGCCCGGTCGCGAGCCCGCCGAGCAGTGCGTACGGTCCGAGCAGCTCCCACACCGAACCGGTGATCTGCTTCTTCTCGTTCAGCGGCACTCCGCGCACCACATTGGCGAACACCCAGCCCCAGGCCAAAGCCGGTATCCAGGAGCCGATACCGATGCCGATGTCGCAGCGGGCCCGCCACTTCGGGTCGTCGATCTTGCTCCGATACTCGATGGCGCAGATCCGCAGGATCAGCGCGACGAGCACCAGCAGCAGCGCGAGGTAGAAGCCGGAGAACAGACTCGCGTACCACTCGGGGAAGGCCGCGAACATCGCGCCGGCCGCCGTGATCAACCAGACCTCGTTGCCGTCCCACACCGGGCCGATGGTGTTGAGCACCACGCGCCTGCGCGCATCGCTGCCCTTGCCGAGGATGGGCATCAGCATGCCGACCCCGAAGTCGAAGCCCTCCAGCACGAAGTAGCCGGTGAACAGGACGCCGATCAGAATGAACCAGAACTCTTGCAAACTCATCGTCGGCTCCTCAGTAAGCGAAGGAAAGCTGTTCGACGGCAGGCTCTTCGGCGCGATGGCGGCCGACAGGACCATCCGTATCATCCGGTCCGCCGCCGGGCGGCCCGAGGGTCGGCCGCTCGGGTCCGGCGATCACATAGCGGCGCATGAGGTAGAACCACACCACCGCGAGCGCGCCGTAGAGCAGTGTGAAGACCACCAGCGAGGTGATCACCGTGCCTGCGACATGGTCGGAGACGCCCTGCTGCACCATCAGCCGCAACTGTGGATCGCCGGTCGGGTTCGGCGCGACAACCCAGGGCTGGCGGCCCATTTCGGTGAACACCCAGCCCGCGGCGTTGGCCAGAAACGGTGTCGGAATGGCGAGCAGGCACAGCCACGAGTACCAGCGCTGATCCGCGACGCGGCCGCCTCTGGTCAGCCACATGCCGACCAGCCAGAGCCCGATCGCGCCGGCGGACAGGCCGATCATGGCGCGGAAGGACCAGTAGGTGACGAACAGGTTGGGCCGGTAGTCGCCGGGCCCGAACTTCTCGTTGTAGGCCTTTTGCAGGTCGACGACGCCGTCGAGGGTGACGTCGCTGAACTTGCCCTCGGCCAGGTACGGCAGCACGTAGGGCACGTCGAGCACGTGCGTGACGCTGTCGCAGTTGTTGTGCGTGCCGACCGTGAGGATCGAGAAGTCCGGATCGGTCGCGGTGTGGCACAACGACTCCGCCGACGCCATTTTCATCGGCTGCTGTTCGAACATCAGCTTGCCCTGTATGTCACCGGTGAAGAAGATGGCGATGCCGGACACCACGATCACCCACATGCCCGCACGTCCCGCCGAGCGCCACATACCCCGCGCCTCGGCGACTTTCGTCTCGTCGCCGCTGCGCGCATTCCGAACCATCCACCAGCCGGAGATGCCCGCGACGAAGGTGCCCGCGGTGAGGAAAGCACCCGCGACGACGTGCGGGAAGGCCGCGAGTGTTGTGTTGTTGGTCAGCACCTCCCAGATGCTGGTGAGCTCGGCGCGGCCGCGTTCGGCGTTGTACCGCGCGCCGACCGGGTGCTGCATGAACGAGTTGGCCGCGACGATGAAGTACGCGGAGGCATTCACACCGATGGCGACCATCCAGATGGTGGCGAGGTGCAGCTTTTTGGGCAGCCGGGTCCAGCCGAAGATCCACAGGCCGATAAACGTCGACTCCAGGAAGAACGCGACAAGCGCCTCCAGCGCGAGCGGGGCGCCGAACACGTCGCCGACGAAGCGGGAGTACTCGCTCCAGTTCATGCCGAACTGGAATTCCTGCACGATGCCGGTGGCGACGCCCAGCGCGAAGTTGATCAGGAACAGCTTCCCGAAGAACTTCGTCAGCCGGTACCAGTGTTCTTTGCCGGTCACCACCCATGCGGTGTGCATACCCGCGACGAGCGGGGCGAGGCCGATCGTCAGCGGGACGAAAATGAAGTGGTAAACGGTCGTGATGCCGAACTGCCAGCGCGAGATGTCCAAGACGCTCATTCGACCTCCAACCGATCTACGACATGTCGTAGTAAAGGCTACGCCGGAGGCTTGCCCGATCAAGAAGACTTAACGCGCGACACACCGCGCTGCCGCGCTCAGGACGGCCATTTCCCGAGCTCGCCAACAACTCCTACAGGTAGTAGTAGGACGAAGATCACGGGAAAAGGCCTCCTGAGGCACTCACCAATCCCCGATCGCACCGGCCCTGCCGACGCCTCGGTCGACCAACTCGATGATCTCCTCGGCATTGTCCGGCGCCATCATGCGCAGACCATCCAACGAGTTGACCCGCGCGGCCAGCGTGATGCTCGACAGCATCCAAATGCTGTCGCAGGTCAGCAGATCGGCAGTGAACAGCGACTTGTATTCACATTTCCAGCCCGCCTTCGCCGCCTCGGCGAACAGCGCCCGCTGAGTGACGCCGGGCAGGATGCCGTTCTTGGCAGGCGGAGTGATCAACTGCTTGTCGCGGGCGATCACCACCGTCGAACGCGGACCCTCCAGCACCCGGTTCTCGGTGCTGGTGAAGATCACGTCGTCGGCGCCCATCCGGTGCGCGAACCGCAGCGCCGCCATATTGGAGGCGTACGACAGCGTCTTCGCGCCGAGCAGCTGCCACGGCGCGGCCTGCGCCAGGTCCACCGAAATACCGCGGGACAGCGTCACCACCGAGACACCATCGGTCCTGGCCTGCTGCACCCGCTCCGGCACCGGCAGCACCAGCACGTAGCACGTCGGCACCGGCACCGCGGCGGCGAGATCACCAGAGGTGACCGAGGACTTGGCGCCGGAGAGTTCGGTATCGCGGCCCCGCGTGAACACCAGCCGCATCAGGCCTTCGCGCTCGGTGCCCCATTCCTTCGCCGCCTGCTCGACCGCCTCGCGCCACCGCCCCAATTCGGGCTCCGGCAAGTCCAGCGCCTGCGCCGAACGACGCAGTCTGCCTAGATGGAACTCGATCGCACAAGGATTGCCGGCACGCACCAGCACCGTCTCGAAAACACCGTCACCACGAAGCACGCCGATATCGTCAGCAAATAACAACGGCGCGTCCGGATCCCGGACCGCGCCATCGAGTGTTACCAGAACTCGATCTACCATGCGAGGAAGCGTAGGCCCTGTTCGCCGACCGCGCCTACGTCACGGCAAATGTTTTGCGGCCATTCAGGGTGGTATCGGACCGAGCGCGACTTTGTGCGGTGAAGTTACCTGTGCCGCTCCCCGATCGAACGACCTGCCGGTGGCCCGACTACCGCACGCCGCTCGGCACCCGCCTAGAGTGGTTGGCGTGTCCGTGGTCGTTGTACCGAGCCCCATCCTTGTTGTCCCGGGCGCCGTCGCGGGAGCACCCGGTTCGCCGGATGCCGCCGTCGCATGGCATTACGGTGATCCCCTCGGGGAGCAACGCGCAGCCGTGGAACGGGTGGCGATCGTCGATCGGTCGCACCGATTCGTGCTGAGCATCACCGGCGCCGAACGGCTGAGCTGGCTGCACACCATCAGCAGCCAGCACATCGCGAACCTGGGCGACCGGAAGTCGGCGGAGAATCTGGATCTCGATCTCAACGGCCGGGTGCTGCACCACTTCGTGCTCACCGATCTGGATGGCACGCTGTGGATCGACACCGAGGCCGACCGCGGACCCGCGCTCCTCGATTTCCTGAAGAAGATGGTCTTCTGGGCCGACGCCAAGCCGGAAGAGGCCGCCGATTACGCGGTGCTGAGCCTGCTCGGCCCGCAGGTCGGCAGGCTGACCGAGCCGCTCGGCCTGACCGAGCCGCTGCCCGGCGCCTACGATGCGGTACCGCTGCCCGGCGGCGGCTTCTTGCGCCGGATGCCGTGGCCGACCGGCGATTCCTTCGATCTGGTGATTCCACGTGAGCAGCTCGACGATCTGTGGACCCGGTTGACCACAGCGGGCGCCGAACCCGCCGGCATGTGGTCCTTCGAGGCGTTGCGCGTCGCGGCACTGCGCCCGCGCGTCGGGCTGGACACCGATGAGCGGACCATCCCGCACGAGGCGCACTGGATCGGCGGGATCGACGAGCACGGCGCGGTCCACCTGAACAAGGGCTGCTATCGCGGGCAGGAAACCGTCGCCCGAGTGCACAATCTCGGCAAACCTCCGCGTCATCTGGTGCTGCTGCACCTCGACGGCTCCGCCGACGACCGTCCCGCCGTCGGCGACGACGTCACCGCGGGCGGGCGCGCGGTCGGCCGTATCGGCACCATCATCGACCACTACGAACTCGGCCCGATCGCCCTTGCCCTGATCAAGCGCACCATTCCCGCCGATACCGCACTGACCGCCGGACCGTGTGCCGCCGCGATCGATCCGGATTCGGTGCCCGCCGACGACGCACCCCAAGCGGGCAGGCTCGCGGTCGACCGGCTGCGCGGGCGCTGAGCTGGTTCGGCTGTGGTGGCGAAAGTCCCGGTGCCGCAGGCGTGGCACATCCGACACACAGGGGGAAGGCCCGATGCAACCCGATGACTCCGCCCGCGTGCTCGCGGTCTGTGTCGTACATGCCGAACTCGAGGTGCCGGGCCGGGTCGGCAAGACCGCGATCGACAAGCGGCCCCAGCCTGGTCGAGTGACGGTGCGCTCGCTCGGCCTCGACGGCGACCACGTGTGCGATATCAACAATCACGGCGGTGTCCATCAGGCCGTCTACGCGTATGCCCAGGCCGACGCCGAACGCTGGGCCGAGGAGCTCGACCGCGACCTGCCGGCAGGCTGGTTCGGTGAGAATCTGCGGATCTCCGGGCTCGCGGTCAGCGACGCGGTGATCGGCGCCCGCTGGTCGATCGGCGACACACTGCTCGAGGTGAGCGCGCCGCGCGTGCCGTGCGCCACCTTCCAGCACTGGAGCAGCGAGGCGCAGTGGGTCCGGCGCTTCACCCTGCAGAGCGATACCGGCGCCTACCTGCGAGTGCTGACCGAGGGCAGCATCGGCGCCTGCGACGAAGTGCGGGTGGTGCACGTCCCCGAGCACGGCGTGACCGTCCGCGATCTCTTCACCGGCAAAGAGATGGACCGGCTCGCGGTGCTGCTCGAGACCGAACCGTCGATCTCCGACGACGTGCGAATGCAGATCGAGCGGCACGCACGCCGCCATGCGAACGAACAACGCGCCCGACAACAGCGCGCCGACGAACCCGCGACGGGAGCCCCCACTGTGATCGAGCGCAGCGACACCGAGGACACCACGCAACCGATCACCGGCGAGGTGCTGTCGTGAGTGTCGAACTGGTCGAAGTCGTCCGTTCCGGTTTCCGCGAATGCGTGCACCGCGGCTCGGCGGTCATCCTCGGCTCCGACGGCGAGCCGACCCTCGCGCTCGGCGAGGTGCATCTGCCGATCTTCCCGCGCTCGACCAACAAGCCGATGCAGGCGATCACTCTGCTACGCAACGGCTTCGAACCGCTCGACGACGCGGAACTGGCCATCGCGACGGCCTCGCATTACGGCGAGCCGGATCATGTCGCGCTGGTGCGCAGGCTGCTCGACCGGTTCGGGTTCGACGAGAAGGCCCTCGAATGCCCGCCCGACCTGCCGTCGGGCGAGCGCGCGCGGGCCGCGGCGCTCGCCGAATCCGTCGAGCCGAGCCCGGTCTTCATGAACTGCTCCGGCAAGCACGCGGCGATGCTTGCCACCTGCGCCGTCAACGGCTGGCCGACCACGGGCTACCTCGACGAGGCGCACCCGCTGCAGCAGTCGGTGATCGCCACCATTACCGATCTCACCGGAGAACTGGAGTCCGATCTCGGTATCGATGGCTGTGGGCTGCCCATCATCCCGGTCTCGTTGGTCAACCTCGCGCGCGCGTTCGCGACCATGGCGACGGCCGATCCCGAGGCGCCGGAACGGCGCGTCGCCGACGCGATTCGCGCGCATCCGCGAGTGATTTCCGGCACGAACGCGCCCGATTTATTGATTATGCAGGCGACCCCCGGCCTGGTCTGCAAGATCGGCGCCGACGGCGTGCATGCCGGTGCGCTGCCGGACGGAACGGCTTTCGCGTACAAGATCGATGACGGCCACGATCGGGCTCGCATCCCCCTGACGCTGGCCATTCTGCACCGAATGGGTGTCGAGTGGACCGACGCGCATACCGAGCTCGCGGCGCCCGCGGTGCTCGGCGGCGGCGCCCGGGTCGGCGTCATCCGTGCCATCCCCGGGGTGGTGTAGGCCCGAGCGCCGAGGGCGACAACCGGGCAAACGGCACCACTCGAAGAGTTCTTCACCCACTCATGGAAGCGAGACTGCCTGACACACGCTAAAGTGTCTGTCAGGAAGATATCAATTCGAACGGGGCCGCCAAACCACCCCAGGCCGCCCCGCAGTGACGCGAGGGGGTCAGCCATGGGCCGTGGCCGGGCTAAGGCAAAGCAGACCAAGGTCGCACGCGAGCTGAAGTACAGCTCTCCGTCGACCGACTTCACGAGCCTTCAGCGCGAGTTGGCGGGGGGCAGCAGTGCTCCCCACACCGCGCAGCGCAGTGATGTGATCTCCGACGAGCACGATGTCGACGAATCGCGGTCCCGCTGGGACAGCGACGATAACTACGACGACTGGCGCCGCTGACACACGTCTACGTATGAGGGGGAGGCCAGGGCCTCCCCCGCTTTCGTGCGTCGATTGACCCTGTGTTGGCGGACGCGAACATCTAGGCCTGCAACACAATCACCTGCATACGCCAACAGAGTCCCGCATCATCTGATGCGGGACTCTGTTGTGCGTTCGACGGTCGTGTCCGACCGCGGCGATCAGAACC
The DNA here is from genome assembly GCF_042802915.1 of Nocardia sp. NPDC057440. Classification (NCBI taxonomy): domain Bacteria; kingdom Bacillati; phylum Actinomycetota; class Actinomycetes; order Mycobacteriales; family Nocardiaceae; genus Nocardia; species Nocardia sp. NPDC057440. The sequence goes on from NZ_JBHVDF010000001.1 coordinate 694,480, forward strand.
TCGGGTGCTCGCCGACCAGGATCGCGCGCAACGCGTCCGCATCCTTGGCCTTCTTGACAGTGCCGAGGGTCCAGCACTCGATGTGCCGCGCGGTCAGCACGGCAAGCGCCCGGTCGACATCCTCCGGCGCGACGACGGCAACCATGCCGACGCCCATGTTGAAGGTCTTCTCCATCTCGACCCGCTCGACCCGCCCGCGCTGGGCGATCATCTTGAAGACCGGCGCGGGATTCCAGGTGCCGCGATCGAGCTCGGCGACCAGACCCGCGGGCAGCACCCGGCCCAGATTGGCGGCCAGACCGCCACCGGTGACGTGCGCGAAGGTGCGCACATCGGTTTCGGCGATCAGCGCGAGGCAGTCCTTGGCGTAGATCCTGGTCGGCTCGAGCAGCTCCTCGCCCAGCGTGCGACCGAACTCCTCGACGTGCCCGGTCAGCGACATCCTGCTGATGTCGAGCAGCACCTTGCGGGCCAGGCTGTAACCGTTGGAGTGCAGGCCCGACGCGCCCATCGCGATCACTACGTCGCCGGGACGCACTCGGTCCGGGCCGAGCACCGCGTCGGCCTCGACCACGCCGACACCGGTCGCCGACAGGTCGTAGTCGTCGGGATCCATCAGGCCGGGGTGCTCGGCGGTCTCGCCGCCGAGCAACGCGCAGCCCGCCAGCACGCAGCCCTCGGCGATGCCGGAGACCAGTTCGGCGACCCGCTCCGGCACCACCTTGCCGACGGCGATGTAGTCCTGCAGGAACAGCGGCTCGGCGCCGCACACCACCAGATCGTCGACGACCATGGCGACCAGGTCGAGCCCGACGGTGTCGTGCTTGTCCATGGCCTGTGCGACGGCGATCTTGGTGCCGACGCCGTCGGTGGAGGCGGCGAGCAGCGGCTCGCGGTAGCCACCCTTCAGTGCGAACAGTCCGGCGAATCCGCCGAGGCCACCCTGGACTTCGGGCCGGGTGGCCTTCTTCGCCAATGGTCCGAACAACTCGACGGCGCGGTCACCGGCCTCGATGTCCACGCCCGCTGCGGCGTAGGAGGCACCGGCGCCACTAGGTGTCTGTTCAGTCATTTTCGGGGAAAGCTCCAAACCGAATCGGCGGATAGATGCCTGATCACGCTACCGGAGCCGGATAACAAGCACACAGCGCTCCCCCGCCTCTCCGCGACTTTCGCCGGTGGTAGCCGCCACGACAGTTTCCGCGCGGACCGGCGGTCACGTGTCGAGCCGAGTTCTGGATGTACCCGGTGAGTTACCCGTGCGCGAGCAAAATCGGTTGTCACGCCGAATCTCCCTCCGCCACCGGCGTGCGAGTCGTGCTCGATTCGCCGAGCTCGGTCGCGAACAGGCTCGCGGTCCGGGCCCGACGGCGGCGCTGCTCCACCGGATCGGGGACCGGCACGGCGGCGACCAGGCGCTGTGTGTACTCCTGTTGCGGTGCACGCAGAATCCGATCCCGATCGCCCTGTTCGACCACCGCGCCATCGCGCAGCACCATGATCCGATCGGCCAGCTGGTCGACTACGGCGAGATCGTGGCTGATGAACAGGCAAGCCCACCCGCATTCGCGTTGCAGCTGGCCGAACAGCTCCAGCACGGCGGCCTGCACCGAGACGTCCAGTGCGCTGGTCGGCTCGTCGGCGACGAGCAGATCGGGGTCCAGCGCAAGGGCCCTTGCCAGGCTGGCGCGCTGGCGCTGGCCGCCGGACAGTTCATGCGGATAGCGGCGATCGGTGTCCGCGGGCAGTTGCACGTCCTCGAGCAGATGCCGCACCCGGTCGCGAATCTGGGTCGCCGTGCCCATCTTGTGCACGATCAACGGCTCGGCGACGCAGTCGCCGACGGTGAGCCGCGGGTTGAGCGAGCTGGCCGGGTCTTGGAAGACGAAACCGAAGCGCCGCCGGATCGGCCGCAGCTGTCGCTGCGACAGCCCGGCGATGTCCTGCCCGCGGACCCGGACCACGCCCGACGTCGGGCGTTGCAACGCGGCGACGCAGCGGCCGATGGTCGATTTACCCGAGCCCGATTCACCGACGAGTCCGAGCGTCTCGCCCGGCCCGATGGACAGGGTCACGTTGTCCACCGCGCGGAACGGCGGCCTGCCGAACGGCCCCGGGAATTGCACCACCAGATCGCACACCTCGAGCACCGGGTCGCCCGCGATCGTCACATCCTTCGGCGGGCCGTGCTGGAGCTGTTCGGTGCCGAGATGGGGCACGGCCGCGAGCAGCGCCCGGGTGTAGTCCGCGCGCGGATTCGCGAAGAGTTCGTCCACCGCCGCCTCCTCGACCACCCGGCCGTCGCGCATCACCACGACCCGGTCGGCGAGGTCGGCGACCACCCCCATGTTGTGGGTGATGAGCACGATGGCGCTGCCGATGCGATCGCGCAGATCGCGCAGCAGCTCCAGGATTTCGGCCTGCACGGTGACGTCGAGCGCGGTGGTCGGCTCGTCGGCGATGATCACCTTCGGCTCGCAGGCGATGGCGATGGCGATCACCACGCGCTGTTTCTGCCCGCCCGAGAGTTGATGCGGGTAGTAGTCGACCCGGTGCTCGGGGTCGGGCAGACCGACCAGCCGAAGTAATTCCACCGCACGCGCTTTGGCCGCCTTGCGACCCATATCGCTGTGCGCCCGCAGCGCCTCGCTGATCTGGAAGCCGACGGTGAACAGCGGGTCGAGCGCGAGGCCGGGCTCCTGGAACACCATCGAGATCGCGCCACCGCGCAGCGCGGTGAGCTGCTTCTCGCTCATCGAGGTGATGGCTTTGGTGCCGAGGGTGACGAGGCCGCGCACCCGCGCGGTCGCGGGCAACAACCCCATCGCCGTGCGGGAGCTCACCGACTTCCCGGAGCCCGACTCCCCCACGATCGCGAGGACCTCCCCGGGAAACACCTCATAGGACACATCGCTGACGGCGTAGACGGGCCCGGCATCGGTGGCGAAGGTGACCGACAGCGATTCGATCGACAACGCCGGTCGGCGATCGGCCACCACAACTGGCTCACTCATTGGACTTGTCCTTCCGCACCGGCTCGCCCGGCCCGGTGCTGCCGTCGGCGGCAGCATCCGTTTCGGTTCCGGCGCTCGGTGATTCGCCGGTTTCGGCCTGGTCCGGTACGGTCCCGCCGCCATCCACGGGGGCAGCCGTGTCGTCGGCAGCACTCGTGGTCTCATCCGGATCGGCCTGGTCCAGCACAGTGCCCTCGGCAGCCACGACAGCCTTTTCACCTGTGCCGACCGAGGTTTCGTCGGCATCGGCCTGTCCCGGTGCGGTCCCACCACCATCCATGGGGGCAGCCGTGTCGTCGGCAGCACTCGCGGTCTCATCCGGATCGGCCTGGTCCAGCACAGTGCCCTCGGCAGCCACGACAGCCTTTTCGCCTGTGCCGACCGAGGTTTCGTCGGGATCGGCTTTCTCCAGCGCAATACCGCCGCCGCTGCCATCCGCAGAGTCATCGCCTGCGTCGGCATCGGTTTTCACTGCGGCAGTGAAATCCTCGACATCATCGACATCCTCGACATCATCGACATCATCGGCTTCGGCGGCTTCGGCGGCTTCGGCGGCTTCGGCGGCTTCGGCGGCTTCGGCCGGGAGACTGTCATCCGCCGAGACCGCAACGGCGCGACGGGTCCGCAGCAGTGGGTTGAGGGCCTCGTTGAGGCTCTCGCCGACCAGCGTCATACCGAGCACCACGAGGACGATGGCGGTACCGGGGAAGATGCTGGTCCACCAAATGCCGTTGGAGACATCGTTGAGCGCCTTGTTCAGGTCGTATCCCCATTCCGCGGCTTGGGTCGGCTCGATACCGAAGCCGAGAAAGCCGAGAGCGGCCAGGGTGAGGATGGCGTCGGCGCCGTTGAGGGTGATGATCACCGGCAACGACTGGGTGACATTGGCGAGGATGTGCCGGAACAGGATTCGCGTGGTGGAGGCGCCGGTGACGCGGGCCGCATCCACATACGGTTCGTTCTTCACCGCCACTGTGGCATTGCGTACCACCCGAAAGTACTGCGGCACATAAATCGCCGTGATCGCCACCGCGGCGGAGAGCACGCCGCCGAAGCTGCTCGACTGACCGCCCGCCACCACGATCGACACCACGATCGCGAGCAGCAGCGTCGGGAACGCGTAGATCGCGTCCATGAAGAGCACGAGTATCCGGTCGACCCAGCGACCGACGTATCCGGACACCAGCCCCAGCGGCACACCGATGAGCAACGATAGCGTCAGCGAGATGGCGATCACATAGAGCGCGGTGCGCGCGCCATAGATCACCCGGGAGAACACATCCTCACTGCGGACCGATGTCCCGAACCAGTGCTGCCCCGACGGCGGTTGCTGCGCGACGAACGCGACTCCGTCGGAAGAGTTCTGGGCCAGCCCATAGGGGGCGATCAATGGCGCGAAGATCGCTGTGAGCACGAACAACGCGACCAGGCCGAGGCCGATGATCAGGGTCACCCGTTGCAACCCTGCGGTCATCGTCAACAGTCGCAGTCCTGGCAATCGCCTGCGTCCGCCGGGCGGCACCGGCGGCACGATCACCGGCTCGTTGGCCAATTCCGGTGCGGTCATCAGAACCTCACCCTCGGGTCGATCAATGCGACGATGACGTCCACCAGGAAACTCATGGCCGCGACGGCGAGCGCGACGAACGCGACAATGCCCTGCACCGCGATGAAGTCACGTTGGTGCAGATACTCCGCGAGCTGATAGCCGAGCCCCTTCCATTCAAAGGTCGTCTCGGTCAGCACCGCACCGCCCAGCATCATCGCGATGTACATGCCCATCACCGTGACAATGGGAATCATCGCGTTGCGCACGGCATGTCGGCCGGTCACCACCCGGGAGGAGAGCCCGCGGGCTCGTGCGGCGTCCACGTAGTCGCTGCGCAGCGTCTGGATCAGATTGATGCGCACCAGTCGCAGGAAGATCCCCGCGGTCAGCAGGCCGAGCGCAATCGCGGGCAGCACGGCATGTTTCAGCACATCGACGAGATATCCGCCGTCTCCGTAGAGAATCGCGTCGATCACCATGATGTTGGTCTTCGGCGAAACATGCTGCAGCTCCAGCTCCACCGGCGTACTGGCCCGGCCCGCGACCGGCAACCAGTCCAGTTTCACCGCGAAGATCAGCTTGAGCAGCATGCCGACGAAGAAGACCGGCGCCGCGTAGGCCAGGATGGCGAACATCCGCAGCCCGGCGTCGGCGGTCGAATCACGATGCGTCGCCGCGTATCTGCCCAGTGGCACGCCGACCGCGAAGGCCACGAGCAACGCCCAGAACACCAGCTCGAGGGTCGCCGCGCCGTAGGTCGTGACGACCTCACTGATCTGCCGATTGTCTTGGGAGTGACCGAAATCCCCGTGCACGAGCCCGGAGATGTACTCCCAATACTGGGTCAGGATCGGCCGGTTCAACCCAGCCGCCTCCTTGCGCACTTCGATCTGCTCCTGGGTCATGCGGCCGCCCATCGCCGCGCTGATCGGATCGCCGATCACCCGCATCAGGAAGAACACGACCGTCACCAGAATCCACGCGGTCGGCAGAATCAGCAGCAGCCGAATCCCCAAGTACCGCAACAGCGCGAGCTGACGGGAATCCCCGCCGCCCCCCTTGACGCGGCGCGGCAGCCCGAACCGCCGGGCCCGAGGCGCTGCCTCGAGCCCGGCTCCACCGGATGTCACTTGCTCAGTACCGTGTAGCGGAACTTGAACGAGGCGTCGAGTGTCTGCGGCACCCCCTGGACCTTGGGATTCGCTACCGCAATCTGCTTACCCGACAGCAAAGGAAGCGTCGGCAGATAGTTCTGCGCGAGGTCACGCTGCACGGCCTCGATCAGCTTGACCCGCTTGTCCTTGTCCGGCTCGGTCACCTCCGCCGTCAGCTGCGAAGTGACTTTCGGCTCCTCGAAGTGCGACTGCAGGAAGTTGTTCGGCGCGAAGAACGGGGTCAGGTAGTTGTCCGCGTCCGGGAAGTCCGGGAACCAGCCGAAGTGGTAGAGCGGGTAGCCGTCACGCGCACGTTCACGCTGGTAGGTAACCCATTCGGTGGATTGCAGGTTCACCTTGAACAGCCCGGATGCCTCGAGCTGAGACTTGATCGCCGCGTACTCCTCGGAACTGCTGGAGCCGTAGTGATCCGGGTTGTATTGCAGGTTCAGCTCGACCGGCGTCGCCACACCCGCGTCGGCGAGGAACTTGGCGGCCGCGTCCTTGTTCGGCTTCGCGCCGTAGAGCTCCTGGAGCGGCTCCGCGGAGCCCGGCATACCTTGCGGCACATAGCCGTAGGCGGGTTTGTAGGTGTTCTTGTAGACACCCTCGGCCAGCGCCGGACGGTCGATGGAGGACGCCATGGCCTTGCGCACCGCGAGCTTCTGCTCCGGCGTGCCACCCGGCATGGTGTTCATGTTGAACACGATGTAGCGCAGCTCACCGCCCGGACCGTCGTACACCTTGACCTTGTCGTTGCCGCGCAGCGATTCGATGTCGGTCGGCGTGAAGGACCGGTAGCCGACATCGAGCGCACCGTTCTGCAGGTCGAGCTTCATGTTGTCGGAGGTCGCGTAGTACTTGGTGGAGATCGTCGAGGTCTTGGGGGTCCCGAGAATGCCCTTGTAGTCCGGGTACGCCTTGTACTCGACCAGCTTGTTCTTGTCGTAGCTCGCGATGGTGAACGGCCCGGAATAGCCCTTGGCCTTCACCACGTCCTCATCGGCCATGACCTTGTCGGCCGGATAGACCTTCTCGTCCACGATCGGACCGGCCTGGGTGGGCAGGATCGCCGGGAAGGTCTGATCGTTGCCGACCTTCAGGGTGAAGGCGACGGTCAGGTCATCGACGACGTCGGTCTTGTCCAGATTGCCGAGCAGCGAGGCGGGACCGTTGGGATCGTTGATCTTGACCATTCGGTCGAAGGAGAACTTGACGCTGGTGGCGGTCAGGGGGTTCCCGTTGGCGAACTTCAGCCCGGACTTCAGCTTGCAGGTGTACACGGTCGGTGTGGAGAACTCACACTTCTCCGCGGCGTCCGGCTTCGGCGTCGCGTCGCCGGGAGTGAAGTTCAGCAGATACGAATAGATCTGAGTCTCGACCAGCAGCGATCCGTTGTCGTACGCGGCAGCGGGATCCAACGAGAAGATCTTGTCCGTGGTGCCGGCAACCAGCCCGGCGCCGCCGCCTCCCTCCCCGGTCCGTCCGGAACCACAACCCGCGAGACCGGCGGCCAGCAGCGCTGTCGCGCCGATGGCCGCGAAGGCTCGCATCCGCTTTCGTTCTCCAGGCGTCCTTGAAACCAACATCAGGGCCCCACTTCTCGAGCGCCGCACCGCGTTCTCCTGGATCACAGGCCCCGGTACGGACACGGTGAACTTCCGATATAACCGGGCACCGTACCCACGAACCATTTCCGACAGGTTGCGTTTTCAAAGAAAAATTGCCGGGGCGTTATCAGCCGTTGCATATGGCGCAGAGGCCGCCCCCGCTCACCGGTCGAATGACCAGATTCACGCCGAAACGGCGGCCGGGGTGTCTCGAGGATGCCACGTCACGTGACCGGACAGCATTGGGGCGGTACCCAGGGCGCGCATCGGCGAAACACCGCAAGTGATTTACTCGTTCACCGCACTCGCGCAGGGCTCGACACAGCTTCGCCGACGCGCGATCGGAACGGGGTTCAGCGGGTCATCACGACGCGCGAAGACCACCGTAATTCGCGGCCCTCGCCGACACGAATACCCGAGTTCTCAGGACGGAGAGGACTCGAACAGAGCAGGAGTCGGCAACAGCGTCCGAGTTCCCTGGACGCACCAGCGCACCCGGGATATCGATCCTCAGGGACGGCTCAGTGCGCTCGCATTCGCGTTGTCGCCCAGCAGCATTGCCTCGGACTGCCCGCTGAGCATGCCCTCGAGCACGTTCTTGCCGATCGCCGCCTCCGTGGGCAGCGCGATCGGATAGTCGCCGTCGAAGCACGCGGAGCACAGCCGCGAGCGCGGCTGTTCGGTCGCGGCGATCATGCCCTCGGTGGAGATGTAGCCCAGCGTGTCGGCGCCGATCGAGCGGCGCACGCCCTCGACCATATCGGCGTAGCTGTCTTCCGCGCCCGCACCGTTGGCGATCAACTCGGCACGCGAAGCGAAGTCGATGCCGTAGAAGCACGGCCACTTCACCGGCGGCGAGGCGATCCGCACGTGGATCTCCAATGCGCCTGCCTCACGCAGCATTCGAATCAACGCGCGCTGGGTGTTGCCGCGCACGATGGAGTCGTCGACCACGATGAGTCGCTTGCCACGGATCACCTCGCGCAGCGGATTCAGCTTGAGGCGAATGCCCAGCTGGCGAATGGTCTGGCTCGGCTGGATGAAGGTGCGCCCCACGTAGGCGTTCTTCATCAGGCCCTGCCCGTAGGGCACGCCGGAACCCTGGGCGTAACCGACCGCGGCCGGGGTGCCGGATTCCGGAACCGGGATCACCAGGTCGGCGTCGACGGGATGCTCCTTGGCGAGCAGCCGTCCGATCTCCACCCGGGTCGCGTGCACCGAGCGACCGGAGATGGTGCTGTCCGGCCTGGCCAGGTACACGAATTCGAAGACACAGCCCTTGGGCTCCTGGTTGGCGAAGCGCATCGACCGGACGCCCTCGGCGTCGATCGCCAGCAGTTCGCCCGGCTCGATCTCACGGACGAAGGCCGCGCCGACGATGTCGAGTGCGGCGGTTTCGCTGGCAACAACCCAGCCACGATCGAGCCTGCCGAGACACAGCGGACGCACTCCGTGCGGGTCGCGCGCGGCGTACAGGGTGTGCTCGTCCATGAAGGTCAGGCAGAACGCGCCCTTCAGCGTCGGCAGCAGCTCCATCGCCGCCTGCTCGATGCTCGAGTCCGCCGCGGCGTGCGCGAGCAGCGCGGTGACCACATCGGAGTCCGAGGTCGCGGCGATCGGCGCCGGGCGGCCGCCCGACACTGTCGCACCGCCGATCAGCCCGAGTTCCCTTGCCCGGCCCGCCAATTCGGCGGTATTGACCAGATTGCCGTTGTGGCCCAAGGCAAGTCCGGAGCCGACGGCGGTGGTACGGAAGATCGGCTGGGCATTCTCCCAGGTGACGCCGCCGGTGGTGGAGTAGCGGCAGTGGCCGATGGCGATGTGACCCGGCATGGCGGCCAGGGTCTGCTCGTCGAACACCTGGCTGACCAGCCCGAGATCCTTGAAGACCAGGATCTGCGAACCATCGGAAACGGCGATGCCCGCCGCCTCCTGGCCACGGTGCTGCAACGCATACAAGCCGTAGTAAGTGAGCTTGGCCACGTCTTCACTCGGCGCCCAGACTCCGAACACACCACACTCTTCGCGTGGCTCGTTCTCATCCTGATCCGGTGTGACGGCTGAGTTGATTTCAACAGGCATGTTGCTGTCGACCGGCAGTTCGGCGTTGGTCACCGTTTGCTCCCTGTTCGGGCGGGCTGGGGGCAATGGTCATTCTACGGGTGATTTTCTGTGCGCGATCACCGACGCCGCATCCGGGCAGCAATCGCCGCGGTACGCTGCCCGATTCCGACCGGGTCAGCTGTTACCGTGCGAGCCGTGACGACTACCGACAGTGCGGACACCGGCGGCGGAACGGCACGGGGCGCGACGGGAGGGTCACAGCGGCGCCGCTGGCTTCGCATGGTGCTGCTGCCCGTCGCGGTACTGACCCTGCTGACCACGCTGCTCGGCATCATGTATCTGGACTATGTCGTCGATCCGGAGCAGAACCTGCACGACTTCCCCATCGCGCTCGTCAACCAGGATGTCGGCGACACGATCGGCGCGCCGGGTCAGGAGAAGCGGGTCAACTTCGGCGACCAAGTGGCCGACGGTCTGGAGCAGGCCGTGCCCGCCGACCACATCGACCTGCGCGTGCTCGGCATCAACGAGGCGCAACTCCAGATGCAGAACGGCAAGATCTACGGCGCCATCATCATCCCGAGCGATTTCAGCAAGCGGCTCGGCATTTTCGGCGTCGGCAGCGTGATTCCCGGCGATATCGAGCGCCCGATCATCACGCTGCAGACCAATCCGCGCACCGGCGCCTTCACCACCGAGATCGTCAACAGCATCGGCGCCAAGGCGCTGCCGCAAGTGAACGCGCAGGTCGGCAAGCAGCTGACCGATCAGGTGCGGGCCCAGCTGGCCGCGCCGCCCGATGGGCCATCGGCACCGGAGCTGACCGGGGCCACCCGAATCGCGCTGGCGAATCCGCTGCAGATCGTCGTCGAGCCGTTCCGGCCGTTGCCAAGCGGAACCGGCCAGGGTCTCACCGCCTTCTTCTTCGCCCTGCTCCTGCTGCTGGCCGGGCTCGTCGGCTCTATGACAATTCACACCATGGTGGATGCCGCGCTCGGCTTCGTGCCGACCGAGTACGGACCGTGGTTCGTGCACTTCCCGCCGACGCCGATCTCGCGCTTCCACACGCTGCTGATCAAGTGGGGCGTGATGGTGCTGACGGCGAATATCGTCGCGGCGGTCTACCTCGTCGTCGCCAACGCACTCGGCATGCCGATCGACCATCCGCTCGGTCTGTTCCTCTACAGCGCGTTCGCGATCATCGCCGTCGGCATCACCGGCCTCTCGGTGCTCGCCGCGATCGGCTCCGCGGGCCTGCTGGTGAACCTGATCCTGTTCATCGTCCTCGGGCTACCCTCCTCGGGCGGCACGGTGCCGATCGAGGCCACCCCGAAGTACTTCGGCTGGTTGGCCGAATTCGAACCGATGCATCAGGTCTTCCTCGGCGTCCGCGCCATCCTCTACTTCGACGGAAACTATGAGGCGGGTCTGGCCCGTGGCTTCTGGATGGTCGTGCTCGGGCTCGCGGTCGGTCTGGTCTTCGGCGCGATCATCACCCGCTATTACGACCGCAAGGGCCTGCACCGCGGCGCGGCCACCCCCGACGCCGGCAGCTGATCGGCCGGACACCGCGTCCGGGCCGGGGCTGACGGCCGGTGCGACCGCACACCGGAATCCGCTGCTCGGCCGGCCGGTGCCGACGACTCGTCAGTCCGCGACCAGCCGCGTGACCGGCAGCCAGTGCGCGACCTCCGCAGCCCGGCTCCCGGACGCGGTCACCGCACCGACGTCCACCGCGCCGGCGAATTCGAGCAGGCCGGTGGCAAGCAGCAGCCAGGTGCGTGGATCGGTCTCGACGACATTCGGCGGCGTGCCCCTGGTGTGGCGCGGCCCTTCGATGCACTGCACCGCGACGAACGGCGGCACCCGCACCTCCACCGAATGCCCGGGCGCGGACGCGGACAGCGCGCGCACAGTCGTGCGTACCGCCGCGGCGAGCTCGGTCCGAGCCGGCGCCGGGGCGGATTCGTCCCGCAACCACTCGCTCACCGCCGCTACCGCCGCCCGCAACGCCACCGGATCCACTGTCGACTTTCCCGCCACTGTGCCGAGAATACTGACGCGCACCGTCACCGAATGCCGAGCCGGGCCACCTCATGGAACAAGCCATGCATCGCCGACTCAGCACACGCCGATGTCGAACGTAGGCGTGCTTGCCCGCGCAGTCACCGCCATCGCAGGGCACGAGCCCACCGGCGTCGACCAGGCAGGGGTCGCACGGCGAGTCACCACTTGGTCAAGGCGTCGCGCGGTCAAGGCATCGCTCGGTCAAGGCATCGCTCGGTCAAGGCGTCGCGCGGTCAAGGCATCGCGCGGTCAAGGCATCGCGCGGTCAAGGCATCGCTCGGTCAAGGCATCGCTCGGTCAAGGCATCGCTCGGTCAAGGCATCGCTCGGTGAGCCCACCGAGCGGCAAGCCGTGGTGCGAGCGCTCCGCCCGCGTTGACGGTCAGATGCAACAGGGCGGGAGCGGCAGCGCTGTCGCAGCGGCGGCGGAGCAGGCCGAAGACCAGGCCACCGAGTCCGGTCGCGGCGACGGTGGCCGGGACACTGTCGCCCGCGGCGCGGGCAGGGTGGATATGCCACAGGCCGAAGGTGCTCGCGCCGAGGAGAATTCCCGCTCTCGGGCCGAAGGTAGTGTCCAGCAACGGATCCAGGGTGCCGCGGAAGACCAGTTCCTCGCTGTAGACCGTGCCGATCGGGATGTGCACGGCGATCCACTCCGCGGGCGGGACATCCGGGCCACGATCGGCGAACTCGCGCAGCCGGCTCCGCACCCCAGGAACAGCCACGGCCGCACCGTAGCCCGCGACGACAACAGCCGCCGACGCCAGCCCACAGCGCAGTCCGCGCACCGACCACCAGTTCGCCCTGCCCCCGAAAACCAGCGCGTACCCGGTGGCGAATCCCGCGTTGGCCCCGGTCCTGCCGCGCACATCGAGGCCGAGGCGTGGCAGCAGCCAATTGCTCCACAGCAGCGCGGTAGCAATAGCAGCAGCACTTTTCGCGGCACTGCCGCCGTCACTCATTTGGTATCCCGCTCGTAGTCCTCGGCGGCCTCGAGCTGCCTGCGGATCTTGTCGGAGAGCTCCGCGGTCCAATCCGGCGGCTGCGCGACGGCCACCCAGCCGTCGAGAACCAGACTGCCGTAGCGATGACCGTGCCCATCGGTGACGCCCTGAGCATTGGTGAGGTCGGCGGCAACCTGCCAGAAGGTGACGAAGGGCCACCAGCGCATCTGCGAGGAGACATCGGAGCCGCGCGGCTCCGAGAGCCAATCCGGTTGGGACAGGATCAGATCCGGCGACCACCACACGATCGGATCGGAGGCGTGTTGCAGATAGGCGATGCGCGGTGACCGCCATTCGGGACCCGGTCTGGCGAGATCGGCACTGTCGCTGGCGAACCGGACGACGAGGCCGTCCGCGTACACCGGCTGCACCTCCTTCGACCCGGGGTCGCGCCGCGAAACGAACTGCTGCCACAGCCGATTGGAGTTCGGCGGTCCCACCCACAGCGCGCCGTCCACCTTCGCGCGCAGGTCCGCGAGCCCGTCGAAGGCCGCCTCCGAACCCTGCGAACCCAGGCTCTCCCCGTACACGAGCAGCTTCGGCCGAGACTCCGGCGGCCGCGCCTTCCAATGCTGGTACACCGCATCGAAGAGCCGCTTGCCCGCGTCCATGGCCTTTCCGCGGTCGGCGAGGAACGACAGCACACTCGGCAGATACGAGTACTGCGAGGCGATGATCGCGGTGTCGCCGCCGTACATGTACTCGATGGCACCGGTCGCCATCGAATTCACCCAGCCGGTGCCGGTGGTGGTGACCACCACGATCACCTTCCTGTCGAACGCGCCGGTGCGCTCCAGCTCGGACACCGCGAGTTGCGCCTGCGCCTCGCCGTCGGCCGCCGACTCCAAGCCCACATAGGCCCTGATCGGCTCGCGGGCCTGCCGACCGGTGACCGCCGTGATCCGATGGGCGGAGGGACCGTGCGAAACGAACCACCGCCCCTCGAAACCCAGCGAGTCCCATTTCGCCAATGACGCCGGGCTGCCGGACCGCTCGGGTTGATATGGCTGCACCGCGTTGGGCGAGGTGTAATCGTTGCGCACGCTGAATGCCGAGTTGGCCACGGCGAAGAAGGCGCGCGAGGCCACGCCGTTGAAGATCGTGACGACCAGCAGTACCAGCACCAGGAACCCGGCGGTCGGCGCGAGCTCGCGCGGCACCCGCACCCAGCGATTGAGCTGACGGGCCAGGTAAAGGATGATCTCGCGCAGCGTCCGGTACACGGCGACCACCGCCGCGCCGACGGCCACGCTGAGCAGTCCGGTGCGCAGGTAGGCGGGGGTTGTGGTGCCCTCCATGTCCATCAGCGCGGTGATCTCGCGCTGCCAGCGCGCCGACTGCACGAGCATCAGGCCGGCGCTCAGTGCGGCGGTCAGCAGGATGGCGGATTTCACCGCGTAGCGCACCCAGGTCGGCGGTGCGGGAAGGGTGAGGCGCGGTCGAATCCACACCCGGAACACCCACTCCAGCAGGCAGCCGAGGCCGTAGCCGAGGGCGGCATTGACGCCGCTGATCAGGCCCTGGAACAGCCAGTCGCGCGGGACCAGCGAAGGCGTCACCGACAGCGCGAAGAACACCGTCGCGACGACCAGCCCCACATAGTTCAGGTCGATGATGTCCTCGGCGCGCCGCACGATGACGACGCCGCGCGTACGCAGCTTCGTCAGGGTCGTGGCGGTCTCGAGCACGATCAGCTCAGCGTGACGGCACGCTGCGACGGTCGGGCACGGGTGGCATCGGCGGGTCCGTAACGATCATCACCCGACCAGTATGCTGTGTTGATTTTGCAGCGCCTGCGGCGCTGCGTGTTCGCGGCCCCGAAGGCTCGCGTCCGAGTGGCCGAGACTCGCGCCTACGGCGCATGCGCTTCGGCCACTCGGACGCGAGCCGGCCGCGAACGGTCGCTCGTAAGACTCGCTCCGTGGTCGCTCGGTTGTCGGGAGAATTCAGCCCGATTTACTAATTGCCATGGTGGCCAAGCGATTACGGGCCGCGCGGCAATTACCCATTTCGCTCGAGTAGTTGTACCCGGTCGCGCAGGCGGCCCGGCCAGCAGACTCAGTACCCATGAGCACCCCCAACGCACAGCCGAAGACGACCTCGGCCTTCCTCGCGCAGGCCGCGATCGCGTTCGGCGTCAGCTTCTTCGGGACCGGCGTCGGCATCTGCTATCTCCCACTGGACATCTCACAGCGCGGCTTTCTCGCCATGTCGGTCCTGTTCCTGGTGTCGAGCACCTTCACCCTGGCGAAGGTGGTTCGCGACCAGCAGGAAACCGCGAGCGTGCGCAGCCGCATCGACGAGGCGCGGATGGAAAAACTGATCGCGGAGCACGATCCGTTCAAGTCCGTCGCCTGACGGCGCCCACCTGGGCGGGCCCGGTACACGAGGGGTCCAGGTCCGCCCAGGTGGTGCGTCTACTTGAGCTGACGCTCGCGGATGGCCGACAGCTCCAGGTAGTCCCGGATACGATCCGACAGCTGCGCCGACCACTCCGGCGGCTGCGCGATCGCGGCCCAGCCGTCCAGCACCAGCGTGCCGTAGCGGTGCCCGTGCCCGTCGGTGACGCCTTGGGCGTTGGGCAGATCCGCCGCGACCTGCCAGAACGTGACGATCGGATACCAGGCCATCGTCGAAGACACATCCGGCCCGCGCGGTTCCCGCAGCCAATCGGGCTCGGTGAACAGCAGATCGGGCGACCACCAGATCACCGGGTCCGAGGCATGCTGCAGATAGGCGATGCGCGGCGAAAGCCAGGTGTCCGATGGTTTCGCCAGATCGCCGCGATCGGCGGCGAAGCGCACCACCAGCCCGTCTGCGTAGGTCGGCAGAATCTCGGGCGCACCTGGATCACGGCGCGCGGTGAGCTCACTCCACAGACGATTCGAGTTCGGCGGCCCGACCCACAGCACCCCGTCGGCCCTCGCACGGATATCCGCCAGGCCGGTGAAAGCCCCCTCCGATCCTTGGGAGCCGAGACTCTCGCCGTAGACGAGCAGCTTCGGCCTCGCCTGCGCGGGCCGTGCCGACCAATGCTCGTAAACCTTGTCGAACACCAGCTTTCCGGCCTGTGTCGCCTTCTCCTTATCCGACAGGAACGACAGCACGCTCGGCAGATACGAATACTGACTCGCGACGATCGCGGTGTCGCCGCCGTACATCATCTCGACGGATTCGGCGCTGGTCGAGTCGACCCACCCGGTGCCCGTCGTGGTCACCACGACGATCACCTTGCGGTCGAACGCACCGGTGCGCTCCAGCTCGGCCACCGCGAGTTCCGCCTGCGCCTGCGGCCCGTCGGCCGACTCCAGTCCCGTGTACACCCGGATCGGCTCGCGTGCGGGCCTGCCGGTGATCTGGCTGATGGTGGCGGCGTCCGGACCATAGGAAACGAACCAGCGCCCCTCCGAGCCGAGCGTCTCCCACGCCGCGAGTGAGGCCGGGCTGCCGGACCGCTCCGGCCTCTGCGGCTGCACCGCATTCGGCGAGGTGTGGCCGTTGCGCACACTGAAGGCCGAATTCGCCACGCTGAAAAAGGCTTTGGACAGCACACCGTTGAAGAGCAGGATCGCGGCGATCGCGACGAGCACGAAGCCGACGGGCAGCGCCACCCGGCGTGGAATGCGCACCCACTTCGTCAGCTCGGTCGCGACCCACCGAACCAGCCACCGGACGCCTCGGAACGCCCCGATGGCGAGCGCACACACCAGTGCGCTCAACGCTCCGGTGCGCAGGAACCCCGAGGTGGTGATGGGATCCATGCCCATCAGCGTGGTGATCTCGCGCTGCCACCGCGCCGACTGCACGAGCATCTGGACGGCGACGACAACGCAGGCCGCCACGATCGCGACCTTCACCGCGCCGGGCAGCCAGTTCGGCTCTTTCTCCAGCACGTGGGTCACCGCGGCGGGCAACTGCACGTTGGGCCGAATCCACCTGCGGTACACCCATTCCAGCACGCAGCCGACGCCGTAGCCGATGGCCGCGTTGATGCCGCTGACCAACCCTTCGAACAGCCAATCGCGGGGCAGCAGTGACGGAGTCAGCGACCAGGCGAAGAAGACCGTGGCAACGATGAGCCCGGTGTAGTTGGGATGGAAGAAACGCTCGACGGCGCCGACAATCGTGCCGACGCCGTCGCGTAGACGTACTGAGACTTCTCGAGCCCCAGCCCCGGTCAAACGGCGCTGGCTCCGAACAGCTTCGGCAGCGTGCCCTCGTGCGCGGCGCGCAATTCGTCCATGGGGATGCTGAACTGGCCCTGGACCTCGACGGAATCAGCACCCTGGTCGACAACGCCGATGCGCACCCACGGCAGCTCTCGCGCGGTGCACATCTTGGTGAAGCGGGTCTCCTCCGAACGCGGCACCGCGACGAGCACGCGGCCCGCCGACTCGGAGAACAGCGTCACGAACGGGTCCGCGCCCTCGGGAAGCAGGATGCGGCAACCGGTTTCACCTGCCAGCGCGGCCTCGACGACGGCCTGGATCAGACCGCCCTCGGACAGGTCGTGCGCGGCGCTGATCATGCCGTCGCGCGAACCCGAGGTCAGCACCTCGGCGAGCAGCTGCTCGCGGGCGAAGTCGACCTTGGGCGGCACGCCGCCGAGATGGTCGTGGGCGACCTGGGACCAGATGGATCCGCCGAACTCGTCGTGGGTGTCGCCGAGCAGGATCAGCGTCTCGCCCGGCTCCAGGCCGAGGCCGGTCGGGATGCGACGGTGCACGTCGTCGATGACACCGAGCACGCCGACGACCGGGGTCGGCAGAATGGCGTCCTGGCCGGTCTGGTTGTAGAAGCTGACGTTGCCGCCGGTCACCGGAATGCCGAGCGCCACACAACCGTCGGCGAGACCGCGCACGGCCTGCTGGAACTGCCACATCACGCCGGGATCCTCGGGAGACCCGAAGTTGAGGCAGTTGGTCACGGCCTTCGGCGTCGCGCCGGTGGTCGCCACATTGCGGAAGGCCTCGGCCAGCGCCAGCTGCGCGCCGGTGTAGGGGTCGAGCTTGGTGTAGCGGCCCGACGCGTCGGTGGCCAGCGCGATACCTCGGCCGGTCTGCTCGTCGATGCGGATGACGCCCGCGTCGGCATGCTCGGCGAGCACGGTGTTGCCGCGCACGTAACGGTCGTACTGCTCGGTGATCCACTTGCGGCTGCACAGCTGCGGGCTGGAAATCATCTGCAGCAGCGTGCCGCGCAGCTCGTCCGGGGTCTTCGGGCGGGTCAGCTTGTCGGTGCTGTCGGCGATGAGCGCGTCCTGCTCGTCGGGGCGCTGGACCGGGCGCTCGTAGACCGGGCCCTGGTGGGCGACGGTGCGCGGCGGCACGTCGACAACGGTCTCGCCGTGCCAGCTGATGACCAGCCGGTCGCCGTCGGTGACCTCACCGATCACCGTGGCGAGCACGTCCCACTTGTGGCAGACGGCCATGAAGGCGTCGACATTCTCCGGCGTCACGACCGCGCACATGCGCTCCTGCGATTCGCTGGAGAGCACCTCGGCCGGGGTCATGCCCTTGGCGCGCAGCGGCACCTTGGTCAGGTCGATGTGCATGCCGCCGTCGCCTGCCGCGGCCAGTTCCGACGTGGCGCAGGACAACCCGGCGCCGCCGAGGTCCTGGATGCCGACGACCAGCTTGGCGGCGTACAGCTCGAGACAGCACTCGATGAGCACCTTCTCGGTGAACGGGTCGCCGACCTGCACGCTCGGCAGCTTCTTGCGGCCGGCGCCGGACTCGTCGCCGGAGAAGGTGTCCGAGGCGAGCACCGAAACGCCGCCGATGCCGTCGAGCCCGGTGCGCGCACCGAACAGGATGATCTTGTTGCCGGTGCCGGACGCGAACGCCAGATGCAGGTCCTCGACCCGCATTACGCCCGCGCACAGCGCGTTGACCAGTGGGTTGCCCTGGTAGGAGGCATCGAAGACGGTCTCGCCGCCGATATTCGGCAGGCCGAGGGAATTGCCGTAGCCACCGACACCGCGCACCACGCCGTCGACGACACGGCGGGTGTCGGCCGCGTCCGCCGCGCCGAAGCGCAGCTGGTCCATCACCGCGATGGGCCGGGCGCCCATGGCCATGATGTCGCGCACGATGCCGCCGACGCCGGTGGCCGCGCCCTGGTAGGGCTCGACATAGGAGGGATGGTTGTGGCTTTCCACCTTGAAGGTGACCGCCCAGCCATCGCCGACGTCGACCACGCCGGCGTTCTCGCCGATGCCCGCGAGCATGGAGGCCCGCATCTCGTCGGTGGTGGTCTCACCGAAGTAGCGCAGATGCACCTTCGAGGACTTATAGGAGCAGTGCTCGCTCCACATCACCGAGTACATCGCCAGTTCGGCGTCGGTCGGCCTGCGGCCGAGGATCTCCTTGATCCGCGCGTACTCGTCGTCTTTCAGACCTAGTTCTTTATAGGGCTGCGAGATATCCGGAGTTGCTGCGGCTGCGCTGACGGTGTCGACCTGCGGAGTCACGGAGTACCAGGGTCCTTTCGGGCCGGAGCGCGAAGCTGGGGATTCGCCTCGAAGTTTAGCTGTGGCTCCCGATGGACAGCGGGCCGCATCGACCCGCCGCCCGGTTAGCCGTTTTTGCGCACCGCTGCCGGAGGGTCGCGGCGCCGAATCCCGTTGGCGGAATGTGACGCAAGACATGGTGTAATCCGCGTCTTACGGCTCGGGTCTGCACACATCGGCCGACGTCGCAACCGCTACGCTTTGGCGGTGAACGATAGATCGGGAGTTGCGGATCCGGCTGAGCAGCCCGTCACCTCGGAGAACGTGCGCCCGGAATCCGCAGCGACCGACCCGGTGTTGTCTGGACCCCCGATGTCGAAGCGGCAGCTGCGGTGGTTGATCGGGGCCGTGGCCCTTTTCGTCGTCTCGGCCGCCGTCTCGCTGCTCGTGCACTGGTGGAGCGGCTATATCGATCTGCAGGTGTATCGCACCGGCGCTCGGGTCTGGCTGGACGACGGCGAGCTGTACGGGCCGATGCCGCCGGTGATGGGGATCGGCCTGCCGTTCACCTACCCCCCGCTCGCCGCGCTGTTCTTCGCGCCGCTGGCACTGATGCCGCTGCTGCTCGCCGAGGTGCTGGTCCTCGCCACGTCCGTGCTCAGCCTCGGCATCACACTGTGGCTTGTGCTCGCGCGCTTGCGGCCGGAACTGGACCGGACGGTCGTCCTCCCACTGGTCATCACCGCGGTCGCACTGCTGCAGCTGCTGGAACCGCTGCGCCAGACCTTCGGATTCGGGCAGATCAACCTGGTGCTGATGGCGGCGATCACGATGGATTGCCTGGTGCGCAAACCGTTCTGGCCGCGCGGCATGCTGATCGGCATCGCGGTGTCGGTGAAGCTGATCCCGGCCGGCTACCTGCTGTACTTCCTGCTGCGCAAGGACTGGAAGGCGGCGGGAACCCTGGCGGTGTCCGCGATCGCGGCGATCGGGCTCGGATTCCTGCTGTTTCCCAGCGATTCGGTCGAGTACTGGTTCAATACGCTGGCCGACACCGGACGGATCGGGCCGCCGTACTACGCGGGCAACCAGTCGCTCAAGGGCATGGCCTTCCGGCTCGGCGTCTCCGATTCGCTGGCGACCCTGATCTGGATCACGCTGTCGCTGCTGGCGATCGGGCTCGCCGCGATCTGGATGCGCAGGCTCATCGAGGTGGGCGCGAACGTGGCCGCGCTGATGGTCAACGCGGCCGTGGTCCTGCTCGTCTCCCCCGTCTCCTGGTCTCATCACTGGGTCTGGATCGCACCCGCACTTGTCGTCGCCGCCGACGCCATCGAGCGCGGCAGGCGCAATCGGTGGTTCATCGGCGCCGTCGCCGCGGGCACGGTGATGTTCGCGATCGGCCCGCAGTGGCTGCTGCCACACCAGCACGATCGCGAGCTCGGCTGGGCCTGGTGGCAACAGCTCATCGGCAGCGCCTACGTGCTCGCCACCCTCGCGATATTCGTTGTCGCCGTTGTCGATTACCGCCCGGCCGCGACGGGTGTGAGGAAGGCCGCGAGCGCCGCGGCGTAGGCCACGATGTCGGCAGCGCCCATCAGCTCGCGGGCCGAATGCATGGCGAGCTGCGGCGCGCCGACATCGACGGTCGACATGCCGGTGCGCGCGGCCGTCATCGGGCCGATGGTCGAACCGCACGGTAGATCGGCGCGATGCACGTAGCGCTGCAACGGCACCTGCGCCTGGGCGCAGGCCAGCGCGAACGCGCCCGCACCCGCCGCGTCGGTGGCGTAGCGCAGGTTCTGGTTGACCTTGAGCACCGGGCCGCCGTTCACCTCGATCCGGTGCGCGGGCTCGTGCCGGTCCAGATAGTTGGGGTGTGTCGCGTGTGCCATATCGCCGGAGGCACACACGGATCCGGCCAGCGCGGCCAAATATTCGGCGCGGCCGCCACCTCGGGCGAGCACGATGCGCTCCAGCACGGTCGGCAGCAGATCCGACTGCGCACCCCGATCGGACTGGCTGCCGACTTCCTCGTGATCGAACATCGCCAGCACCGGAATGGCGGCCCCTGGTTCGGCGACCGCGGCCAGGAAGGCATGCAGCCCCGCGTAGCAGGTGCCCTGGTTGTCCAACCTGGGCGCGCTGACCAGATCGAGGTCGCGCCCGACCAGCCTGCTCGGCGTCAGGTCGTGGGTCATCAGTTCCCAGCCGAGGATCTCGTACGGGTCGACCTCGGCGTGCTCGGCCACGAAAGCGAGGAACGAGCGCGGTTCGGATCCGACACCCCAGATCGCGTTGACGTGGCGCTGCGGATCCAGCGTGACGCCGCGCCGATCCTCGGACAGATGGATCGCCAGCTGCGGCACCCGCAGGATCGGCTCATCGATGCGAATCAATTGGTCGCGCACCACATTTCCGTCGCGCACACTCAGCCGACCTGAGATGCCGAGCTCGCGATCGAGCCACGAATTCAGCAGCGCACCGCCGTAGGGCTCGAGCCCGACCAGCTGCCAGCCCGCGACGGCGAGGTCCGGATGTTGCTTCACCCGCAGATTCGGACTGTCGGTGTGCGCACCGACGACACGGAAGGGCGTAGCGCCGGAGGAGTCCGCGGTCGCCCAGGCGACCAGCGAACCACCGCGAATCACATAGTGCCTGCTCGGCCCGTCCGACGGCCAGGACGCCGGCTCCTCGAGCGGGGTGAAACCGTTGGCCTCCAGCGCACGGGCGGCCGTACGGCACACATGGAACGAGGAGGGCGACGCGTCGATGAACGCACACAACCCGGCGGCCGTGGCATCGGTACTGGAAACGGGCATGCCTGCGATCCTAGGCAGCCCTCACCGCGCCGCCGGTTCACCCGCCCGGTCGACGATCTCCTGGACCTGTTCCTGCGCCTTGACCGGATCGTTGATCCAGGTCCGGTAGAAGTCGAGCGGGCAATCCGCGAGTCCGTGCGCGTGCGCGTCTCTTGTCGTGCCGCGATGCAACAGGCTGTACGGGCCGAACTGGTTGCGGCCGAAGTACCGCGTCTCGCGCACCGTCCGGACCGAGAGCCGCGCGGTGCGCACCTCATTCGACTCCGACCCGCACTGCGCCAGCGCCCTGCCCTCGGCGTCGATGATCGCCGAATGGCCACAGTAGGAATGCACACCGTCGAAGCCTGCGGCGCTGCCGACCACGACATAGGCACGGTTGGCCCATGCCATCGCCTTGGCCATGGCGAGCTGCTGTTCGGCGGCGCACCCGCGCACGCTCTGGCAGTGCACCACGAGCTCGGCGCCTTTCATCACGCAGTCGCGCCACACCTCGGGATAGTTGCCGTCCTCGCCGATGATCAGGGAAATCTGCATGCCCTTCGGGCCTTCGCAGACGTAGGTCGTATCACCCGGGTAGCAGGCTTCACCTTCGGCCGCGGGCGCGATCTTGCGGTAGCGCTGCACGATCTCGCCGCGGTCGTTGATCAGCACGGCGGTGTTGTACGGGGCGCGCAGCGGGTGTTCCTCATGCCGCTCACCTGCGATCGAGACCACGCCCCACACCCTGTTACGGCGGCACGCCTCGGCGAGCACCTCCGTCTCGTCGCCGGGAATGACCGCGGCGGTGGAGTACAGTTCGGTCTCGTCGTACATCACGCCCATGGCCGAATACTCCGGCAGCACAATCAGATCCAGATCGCGATGACCGCGCCTCAGACCGTCGATCAGATGACCGATCCGATAGCAGTTCGCCAGCACTTCGGCACGAGTGTGCAGGCGCGGCATCATGTGGTTGATGACGGCGACATGCACCGCATCGGGGTTCGAGACAACCGCTTCGTAGCCCATCTTCGCTCCTGACGATCGACCAAACTAATTCTGTTTGGAAACATAACCGAAGGAACGACATTCCGTGAACTTACTGCCGATGAACCGGGCTTCCGAGACATTCATCGGACGATTTGTTCGCGACACGCACGCCGCACCTCGGTTACATCCGATGATTTACATATGCAGCAATTCGCCGAACACCGTGTTCCCGAAATCCGGATCGTCGAAAGTCAGGTCGCGGAAACGAGTTCGAGCAGCCGCATCAGTTCGGCGTAGCGGCGCGCGCCCATCCTGGCCCGCAACTGCTGCTCCGCACGTTCCTCCTCGGCCTGCACCGACTCGACCAGCTCGACGCCGAGCCTGCTCAGCCCGATCAGAATCCGCCGCCGATCGTCCTCCGCGGCCAGCCGGAAGATCAGCCCACGTTCCGCGAGAAAGTCCGCGTGCCTGGTCGCCGACGACGGCGCCAACTGCGATCTGGTCGCCAATTCGCTCATTGTGATGCCCGCCTCATTGGACAGATTCGACAGCATCGACCACTGATCGGCCGATAGTTGCCTGGCACACAGTGCGTCGTCGAGGCGACTCAGCCAACGGCGTTCCGCGGCACGCAGCGCACCATGCAGCGTGGAATATCCGCCTACAATGGTCGTCATTATTTCCTGCCTGCCCTGAATTTCGCTCGATCGAGAAGCAGAGTACCGAATGTCAGCGTTCGGCGAGATCCAAGACCGGACGGTCGAGATCCTCAACATCGTTCCGATGCAGGGTCCCGGCGGCATCGTCGCAGCCTCGTGCGACGCGGCAATTTAGCTTGCGGTCGATGAAATCAACGGCGGCACAGGAATTCTGGGACGCGAAATTCGTGTTATTTGGCAGCGCCTGCGGCGCTGCGTGTTCGCGGCCCCCTTGGTCTCGCGTCCGAGCCGTCGGCGCGAAACTCAGGCGGCGCGGGGGCTGAGCCAGGCGCGCCAGTCGGCGATGAACTCTGCTCGGGTGGTGTGCAGGACTTCCT
>NZ_JBHVDF010000002.1:0-109352 GCF_042802915.1 Nocardia sp. NPDC057440
TTGTCTGCGCTTCGGGGTATTCGGACGTGCGTTGGGGTCGCGAACTCTAGTGCTCGGTCTCGGTTCGCTCGGAAGACATCATCGTGCCGAGTGGGGGCGTCAGTGGCTGAGCTTGTTACTTCGGTCGATGCGCTTCGGTGGCTGTGGAGGCGGGGCGGGCCGTGAACTCTGGTGCTGGGGTTTCGCTTCGCTCGGTAGGTGTCATCGTGCCTAGTGGAGGCGCTGGTAGCTGAGCGTGCGACTTCGGTCGATGCGCTTCGGCGGCTGTGGAGGCGGGGCGGGCCGTGAACTCTAGGGCTCGGGCTCGCTGCACTCGGAAGGTGTCATCGTGCCCAGCGGGTGTGTCTGTGGGGATCTTGCGACTTGTTGTCTGCGCTTCGGGGTATTCGGACGTGCGTTGGGGTCGCGAACTCTAGTGCTCGGTCTCGGTTCGCTCGGAAGACATCATCGTGCCGAGTGGGCGCGTGGGTGGGGATCTCGCGGCTTTGGTGGGTGCGCCATTCATCGTTTGGGACAAGATGGGGCGCGAACACTGGTGCTGTCTGGCTGCGTTCGGAGGCTGTCATCGTGCCGAGGGGGTGGCCGCTTACCGCCTGACGCAGGGTGTGTGACCTGAGGGGCGGACGGTGTTGATCACGAAACGGCGGAGGTTCGGCAACAAATTGTGTTTGCCTGGGCTAAATACCGGGTAGACAAGAATTTGTGGACCGTGGGCTCAAGAATTCCCACCCCCGGTACAAGAAATTGCGGCCGGGCGATTGGGTGGAATGGTTGATCGTTGCGCTGCTGTTCGCGGTGTCAGCGGTAGGGGTGTTCGTCCTCACCAGCTCGTTCTTGTCGGCGCTGTTCGTCGGCGTGCTGGTGTGGGTCGTCGCTGTCGGAGTAGTGGCAATGTTGTAAGGGTGCGCCGACCGGCCGGGTGTCGACCCGGCCGGTGGTCACCTCGCGCTCAGCGTCGGAAGAGCTTGTTGCCCAACCAGACCAGCGGGTCGTACTTCGTGTCGGCCACGCGCTCCTTCATCGGGATCAGCGCATTGTCGGTGATCTTGATGTGTTCCGGGCAGACTTCGGTGCAGCACTTGGTGATATTGCAGAGGCCGAGGCCCTGTTCGTCCTGCGCGAGGTCACGGCGATCGGCGACGTCGAGCGGATGCATCTCCAGTTCGGCGATTCGCATCAGGAAGCGCGGCCCCGCGAAGGCGTCCTTGTTCTCCTCGTGGTCGCGCACCACGTGACAGGTGTCCTGGCACAGGAAGCATTCGATGCACTTGCGGAATTCCTGCGAGCGCTCGACATCGACCTGCTTCATCCGGTAGTCACCGGGCTTCAGATCGTTGGGCGGTGTGAACGACGGTATCTCCCTGGCCTTCTGGTAGTTGAAGGACACGTCGGTCACCAGGTCCCTGATCACCGGGAAGGTGCGCATCGGGGTGACGGTGATGAGTTCCTCCGGCTGGAATGTCGACAACCGCGTCATGCACAGCAGCCGCGGTCGCCCGTTGACCTCGGCCGAGCACGAACCGCACTTGCCCGCCTTGCAGTTCCAGCGCACCGCGAGATCGGGCGCCTGGGTGGCCTGCAACCGGTGGATGATGTCGAGCACCACCTCGCCCTCGTTCACCTGCACGGTGAAATCCTGCAGCTCACCGCCGTCGTTGTCGCCGCGCCATACGCGGAAATTGGCGTCGTAACCCATTGCTACGCCTCAGCTTTCGCAGCAGTGGTCGACCCGGCCGGATGAGCGGCGAGATCGTCCGAGTTGTAATACTTTTCGAGTTCGGTCAGGTCGAAGAGCGCGAGCAGTTCCGCGCGCATCGGCACCTGTTGCTCCGGCGTGACGCGCACCGGCGGGACGGCCTCGCCCGCGTCGGCGGGGTCGATCGAACAGACCAGCAGTTTGTTGCGCCAGTCGGCGTCCATCGCCGGGTGATCGTCGCGCGTGTGCCCACCGCGACTTTCGGTGCGCAACAACGCCGCCTGTGCCACGCAATCGCTGACCAGCAGCATGTTGCGCAGGTCGAGCGCGAGATGCCAGCCGGGGTTGAACTGCCGGTGCCCTTCCACCACCACGCCCGCGAAGCGCTCGCGCAGCTCGGCGAGCCGCTCGATGGCCTGCTCCAGCTCGTGTTCCTTGCGGATGATGCCGACCAGGTCGTTCATGGCCTGCTGCAGATCGGTGTGCAGCGTGTAGGGGTTCTCTCCGGTGCCTGCGGGCGGCGGATCGAACGGGGCCACGGCCGCTTTCGCCGCCGATGCCAAGTCGGTGTCCGCGACGACCGGCCGCTCGGTCAGCTGCTCGACGTAGTCCGACGCGCCCATGCCCGCGCGCCTGCCGAAGACCAGCAGATCCGACAGGGAATTGCCACCGAGCCGGTTCGAGCCGTGCATGCCGCCCGAACACTCGCCCGCCGCGAACAGCCCGGGCACGGTCGCCGCGCCGGTGTCCGGATCGACCTCGATGCCGCCCATGACGTAGTGACAGGTCGGGCCGACTTCCATCGGCTCCTTCGTAATATCAACGTCGGCAAGCTCTTTGAACTGATGATGCATCGAGGGCAGCCGTCGCCGGATCTCGTCGGCGGGCAGCCGGGAGGCGATATCCAGGTACACGCCACCGTGTTCGGTGCCGCGCCCCGCCTTCACCTCCGAGTTGATGGCGCGGGCCACTTCGTCACGGGGCAGCAGATCCGGCGTGCGGCGCGCGGAATCGTTGTCGCGCAGCCACTGATCGGCCTCCTCCTCGGTTTCGGCATACTGCCCTTTGAAGACCGGCGGGATGTAGTCGAACATGAACCGCTCGCCCTCGGAGTTCTTCAGCACTCCACCGTCGCCGCGCACACCCTCGGTGACCAGGATGCCCTTCACGCTCGGCGGCCAGACCATGCCGGTCGGGTGGAACTGCAGGAATTCCATATTGATCAGCGTCGCGCCCGCTCGAAGCGCGAGCGCGTGCCCGTCCCCGGTGTACTCCCAGGAATTGGAGGTCACCTTGTAGGACTTGCCGATTCCGCCGGTGGCGAGCACCACGGCGGGCGCTTCGAACAGCACGAAACGGCCCGATTCGCGCCAGTAGCCGAACGCGCCCGCGATCCGATCGCCGTCCTTGAGCAGCTCGGTGATGGTGCATTCGTGAAAGACCCTGATGCGCGACTCGTAGTCGCCGGTTTCCGCGAAGTCCTCCTGCTGCAGCGAGACGATCTTCTGCTGCATGGTGCGGATGATCTCGAGCCCGGTGCGGTCGCCGACGTGCGCGAGCCTCGGGTAGGTGTGGCCGCCGAAGTTGCGCTGGCTGATTCGGCCGTCCGCGGTGCGGTCGAACAGCGCCCCGTAGGTTTCCAGCTCCCACACCCGGTCGGGTGCTTCCTGGGCGTGCAGTTCGGCCATGCGCCAGTTGTTGAGGAACTTGCCACCGCGCATGGTGTCCTTGAAATGGGTTTGCCAGTTGTCCTTTTCGTTGGCATTGCCCATCGACGCGGCGCAGCCGCCCTCGGCCATCACGGTGTGTGCCTTGCCGAACAACGACTTGCACACCACCGCAACGGAAAGGCCGCGTTCCCTTGCTTCGATTACCGCGCGCAGTCCGGCGCCACCGGCACCGATAACGACGACGTCGTACTTGTGCCGTTCCACTTCTGGCATGGCCGCGAATACTCCTTCAGTTGATGAACCGCAGGTCCGAAATCGTCTCGCTGGCAACCAACATCACGTAGAAGTCGGTCAGCACCAGGGTGCCGAGAGTTGTCCAGGCCAGCGCCATATGGCGGGTGTTCAGCTTGGAGACCTGGGTCCAGAACCAGTACCGCACCGGATGCGCGGAAAAGTTCTTGAGCCGTCCGCCGGCAATGTGCCTGCATGAGTGGCATGAGAGCGTGTACGCCCACAGCAGGATCACGTTGGCCAGCAGCACGATATTGCCGAGACCGAATCCGAAACCGCCGGTCTTGCCGTGGAATGCGACGATCGCGTCATAGGTGTTGATCAGCGAAACCACAATGGCCACATAGAAGAAGTAGCGATGCGCGTTCTGGACGATCAGCGGCAGCCTGGTCTCGCCGGTGTACTTGGCGTGCGGCTCGGCGACGGCGCAGGCAGGCGGGGAGAACCACACCGCGCGGTAGTAGGCCTTGCGGTAGTAGTAGCAGGTGAGCCGGAAGCCGAGCAGGAACGGCAGCACCACGAAGCCGAGCGGCAGGATCACGGGCAGCTCGCCGAACGGCGTCCCGAAATGGCTCGAACCCGCCACGCACGAGGTGCTCAGGCACGGTGAATAGAACGGCGTCAAGTAGTGGTAGTCCGGAACCCAATACGCCGTTCGCACATATGATCTGATCGTCGCGTAGAGGATGAAGGCGCCCAGGCCGAGCACGGTGACGAGCGGCGGCACCCACCATCGATCGGTGCGTAGCGTGCGCTCCGAGATTCGAGCCCGGGTCTTACTGAAGACGCCTGTGCCCGTTTCCGGGCCGGCGGTCGGTGCGGCACTCACAGGTGGATGCCTCGCTGATCTGCTGTGCGGGTGGTCATCGTTACCTCCGCAATCGAATGTGATGCTGAGCACCATACGACACCCCCGCTATTGCTCGAGTGTGGTCCCGGCAAGACGGACCCGCTGCGACGCCGGTGATTTGCGCCACATTGTCGGCTGTCGGGTAGTCGGCGCGCGGCAGTGAACGGACCGCAAACGCATCGAACGCGGCGTAAACAGAACGTGATTCGAGCGGGTGTGGAACAAAGAAGACTCCAGGTCGAATAATCGGCGGTTCGATCGTCACACGGCGGCAATAAAATTGTGGTGACCTTTTCTCTCGGGAATTACCCGCTGACATGGGCTGATGCTTGTGTCGCACCGGACGGGCAGGCCGGGGAAGGAGTCATCAGCATGAGAAGAGCCGCGATCGTGGCGCCGGTCCGAACTCCGAGTGGAGTCGAGGGGGGAGCGCTATCGGGAATGCCGCCGGAATGGCTTGCCTCGACTGTCCTCTCGGCGGTCATCGATCGATCGGGTATCGACCCGATGCGCGTCGAGGATGTCGCGATGGCCCGCGTCGACGGTGGCGCAACCAGTGCGCCGGAGCTGAGCAGGCTCGCGGCCCGCGGTGCCGGGCTGCCCTTCGCCGTGCCGGGGTTTCTCACCGATCGCCGCTGTGGCAGCGGCCTGCAGGCGGTGATCACCGCGGCGATGATGGTGCAAACCGGTGCCGCCGACGTGGTGGTCGCGGGTGGTGTGGAGTGTGCCGCGGACGCGGTGACCGGCCACGGTTGCCAGGTCCGGCCCGGCGATCTCGCGAATGCCGAAGACCTGGCCCGCTATTACGGAATCAGCAGGGCCGAAGCCGACGAGTTCGCCGTGGCGAGCCATCGCAAAGCCGCTCGCGCGTGGCGGCAGGGTCACTTCGCCGCCGAGGTGATCCCGGTCGGCGTGGTGCCGGAGGGGCACGACTGGTCCGATTCCCGCGACGACACCGCATCGCGGCATCAGATACTGCGGGACGAGGGCGTGCGTGACGATGTCTCGACGCACACCCTCGCCGCGCTGCGTCCGTTGCTTTCCGAGGGCGTCGTCACCACCGGAAATATGAGCGCGCACCGGCACGGCGCCGCCGCTTGCCTGGTCGTCGCCGAGGACCGGCTCGACGAACTCGATCTGTCCCCCATGGCCTATCTCGTGGGTTGGGCCGCGGCCGGATGTGATTCCGGCACAGCGACTCTCGGTGCGGCGCCGGCTGTCGCCAAGGTGCTCGGCCGCACCGGCTTCACCCTCGACGATGTCGATCTGGTGGAGGTCAACGAGGGCTTTGCCGTGGAAGTGCTCGCGCTGGCCAAGGAGTGGGATTTCGACACCCGCGACCGTCTCAACGTCAATGGCTCGGCGATTGCTCTCGGCCACCCGGTCGGCGCCACCGGCCTGCGCATCATGACCACGATGCTGCACGAACTGGCTCGCACCGAGGGTCGCTACGGGCTCGAAGCGATCGCGCTCGGCCACGACCACGGCATCGCGGCCCTGTTCGAATCAGCGGCGACGACCCCGGTCGCGACCGCACCACTCGGGGCCCGCTTTCACGGCTCTCGACCCCGTCGATTCGGCAGGCACCGGGCCTGAGACATGCGTGAACACCGCCCGGTGCAGGTGCTCCAGGCGGTGACCGGCATGTGCTACTTCGTGCGCGGGCGGGAGTGGAAGCCCAGGCCTTCGTCCTGCGCGCCCATCCAGGCTGCCTCGTCCGACTTGCTGTCCGGGACGTAGATGGTGTCCTGGGGTCGGTGGGTGACCTCCGGCGGCGGCGATTGCTCGAGCTCATCGGCGTCGATGACGAGCCGCTCGAGGTCGTTCTCCAGTCGTCGCACGGTGTTTGCGTCGCCATAGTGGGAGCGCAGTGCGCCGATAGATTGCCGGAGCTGGCCGACCGCGTAGCGAAGTTCCGCGATATCGCTGCGTGTCATCGTTACCTCCTGTGTTCCTTGGTGAACATACGAACTCGGTCACAGCGGTGTTTCCGTGGTCTGCCTCGGAGCGTGCTGCACCAAGTCATGTGACTCACCACACAACGTGATCTCCAACACAGTACGTGAGGAATCGTGTTTTGGCTCGTCGGCATCCAATTCCGGCGGTTCGCCGAAATGTTGCCAAAGTCGATGGTCGGCCTTCGCTCAGCTGACGGCCGCGTACTCCGGTCCCTGTCCGTGCATGTCGGCGAAGACTCGATCGACCAGCCCCGCGATGGACAGTGCCACTTCCTCCGCGCGCTCGAGGATCACGCTGTGGCCCGCGCCCTCCAGTCGGACCAGCTCGGATCCGGCCAGTTGCGATGCGAGCACCACCGAATGCGCGAAGGGCACCACGATGTCCGCGGAACCGGCGAGCACGAGGGCCGGGATGGTGCCGAGCCGGTGCAGCGTCGCGGTCTCGTCGAACGTGATCAGCGAGGCAAGGAAACTCGACATGGTCAGCAGCGGGGTCTCGTTCAGCATCGCCGTCGCGACGGCGATCATCCTGGGATTCACCTTCCTGGTGCCGAAGGTCGCCTCGCGCAGGATCGGCTCGAAGATCCGCCGGGTCAGCCGCTTGGATGCCTGCATGACTCGAGGTGCGCGCAGCACCGCCACCTGCAGTGAATTCACTGCCCGCCGATGCAGGAAGCGGCCGAGGCCCACCTCGGTGATGCCGTTGGCGGCGCCCGCGATCAGGCCGACGCCGACGACGCGGGTGCCGATCGCCGCGGGGAACAGGCGGGAGTAGGCGAGGGTGACCATGGCGCCCATGGAATGGCCGACCAGGATGACCGGGCCGGTCGGCACCACCACCCGCAGCACGGCGTCGAGGTCGTGCGCGAGCTGGTCGATGGTGTAGCTGGCCGGATCGGCCACGCCCGATTCGCCGTGGCCGCGATGGTCGTAGAAGACCATCCGGGTGCCTGGTCCCCACTGGCGCGAGAGCTGATCGCGCAGGAACGACCAGGATTCGGTGCGCAGGCAATGACCGTGCACGAAAACTACGGTGAGCGCGGCGTCGTCGGCGCCGAAGGTGCGAACCGCGATCGGGACGCCGTCGTCGGCCGACACCGTGATCCGGTGGCCGTCATGGTCGGCGGCGAAGCGGGCGATGGTCGTGGACATGAGGGTTCTCCTGTGACTGTCGGGTCACCTCGAGCGGAGCGTCTTGCCTGGTTGTCGGTAGTCATTTCCTTGGCGTTAGCCGCCCATACCCTCCGTTATGGACACGATGCCGAACCGACGCCGGTGATCGACATCGCCGCCGGCCCGGCCGATCTCGATAGGAGAATCTACGAAACAGTAGGTCAAACGCTAGATTTTGATAGAAACCCATGATCAACCACTTCGGCCGCCGACTATCGGTGAATCGACCAGATTCCCTAGAGTCCACTAGATTTCGTTATCCAACGGTCACCCACGCGCCCGCATCCGGAGCCTGCGTGTACCTAGCGGCTTTCCTATACCGATGAAGACAGGCCGATCGGCCGCACCGAGCGTGGCGTTGGCGGCCAGGGCCGCCGCCGCGACGCCGCGAGGTGCGGCCGATCGGCGTCGACGACTACAGACGGGTCCTCGTGGAGGGCAGGAACGGGCGCAGCAGGTTCGCCTCGGTCGACGGACCGACCTGCCACTCGGCGATCCACGGCCCGGTGCCCTCGCTCGGATCAAGCACGCCCTCCTCCAGCCAGCGGTAGCGACCGTCGAGGACGCCCCTGGTGAGGGTGCGGTCTTCGTCGTCGGTGTTATCCCACAGCGCGTCGAAGAGCGCGCGCACCCGCACCCGCGACTGCCTGCAGAACACATCGGCGAGCTCCTCGGCGGCGGCGGCCTCCTCGGCGCCCGCGGCCCGCTGTGACTGAGCCCGCACACAGGCCGCCGACATCGCGAACAGCTCGGCGCCGATGTCGACGATCCGGCCGAGGAAGTTCTGCCGGTACTCCAGGCCTGCCTGCCAGCGGCCCATCGCGTACATCAACGATCTGGCCTGCTTGCGCGCATTGCGCTCGACGAACCGCAGGTGCCCGGCCAACGCACCGAACTCGCCATAGGTCGCGGGCACGGTGCCCGCGCCGACCGCGAGCTGCGGGAACCACTTGGCATAGAAGCCGGTCGCGCCGACAGCGGCCTTGGCCTTGGCCTTGAACTCGGCGTTGCGATCGACGAGCGCGCCCGCGGCGGACATGTGCGCGTCGGCCATCTCCCTGGCGATCAGCAGCCGCATGATTTCGCTCGAGCCTTCGAAGATGCGGTTGATCCGCAGATCGCGGACCAATTGCTCGGCGCTCACCGCGCGTTCGCCGCGCGCTTGCAGCGAAGCCGCCGTCTCATAGCCGCGGCCGCCGCGGATCTGCACGAGCTCGTCGGCGATCCGGCAGCTCATTTCGCTGGCCCAGAGTTTGGCGAGCGCGGCCTCGATCCGGATGTCGTTGCGGCCCTCGTCGCACATCGTCGCGGAGAGGTCGAGTGCCGCTTCCAACGCGTAGGTGGTGGCCGCGATGAAGGAGATCTTCTCGCCGACGGCCGCGTGCTCGCCGACCGGCCTTCCCCACTGGACCCGCTGCGTGCTCCACTCCCGCGCGATCTTCAGCGACCACTTCGACGCCGCGGTGCACAGCGCCGGAATGGCGAGGCGACCGGCGTTGAGCGTGGTGAGCGCGATCTTCAGGCCGTCGCCCTCGCGGCCGACGAGGTTGCGCTTGGGGACGCGGACGTTGTGCATCCTGGTCACGCCGTTCTCGATGCCGTGCAGGCCCATGAACGAATTGCGCCGCTCCACCGTGATTCCCGGCGAATCGGCCTCGACGATGAACGCCGAGATGCCACCTCGATGCCCTTCGCTCTTGGGCACCCGCGCCATCACCACCAGCAGTTCGGCGACGACGCCATTGGTAGTCCACAGTTTGACGCCGTTGAGCTCGTAGGCTTCGCCGTCCTCGGTCGGCGTCGCGCTGCTCGCCATCCGAGCGGGGTCGGAGCCGACGTCGGGTTCGGTGAGCAGGAAGGCGCTGACCGCGCCCGCGGCGCAGCGGGGCAGGAACTCGGCCTTCTGTTCGGCGGTGCCCGCCAGCTTCAGCGGCTCGGGGACGCCGATGGACTGATGCGCCGACAGCAGCACGCCGAGCGCGGGGTGCGCCGAGCCGACCAGCATCAACGCCCTGTTGTAGCCGACCTGGGAGAGACCTTGGCCGCCGTACTCTTCCGAGATCTTCAGGCCGAAGCAGCCGAGCTCGGCGAGGCCCTTCACGTACTCGTCCGGGATCCGGGACTCCGCTTCGATCACGGCGCCGTCGATCGTTTCGCAGAACGGCCGCAGCCGGGCCAGGTAGGCCTCGGTGCGCGCGGCGTCTTCGGCGCTGGGTTGCGGGTAGGGGTGGATCAGATCGAGCCGGAACCGTCCGAGAAACATCTCCTTTGCGAACGACGGTTTGACCCAGCTGGTTTCGCGAGACTCCTCGACAAGTGCCCGGGCCTGTTCTTCGGTCGCGTCGACTTTCGCGGTGGTCGCCATGATGTCCTCCTCGGACGTGATCAGGATCACATTCGAGTGTAGAACTTTAGTTACTCGCCGGTAGGTCTGTCGGGAAAGAGATTTCTACGGATCTCTAATGATCTTGATAGGGAGGCAAATGGGTAGCAATCAGACGCTGCGTAGATAGCGGCCGAAATGCGGCACCGTAAACCCGATGGTGCCGCGCTCGGCCGAGTAGATCAGCCCTTTCTTGATCAACCCGTCGCGGGCCGGCGACAGCGAGGCGGGTTTGCGGCCGAGCTCGGTGGCGACAGCCGCGGTCGCCACCGGGCCGTCGTCCCCCGCCAGGTCTGCCATGGCGCGCATGTATTCGCGCTCCGCCGGTGTCGCTCGCTCATAGCGGGAGCCGAAGAAGCCAACGGCCAATTCCTCCTCGGCGGTCGGTGCGGCCACTTCGACATCCTCGATGCCGATCGGGCT
Source organism: Nocardia sp. NPDC057440 (assembly GCF_042802915.1). NCBI lineage: Bacteria > Bacillati > Actinomycetota > Actinomycetes > Mycobacteriales > Nocardiaceae > Nocardia > Nocardia sp. NPDC057440. The sequence continues at coordinate 10,445 of NZ_JBHVDF010000002.1, forward strand.
CTCCGGGGCTTGATCCCATGCGGCCTTGCCGTAAGCCTGCACGAAATATGGATAGCCGTCGGCCCTTTGGTACAGGGCGTCCAGCGCTTCATCGGTGAACTTCACCGCCTCACGTTCGGCCGGTGCGATGAGCGCCTGGTCGGCCGATGCGCGATCGAGCCGATCGATGCGGTGATAGCTGAACAGTCGCTCTGAGTAACTTTTCGACGCCGACAGCACTGCGGGCAGATGGGGGAGGCCGGCGCCGACAACGATGAGCGGCGCTGCGTCCTGGCTCAATTCGTGGCACGCGCCGCAGATGGCGGAGATGTCCGCGGGGCCGAGGTCCTGCATCTCATCGATGAAGATCGCGATGCCGACGCCGATATCACTGGCCAGCGCCGCCGCCTCTTTGAGCAGTTCGATGAGGTCGATTTCGATGTCGCCGGAGTCGGCGCGACCGGTTACCGCGGGCACGTCGATGCCGGGCTGCCAGCGCTCCCGCATGCCCTTGTCCGCGGTGGAGCGCAGTGCGAAAGCCTTGAGGATGCCGAGGAAGTCGTCGACCCGCTCCGGATTCCGGTGCGCCATGGCGACCGCGCGGACCGCCATGTGCAGTGCCGAGGACAGCGGGCGGCGCAGTTCCTGATCCGGACGCGCCTCGATTTTGCCGGTACCCCATTCGCGCGAGACGGCGGCCGAGCGAAGCTGATTGAGCAGCACCGTCTTTCCGACGCCGCGCAGTCCGGTGAGCATCACGCTGCGCTCCGGCCTGCCGCGTGCGATGCGTTCCAGCACGATGTCGAAGGCGGTGAGTTGCTTGTCGCGTCCGGCCAGTTCGGGTGGGCGCTGTCCGGCTCCTGGCGCATACGGATTCCGCACGGGGTCCATGCCCACACACCGTAGCCCGTCATCTCCGATAAATCTGCGGATGTCTACGGCGCGTCCTAGATACTGCTAGCGGCGCGAATTACCTTGTTGTTATTGCGCTATTGCTATCGCCACGGAAATCTCTACGCTGGTGGCCGTTCGCTGAACGGTCCAGCACAGGAACGGAGGGGCATGTCCGAGGAATCCACTCCCGTCACCACCGCCGAGGTGGTCGAATCCTGGAACGTGCCCGCCGGAGCGACGGTGGCCGGACGCATCCGCTCCAACATCCTGGTCGCCATCGAGCGCGGCTACGACGATCCGCAGCTCGTCGCCGATCTTGCGGTCGGACCGCTGGTCATGGCGCTCGGCCAACTCGAGGTCGACCTCGCCGAGGCGCGGCATCGCATCGGTCAGCTCGAGCGAGCGTTGGCCGAACGTCTCGGCGACGATTCTGGGCAGTCGTCCGAATTCTGATCGCGCACTACCGGATCCGGCTGCGACTTTCGATTGGATAACGGAACCGATTCCGTCGATATCGTGTCGTGATCACCCGGGCGTGTTGCTCTTGCGGCCGCTCGTGCAGGCAATTCGCCGAGACCGCGGAACGTATTGCGCTGTGCGCTGGACAACACCGCGCCCGCATCGTAATCTCTTCGTGACTTCATGGAGTCTGTCGCTTCGTAAGAGAAACGGCGCCAGGGAGTCACCGCCTAATCGACTGTCGGAGCCACCGGCTCCCGGCTGTCGTGCCGGGGAACCGCAGGTTTCTCTGGGGTGAATCCTCACAAGCCAATTCGGTTGGTGAGGTAGGGCCGATCTCCTGGTCCGAGCCCGTCAGCTAACCCGGTCGGCGGGAGAGTAGCAAGATCGGAGACTCAGCTCGGTGGGTAAACACAGTTTGCAGCGGGATTCGCGGCTACCGAATTCCGTCAAGGGTGCCCTCGTCATGGGCGCGGTGGCCGCATCGACAGGTGCGATGCCCGCGATCCCGGCGATGGCCGCCACCATCAACATCCCCGGCATCGGTGACTTCGACGTCCCGCCGGAGTTCGAGCAGCCGGTTCAGCAGCTCAATCAGCAGATCCAGCAGGCCTTGACCGCGATGCCGGTGGCGCCGCAGGCTCCGATGGCCGCCCCGCAGTTGCAGCTGCCCAGCTTTGGTGCGCCCAACCTGCAGGGCATGTTCCAATCCACCCCCGCGAACATCGCACTCGACGCGGCCAAGACCAAGGTCGGCGCCCAGTACTCCTGGGGTGCCGCGGGTCCCTACAGCTTCGACTGCTCGGGTCTGGTCCAGTGGGCCTACCGGCAGGCCGGAGTCGAGCTGCCCCGCACCAGCTTCGAACAGTCGCATGTCGGCGCGCCGGTGGCGTTTCAAGAGTTGCAGCCCGGTGACATCGTCATAACCAACGGCGGCAGTCACGTCGGTATGTATGCAGGCGACGGCAAGCTGCTGAATGCGGTCCAGTCGGGCGACCCGGTCTCCTACACCACGCTGCGCCCCGACATGGTCGTTACGGCACGCCGTATCGTCTAACGGGTGGCACCAGCCGTACCCGGCAACCAGAACACCGCGACACAGGCGCGAGTCGACTCGTGGACGTGGGCGGTGCGTCTGTTCAAAACAAGGACTGCGGCGGCTGAGGCTTGCCGCGGAGGGCACGTCCGCGTCAATGGCGCCGCGGCCAAACCTGCCCAACCCGTACGCCCCGGCGATGAGGTGCGAATCCGCGCCGGTGGCATCGAGCGCATCGTGATCGTGGAGCGAATCGTCACCAAACGTGTCGGACCTCCGATTGCCGCGCAATGCCTGATCGACCGCAGCCCGCCGCCGCCGTCGCGCGAGATCCTCGCGACGATGCCGCGCCGCGACCGGGGCTCGGGTCGGCCGACCAAACGTGAACGCCGGGAAACCGATCGGCTGCTCGGCCGCGAAGACAGTTGACCACGCCGCGCTAGCCGCCGGCCCTTGTGCTTCCCGCTGTCCGGCTTGCCGCCAACGCGGCCCCGGCGATCGTGCACAGTGCCCCGAGCATCAGGGCCGAGGATTCTCCCGGCACCAGAACATGCAGTTGGGTGCCCACGGTCACCGCGGCGACCGGCACGCCGATCTGTGCGGCGGCGAGCGCGCCGAAGGCCAGCGGCTGTCCGACGGCTCGAGTCGCCAGATGCACAAGGATCGCGCCGCCGCCGAGGAGCAGGCCGAGCCCGATGAGCTTCGGATGCTCGCCGAATTCGCGCAGATTGAGCCGGGCGCCGAGCCAGACGAAGAACAGTGGACCGAGAAAACCGTCGTTGATGGCGAAGAGCTGGCGGGCGACCCGGCGTGGCTCCCCGATCCCGGCGACCGCGAGCCCGGCGGCGAAGCCCGCCAACATGATCGATACGTGCGTCTGGGTCGCCAGCGCGCACAGTGCGAACAGCACGGCGAGACTCACGCGCAGCTCGAGGGCGAAGGCGCGGTCCTCGGACAGGCGGTGCACGCGACGGCGCGCACCGGAGAGCTCGAGCTGCCGCGAAATCAGGAACAGGATGGTGGCGGCCACGGCCACCGCGATGGCGCCGAGTGCCGCGCGCCCGGCCTCGGCTGGGGCGATGACAAGCGGCAACGCAACCACGCACGCCGTATCGGCGATGGCGACCTGGGCTGTCAAAGCCAGCACCGGCTTTCCCCGCATGCCGAGCGAGTCGATGATCGGCAGCACCAGCGCGGCCGACGAGGACGCCATGAGTACCGCATAGATCGCGCCGTGCCCGGTGCCGAACCACCGGGCCACACCGAAACCCGCCGCCATGGCGAGCAAACCGACCGTACCCGCACGAATCGCGCCCACCCCCAGCGCGGAGCGGACGGCCGGATCTCGCACCGGGACATGGGTTCCCGCGACGAACATCACCACCGCGAAACCCATGTCCGCCAGAAAGGCGAAAATCGGATCAGAGGTATTCAGGACTCCGAAACCCGTGCTGCCGAACAGGATTCCCGCGATCAGCTCGCCCAGGATCACCGGAACGCGCCACGACCGGCGCAGGGCGAGGATCGGTCCGCACAGACCGAGTGCGACGACAAGGGCCAGGGTGGAGAACGTCACGGCAGGGCGGCGATTTTCGCGGGTATCGCGATGTTTTCGTCGGCCCAGTGGACCGCGCATACCCGGTGATAGCCGTCCGCGATCACCATCGGCACACCGGTCCGGAAGTCGCCGCGCACCAGCAGGATCGGCGAGAGCGTCTTGCCGTTGTTGATCTTGATGAGATCTCGTCGGACATAGGGATTCTCGGCGCCGACCAGGTCCAGCCCGGCGGCCCGCAGGATGTCCTTGGCCTTCTTGTGCACGATCGGGGCGTCACGCAGGTCCGCGACGACGGCGTCGACGATCCCTGGTTCGGCCAGTAACTCCAGGTAGTCCGCAGCGGCGGGATAGTCGTGTTCGTCGGGGTGGTCTTTCCAGGTCACGGAGATGATTTCGGTCGCCATGGGCTCATCATCGCGGCCGCGGCTCGCGATAACGGGGATGCGCGCGCCTTCCGTGTCGCTACGCGCCGCCGTGACTACCGCTGTGGCAGCTCGCCGCCGATAGCGGCCAGCTGCGGCAGCCTGCCCGACCCGTACAGTGCCCGGCATTCGCCGCGGCGCAGCTTGCCGCTGGAGGTCTTCGGAATGCGGCCTGGCTCGACCAGCACGACAGCGCCGGGCGGCACCTCGTGCACAGTGGCGATGGTGATCCGGATCCGGTGGGCGAGCGCGGCCAGTTCGTCGGCCGCGGTGGTCTCCGCTGTCACCAGCTCGGCGACCACCACCACTTCTTCGCGGTGGCCGTCGTCGTGGCCGAACGCGGTCACATGACCGGGACGCACCTCGGGCGCGCAGGCGGCCACCGTTGTTTCGATATCGGCGGGAAAGTGATTGCGCCCATCGATGACGATGAGGTCCTTGAGCCTGCCCGCGATGTAGAGCTGTCCCTCATACCAGAAGCCGAGATCGCCGGTCCGCAACCAGGATTCGGCACTGCCGGGCAAGGCCGCGCCGAAACGCTCCGCAGTGGCGACGGGGTTGCCGTAGTAGCCCGCGCAGACATTCGGCCCCGCGACCCAGATTTCACCGACGGTGCCGTCCGCGACCTCGATCCGCTCGCCCGCGTGCACCACCGCGACCTGCTGGCCCGCCGCGCCGCCGCAGCCGACCAGGGGGACGCCATCGGCGGCGGCGACCGCCATCCCGCGTGCCAAGGCCGTGCGATCGAATCGGAGCGCGACGGGGTCGTCCTCGGACCGGCAGATTGTCACCGGCAGCGTCGCCTCGGCCAAGCCGTACCCGGGGGTGTGCGCGTGGTTGCGGAAGCCGTGTGCGGCGTAGGTCGCGGTGAAGTCCGCGAGTACGTCGGGGCGGATCGGTTCGGCGCCGTTGAGCAGTGCGTCCAGCCGGGATAGGTCGAGTCCGGCCCGCTCTCGCGGTGTGGTCGCCGAGACGGCGAGGGCGAGGCCGAAATTGGGGCCACCGGTGGTTCCCGCTCCGTATTCGCTGCAGGCGCGCAACCATCGGATGGGTCGCTTCACGAATTCCGCGGGCGCCATCGTCACCCCGTGCACCCCCGAGTACAGCGGCAGCGAGAGAGCGAGGACCAGGCCCATATCGTGGAAGAACGGCAGCCAGGTCACGATGGGTTTGTGCCGCACCGCAGGCACGGCGGACCACACCTGATCCAGTGCTGCCGCGAAATTGGCGTGCGTGACCTCCACCCCGGCCGGGGCTCGGGTGGAGCCGGACGTGTACTGCAGGTAGGCGAGGTCGGCGCGAACCGTGTCGATCACCGGATCTGTCACGGCCGCGGCGGCGATATCCGCCGGGAGCGTGAGCACGTGGCCGAGGGCGGGGCCGAAGAGCGCGGAGGTCGTCCGGTCTGTCGCCGAGATCAGGCTCAGCGCCGGCCGGGCATCCGCCAGCACGCCCTCGATTCGAGCGTGATTGCGGGTGCCGGTGGCCGGAAAGAGCGGGACGGCAACACGGTTGCTGTAGAGACAGGACAAGAACGCGACGACATAGTCGATGCCGTGGGCGCACAGGATCGCCACTCGGTCGCCGGGATCAGTCGAAGCCCTGAGCTGGTGGGCGAGCATCAGTGCCGCGCCGTGCAATTGGGCGTAGTTCAGGGTGATCGGTACGCATTCGGCACCGTGGTAACGCAATTCGGTATAGGCGTCGGCACCAGGTTTGGTCCTCGCCCACTCGGCGAGCCGAGCGGCCAGGACATTCTGCGGGGAAGCAGTTTTCGACGGCATCACAGGGCCTTGCGGGAATTCGCCGCGGCCACCCGCCCGGCAAGGGCCGCCCCGAGCGCGGTGATGGTCGGGTGCTCGAAGAGTTCGGCGGTCGAGATTCGGACATCGAGCCGGGCTTCGAGCCTGCGTCGCATCTCGATACCGAGCAAGGAGCTGAGGCCGAGTTCATTGAAGTCGGCTGTGGGATCGAGGTGTTCGGCGGGCAGGTCGAGGGTGGCGCTCAGCACGGCGCGGATGGTCGCGGTCAGTGGTTCGGCAGGGTCCTGCGGCGGGGCCGGGCCGATCGCGGCATCGATATTCGATCGGTCGGGGAGTGCCGGCGTCGTCGCGGCGTCGTCGGATGCGGTGAGTAAGTCTCTGAGGCGAAGGGCGACCTGCGATGTATCCGAAGTCGGTGCGTAGTCCAGTGCGAGGAGGTAGGCGTCGTCGTACTGCAACGCCTGCGCCAGCAGCTCCGCACCCCGCGCGGCGGTAAACGCGGAGATACCCGCGCGCCCCATATGCGCCGCCCCGCCCGCGACTTCGGCAAGCCCCGATGACCAGACGCCCCAGCCGATGCTCAGTATTCGACGATCCGGATAGGCGAGAGCGAGTGCGTCCATGGCGGCATTGGCAGCGGCATAGGCGGCCTGGCCGGGTGCGCCGAGCGCACCGGTGGCAGAAGAGCACAGCAGGACGAAATCGGTGGCGTCGGCGGCGGTGAGTTCGATCAGATTGCTTGCGGCACCGTGCTTCGGCGCGAACATGCGTGCGAGCTGCCGACCGCTGACGGCCTCGAATGCCGCGTCCTCCAGAGTGCCTGCCGCGTGCACGATGCCGCGGATGGTGGAACCGCATTCACGAATGTCGTTGAGCGCGTTGCACAGATCGTTTCGATCGGCGGCGTCGCACCGAACGACGACGATTCGGTCCTCCAGACCCTCCAGCAGCTCGGGCACCGGCCGGGGCGCGCGCGTCAGCACCACCACGTCGTGGGCCCCCGCGTCGAGCAGCCAGCGCACTGCGACAGCGCCGAGCGCACCGAGCCCGCCGGTGACCACGTAGGTCCCGTTGGCGTCGATGGGCGCGGGCGACGTGGATCGTCGGCGCGCGGTGATGAACCGGCGGGTGGTTGTGACGCCGCGCGTGATGCGCAGTTCCTCAGGTATCCGATCGGTCCGCGCGGCGGATGTCTCGACAATGATGCCGCGCAGCATCGCGGTGCTCTCCGCGGCCGAATCACTCCACACCAGTCGGACATCGTGACCCGACTCGAGCTGCAGGGAGCGCACCAACCCGGCGACCGCCATCGGCACCGAGCTGTCACCGCCGGAGCCCGGCTCGGGCGGTGCTGTCGTCCCGGCGGGCAGGCCGTGGTCGGGGAGCACGATCGTCAATGAGGCAGTGGCGTCGTCGGACTGGACGCGCTGGATCACATCCAGTATCCGTCCCACCGCGGGGACCGTGCCCGTGAATTCCCTCTGTTGCGTCGCATCGTGTCCGGACGGCCACACCAGCACGACCGCGATGCGCGCGATGGTGGTGGTCCGGCTCGCGAGCACGGCGGAAACGATCGGGCCTGCGGCGTCGGGCTGGCGGGCGACCCTTTCGGTGGGCAGCGTCCGGTCGAGTTCCCTGGTCAGCCGCATGGCCAACTCCGATTCGCCGATCACGAGAGCTCGTTGCGCGTGCCCGGATCCACGTGCGGGACTGCTCGTCGACGTGTCGGCCGACAACCCGAGCTGGATCGGCCGCCATATCTGACGGCGGAAAGGTCCGGTGGCCGAACCGGACTGGATCGGTGGCGGATACGCGCCGAGCGCCGCGAACCGGACCATGACACCGGACATGGCCAGCACCGGGACGCCGTGCTGGTCGGTGCCGACGATGTCGCCGGTCAGGCCGGTGTCTGTGCGTTCACGGACGAAGGCGTGGGCCTCGAGCACCACGCGGTCCGATTCTGTGGACAGCCAAGCCGATTCGATGCCGATCGGCAGGGGGACCGCATCAGGGGGAAGGGCGTCGTAGCTCGCCGCGGCGAGCAGATGCAGGCAGCCATCGAGTGTCGCGGCGCGTTGTAGCGGTGCGGCATCGAAGGCGCCCAGCGCACAATCGTGGCCCGCCTCGATACCGCGCAGCGGGCGGAACGCGGGTCCGTATGTCAGCTGCCTGCCGTGCAGAGCCTCGTAGAAACCATCGGGATCAATCCTGCGCATATGGCGGCGGGCAGCTCGATTCGCATCGACCACCCGCATCCATGCGACGATATCCGCGGGTGTGGGGTCACCGGAGAGCCGAGCCGATGCCAGCGTCCCGGCACCTGTGACCTCCGCCCGCACGCTGGCGTCGTCGGTGTCGCGCCGATAGGACACCGCAGGCAGTGCGGTCAGATCGGTTCGCTCGTGGACCGCGAAGTCGGCAACCGTCGTGGCTGCCGCTCCGCGCGCCAGGTGCAGCAATCGGCGCAGCCAGAACACGGCGGGCACGGTCGGCACGCCCTGCACCGTGTGGTCGGCGAGATCGTCTGCTGGAAAGGCCGATTCGGCGATGGCGGCACCGGCCGTTGCGCCGTCGCGACTTGTGTGGGTAGTCGGGGCCAGGGGTGGATTGTCGCCACCCGCGCCGAGGGGAGGGCTCGGCGCGACAGAGGCGGGATCGAGCGCGCTGACCAATGGGAATCGTTGTTTGATCCAATGCCGGGGTGGCGGCGCAGCGGTGAACGGCCCGTGCGCGGACCAGTCGACGGACCGTCCCTCGGTGTAGAGCCGCCCGAGGCAAGCGAGATAGGTCGCGGCCTCGTCGTCGCGGCCTGCGACGGGGTGAGTCGAATCCTGGAAGTCGGCCTGCTCGCGAACGGCCGGTGTCAGCACGGGATGGGGCGCGATCTCCAGCACGGTGGTGAGCCCGTCGGCAGCGGCGCGCTCGATGGCCGCGGCGAGTTCGACAGTGCCCGAAGCGTTGTCGGCCCAGTAGTTGGCGTCCATCTCGGCCGTGCTGATGGTTTTGCCCTGGTGCGCGGTGGAATAGACCAGCGTGTGGGGTACCAGCGGGTCGAGATCGTCGAGTGCGTCGACGAATTCGGGCAGCACGGCTGCGACCTGCGGGCTGTGCGCGGCGAAGTCCACGGCGATCCGCTGCGCGAACAGCTTGCGCCGCTTGGCCCGGCGCACCACCGTGTCCACGTATCGGGGCGCACCGGAGACAACAACCGAACGCGGTCCGTTGATCGCCGCGATTCCCACCATCGCGCGCAGCGGTTCGACCAGGTTCGCCACCTCGTCCGGCGCTGCCTCCACCACAGCCATCGCACCGTGACCGTCCAGCCGCGCCAGAATTCTGCTGCGCTGCACGATGACTCGGGCGGCGTCCGGCAGCGACAGCGCTCCACTCACGGCCGCTCCCGCTACCTCACCAAGGCTGTGGCCGACGACCGCTTGGGGCGTGACACCCCACGATGCCAGCAATGTCGCCATCCCCACCTGGAAGGCGAACAGCGCAGGCTGCACGAGTTCGGTGGCCGCACCGCCGTTGTTCGCCACCGGGGATACCAGGGCAAACCCCTTGCGCGGAGTCCAGATTCGCGGACCACCCGCCTCGGCGATCGCGTCGGCAGCCTCGGTGACGGCTGCGGCGAACACCGGGTAGCGAGCCGCGAGCGCCCGCCCCATCTTCGAGTGCTGGCTGCCCTGGCCGGAGAACAGGAAAAGGACTCCGCCGCGCTGTCGCACCGAACTCGGGCCGAGCACGCCGGCGCCCTCATCTCCGGCGGCCAGGGCCCGCAGCCGCTCGATAGCCTCGCCGGTATCCCGGGCGACGACGGTGGCGCGGGTGCCCTCCGGAATCAAGCGCACTGTGGCTGAACCGAATTGCCGCAATGAACTGGAGTCGGCGCCGGGCCCGTCAGCCCGCTCGAGCAGGTCGGCCCAACCGGCTGCCCGTGTCCGCAGGTCGGCGGCATCGCGCCCGCCGACCGCGATCAGCACAGGCGGCTCGCCGCCGCGGTGCGGGCGTTGCGTGGCAATGCCACGCAAGACCACATGGGCATTGGTGCCGCCGAATCCGAACGAGCTCACCCCGGCTCGGCGTTCGGTCAGCTCGGTGTCGCTCCAGTCGATGGGTTCGGTCGGGACGCGCAGTCCGTGCTCGGCGAGTTTCAGCAGTGGGTTCTCGGTGTGGAAGTGGACGGTCGGTGCGATCACGCCGTGCCGAATGGACAGCGCCGTTTTGATCAGGCCGGTGATGCCCGCCGCCGCCTCCAGGTGACCGATAGTGGATTTGATCGAGCCGATCCAGGTCGCGCCGGGATGGCCGCCCCGCAGCACCGCCGCGATGGCGCCGACCTCGACCGCGTCACCCAATGGCGTGCCGGTGCCGTGACATTCGAGATAGCCCGCGGTGCCCGGGTCGAGCCCGGCCTGCGCCCATGCGGTGCGCAGGGTTTCCTGTTGGGCGCGGCCGCTCGGCGCGTACAGACCATTGGAGCGGCCGTCCGAGCCGACCGCCGAGCCGACGATCTCGGCGTACGCCCGGTTGCCGTCGCGCAGGGCGTCGGCGGTGCGTTGCAGGACGACCACGCCGCAGCCGTCGCCACGGGCGTAGCCGTCCGCCGCGGCGTCGAACGGTTTGCAGCGGCCGTCGGGCGCCAGGAATCCGCCCTCGGCCAGGTAGTCGGAGGTATGCGGCAGCAGCGTGAGATTGACCCCGCCCACGATGGCGAACGGCACCGCGTCGTCGGCGAGCATGCGCAACGCGAGGTCCACCGCGGCCAGCGAGGACGAGCAGGCGCTGTCCACCACCAGGCTCGGTCCGTGCAGGTCGAGCACGTAGGACAGCCGGTTGGCGATGATGCTGAGCGCGGCGCCGGTCACCGCGTAGGGCGCATCGTGTCCGCCGTGACCGAGCACCGCGATGCCGTGGTCGTAGGAGGAGGCGCCGAAGACGACGGCCGCACCGGAACCTCGGGTGCGGTAGCCGATGCCGGCGTCATCGATGGCCTCGACCGCGACTTCCAGCGCAAGCCGCTGCTGCGGATCCATCAGCGCGGTTTCCCGGCGGGAGATGGCGAACCAATCGTTGTCGAAGGATTCGACATCGTCGAGGTACCCGCCGCGGCGCGCACCGAGCCGTCCGGCCGGTGGTTCGCCGGTGGCGTCCCTGCCCTCCAACAGCAGCTGCCAGAAGTCGGCAACGCCCGCGGCGCCGGGTACCCGGCAGCCGATACCGACGATTGATACCGGCGGATATGGCCGGTCGGGGGTGGTGGTGGTTGTCATCGCATCGCGAGAAACTCGACAAGCTGCTCGATATCCGGGTTGTCGTAGAGCGCGGTGAGTGAAACCTCGACGCCCATGGCATCTTCCAGGCGCGCCGTGAGCCGGGCGAGCTGGAGCGAGCCGAGTCCGAGTTCGCTGAACGGGACGCTGGTGGACACCGCGGCGGCCTCGACACCGAGCAGATCCGCGATCGCGGCGACGGCCGCGGTGGTGAGTGCGGTGCGCCGACCAGGTGGGTTCGGAAGCCTGGACGCCATCGGTCTCCCTCCCCCCTCGACCGCAAAGTTGCCGCACGGAAGTCGCCGCCCGCGGGCTGCTGACCGTCGCGGTCGGTACCCCAGAAATTATGCCGCAGAAATCGTCGTGGGCAAGGCCGGAAATTGCCTGGCCTCCCGCCTCTTTCACCGAATGCCGCGATCGCCTACGGTGGCACGATGGCCGACAGCAGCGAGCGGACACCCACCCTTCCCACTGTCTTACGCTGTTGCGCTGCGGTAGCGGCGACGCCAGGGCGGTTGCTGCGCCCGCGGCGCCCCGATGCCGCGTTGCTCGCGAGCCTGAACCCGCAACCGCTGCCGCCCGCGAAGGTCACCGTCGGACTGACGGTGCTGATGCAGGGCAGCATGTCGGCCCCGACGACCATCGTCGCCGAGGGTGTGCGGAGCTTCGGTCAGCTGCCGATGACGATGTCGACCTACCTCATCGAGCACCCGAGCGCGCGCTTCCTGGTGGATCCGGCGCTGTGCTCCGGCGTGCACGATCGGGTGCTGCCCGAACTCCCGTTCCCGATCCCGCTGCTGGTTGCCCCGCACAAGCCTGTGCTCGGGCTCTCCGATGCCCTCGCCGCCCGCGATATCGCCGTCGCCACGATCGACTTCGTGATCCCGACCCACCTGCACTGGGACCATGTATCGGGTCTGCTCGAGCTGCCCGATTCCGTCGCCATTCGGCTGCCCGCCGCCGAGCACGCCTGGGCTCTCGGTGGTGAGCACGCCCCGGTCGGCGTCGCCCGCGGTCCGCTGCGCGCCCGCACCTTCGATACCTTCGAGCTCGACGGGCCACCGGTCGCGACCTTCTTACGCAGCAAAGACCTGTTCGGCGACGGCTCGGTGCTGCTCGTCGATCTGGCCGGGCACACGCCGGGCAGCATCGGCGTACTGCTCGCGGTCGACGACGGCAGCCGAGTGCTGCTGGCCGGTGACGCGGTGTGGAACAAGCTGCAGGTAGAGCTGATTCGGGAGAAGGCGCCGATGCCCGGTCAACTGTTCGACGCCGACCGCGACGCCGCGTTCGCCACCATCCATCGGTTGCACGCGCTGCCCAACGGCATCGATATCGTCGCGGCCCACGACTACACCGCCGTCGCCGAGCTAGCCGCGAAATAGGGTGTGGACCACTTCGGCGACCGAATCGTTTGCTGATTTTCCACGCGCCGCTTAGGTTGGCGTACATGCTTTACGGTCGCGCTGGAGATATACAGCAGATCGGAAGTTTGCTGGACGGGGCACGCCACTCCCGTAGCGGCGCGCTGGCGGTCATCGCGGAGGCGGGCGAGGGCAAGTCCGCGTTGCTGCATCATGCCGAGGAACTGTCCGGGGCTGGCTGGCGGGTGCTGCGCTGCACGGGCATCGAGAGCGAATCCGAACTGCCCTTCGCCGGCCTGCACCTGTTGCTCAACCCGACGCTGGACCGGATCGACGCGGTGCCGGGTCCGCAGCGGGACGCGCTGCGTGGCGCGCTGGGGTTGTGCCCGGCCGAGCAGGCCGACAGGTTCCTCGTCGGAGTCGCCACCTTGTCGCTGCTGGCCGAGTTGTCCGTCGAGGGGCCGGTGCTGTGTCTGATCGACGATGCGCAATGGCTGGATCGACCGTCGGCCGACGCACTGCTGTTCGCGGCCCGACGGCTCGGTGCCGAAGGCATCGTGATGCTGTTCGCGGGCCGCACCGAATTCACCGCGCCCGGTTTGCCGGAATTGCGGCCTGCGCCGCTGGATGGCGAAGCCGCCGCCGCCCTGCTCGCGGACTTCTGGCCGGACCTGGAGCCCGCGGTGCGTCGGCGGGTGCTCGCCGAGGCATCGGGCAATCCTTTGGCGCTGCTCGAACTGCCGCGGATGGATCTCGATTCGCCGCAGCTCGGACCGCTGCCGCTGCCGTCGCGTCTGCAGAGCGGTTATGCGCAGTTCATCGCCGATCAGTCCGAGTCCGCACGCACCGCCATGCTGGTGGTCGCCGCGGAGGAAACCGGTGACCTCGGTCTGGTGTTGCGGGTGCTCACCGAAATGGGGCTCACCGCGGACGCGCTCGCGGAGGCCGAACGCTCCGGCATGGTGTGCGTCACCGGACCGTCCGTGTCGTTTCGGCACCCGCTCAAGCGTGCGGCCGCCTACCACAGCGCGTCGTTCACCCAGCGTCTCGCGGTGCACGCCGCCATTGCCGCGGCGCTGGCCGATGATCCCGACCGCAGTGCGTGGCACCGTGCCGCGGCCGCGACGGGCCCGGACGAGACCGTCGCCGCGGCGTTGGAAGTCGCCGCCGATAGGGCCCGCGAACGGACCGGTCACGCCTCGGCCGCCGCGGCGCTCGAACGTGCCGCATCGCTCACGCCGGACCCGGCCGTGCGGGCCCGGCGGCTGATGTCCGCGGTCGAAATCGCCGCAGAGGCCGGCCGGACCGACCGTGCTCTTCGTCTCGCCGAGCAGGCCGAGCGATTGGACCTCGACCCGAGCCAACGCGGCCGGATCGGCGGGGTGCGGGGGTTGATCGAATTCGAGCACGGCTCACTGCGCAAGGCGCACAACCTGTTCATGGAGGCTGCCGAGCACCTCGCATCTGTTGATCCCGAGCGTGCCGCGTGGACCTTGATCGAAGCGGGGCGCGCGTCGTGGACCGCCGGTGACCTCACCGGAGTCATCCGGGCCCGTGACCGGATGGCGGCGCTGCCACTCGGTGAGCAGGGAGCGCTGCTGGTTTCGTCGGTGAACGGGCCACTGATGCTGCATTCCGGCGAGCGCGCGGCCGGAGTCGCGCAGATCCGCGCCAGTGTGGCCTTCAGCCGCGCCATTCCGCTCGAAATGATCTCCATTCGGCTCGCCTACGCGCTGCAGGCAGCGCTGATCGGCGATATGCCCGACGCGCGGGACATGTTGGCGGAGTTGGCCGAGTTGCTGCGTGATCGCGGCATGATCGGCTGGTTGCCCGCCGTGGGCTGCACGCTCGCGACGACGGAGATGATTCTCGGTCGTTTCCGCGAAGCCGAGCTTTCCTCGACGCAGTACGGCCGGATCGCCGCCGATATCGGCCAGCCCAACCGGGTCTCCCATGCCGAGGGCAATCTGGCGATCATCGCGGCTGTCCGCGGTGACGAGCAGCGCTGCCGCGAACTCGCCGAACGCAATTTGCGCGAGGCGCCCGCCGACTACAACGCCATTGATATCGCGCACTTCCACTGGGCGCTCGCATTGCTCGACCTCGGTCTCGGCCGCAACGAGCTCGCACTCGATCGGCTGGAGGCGCAGTACCATTCGCCGAATCGGGCGCGGGGCCAGTGGATCGATCTGCTATCGGACCTGGTGGAAGCCGCCGCGCGGACGCGGAGTCCGGAGCGCGGCGTCGAGGCGTTGACCGATATCGAAGAGTGGTCGAGCGCTATCGACTCGCCCTGGGCCGAGGCGTTGACGCTGCGCTGCCAGGCGCAGCTCAACGGCGACGGCGAGCTGTTCGCGCAGGCGATGAAACTGCATGCCGCAGTGGAGCGTTGGTATGACTACGCGCGCACCGGCCTGCTCTACGGCGAATGGTTGCGCCGGGAACGGCGTGCGGGGGAGGCCCGTACTCACCTGCGCAAGGCGCTGGAGATCTTCGACCGCCTCGGCGCGGCCCCGTGGGCCGAACGTGCCCGCACCGAACTGCGTGCGGCGGGCGAAGGCGCGGTGCCGGAGCCGGAGACCGATCTGGCCGCGGTCCTCACACCGCAGGAGTTCCAGGTGGTCCGACTGGCGGCCGCCGGTTCGACGAACAAAGAGATCGCCGCGCAACTGTTTCTGAGTCCGAAAACCGTTGGGCACCACCTGTATCGCGCCTTTCCCAAGCTCGGCGTGGCCAGCCGCGTCGAGCTCGTCCGCCTCAACCTCGACTGAGCCGGCCCGCGTCGACCTGTCGAGTCCCTAGCGAAGGCGAGGCCACCGCTTACTCGTACTCGGTGCCCCCATCGCGCAGCAGATACGCGTTCGACACGACCTTGCCGATGGCGCGCCCACCGAGCACCGTCGAATAGCGTTCCACCGCAGGCCGAACCACGAGGCCCTCGCGAATATTGGTTCCGCAGCCGGTAACGGTCTCGGTGCCCTCCGCGAGCTCGAGCAGCAGATCGATGTCGTAAGGCCCGTCATACAGCACCGGGACACGCGGCAGAGTGATACCGAGTTCCTCGAGCAACACACCGATCTCGTGATGCCCGAGCCAGCGCAGCGGGGAACCCACCGGCTCGACCGCGATGTCGAACACCGCGTATCCCAGCGTCTCGTCCCGGCTCGCGGCAGCACCGTAGTGCAAGTCCTGCACCCCGGCGCCGAACACCTCGCCGAACAGGCCGATCCGCGAAAGCTCGAGCGCCTCCGAGATCTTCCGCGCCGCCTCGATCAGCCCGAACCGCCGCACCGCCCGCCAGTACAGGTTGCCGTCAGCGGCGGTCAGCGCGAGGGACTGCCCGCCGATTCCCTTGGACGACACATGGATCCGGTCGTCGTCCCGGACATAGGTCATCAGGCACGCGCTGCCGTGGATCTTCTCGGTCGCGACCACCGATTCGCCTGCCACGAAAATGTCCGGGTACCGCTTGATGTTCTCGACATCGATCCACCGAATCAGATCCGGTGCGGATTCCACCTGTCCCGACATCGAAACAGGCACCGGGGGAACCCACTTGGTCACCCCGAGCAGCTCGGCGAAATCGGTGCGCGCGGCCTCGGCCTGTGCGAGATCCACCGCGCCGATCAGACCGGGAAGGCAGACGATCCCCTGCGAAACCTCGCCGCGCAACCGCACCGTCTTCACCCGATTGCGGGCGCTGCCTGCCAGCTTTCCGGTCAGTCCGAGTTCCTCGATCAGCCCATCGGGCAGAATCGCCTGCTCAGGGATGTACAGCGCGTAATCTCCTGTGGTGAACTGCCCCTTGGCGACTACCGCGCGATAGAGCCCGACCTGAGCGAGCTCGAGCCGATCGGCATTCGGATGTGGATGGACGACCAGCCGCTCCGCGGTGACCTGCAATGTCGACATAGGAAACCCCCTTCTTCGTCCGCCGAGCCTATGTTCCGGGAAGCTCGGCGGTCGAAGGGTTTTCCGCGTCGGGTCAGCCGACGACGACGGTTTCCGCCAGGCGAGCGGTGATGAGCTCTTCGGCTTCGGTGACCATGCGCGAGATGAGCTCCGCGCAGGTCGGGATGTCGTGGATCAGGCCCTGGCACAGGCCCGCCGACCAGATGCCCGCGTCGAGGTCGCCCTCTTCGAAGACGCGGCGGCCGCGCGCGCCGGAAACGAGGTCGCGGACATCATCGAAAGTGCCACCGGCCTTTTCGATTTCGACGACCTTGCGGCTGATCTCGTTGTCGGCGACCCTGGCGGTGTTGTGCATGGTGCGGAAGATGAGCTGGGTGTCGCGCTCGGAGTTGGCGACGATCTGCTCCTTCACTTTCTGCGCGATCGAGGATTCCTGGGTGCACAGGAATCGGGTGCCCATGTTCACGCCGTCCGCGCCCAGTGCCAGTGCCGCGACCAGGCCGCGTGCGTCGGCGATGCCGCCCGAGGCGATCATCGGAATGCGCAGTTCGCGGGCCGCGGCGGGGATCAGGACCAGGCCGGGGATGTCGTCTTCGCCGGGGTGGCCCGCGCACTCGAAGCCGTCGATGCTGACACCATCGACGCCGATGCGCTCGGCCTTGAGCGCGTGCCGCACGCTGGTGCACTTGTGCAGCACCTTGATGCCCGCGTCCTTGTAGTACGGCAGGAACGGCTCGGGGTTGCTGCCGGCGGTTTCGACGATCTTGATGCCGCTGTCGATGATGGCCTGCACGTATTCCGCGTACGGCGGTGGGTTGATCGACGGCAGGATCGTGACGTTCACACCGAACGGCTTGTCGGTGAGCTCCCTGGTGCGCGCGATCTCGCGGCGCAAGTCCTCCGGAGTCGGCTGGGTGAGCGCGGTGATGAAGCCGAGTCCGCCCGCGTTGGCGACGGCCGCGACGAGTTCGGCCCTGCCGACCCACATCATGCCGCCCTGCACGATCGGGTGCTCGACGCCGAAGGTCTCGGTGAACCTGGTACGCAGCATTGCGTTTCTCCTATGCCTTGCGCGGGCGTGGTGCTCGCCTGGAACGGGTGGACGCCGTCGTCCGGGGTGGACAGCTGCATACCATCCGCCTTCGGCACTGATGGTGACACGAGAATCGCCTCGTATTCAACTTCTAAGTGAGCCGAGGTTCGCATATTCATTCGTGGTTTGTGCGATCGACAACCCTGTTGTCACGTCAATGTTCCCGATGTATATGCAGTTAAGAGCTGTTTCCTCGCGCCAAGGCCTGCGCTGAGTCGATTAACGATGATTCATATCTTGGTCTCTTGATAGACCGGTAAGTTAGTTGTTATTCTGGCCTCAGTTCAGACCGTCAGCGCTACCGGACTCCCCGGCGGACACGCGACGGTCCGAGAGGAGTTCGTGGCATGACCACTGGTGTGAAGCCGCTCGACGAGCCGATCAGGTCGCGGCGTAACCACTGGAACAACCAGATCGCGTCGCACGCGCAGATGCGCCCGGACGCGGTCGCGATTCGGTTCCGTGGGGTGGACACCACGTGGCAGCAGCTCAACGAGCGTTCGCTGAAATTCGCCGACGCCCTCGCCAGGCGTGGCGTCGGGTTCGGCGATCGGGTGCTCATCCTCGCGCTGAATTACCCCGAATACCTCGAAGCGATCTTCGGTATCACCGCCCTCGGCGCCATCGCGGTGCCGGTGAACTTCCGCCTCACCCCGCCCGAGGTCGCCTACATCGTCGGCGACAGCGGGGCCAAGGCGATCGTCACCGACACCATGTTGCAGCCGCTGGCTGCCGCCGTGCGGGGGCAAGCGCCCGCACTGGAGAGCTGCATCGTGATCGGCGGCACGACCGTCGACGGCGTGTTCGGCTACGACGACGTGCTCGCCGAGGGGGGTGCGCCGCACACTCCGCTCGACATCCCGGAGGACACTCCGGCGCTGATCATGTACACCTCGGGCACCACAGGCAGTCCCAAGGGCGCGGTGCTCTCGCACGCGAATATGAATGCCCAGTCGCTGACCTGTATCCGAGCCATGGACCTCGGTCCCGATTCCGTCGGCTTCTGTACTTCGCCGTTGTTCCACATCGCCGGAATCGGTAGTCTCGCGCCGTATTTCCTCCTCGGCGGCAAGACCGTCCTGCACCCGCTCGGCGCCTTCGACGCGACCGACTTTCTCGACGCGGTCGAACGGGAGCAGGCCACCTCGGCGTTCTGCGTGCCCGCGCAGTGGCAGATGATCTGTGCGGAGCCGACGGTCAAGGACCGCACGCTCGCGCTGACGATGCTCAGCTGGGGCGCGGCCCCCGCCTCCGACACGGTGCTGCGGGCGATGGCCGACTGCTTCCCGAACGCCGCCAATGTCGCGGTTTTCGGCCAGACCGAGATGTCGCCGATCACCTGCGTGCTCGAGGGCAAGGACGCCATCCGCAAGCTCGGCTCGGTCGGCAAGCCCATCCCCACCATCCAGGCGCGCATCGTCGACGACGAGATGAACGATGTCGCCCCCGGCGAGGTCGGTGAAATCGTCTACCGCGGGCCGACTCTCATGTCCGGCTACTGGAACAAGCCGGAGGCGACGGCGGATGCCTTCGCGGGCGGCTGGTTCCACTCCGGTGACCTGGTTCGCGCCGACGAGGAGGGCTTCCTCTACGTCGTGGACCGCAAGAAGGACATGATCATCTCCGGCGGTGAGAACATCTATTGCGCGGAGGTGGAGAACGTGCTCTTCGCGCACCCCAAGATCCGCGAGGCCGCGGTGGTCGGGCGGGCACACGAGAAGTGGGGCGAGGTCCCGGTCGCCATCGTCGCCCTTGTCGATGCCGACACCGAGCTCACGCTGGCGGAGTTGGCGCCCTTCCTCAACGAGAATCTGGCGCGTTACAAGCATCCGAAGGATCTGGTCGTCGTGGCCGAGCTGCCCCGCAATGCCAGCGGCAAGGTGGTGAAAGTTCAACTGCGTAAGGACTATTCGTCCTGAGACCCGGATGAATTGAGGTCCTCTGTTCGGTGGACATCGGCGGCGCGGATGCGTAAGGATCGGTGATGGCTATCCCACGAATCCGCGCGGCCGTTCTCGCGCTGCACTGGCAAGTGAATGTGATTCGGCCCGAAGGCTTTTTCGGACCGATGCTGTCCGGTCCGGTCGCTGCCAGTGGCGTCGTGCCGCGTGCGAGGGGCTTCCATGAGGCGGCCGCCGAGCGCGGGCTGCAGGTGATCTTCACCCGGTTCACCATTCCGATCGGGGAGGGCGAGCTGGTGCGCAATACCGGTTTCATGCGCTCGGTCGGCGCGGCGCAGACCGACTTTCGCCCGGATTCGCCGGGTACCCAGCTCATTCCGGAGATGATCGACCAGCCGACCGCCGTCTTCGACAACCAGAAGCTCTCCGGCCTCGCGGGCAACAAGCTGGCCGACTGGCTCGCCGATCAAGGGATCGACACCCTGTTCATCACCGGCGTCGCCACCAACCTCACGGTCGAGCAAACCGCGCGCCACGGTACCGATCTGGGCTTCACCGTCCATCCGATCGCGGACTGTGTCGCCGCGCCGACCGTCGAAGCAGGCGCGGCCTCACTGGCGAATCTCGAACTGACCACGGCAGGCTGCCTCACCGCGGACCGGGCGCTGGCACTGATAGATCCACGCTGATTCGCCCCGGTCTCTCCCTCGCACGACGAACGAGCGGTCGCTGCTTTGGTCATATGACGCTGGCGACAGTGCGGCCATATTCTTATTGCCGTGGGATCCACGGCAAGCCGGGTGCACCGAGGCGGCCACCGTCGCGACGAGATACGTGACCACCGCCGGTGATTCGGATGTCATGACCGTCGACGTCCGGCAGTGCAATGTCCAGCCCGACGCGGCGACGCCCTCGATCTGTTCGAAGGACGGCCTGGTCATCGGGCTGCGCGCGAACTGACGCGGATGGCCTGCCGATCTCGCTACATCGCGAGCGTGGGTGGCGCGGTGGCGGGCCGGGCGGGCGGCCGGTAGGTGCGCCAGGCCTCGGCCAGGCGATCGACGGCGGTGCTGAGGGTTTCCGGTGGGTGCAGGAAGTGGATGCGCAGCGAGCTCCCGGAACCACCGGACGTGTCGAGTCCGCTGCCGGCCAGGATCGAAACACGATGGCGCAGTGCTGCTTGCGCGAACGAGGCGCCGTCGCCGTAGGGCAGGCGGATCCAGAGGGTCTGGCCACCCTCGACCGGGGGCGCCGCCCAGTCGGGGAGGCGGCGGGTCAGCTCGGCGCGCAGATGGTCGTGGCGCATCTTGCGCTCGGGCGCCTGCCTGCGCAGCAGGTCATCGAGGCGCGGCAGCAGTTCGGCGGCGGCGAGCTGGGCGGGCAGGTTGCCGCCGAGGTCGTGCACCGCACGGATCCTGGCCAGTGTGGTGATAACGGGTGCGGTCGCGCGTATCCATCCGACACGCAGTCCGCCCCACACGCTTTTGCTCAATGAGCCGATGGTGATCACGGTGTCCGCGAAGGCGGCGAGCGGTGGGGGTGTCGGGTGACCGGGGAAGCCGAGTTCAGCGAGGACTTCGTCATCGATCAGCGGAATTCCCGCGGCGGCAGCGGTTTCCGCGAGTCGGCGCCGTGTGAGCGCGGACAGCACCGAGCCGGTCGGGTTGTGAAAAGAGGGGATCACATAGGCGATTGCTGGACGGTGCTCGCGCACTGCCGCCGCGAAACCGTCCAGCCCGGGCGGCAACCCGGACAGGACGGCCGCTTGCTCTCGGAAGGCTTCCAATGCGCCGGGATAGGTGGGTGCTTCCACGAGCGCTCGATCGCCCGGGCGCAGATACGCCCGCGCGAGCAGCGAAAGCGCCTGCTGGCCACCGGTGGTGACGAGGATGTGTGCGGGCTCGGTCGGCACGCCACGCGCACGGTAGTACTCGGCGACCGCGCGGCGCAGCACGGGATGACCGGCGGGGTAGTAGCCGATGTCTTCGGTGGTCGCGGCCAGTGCGGGCAGCATTGCCGCGTAGGACTCGGTCAGCTCGGCGGGTGGCCGATCCGGTGCCGCGCAGGCAAGCGAGATGACGTCCGATCGTGGCTCGAGCAGGTCGAGGAACATCGGCTCGCTCGTGGTTCCCGGCGGGCTCACCCGTGGTGTCCCGGCTACCCGGGTGCCGCTGCCCTGCCGTCGCACGATCCGTCCTTCGTCGTGCAGCAGGTCGTAGGCCGCGACCACGGTGCTACGCCCGACCGCCAGTGCGGCGGCGAGGGCCCGGTCCGGCGGCAAGGGCGAGCCGGGGGACAGCTCGCCGTCATCAATCAGACGGCGCAGTCTCGCGGCGAGCAGGGCGTACAACGGCCCTCGGCCCGCCGACCAGCGGCCTAGCCGCTCCGTCACACTGATTGGATCCATAGGCAAACCAATTATGCCGGATTGGCGCTGGATCAGGTTGCCGGATGGCTCGACGATGGTCCTCATGACAGCAGCAAGCACCACCGGACCCGTCTCGATCACGGCGGCCATCGCGGGCCTGCCCGGGCCGTTTCAACAGCGCGAGTTGGCCGTCGTCAACGACACCGTGGTCCGGGTCGCTCAGTTGGCGGGCGAGTTCCCGTGGCACCACCACGACGAGGACGAACTCTTCCTGTGCTGGGACGGGTCTTTCCGCATCGAGTTGGCGGGACGGGAGCCCGTGACGCTGCATGCGGGTGAAATGTTCGTCGTGCCCAAAGGCATCCGGCACCGCCCGGTGGCCGACGGGGTCGCGCACACGCTATTGATCGAGCGCCCCGAGACTGCGCAGTACGGCAACTGACTCCAGGTCGGTGACCTTCGAGTCGTCGACGGGCGGCACCACCCGCACTCGGCCGACGAGGCCGGGACCGATCAATTGCTCGAAGCGCTGGTAGGCCTCGGTCGCCGAAAGTGGTGACTCGGTGTCGGCGATCGCGCCGAGGAGGCCGACAACGCCCCACGACATGAATGTCACGGTGGTGACGAGCTCTCTGTCGTCCATATCCAGCCGTTTGGACAGCTGCTCGGTGAGAATGGCCGCGACCATGCGCCGGGTCGCATGCAGCAGCACCGCGCTGCTCTTGCGCCCGAGCATCGCTTCGTATACCTCGGGATTCTCGGCAGCGAGACGGAAAAGCGTGAAGACCGGCGCCAGTGGCGCGGTGTCGCGTCCGGTGCGACACGCTGCCACCGCCGCACGCAGGTATTCAGTGCTGCTCACCAGCAGTAGATCGTCTTTATCGCGGAAGTGGGCATAGAACGTGGATCGCCCGACGTCGGCGCGCTGCAAGATGTCCCGCACGGAGATCCGGTCGTAGCCGTGTTCCAGCATCAGCTCGATCAGAGCGCGATGTAGCTGGCTCTTGGTACGCATGACGCGGCGATCCTTACTGTCGCTCATAGCTTCGTTCCGTGCATAGGGCCTCCCAATGGCGTCGCCTTCCGAACAGAAGGCAGGAATCCGTCCCGAACGGAACAGATTCCGCCGTTTTGCTTCTGGTCGATCTGGCAGTTTCTTCAGATCATGAACACATGACCCGAAACGAACAACAGTCTGCCATTACCCATTCTCGCGACGACATCGAAGTCGGCGTCCTGCTGACCAGGCCGCGTAGCTACCGTGCCTTCAAGACCGCATTCACGCTCGGCAGGAACAGGACGCTCAACGCCCGCCTCGTCGCGCTGACCGGCGCTGTTCCCGGTGAGGTCGCGCTCGATATCGGTAGCGGGCCAGGTGATCTCGCGCGCGCGCTCGCGGCACGGGTCGGCGACGGCGGCCGAGTGATCGGCGTCGACCCGTCGCCGCAGATGATCGCTTACGCGACCGGACGCACCCGCGGAGATTCGAACTGTCGATTCGAACTCGGCCCTGCCCAGTCGCTACGGCTGGCTGACGCCTCGGTCGATGTGGTGACCTGCACCTTCGTCATGCACCACATCCCGGAGGGGCAACGCGACGCCGCGATCGCGCACATGTTCCGCGTCTTGCGGCCCGGCGGCCGACTGCTACTTGCCGATACGGACACCAACGGCCGTATGTTGCGCGCGGTGGTCAAGGGCATGTCGCGGTATGCCGGGCACCGCACCCACGACGACGCCGCGGTCGGGCGTCACGCAGATCCATTGGCGGCCATTGATATTCGGCGCTACCGGGAAACTCTGCTGGCGGCCGGATTCCGGACGGCCGATTTCGCCGAGGTCAAACCAGCGACCGCTGCACTGCTCGCGGTCAAAGACGTGTGAGTCATCGCTGGAAGCTATTTCCAGCACACACTGGAGGTCATTCGCGATCACGCGGGGCTGGGGTGCCGACACCCAACTCCGCGTCGATCTCGGTATCGAGGCCGACTTGTTCATGAAGCGTGCGGAACGATACGAGGAAGATGATCCAGCCGAGAACCGCCGCCAGAATCAAGCTGATCATCCGGTAGATAATTGCCGCTGGCACCGCTTGGGATAGCGGCATACCCGCGGCGGTCAGGGCCCAAATCAAGGTTGCCTCAACGTATCCGATGCCTGCCGGTATGAATGGAACGGTGCCGACGGCTTTGCCCGCCGCAAAAGCGACCATCAGTCCGGCCCAGTTCGGATTTGCGCCGACGGCATAGCAGCAGAAGGCCAGACAAACGACATCACCGGTGCGATGGAGTATGGCCCAGGTCAGCGTCAGCAGCCCGTCTCGTCGATTCAGGTCTACCGATTCCAGCTGGCCGAGAATCTCACGGACTCTCGCCATGCTCCTGTCCTCGGGCTTTTTGCGTATTTTGTTGATTTTCCGGACAATTCGCCTGAGCGTGTTTTCGAGTGCATCGGTATGGGTGGCGGCATAATGCCCAGCCCAGACCAGAGCGACCACACTCGCAAGCGAGAAGGTCAAAGTGACGAGACTGATGGAACCGAAACCGAGTAGGGCGCCGCCGAGTCCGAGTAGGCCTAGGCCGGCCGCAGCGACTACGCCCGAAATTGCCAGCTGCCATGACGCCACCAATGGACTCGCGCCCCAGCGCCGAGTGTTCCGGTAGATGAAGGCCATCGAGAAGATCGGACCGGCGGGAAGTGTCGCCGATATAGAATTCGCCGTGTAGGTGACGGCCAAAGATTTGCGCTGGCTGACCTCGACGCCGGCAGAGTGGAGTAGTTGCTTCTGGACCCGGGCGAATCCGCTGAAAGACACAGCTTCTGCCCAGATCGCCGACGCTACCCAATACCATTTCACGCCGATGAGCTGCTGCCACGAGTCATGCAGGCTGGGCCAAAGAATGACGCCCTCGGCGACCAAGATCGCTACAAGCGCGGTGCCGAGCAGCCACTTTATCCATCTCGAGTACCCCCGTCGCCGCGGGGACTCCGGTCTAGCGTCGGGTTCTGCGTCCACCACGGGCTCAGCCTAGCCCGGATCCCCGGTACGTGGCCAAGGTGGCAGCGGGTCCGATTCTCCTTCCGGTCCGCGTTACGGAAAGCCGTCACCAGCGACCATTAAGTCATTGGCCGCTGGTGACGACGCCGACCGCGCAGCGCCCGCTCATCCCCTCGGGTTTCCTGGATGCTGAGATCGGTCTGCTGCCGGGTGCAATGCCGGCTCAGCAGCCCCCGATTATTTCGACGCCCGAAACAGTGCCCGCTCCGTCTCCCGCTCCACCGATGTCTTCGGCGGTACCGGCGGGGATGCACCGTTCGATATCCGGGAACTGCCTGACGTGTACCAGCAATTTCTGGCCGCCACCGGTGCAGTTGTTCCACCTGGTGAAGTTATATCCACTGTAGTTGTACTCGGATTGTCCGCATGGCAGGTCGACCGCTTGGAAACCGGAATTAATTGACGGTCTGTAATTTTCGATCGGCGAGGCATTCGCGCCTGGTGCGAGTCCGATCATCAGACCTGCGGCAGCGGTAGCGCCGATTACGAGATTGCGGAGCATTTATTCCCCCTCTTCGAGATGAACTGTGAGACATGCTGTCGTGCAGTGCAATACGCTGATCAGGCTAGGCAGGATCGCCGGAAGCTGTCCACCGACTGCCATCTTTTTGGCAGTGCGGATCCATGATTCAGATCATGTCTTTCGCGGCCAGCCAGCGCATGGTAGGCCAGCCGCAGAACACCGGAAGCCAGCAGGTCAGGACGCGGTAGAGCAGCACAGAGGGAACCGCGATGCTCGCGGGCAGGCCGAATGCCTGGAGGCCGACGATCAGCGCGGCCTCCACCGCGCCGACGCCACCGGGAGTCGGCGCGGCAGAGGCGAGCGTGCCGCCGATCATCGTCACGATGGTGACTGCCACGAAGCTGGCGCCGCCGCCGAAGGCCTCGACGCTGGCCCACAGCGCTCCCGCCTGACCGAGCGTGATCGCGGCGGAGCCGAGAATGATCACCGAGAACCGCTTCGGGTCGCGAGCCAGGGCAGCGAGCTCGTCGAGCACCTCCAGCACTTGCGGGCGCGCCGAAGTATTGAGCCAGTGACGTAGTTTCGGCACGAACATGAAGGTGCCCGCGATGCCGATAGCGACGCCGGCGATCAGATACAGCACCGTGGCACTCGGCACGAAATGGGAGAGGTTCGCCGAGGTCCCGGCCGCGATACTGAAAACAGTGAGCAGGCTGATGTGGGTGATCACCTGCACCGCCTGCTGCAAAGCGACCGCGGCGGTGGCACGTACGGTGCCGAGTCCGCCCTTCTGCAGGAACCGCACGCTGAGCGCGAGACCGCCCACCCTGGCGGGCGTTGTCGTCGCGGCAAAGGTGTTGGCGATCTGCATGATCACCAGGTTGCGGAAGCTGACCAGCCGGGAGGCGCAGGCCCACAGGGCTCCCGCGGCACCGAGGTAGGTCAGGGTCGAGGTGGCCAACCCGAGCAGCGCCCACCACCAATTAGCCGTCGTCAGCTGCGTGAAGAACGTGGGTACCGCACTGATGAACGGGTAGGCGACGTACACCAGCGCGATCAGCAGCGCGAGTTGGATGATCTGGTTGCGGCTGAACCGGGTGATCTGCTCGGCCTCGATCTTGTCGTGCCCGGTTTGCTTGCGCACCTCGTCGCGCGCCGAGGACAAGGCCGCCTTCCAGTCCGGGACCGACTTCTTGATCCCGGATGGCATGGCGGACTTGGTCAATCGGCTGGCAGCGGTCACAACCTCGTGTTCGCCGAGGGTGTCGATGGCCGCCCGCACCGCGGGTTCTCTGCCGAAGACCGCTGTCGTCGATACCAGCAGTTGCGCGACATCGGATTGCCGCTGTTTCTCGGAGGCGCCATATTCGGCGTTGGCGAATCCGCTGAACAGCGCGCCGTCGTTGTCGATGCGGATCTCGGCGGGCCGCAGGTCGCCGTGCGAGATCTGGCCGCGATGCAGCGCGGCGAGCGAATTCCACACCGGCGTGAGCACATCGACGGAGAGTTCGGCGATCGGTGTGCCGCGAGGAACGGTGTGCGAGTACAACATCCAGCCACGGTCGAGTGCGGTCACAGCCACCGGCGTGACGGAGGACAATTCGAGGTCCCCCGCCGCGATCGCCATCAGTGCGCTATGTTCGACGGCCCGGTGCATCGATCCGTGCAATGCCGCGGTTTCGCTGGTGCGGAAGGTGAGCCAGCGCCACAGCTGGCGCAACGCCCCGAAGCTGCGCTGGTTTTTGCCGTACATCTCGACGATCAGTTCGCGCTCTGGGCCCTCGACTGCGGCGGCGAGCACCAGCGGACCCTGGCCGGCCGGGTGCACCACGGTGAACGCGGTGACCGTGTGCCCACGCCTGGCCAGTACCCGTGCCGCGGCCTCGAGCGGAACTTCCAGCGCGGGGGTGCCGACCACAAGCACGATCACCGCGCCGACCAGCCAGCCGACCGCAAGCCCGAACATCGCCCGTGCGGGCACCACGGTGCTGACCACGAGATGGATCGGCGCGAAGGCCAGCAGTAGGAACCACAACCAGCGCCGCGGCCGGGTCGGCAGCCAGGGACTGGATACGGTGAGTACCGCTGCCAGCATGGCGATCCAGCGCGGGTCGTCCAGGAACTGGGAGAGGAAGGTGTCGAGCCGGTCGGACACCTGGAGATGCCATCTCGGCGCCGACAGGCCGGTACCGGTGATCGAGAGCAGCAGTCCGGCGACGAGGCCCGCTGCGGCATAGCCTGCCAACAGCTTCCACTGCCTGCCGATGATCAACTCGATGAGGATCGCGAACGGCAGTGCCAGGATGGCCATGCCATAGACCAGGTACACCAGATTCGACTGGTCGGGGTTGAGGAACCCGACGATATTCGACACCGAACGTTCCAGGGCCAGCCATTCCGGCCGGGTGATCACCGAGGCGGCGACGACAACACCGACCCACAGTGTCGCGAGTACGACCCGGATGATGTCACTGGTGCGCCGGATCAGCGGTTGCAGCAAGCTGCCCGTGACCGGGATATCCCGCCCGTCGACTCGCATGCTCCGCTGGTCCGCCTCTCCGCGTCTTGTGCCGGTCGTGGGGTGCGCTCAACGTACCGTTGCGGGCCGGCGGTTAACGGCAAGCCGAGTTCTGGGCGTACCCGGTGAGTTACCGATTAACTTACGAGATCAGCTGTTGCGCTCGCCGCACGATACACACCAGTGCATTCCGGTTTTCGAGCTTGTCCGGGGCTGCCACCACATCGTGTGGGCGAGCTCACTTCATTTCCGGTTGAATCTCACATTGGTGTGAAGTTCGAGTATGGGCGCATGGACAACGAACTCTTCGACTACAGCCCGATCGTCGATCGTGCGCCGATCCACTGGCCCGACGATGCGCGCGTCGCCTTCTACGTCGGCCTGAATGTCGAGCACTACCAGGTCGATCGGCCTTCGACCAGCATCTTCGCCGGGACTGCCGGGCTGGCGCCCGACCCGCTGAACTACGGATGGCGCGACTATGGGCCGCGTGTGGGGTTCTGGCGTGTGCTCGAGATCCTCGACCGCCATCGAATCCGCGCCAGCGTGCTACTCAATTCCGATGTCGCCGAACATAATCCGCAGATCATCGAGGCTGGACGGGCCAGGGATTGGGCGTGGCTCGCACACGGTAAGAATAATTCGATCTTCCAGGCCGACATGTCGGTCGACGAGGAGCGCGCCTACCTGACCGATGTCGTGCAGACCATCGAAAAGGCCACGGGCCGCAGGCCGCAGGGCTGGATGGGGCCCGCGCTGACCCAGACCTTCCGCACTCCGCAGCTGCTCACCGAACTCGGGCTGAGCTACGCGCTGGACTGGACCAATGACGACCAGCCGTACCGAACGAAGGTGCCCGGCTTGGTGAACGTGCCGTATTCGGTGGAACTCAACGACATCAATCTGTTCGTCGGCAAGAGCACGACGGGGCCCGATTTCGTGCAGATCGTCACCGATCAGCTCGACCAGCTCTACGCCGACTCGGCGAACAGCGGCCGGGTGATGGCGTTGGCGTTGCATCCGTTCGTCATCGGCCAGGCGTTCCGCAGCAAGTACCTGGATCAGGCGCTCGAGTACGTGGTGAACCATCCTGGGGTGTGGCTGACCACCAGCGATGAGATCGCCGCGCACTATTCGAGCGCGTCGGGTCTTGCCGAATCCGCGCGATCCGAAGACGATCAGGTCGGTTAGACGGCAGCCGGACGCTCGTCCGGGCGCCGCACCCGACGCTCGGAGGGCAGCGATGGCAGGGCAGGAACAGGATCTAGCAGGTAAGACCGTGGTGGTGACGGGCGCGAGCTCCGGCATCGGCGCCGAGGCGGCCGCGAAGCTGGTGGCGCGCGGCGCCACCGTCGCGGTCGTCGGTCGCTCACCGGAGCGGACCGCCGAAGTGGCGCAGCGGGTCGGCGCGGAAGCGTTCCTCGCCGACTTCGCCAGGTTCGACGAGGTGCGCAAGCTCGCCGAGCAACTGCTCGACCGCTACGAACGCATCGATGTACTCGCCAACAATGCCGGCGGTGCCTGGGCGAAGCGGATTGTGACCGACGACGGCAACGAGCTGACCTTCCAGGTCAACCATCTGTCACCGTTCCTGCTGACCGCTCTGCTGCGCGAGCGCCTCGTGCAATCGCGGGCCCGGGTGATCAACACCGCGAGCACGACCTACCGGATGGCGAAGCTGAACCTCGACACCGTCAACGCCGCGACCGGCTCCTTCAACCAATTGAGCGCCTACGCCGCGTCGAAGCTCGCGAACATCCTGTTCACCAGGGAACTCGCCCGCCGCAGTGAGGGCACCGGCCTGGTCACCGCCGCCTTCCATCCCGGTGTGGTGGCGACCCACGTGTACGACAACGCGCCGTTCGGTCTCGGCGCGCTGATCCGTTCCCCGCTGTCGCGGCCCTTCTTCATCCGGCCGGACAAGGGCGCGGATCCCCTGGTGCGCTTGGCGACGGTCGCCGACGCCGAGTCGATCAACGGCAAGTACTTCCATCGCTTCAAAGAGGAAGCGCCGAGCAACAAGCAGGCGGTGGACCTGGACTTCGCGCAGCGGCTGTGGACGATGTCGGAGCAGATCACCGGCCTGGCGTCGAACTCGACCGAGTAACAGTCGAATCGGGCCTCAGCTCGGCCGGTCGCCTGCACGCGAGTGCCTGCCGCCGGCCGAGCTCTCGGGCCCGCCGCCGACCGCGAACACGCCGCCGGTCATGGCGCCCCTGTCGAGCTCGACGATCGATTGCACGACCTGCTCCGTCGGCACGGTCGAGGGAAAGCTGTTGGGCGCGATCGCATTCGCCCGGACGCCGAACTCGTCGAACTCGGCGGCGAGGTGGCGAGTCAGCTGATTGAGCGCGGCCTTGGATGCCGCGTAGAGCGCCTGCCCGCCTGGGAACACCTCGGATCCGGCGATGCTGGATACATTGACGATATTGCGGTTGCGCCTACGGTTCTCATCCCCGGCGTGCACCCAGGACCGCTGCGCCAATCGTGCCGACAAACGGAGCGGCACCCCGACATTGACCGCGAAATGCGGCTCGAATTCATCCAGCGCGGTCTCGCCGTCGACGACGCCGCGCGGCTGCCAGCTACTGTGGGCCGCATTGTTGACAAGCAGATCCACCCGCCCGAACCGCGCGAGCGCGAGGTCGACGACCCGCTCGACCTCACCCTTCTCGGTGAGATCGGCCCGGATCATGAAGATCCGCGAATCATTCTCCGGCACCGGAAGGTCCGGCGCGAACGGGTCGACGAACCATTCGTGCTGCGAGGGCGCGGCCGGAATCCGGTTGCGGCACACCGCGACGATGTCGTACTCGGTGTAGGCCGCTCGGCAGAAGGCATCGCCGAGCCTGCCGCCCGCGCCGGTGAGCAGGCAGACCCTGCGTTCCTCGCGTGCGAAATCACCACTGCGCAATGCGGTCTCCTCCCCACCGTCGCACGGCATCGCTCTTCGGCTGATGCAGCCACATCACCACGCTGTTGCGGGCGGCGGCATTGTTGCCGGCGAACGTATGCCACGACCGCGGCGTGCATTCGAAAAGCACCATGGAATTGTCCAGCGGCGCGACGGTCAGCGCGGGCACCGGGCTGCTGCCCGCGATGTGCTCGTACAACGCCGTCTCGCCGCCGTCGCCCGCTACCCACCCCGGATTGCCGAGGTAGAACAGCACCGCCACCGCGCGCACGGTTTCCCGGGCGGTGATCGACGCAGCCCTGGCTCCGGTCTTCAGGTCGACTGTGCTGTCGGGTGTCCGTATTTCGCCGGGTCCCGGCGCCGGGCCCGCGAACCAGGCCGGATTCAGGTCGTTGTGCGGCCACCCCGAGGGACTGCCTGCCGGGTGATGGTGCAGCGACCCCTCCACGTCTCCGGTCGTCGCGACGCCCGCGACCCCGGCGATCAGGTCGTGCCACTCTCGCGAAAGGAACAGCGCGAGCGGTCCATCGCGCAGTGTTGTCAGCGGCACTCCGCTCGCGCTGTATCCGTCGGTGACCTGCGCGAACGCCTCCGGCTGCTGCCGAAGCACCCGCTGGAATTCCTCGGTCAGCCGCTGGAAGAACTCGGGGACGAACACATCCCGCGCGTACACGTGCGGAAACGGTCCGGCGCGGCGAATCCAGCGCCGGTGAGCGAACAGCTCCACGAACCATGGCGGCGCCGTGGGCGCAGCGCGCAGAGCTTCCCCTGTCGACATCAATCCCTCCCTGATGAACCACCCGCGATCCTATTGCCTGCCCGTGCCCCGGTGCGCGCTGGTCGGCCGGGCGTTGGGAGGATCGCACCGTGCGTCGTGACCTTCGTGTGTGTTTCGTGGGTGATTCGTTCGTCGCCGGGGTCGGCGATCCACGGTGTCTGGGGTGGGCGGGCCGTCTCGCGACGCAGGCCTACACCGACGGGATCCCGATCGTCAGCTACAACCTGGGCGTCCGCGGGCAGACATCCACGGATGTCCGTGCCCGCTTTCTGGCCGAGTGCGTCCAGCGATTGCCGGAGGGCGCCGACGCCAGGATCGTGCTGTCCTTCGGCGTCAACGACACCATGCAGGTGGACGGGCAGTGCAGAGTGCGGTCGGACCAGTCCGCCGCCAACCTCGACGCCCTCCTACGGCAGGCCGCCGAGCACGGCTGGCCGGTGCTGATGGTCGCGCCGCCGCCGATCGACGATGCCGAACACAATGCCCGCACCGCCGCGCTCGACGAGCGATTCGCGGAAATCTGTGCGGCCGAGGGGATCCCGTATGTCCGGATCCATCAGCAGCTGCGCGAGAACGCGGTATGGATGCGTGAAGTCCGGGAGGGCGACGGCGCGCACCCGGGGGCGGCAGGCTATGACGAGCTGGCCGCATCGGTTGCTCCGCAGTGGCGGGAGTGGTTGTCCCGCTGAATGATCCGTCGGCCGGTCTCGATACGGGCCGGCCGGTTCGCCATGGTCGGGCGGGTGCGCGGGCTATGACGAATCGACCGGCGCCGCGGTACCACGATGACAACCCCGCTGTCTGAGACGTTGCGTGGTGAGGGTTCTCCGGCGGTAGCCGATCGAGCCTGGAGGTGCCGAGTCAGCCGACGGACCGACGCGGAACAGACGTGCCAGCGCGCTGCCTGCGCACCGTGGCCAGGTCCACCGGCAGCTCGTCGTCGGGCGCGGGCGGGACGAACGCTGCCAGCAACCCAGGCATCCAGCGTCCGACCTCGTCGCGGAAGGGCCCCTCGGTCCCGAGCTGGCACAGCACGCCGATCAACGTGAGCGCCGAACGCGCGAACGGCGTGAAATACGGCGGCATGGTCGTTTGCCGAACGCTGTTGGACAGCCGGGGATTCGTCACCCGCAGCACCTGCTTGCGCAGCCACGGGGTGGTCATTCGATAGGTCGAGTGTTTGAACGGTTCGGTGCACGGCACGACGAGGGCATAGAGGGCCTCGACGTCGAATTCGCGGTCGGCCTGGACGAATCCGTGGCGTCGGGCCGCCGCCTCCAACTCTGTCGGGCCGCCGTTGAACAGCGCGTGGCAGTAGTCCGACGCCAGTTCCTCGAAGCCGTCGGGCGGCCACGCCGAGCAGGCCCCGAAATCGACGACCCCGAGCCGGCCGTCGGGCAGTACGCGGAAATTTCCCGGGTGGGGATCGCCGTATAACAGGCCGGTGCGCAGCGCTCCGGAAGCCACGAATCGCACCATCAGCATGCCGACCCGGTCGCGCTCGGCCTGCGCGCCGGAGGCGATGACGCGCGGAACCGGAGTGCCGTCAAGCCATTCGGTGATGAGCACATCGCCGCATTGTTCGATCACCCGCGGAATGTAGATGTCCGGATCGTCGGCGTACTCCGCGGCGAAAACCCGCTGGTTCTCGGCCTCCGCCGCATAGTCGAGTTCCGCGCGGACGCAAGCGCAGATCGCCTCGGTCACCGCCTTGACGTCGGCACCCGGCAGGAAAACGCTTGCCAGAGTGGAGATTCGGCGCAACTGTTCCAGATCGTTCTCGATCGCCTGCCTGCCGCCTGGATACATCACCTTGACCGCGACCGGCCTGCCGTCGCGCCACACCGCGCGATGAACCTGGCCGAGCGATGCGGCGGCCGCGCGCCGGTCGTCGAATTCCCTGAAATACCACCGCCAGTTGTCGCCCATGCTCGCCGCCATCGCCGCGTGCACGCTCGACGGCAGCATCGCGGGCGCGGAATCCTGCAGCCTGCTCAAGGCGATGCGATACGGCTCGGCGATCTCCGGCGGCAGGGCCAACTCGTAGATCGCCAGCAGCTGGCCGAGTTTGGCGGCGCAACCCTTCAGCTCGCCGAGCACTTCGAAAATGTGCTGGGCCGTGCGTAACTGGATGTCCCGGTTCACTTCACTCGCCGGCCTGCCGAGCGCGCGCTTGCCGACGCCCGCGGCCTGCCTACCCGCGAAGGCCACCGGCAGCGTCGCGAGCTTCGCGCTGCGGACCGCCTTGCGAACTGGGGGTTTGCCATTCGACCCTGCCGCGAAGAGTCGTGTACGCCTACCGGCGGATTCGCCGTCCTGCGGACCGTTGCCTCGTCGAATGGTCATGACTCACCTCACACTGTGCGCAGATCAGTCTGACACACGTGCAGTCCGGCATAGGAGGGCTTAGACTGTCTGGGACGTATTGGAACCGAGTCGAAAGGTGGCATTCGATGGGATCCCAGACGGTAGTCGCCGACGTTGCCGATGAGCTGGCACGCCGGGTTGCCGCGGGGGAATATCAGCCAGGGGATTTGATGCCGTCGGTCCGTCAGGTCGCGGAGGAATTCGACATGAATCGCGCGACCGCGCAGCTGACGCTGGGTCGGCTGGAGTCGTACGGATTCGTCGAAGCGCGGCGTGGCAAGGGGTTCACCATCCGTGACGTCCGGGAGGCGGGCGGCATAGATGTGTACCGGCACTTGTTCCGCTTCTCCATCCCGATGCCCGATACCGCGATCGAAATGTTCCGCGACATCGTCGAGGTGGAGCGCGGGATCGTGATGGAGGCGCTGCTCGCCTACACCGGCAGCGAACAGGAGATCGAGCCGGCCGAATTGAAGGCCGATATCGACCGGCTGGAAGCGCTTGCCCGGCTGGAGGTTCCGGATTTCCGCCAGATTCTTGCGATCGAGGTCGCACTGGTGCGCAAGTTGCTGACGGCGCTCGGGTTGAGCATGCAGCGGGCCATTCTGAACTCCATCGGCGAGATGGTGCTCGAGGTGCCCGAGGCGATCGAGGCCTACTTCGCGGGTGCCGCGGACCTGCACGTGCTGGTCTGGCGGGCACTCGTCGCGGTGTGGGATTCCGGTTCGGGACCGTCGGAAGCGCAGCTCGCGCTGTTCGAGGATCTGTTCGGGATGTACCACGAAAAGGTGACCGCCAAGTTCGAGGAACTGCTCGACGGGGCGGACGCAGGGCATGCGGACGACGCGCACGCGGCGACGGCTTGACGCCCCGGCACGGCGAGAACCGTCCGGTCAACTGTCTGAGTCAGGATTGATCACCTGATATGTCGGCGTACAACACCATTCTCCCGCGCCGCTGGACCGTCGCCGATATCCCCGACCAGTCGGGAAAGACCGCCGTGGTCACCGGCGCCAACAGCGGTCTGGGCCTGCGCACCGCGGAAGCATTGGCGAGCAAGGGCGCCCGAGTCCTGCTGGCCTGTCGCAACCAGCAGAAGGCCGCGGCGGCGTTGGACGAAGTGACCGCGGTGGCCACCGGGCCGAAACCCGAAGTGCTGCCGCTGGATCTGGCCGATCTCGCCTCGGTGCGGCGCGCGGGCGCGCGGCTCGGCGACACGGTCGAACGGCTGGATCTGCTGGTGAACAACGCGGGGGTGATGGCGACGCCGCGCGGGCAGACGGCCGACGGCTTCGATGCCCAGTTCGGCACCAATCATCTCGGTCACTTCGCGCTCACGGCCGCCGTACTGCCCGCGCTGCTGCGGGCGCGGCGACCTCGGGTGGTGACCGTATCGTCGGTGGCCGCCTGGGGCGGTCTGATCAACTGGCTGGACCCGAACTGGCGGTGGTTCTACCTGCGCTGGCCCGCCTATAGCCAGTCGAAGCTGGCCAACCTGCTGTTCACCGCCGAACTCGATCGCCGGGCCCGCGTCGCGGGGACCGGGTTGCGCGCCGTGGCCGCGCACCCGGGCCTCTCGGCGACCCATCTCTACGACCTGAACGGCGAAAAGGGCGCTGCGGGCATGTTCGCCGCCATCCCGCAGGCCGTTCTGTTCGCAATCGCCCAGTCCGACCGGATGGGTGCGCTGCCGCAGCTGTACGCGGCCACCACCCCGGATCTGCCCGGAAACGCCTATGTGGGACCGAGATTCGAATTCGCGGGGTATCCACGGCGTGCACTGCGACACCCGATGGCATACAGCCGCTCGGCGGCGCGCAGGATGTGGCGACTGAGTGAAAAGCTGACCGGCGTGCACTACGACTGGGATTCGGCCGCGCGGGGGGCAGTCGAATAACGCGGCGCTAGTGCGCGATCGCAGCGCCGCCGGTGTTCACCGGTCCGCCACCGCGCCCGCGGCCAGCACGAGCGCGGTGATGATCATCAGGGCGAGAACGCCCAGTATCGCCAGATTTCTGCCGCGCGGCGCGACTGTGCTGTCCCGGTGCGGGCAGTCGTGCGAATCATGGCTTGCGCCTGCGCAATCGGGATTGGTGCACAAAGACATACCGACCTCTCAACGATTTTCAGTCTCGATC
Organism: Nocardia sp. NPDC057440; assembly: GCF_042802915.1. Lineage (NCBI taxonomy): Bacteria > Bacillati > Actinomycetota > Actinomycetes > Mycobacteriales > Nocardiaceae > Nocardia > Nocardia sp. NPDC057440. The sequence continues at coordinate 46,703 of NZ_JBHVDF010000002.1, forward strand.
ACTCGCCACCCGGCATGCAGGACGGCGGCTTCCAGTATGGGGATCATTGCGGCAGGCGCAGCAGTCAGGCTGTCCCGCCACCGGCCCTGACCGGTGCCGGTGACGGACCGTCGGCCCATCGGGGTCGCTCTGGCGGGTGGCGGCCGAGCGCGCGGTAGCGGACCGAGGCCCGCGCCGCCGTGACCGACGCGATCGTTGGCAAGCGGCAGGGCGCACAACCGGGTCGCTCCGGACGGCTTCGCCCCGCGGAGCAATTCACAGCGATTCGGCAAAGATCTGGATGCGGCATTTCGGCAGATCAGTGGCAATCACCCGGGTGATCTGGGATAAATGGCAATCTTCTGGCATCGCCACTCGATCGGTCGTACCGTTTTCGATATGGACGTTGTCGAGCCGCTGCCCGCACTGCCATTGGAATCCTGGCGCCCCACCAAGGAGACGCTGCACAGGTTCGCCCAGATCGTCGGCAAGGTCGCACTCGCCAAGGGCATCCGGCGCAACCACTGGTGGCATATGACCTACCGGCTCACTGCGCGCGGCTGGACCACAGTCCCGCTCGGTTCTGCCCGCAACGGGCCGGTATTCGCCTGCACCTTCGACTTTTTCGATCATGTGCTGCGGATAGCGACCGATCGTGGCATCGAGGTCGAGATCGAGTTGCCGATGCAGTCGGTCGCCACCTTCTACGGCGACGTCATGAATGGTCTGCGCGATCTCGGTATCGATGTCGTGCTGCCGCACCCGCATCCCTTCGATCTGCCGGACGCGGCGCGCCCGTTCGAGGACGACACCGACCACGCCGATTACGACCCGGAGTTGGCGCAGCGGGCATTTCGGGTGCACAGCCAGGTCGGGCGGATACTCGAGGAGTTCAGCGCCACCTTTTCCGGCAAGATCAGTCCGGTGCAATTGTTCTGGCACACTTTCGATCTCGCGGTGCAGCGATTCTCCGAGCGGCAGATCGATATGCCTGCGACGGTCGACTCGGTGACGCGCGAGGCGTACTCGCGCGAGGTCATCAGCGCTGGATTCTGGTTCGGTGACGACAAGATGCCCCAACCGACGTTCTATTCCTACACCGCACCCGAGCCCGCCGGGCTCACCGATCGCCTGCTGCCCGCGGGCGCACAGTGGGTGCCGTCCGGTTCGGGGCACGCCGCGTACTACCCCTACGACAAAGCCCGCCAGTCCCCGGATCCGGTCGGCGCCGCGCTCGAGTTCTTCCAGTCCGTCTACGCGGCCGGATCCGAACTCGCCGGATGGGATGCCGCCCAGCTGGCCTGCTGGGGCGGCATCACCGACCCGGTGCTCGAGTCGAAGCGCTCATGGCCGGAATGGCCGGAGTGATGGTCCTGCGGTGAATGTCAGAGCGCGCCGTTGAGCTTGTTGAGGCGGTCGCACGCCTCCACGTACTCCTGGATCAGGCGGTTGACCACATCCGCGGAGCGCTCCACCTTGTTCATCAGGCCGACCACCTGGCCGACCGGGTTGAAGTTCACGTCCTTGGCGGCCTCGGGGTAGCGGTGCCCGCGCTTGACGCCATCCAGCGCCACCATCATCTGCAGCGGCATGGGCAGGGGGTCGGGATTGTCGGCCTGCTCCCATGCTTCGGTCCAGTCGTTCTTCAGCATGCGGCAGGGCTTACCGGTCCACGACCGCGAGCGCACGGTGTCGTGGCTGGTGGCGTCGATGTAGGTCTGCATCTGCGCGGGCGGCACATTGGCCTCCTCGACGGTCAGCCACAGCGAGCCGGTCCACGCGCCCGCCGCGCCCATCGCCATGGCCGCCGCGACCTGACGGCCGTTGCCGATGCCGCCAGCGGCCAGCATCGGCATATCGCCGATAGCGTCGACGACCTGCGGCCACAGCACCATCGACGCGATCTCGCCGCAGTGCCCGCCGCCCTCGGTGCCCTGGCAGACCACGAAATCCAGGCCGGCCTTCTTGTGGTTGAGCGCGTGCTTCACCGAGCCGCAGAGCGCGCCGATCAGGCGGCCCGAGTCCTGGATCTGCCGCACGACCTCCGGCGGCGGCGTGCCGAGCGCGTTGGCCACCAGCTTGGCCTTGGGGTGGCGCAGGATCACTTCGATCTGCGGCGCCACCGTGGTCGCGGTCCAGCCGAGCAGCTGATTGTGGTGCTCGCTGTCGGGCAGATGCGGAACATTGTGGTCGGCAAGGATCTTCTCGGCGAAGTCGCGGTGTCCCTGCGGAACCAGCTCCGCCAGTTTGGCTTCCAGCTCCTCGGGGCTCAGCCCGTCGATGCCCTTGCCCTCGTACTTCGAGGGGATGACCAGGTCGACGCCGTAGACGCCGTTCACGTGTTCATCGAGCCACGCCAGTTCTACTTCCAGTTCCTCGGCGGTGAAGCCCACCGCGCCGAGCACGCCGAGCCCGCCCGCATTGCTGACCGCGGCCGCCACGTCGCGGCAATGGGTGAAGGCGAAGATGGGGAACTCGATCCCCAGCCGATCGCAGATTTCGGTACGCATGGCGTGCTGGTCTCCCTAGTGGATCTAGAACGGGTTGCATAGTTGCTCTGCCGTGTTCCAGTCCGGCAGGGCAGGTGATTCCCTGAACCGGCCGAATGGGCCGCATACCGCGAGTATCGCCATGGCGCGGCAGCGGCCCCGTCGACTGGCGAGTGCACCATAATTCGACAGTAACACGTTCTAGTTTTGCTGGGATAGACCTGCTATCGGGCCGCCTGCTCCAGGTCGGTCAACGCGTCCTCCAAGTGGTCGAGCAGGCGGTGCAACTGCGGCACACTGCGGCGGCAGCCGACCAGGCCGAAGTCGAGATTGCCTGCATTGGTGGTGAGGGTGATGTTCACCGCCTGGCCGTCCATCGGAATCGACATCGGATAGGTGGCATCGAGGCGGGCGCCGTTCCAGTACTGCGGTTCGCGCGCGCCGGGGACATTGGAGATGACGATATTGAACGGGGGATTGGTCCAGGAGACGACGCCCGGCAGCAGGGTCAGCGCGAGCGGGCTGAGCATCACCGCGGACAGCGCCATGGCCTGGATACTCGACAGCGAGTTGTAGACCTCTTTGCTGCGCCGCATCGACTCGCTCACCACCCGGAGTCGTTCGATCGGGTCTTCCACATCGGTGGCCAGGTTGCACAGGATCGCGCCGATCTTGTTGCCGTTGGTGTCCTCGTCCTCGTCGGCCGCCCGCAGCGACATCGGGACCATCGCGATCAACGGTTTGTCCGGCAGGGCATTTCGCTCGATCAGGTAGGAGCGAAGAGCGCCGGAGGACATGGTGAGCACGACATCGTTGATGGTCGAGCCGGTCGCCTTCTTGACCTGCTTGACCCGCTCCAGCGGCCACGATCGGACCGCACACCGGCGGGCGCCGCCGATGGGCACATTGAACATCGAGCGCGGCGCATCGAACGGCAGCGTCAACTGCTGCTGCACAAGCGCGGCACGGGCGACCCGCACTGCCGCGGGCGCGGAACCGGCCGCCGACAACAGATTTCGTGCCGCATTTCCCAGCCCGGACCCCGAAGTCGCGGCCTTGGGTGGGCGCTTCGAGCGCGGCAGGTGCCACGGCACCCGGGTCTCGGCGGAGTTCGGGTCGGTGGTCAGCGTCCGCGCCAGCACGCGCTGGGCGGCGACACCGTCGATCAGCGCGTGGTGCATCTTCGAATAGATCGCGAAGCGGCCGTCGCCGAGGCCCTCCACCAGATGGATCTCCCACAGCGGGCGATGACGGTCGAGCAATGTGCTGTGCAGGCGGGAGGCCAGGTCGAGCAGCTGGTCGAATCGTCCCGGCGCCGGCAGGGCGGCTCGTCGGAGGTGGTATTCGAGCTCGACGTCGCCTTCCTGGGTCCAGCCCAGTTGTGGTGCGCCGAGCCACGTCGCGGGGCGTTTGCGGAAGGTCGGGTGGAATTCCCTGTCCGCCAACAGCTTCTCGTAGGTCAGCTGCGCGAAATCCGGACCGGCGTCCTCGGGCGCCTCGAACAATTGCAAAGAGCCGACATGCATAGGGTGCTCACGCGATTCGGCGAGCAGGAAGACGGCATCGATCGGTGAAATGAGCTCCATGGTGGGTCGCCCCCTGACGACAGCAGTGCGGTGTGTTCGGTGAATCGACCACGTTGTCGTACGGGTCCGCGCGGCCATGAATCCCCTGCGCGACGCCTCGAACTTACCCGTCCCGAGTGGTTCGCGTTCGCCGAATCATCGATCCTTGACTACCAGCAGATAAGCGTGCTGGAAAGAACGCTCACCGGGCTCGGGTTCCCGAACCAGCTGCGCGACGGTCACGAACCCGGCCGCCTGCAGCAGTCCGGTAATTCGTCGCGGTGACCAGCGGTAGGCGCGAATCACCTTGTGGTCGAAAGGTTCCGCCACATCGGGCGCGTCCGACGCCTGAAATGCCAGCAGCGCGTGCCCTCCGACAGCGAGTACCCGATGAAACTCGGTCAACACCTCGGGGACCCGCTCCGGCGGCAGATGGATGATCGAATACCAGGCCACGATGCCCGCGAGGGTGCCCGCGCCCAGTGTGAGCCGCTCCATCGATCCCTCGTCGAACCGCAGCTGGGGATAATTCTGCCGCGCCAGCCGGATCATCTCGGGCGACAGATCGATCCCGAAGATATCCAACCCGAGATCGGTCAGATGCGCTGTCACCCGGCCGGGTCCGCATCCGATATCGGCAACTACGCCGGAACCCATGCCCTGCACCCGTTCCGCGAACGCGGCGAGCATGGCGCGATCGAATGTGCTCGCGGCGAGGTGATCTTTGAAGAGATCCGCGTAGAGCTCCGCGATGTCGTCGTAGGCGGCTCGGGTGGCGGCCGTATCGGCTGTCGAATCCAACACCCTGTGCACAGTACCTAGGCCGAGTCGAAAGCCCTTGCAACCGCGAGACTGTCTTCGTAAACATGATGGCGGGTGATGAGGCCGTGCTCGACGGTGAGGTGCAGCGCGAACCGCGAGCGGTACGCGCGCCCGGTCGCTTTGGCGGTTTGCCGGATCTCGCCCAGTACCACCGCGTGTGGACCGTCGATCAGGATCTGTTCGATCCGGGTGTCCGCCTGCTCGGGCACATGATGCTCGGCGATCGCACGGAAATGCGCGGCGGCCTCGGTGCGGGTCGATTTGTGCCGAATCCACGGGGTCGCGGTGCGCCCGTGCTCATCCTGCGGCCAATCCAGCTTCCAGTCCGCGCCGTCGGCATACAGCTCGGCGATTCGTTCGGGATCGCCGGACCCGATGCGTCCCAGCAAATCCTCTACCACGGCGCGAGTGGTCATGACAGGTGTCCTCCGATCCGCACCGCGTCCGGCGACGGGTGCCGACCACCATCCTTGCCGGGTGCCCGCGGCCTTGGCGATTACTTGTCAGGTAAAGGTGCGGCGGGCGCCGCGTGCACCAGATCCTGGCCCGACGCGGTGCGCGTGCGTGCGGTGCCGAGCACGGATCCGAGAATGACGAGGGGGAAGCCGATCGCCATTCCGATGGTCAGTGGCTCATCGAGCAGGGTCACGCCGAGCAGGATGGCCACCGCGGGGTTGATGTAGGTGATGACGGTCGCCCGTGCTGGACCGACCTCGCTGATCAGCGCGAAGAACACCAGGAACGCTGCGGCCGTACAGATCACGGCGAGCCCGAGTACCGACCATGCGGCGTCGGCGGTGATGCGGGCGGGCCAGCGCAGGCTTGCGAACGGCGCGTAGATCACGGCGGCCAGGATCAGCGATGCGGTGACGACGCCGAGCGGCGGCAGATCCGCGAGCGCGCGGTCGATGATGATCGGACCGATCGCATAGCCGAGCGTGGTCAGTGCGATCGCGCCGATGGCGGCAGGCTGTGAGAGGTCGACGTCCAGGCCGACAAGGGCGGCGACGCCCGCGAAACCGATGACGAGTCCGATGGTGCGCCGAGCGTCGAAGCGATCGTGGCCCAGCCTCGTCACGATCACCACCGCGATCAGCGGCACGGCGGCGATCAGCAGACCGACGGTGGAGCTGTTCAACGTGGTCTCCGCGTATCCGATCAAGAACCACGGCCCGGTGATCTCGACGAGCGTGTACAACAGCAACGGTCGCCATCGCCGGAACACCGGTGCGAGAGTCTTGCTGTACAAAGCGATCGGCAACAGAATCACCGCCCCGATCAGCGTCCGTCCGAAGGCGACCACGGTCGGATCGAGGTCCCGCACCGCGACGCGGATCATTGCGTAGGGCACGCCCCAGATGACGCCCATGGCCAGGAAAAGCACCCACCCGCGCCTGGTCATCGTGCGACCGCTTCGTTCTCGGACATGCTCCGCTCACTTTCGTTCCCGCGGGGGAGCTTATCCGGAAGGTCCCATCATCCGACACCCGCTCAGCGCGGGTTTTCCGCCACGTCGCTCCGAACTGTGTGAACAGCTCGGAGCGACGCCCGTTTTTCTTCTGACGCCGTGTTTCGGTGCAGGTCGCTACCTGGGCGAGCATCCCCGAAGGCCGATCTAATGGAACTGGAGTTTCGTTAATGGCTCGGATCATGCTACGGTCTGAGGTGTCTTAACGGAACGGCATTCCCGATAGTGGGGTACGACATGATGATCACAAGCGCTGCGCGGCGTAACTGGAAGAAACTGCTGGCGGCCACGGCCGCAGGAATCGCCGTTGCGGGCGCAGTCGGCATCGCGCACTCGGACGGCCCTGCCGAAACACCTGACTGGAGCGCCGCGTGGGCGGTGCCGATGCAGTCGCCCAGCGACGGTTTCGAACCGAACTGGTCCACCGACGGTTTCGCCGACCAGACAGTGCGGCAGGTGGTCAGAGTGACCAGCGGCGGCACCGAAGCGCGGATCACGCTGTCCAATCGCTACAGCGCGGACACGTTGCAGATCAACGCGGCCACGATCGCCCGGACGAGCCAGGCCGCCGCGGTGGCGCCGGAGACGATTCGGCCGCTGCGGTTCGGCGGTTCGGCATCGGTGACGATCGCGCCCGGTGACGCGGCCAACAGCGACGCGGCCGAACTGCGCCTCGCACCCTTCGAATCGGCGACCGTGACGCTGTACCTCCCGGCGCGCACGGGACCCGCGACCTTCCATGCCCAGGGCTACGCAACCAGTTACCGCGCGGGCGGCGACCACGCCGGCGACACCGGCGGCGCGGCCTTCACCGAGACCACTCACTCCTGGTACTACCTGTCCGACCTCCAGGTCACCGGCGGTACGAAACCGGTAGGCACGGTCGTAGCCTTCGGCGACTCCATCACCGACGGTTACGGCGCGGGCAACGACACCAACCGCCGCTACCCGGATCTCCTCGCCGACCGCCTGACCCAGGCCGGTGCGCCCCGCGCTGTCCTCAACTCCGGCATCGGCGGCAACCTGGTCCGCAACGACTCATCCTGGTACGGCGACAGCGCGCTGAAGCGATTCGAGCGTGATGTGATCGCCAAGCCCGGCGTGTCCTCGGTGGTCATTCTGGCCGGTCTCAACGACGTCGGCTTCTCCGAGATCGACTTGCCGACCTACAAGCCCAATCCGGCGGTGTCGGTCGACGAACTGATCAGGGGCTACCGCGAGCTGATCGCGAAGGCGCACCAGGCCGGGATCTCGGCGATCGGCGCGACCCTGCTGCCGATGCGGGGCGCCGAGTACTACACCGACACATCGGCCGCGAAGATCCGCCTGCTCAACGAATGGATCCGCACCAGCGGCGAATACGACGCCGTCGTCGACTTCAACGCCGCACTGGCGGACCCGGCCGACCCCGAACGCCTCGCCCCCGCCTTCGACTCGGGCGACCACAAGCATCCCAATGCCGCAGGCTATGCGGCGATGGCCGCCGCGATCGACCTGAAAACCCTATAGCGCGCGACGATCACAGTGCGCGGACCGAGCAAACCAGCTCGGCCCGCGCGCCTGGTTGTGAGCAACCGGCTACGCCGCCGGAACGGCGGACTACCGTGAGTGTCTGTTCTGTGCATCTGATCACCTCTGGAGGCGTCTTGCGCACCATCGTCCGCGCACTGCTCGTCATCCTGGCCATGGTCTGCGGCGTCGCGCCGATGCTGCCGACCGCGCTCGGCGCACCGAGTACTGCCGAGATCGATGACGCCACCGCCGGGAAGATCGGCCAATTGCTGGCGTTGCGCGCGGACGGGCGCAGCAGGGGCGAGCAGATCGAGGTGCTGTCTCGCCAATTCCTCGGCACGCCGTACGGCGCGGATATGCTCATCGGCTCGGCGAGCAAACCCGAGCAGCTCGTCATCGACTTCCGGCGCGTGGATTGCTTCACCTATCTCGACTATGTCGAAGCACTGAGCAGGTCAACGGACCAGAGTCAGTTCGTGACGAATCTGATCGATACGCGCTACACCGACGGCAGAGTCGACTACCTGCAGCGCAAACACTTCTTCAGCGATTGGGCGCACACGCCGAGAATTGCCGCTACCGACATCACCGCGACCCTGAGCGGTGCCGCGCTGACCCTCACCAAACACCTCAACGCGAAAGCCGACGGGGCGACCTATCTCCCCGGACTGCCGGTGGTGGATCGCGCGATCACCTATCTTCCCAGCGCCGCCGTGGACGAGAAAGTCGTCGGCCGACTCCGCACCGGCGACTACATCGGCGCCTACGCCGACCTGCCCGGCCTGGACGTCACCCATGTCGGCATCTTCGTGATGACGCCCGACGGCCCGATTTTCCGCAACGCGTCCTCTCTCGCCGCTGACAATAAAGTCGTCGACTCCTCCTTCGCCGACTATGTGCGGTCGACCCCGGGCATCGTCGTACTTCGCCCGCAGTAGTCGACGGCGGCGGTATTCTGCATCGACCAGGTGTTATCCCCGTTTCGAGAGACGAGGTAACCGCGATGGCCGCAAAGTTCGAGCTGTACAAGGACAAGGCCGAGAAGTTCCGCTGGCGACTCAACGCCGCGAACAGCGAAACCATCGCCGCCAGCCAGGCCTACGAAAACAAAGCCGCCGCCAAGAACGGCATCGAATCGGTCCAGAAGAACGCACCGGTCGCGCAGACCAGACCTGATCCGGATTTCGCGGCGCAGTCACCTCGGGCCGCGGCGCTCGGCGCACGATCGAAAAAAGACCCTGCCCGACGCGTAGTGAGTCGGGCAGGGTCCAGGATTCGGCCAGCCGCTAGCCAGCGGCCGGAGGGACGGTGGTGGTGGTGGTGGTCGCCGCCGCGGATTCTGTTGTTGTGGTCGGCCGCGTGGTCTCGGCGGGTATCACGGTCGGCTTCGTGGTCCCGACGGGCGCGGCGACCGAAGTCTGAGCCGGTGGGGTTGTCGTGCTCGTGGTCTCGGACGGCGGCGCTGTAGTTGTCGGTGCTGTAGTTGTCGGTGCTGTAGTTGTCGGCACGGTAGTTGTCGGTGCTGTAGTCGTCGGCGCTGTAGTCGTCGTGGTGCCGCTGACGTCGGTCTTCGCGGGCGCAGCAGTCGTGGTCGTGGCTGATGCTGACGTCGACGTGGACGTGGACGGGGACGGGGTCTTGGTCGGTTCGGTCGTCGGCGCCGCCGAGGTGACTGCCACGGCCTTGTATACGGCGTCGACGTCCGCCGCTTGCGGCTTGGCGGTCGTGTCGACCGGCTGACCCGCCTGTGCCTGCTTGGCCAGGTTCGTGAGCCAGGCGGCCGCATACTCGGCGGATGTCAGCGGCTTGCCGTCGGCAGCGTTGCCGTCACGCCAGTAGTCGAAGTGGTGACCGGTGTGGTTCGGCCCCAGCGTGAGCTGGTACGGGTCGCTCATGACCACGGGGATCGTGTTCTGGTTGGTCACGAGGAGACCGATGATCTCGTTCAGTACCTTCTGCGGCAGGTAGGCCAGCGGCGACATCTCGTTGGTCGAGATCGATTCCGCCTTCGCCGGAGCCTTCGGCGCACCCGGCTTGTACGCCGGATCCGACACCTTCAGCAGTACCTGGAGAAACGTCTCGTCGCTCTGCATCCAGTTCGGCTGCGACTGAATGTCGGCCAACGCCGCAAGCGCGATCTGGCCGAGGACGACAGCGACATCCTGTCCTGTCGCGGGCGTCAGCCCTTCTCGCTCGAGTGCGTCGACATTCAACTGCCTGCCCACATTGACCACCAGCTGCAGCAGGGAAATGTTCTCCGGCGCCGCACAGGTGAGGTCGCCTTCGGAGCAGAACGAGGCGATTCTGCCGTTCAGTGCACCGAAGTCACCGCTGGTGCCCGGCAGCGCACCGCTGCCCGGCGCCGGCTTCGTGCCGTTCTGATATTGCTGGTCGAAGCCGTCGGGATTGCCGAACGGGTCCTTCGCGCCGGGGAACGGTCCGTCGCCCGCCGAGCGGCCCGCGTCGGCGAGGATGACGACACCGACCACGTCGGCCGGATCGACGATTCCGTAGCCACCGTCCTTGTCGGCCTCCTGGTGTCCGATCTGCATCGCGACGCGACGGACGACGTCGGCGCCCTCGCTGTATCCGACGATCGAGAACTTGGTGTCGGGGCAGGCCCTCGTGATCTCCTGCATCACCTGTTCGGTATTCGCGACACCGGTGGTGACGGCATCTTCATAGCTGGCCATGTTCGCGGGATACGCGATGTAGACGGCGGCGTAGGAGCCCGGGTCGACCGCACCGGCCGGTGCGTTGACGACCGGATCGACCCACTCGCTGGAATGGTCACCGGACAGCGCGGCGGGCAATTCCTCACCGTTGGCCCCGACGAGCAGCTTCGTGGTCCCCGCGACCGGAGTGTCGCCGCGGCCTGCCACCGAGATGGTCACCATGTCGTGGCATTCGGTCACCGACGTGGTGAGCTGCGTATCCCTGGTCTGTGGCGTCGATGTCAGTGCCCACGAGGCGGCGACGACCGCCGCCACCCCCAATATCGCCGGTCCGGCAACGGCCGAAGCGATGCGATGTCGCGCGAAGAACTCGCGAAAAGCCATGTCCTGATCCCCATTCAAATTACCGACAAGTGGACGGACAAGCCCCCCGACGGGCCATGCGTCACCAAGAACGTCGTGGTCGGGGCGTCGAGCGTTACTCGGGCAATCGGTTGTCGATCTTGTTTCGCCCTCTCGAGGTCAAGCGATCAATTGTGATAATTTCATCATTTTCTCTTGACGGAGGATTTGGTCGTAACTGATGGTCTGATCAATATCAATGCTGGAGGTAGCTGTGACGAGCATCGACAAGGGTGTCGGCACCGGACGGACGGTCCGGGTCGGCGATCGTGAGATCTACTTCAGTGAGGTCGGCGGCGTAGCCAGCCGAGCCAGTCCAGGTCCCGGCTGATCAGTTGCCGGGATCACACAGGGCGGCCGTTACAACTGCGGCTGCGGTGGCAGGGGGTTGGTGGTCAGCTCCTGTGCCGACTGCTTGCGCATGCCGAACATGCGCAGCACATGAAAACTCATCTCGTCGATCAATGCGTCGGCGTCGGCGTCCGGTTGCGCATCGAGCATCTGGAGCAGGCCGAGGAGAGCGCCACCCGCGGCCATGACCGCCATACCGGGATCCATCGGTTCGAACCGGCCCGCTTCCTGCGCGGCGATGATGTCGCGGCGGACGCGTGGCGCCAGGCCCTCGTCGCGCAGCAATACCGACATGCCGGAATTCAGCAGCACCCGCACCATCTCGGGCACCTGCCGCTGCAGCCGGCCGGTCATACGGAAACTCACCGCGAAGACCTCGGCGGGATCGTCGTACAACGCGGCGATGCCGTCGCGCATCTCGCTGTACACCTGCAGTACCGAGCGCACCGCTTCGTCGAACAGCTGGTCTTTGGACTCGAAGTGGTTGTAGAAGGAGCCGAAACCGACATCGGCCGCATCGGTGATCTCCTGGATGCTCACCGTGGAACGGCCTTCGGACAGGAACTTTCGCGCCGCTGCGAGCAGGGCGTTGCGGGTGCGCTCACGACGCCGATCGATGCGATTGCGCACTGCGGGTTCGGCGGCCATCGCTCCTTCTTCCACTCGAAAACCTGCGAAGAATCATAACTGATGAAAACATCACCATGTCACGGAGTCCGGGGAGGACCCCGTGACAAGCTGCAGCCGCGCGGGTCGGCATCCCATCAAGCGGCGTCGAGGGCTGCGGTGATCTTGCGGGCCATCTCGGCCATGGTGGGGCTGGACGCGCCCTGGTGGGTCTTGGCGGCTTCGATGGCGACGAGGACGGTGCTGCGGAAGTTGTCGGCCTCTGCCGGAGCCTGCTTCTCGAGCAGGCTCACTGCTGCTGTCAGGGCAGGCAGCACCTGGTCGGCGAGCCCGGCTACCGACTTGCCTGTCAGGTTCACGCCCTTCGACTTCTCGGCGAGCACGTGCCCGACCAGGCCGGTCGCGGAGGACAGGGCGATGGTGCCGTCGGTGGCGGCCTTGTGGGGTGAGCTACCAGCGGCGGCCAGCAATGACACCGCACCGTAGGCAGCGGTGCGCAGGGTGAGCTTGTCCTGGTCGGTGAGGGTGACGGACATGGTTGTGTGCTCCTTCAAATCTGTTGTGGTGAAATTCGATTGAACGGATGGATGGTGGAGTACGGACGGGTTGGTGCCCGGGTATATGGATTGCTCACGGCGGGTCGGAGTACGTCGTGGCGTTGTATGCCGCCGCCCGGCCGATCGTGAGCTCGTCCGTCATCGGCTCGACGGACCCTCCTGGTCATGGGCCGCCGCCGTCTCGCGGACGGCCTCGGCGACGGCTCGGAAGTCCTTGCGCAGAATGTGGGAGTGGTTGCTCGCGACCTTCGCGCTGACCTGGATGTTCGGGTTGCGGTCGAGTACTGGATCGAGTGAGGCCCGCACTGCTTGCATCTCCTCCTCCGCGCCGCCGAGGTTGCCACCGGTAGCCAGGACGTACCGCATCGGGCAGCTCACGCGGTCGAGGACCGGGGCGAGGGCGGCGTGGAGTTCGTTGGCCTCGATGTTGACTTCGGCGTGCTGGTCGGCGGTCATCCGGGCGGCCAAGCCCAGCGGGCGCGCCACCGGCATAAGAAACCGCATCCGGCGGAACAGCTTCCGGATTCGCTCACGAGCCTCCTCGCCGGTGATGCCGTAGGGCATGGCGCCGTCCACGGACACCACCCCGGCGATACGGTCGGGATTCTGTTCGGCCCAGTGTGCCGCGAGCAGTGCACCGTAGGACCAGCCCACCAGGATCGGCCGGTCCACGCCGGTCGCCTCGAGGACGGCATCGATATCTCGCAGGCACGCCTCGAAGGAGTAGTCCGCCGACCGCTTCGATTTGCCGCGGGCGCGCTCGTCGTAGGTGATGTGCCGGTAGTCGGTGCCGAGTTCGGCGATCACGGGCCGCCACGGCCGCTGGTCGGCATAGGAGCCGTTCAGATAGACGACCGGACGGCCGGACCCGCCGGTGTCGGTCACGGCCAGCGCCGTGTCGTCCACCAGCACCATGCCGGACCAGGTCGAAGTGGTCGAGTTCGAAGTAGCCGAGGTTCCCATCATCAATCTCCTTGCGTGCGGTGTTTCGATCTGCGAGACCCGTCAATGTTTGGGAATCTCTGAACGACCGCAAAGTTACATTGCGTTCAGAGATTCGTCAACACATGGATTGATTTATTCTCCCAGCTACGCAAGGTGTATCGGCTGTCTTTGCAATGATAATGACAGTAAATGCAATGAATGATCCGCATTGAGCTTTGCAATGAGCTCCGAGTGGATGCATACTGGCAGCGGTGCGCGGACGCCGAACTGCGCGCATGTCGGCAGACAGGAGACCAGCACCGATGCCCGGAGGCAGACTCACCGATGAGGACCGCCGGCACATTGCCACGGGGCTGGCCGAGGGACTCGGATACGCGGAAATCGGCCGACGTCTAGAGCGGCCCGCCTCGACCATCATGCGAGAGGTCACCCGCAACGGCGGACCCGACGATTACCGGGCGGACCTGGCGCACGAGTCCACACGCCATCGCGCGCGCAGGCACAAGCAGGCTCAGCCTCCCGCGCCGCCGATCCCCGACAGTGGATATGGGCGCGATCCCCAAGCGGTCCAGGACTTCACGGAATCCTTCACCGATCTCCTCGTTCAGCAGGGGCTGCCCAGGATGGAGGCCCGGGTGCTGACCTGCCTGCACATCACCGACTCCGGCGCTCTCACCGCCGCTGACCTGGTCGCGCGGCTTCGCGTCAGCCCTGCGTCCGTCTCGCACGCCGTCGCCTTCCTCGAACAGCAGGGAATGCTCAGGCGGGAACGGGTGCCCGGCGAGCGCCGCGAACGCTACGTCATCGACGATGAGATCTGGCTCCGGAATCTCATCGCATCTCTACAAATGAGCAACGCCCTGGCGGCCGCATCGCAGCGCGCAGCCGAGATTCTCGGGGCCACAACCCCGGCGGGCGCCCGCTTCGAATCCTCCGCCGAACTCCTTCTCCTCGTGAGCGAGGCCTTCCGGCAGGCCATGGAGCAATGGCGGCAGACCCTGGCCGCCCGGAGCGCTGGGCTCGAGTAACGATCCCTCGCTGCTGCCGGTGTGGATCCAAGGAAGTGCGCGCGAAATCCACAGCAGTGCCGCTACATTGCGCCGATCGGGAAGTAGCCCATGGACAGGGCAACCACCGGCGCGGCGAGTACCGCACAGTAGAACGCCATCGCCGCCGGGGTCTGTGAAGTAGCGCGCCGCGACGGTGGCGCCGAATACCGCCAACGGCCCAGCCATGGCGGCGCCGATCATGAAATCTGCGTGGAAGCTTTCGCCGAAGACACCTTCATGTGAACCTGCCCTGCCTGAATCGGGGGCTCACTCGAGCGAGGGAGCTCGGCTGCTCAGCGACTACTCAGTGCGACAGCAACTCACATCACGATTGCTAGACAATAGCTCGACCTGCGCGGGGCGCGTCCACCCTGCCGGGCGCACGCGCCGGGCCGGCTAGGCGTCCTGCTTACCGGGGGCGGGCAGGTTCATCGAAACCCAGGGGTGATGCCGGTAGTCGAGGAGCCGTAGCCGGGGGTGACCTGCCCTGGGCCGCGGTTGCTGGGCGGCGCGACCCGCTTCCAGCTGCCGTCGAATTGGCAGACCTCGTAGGAGCCGTCGGAATAGGAGACCTTGTTGCCGACGTCGTAGGTGGATCCGTTCGACGTACAGAAGTAGGCGACAACCCCGGCCGGTTTCGTCACCGGGTCTGTGTGGGCGACTGCGGCCGAGGCGCCGATCAGGCCACCGGCGATCAGCAGGGAGACGGTCAAGGTCTTCATTACGCGGCGTGTACTCAAACTCGTCCTTCGATTGCTGTGGGTGTTTGTCCCCTGAAGTCTTCGCCGAATCGGTTGAGGTACCCAGGCACCCTCGGGTGCTGGATCGACACCCGAGGGCTGTCGATTTGGCACCCCTCGAGAGGGCGCGCCCGCCGGTGAAGGGGCAATCTGCCCTGCGGTCCGGTGTCGCCGCCTGCGGTGTCCCCCTATGGAGAGCAGTAGGTTCTCGCCACCCTTGGCAGCTCCCGAAGCTATCGACGAGTGGTTGTCCGGGTTGTCTCACGATGTGGCCTCGTCGTCGGTCGCAGCAGGTGCGGGCGGTGACGTGACATCAAAATGTCACCAGTCGGCGCTGCTTTCGGGACCAGCGAATGGGCCACGCAGCAAGGAAATAGTCATACGCTATGAACGGTTCGCGCGCTCGCTCATGAGTGCCCGGACCTTCTCAGTCCAGTGAATCCACGCGTCAATCGACCAGTCGAGGAGCAGGACGATGCCTGTTGTGAATATCTGGGGTTCGCTCAGTCCCGCGGCACGCGCCGCGTATCCCACGCCGCAGGAGCCAGACGATGAGTGGCCCCTCCACGGTGGGACCGCATGGGTCTACTACAGCCCGCTGAACCGGCGGCAGCTCGTCAAACCGGTCATCCTCGCCGACGGGTTCTCGCTGGGCGCGAGTGACCTCGGCGAACTCTGGGCCGGTCTGGAGAATAACGGGAGATACCGCTTCATCAGCGAGTTGCACGCGATAGGCCGGGATGTGATCGTGCTGGGCTACGCCAACCGGACAGCGTCGATCCTGGACAACGCGAACACCGCCATCGAGTGCATCGAGACCGCCATTCGCAAGCGTGCTGGTAAGGCGAAACTGGTGGTGGGTGGTTTCAGCATGGGCGGGATGGTGACCCGCTACGCGTTGGCCAAGATGCAGCATGATGGGGACCTGGACGACCCCGAGACAAGCGTGTACTTGTCCTACGACACGCCGCATCACGGTGCATGGCTACCGATCTCGATGCAGGCTTTCGCGCATTTCCTCAAGGACAAGTGGGGAGCGACATCGCCCATCTTCGGCCAGTTCTCCGACCTGATCAACAGCCCGGCCGCGCGGCAGATGGCTCGCTGGCACCTCGGCAAGGTCGGCGACAAGCCGGACCAGGCGTCGGAACGACGCACCTTCCTGCAGCAGTTGGATGCGGTGGGCGGATGGCCGCAGGGCATCCACAAGATCGGTGTCGCCAACGGAGTCAGGACCGGTAACGGAAACGGGATCGGTCCCGCGCTGACGGCGGTGAGCGGTCGCGGCGAACTGCTGCTCGACGGCACACTGCGCACCCAGGCGCAGGGTGAGCAGGTCGTGGCCACCCTGCACGCGGCGGAACAACCCCTGATCGAGGTCCGCACCGACGGACTACCCGATATCGATGGCGCCCCTGGCGGCCTGTTCCCCGAAAACCCGGTACTGCCGGGAAACCCAGCCAGTTTCGGGATGGCCGCCGTGCTCATGGGGTTGCTCGGCTCCGAGGTCGAGTTGCAGTACAACACCTCCTGTTTCATTCCCACCATCAGCGCCGTCGCCACCGGCGAGATCGACAACCGTGACGCGCTGTATCGCGAGATCCGCGACAGCGATAGCGAACTCGACGCTTTCGCCTGCGCCAGCAAGAACGAGGGACACACCGCTATGACCCAGGAACTGGGCGCATGGCTGGTGAACGAGATCGAATCCAACTCCTGAGGACACGGTGAGCAGATCCACTCACCGCTGAACGTGGCAGCCGCACCGATACGCGTCACGGTGCGGCTGCTCCGCGTCCACCGCCATGCCGGTTCGACGATCGATCGACCACAGCGTGTTGTTCGTCCCGAGACAAGACCGGCCGGCCCAGCTCGATGAGGCCGGGGCGCTGGTAACCGAACATGTCCACCTAACCGCGGAAACCCAGTTCAGCAGGGGCGCTTCCGGCCGGACCGCCACTGACATCTCATGTCGCCTCGCAGTTTCGGCAACCTGTCTCACGCCGACTTCATATCTGAAGTAGTGACGAAGTTGATCGTGAGATTATGCAGCGTGGCGTGAGACCCTACAAGGCCGCTCAGCCCCGTGCCATGTCCACGAACCGGCTGAGGTGCAGCTGGTGGGCGACGGTGATGGTGGCGGTCGGGCCGTTACGGTGCTTGCCGAGGATCAGGTCGGCCTCGCCGCCGCGGGGGTCGTCTCGCTCGATAGCATCCGGGCGGTGCAGCAGGATGACCATGTCGGCGTCCTGTTCCAGCGAGTTGTGCACTGAAATCCCTTGGGCCACAAAGTTATGTGTGCCAGGAACGGTGCCATCGTAGACGTCTTGTCGGCCGAGACTGGTGATTTCGACAATTCGGTCCCAGAAGACGTCGTTGGTAGCGAACATTTCGATTTCGGCGTCGTCCAGGACAGCGGCTACTCGGGCAAGACGGGAGCGGCTCGGAGAATGCTTCCACATGGTTGATCCGCAGAAGCGGGAGCCCATTGCTGCGGAGAATTCCCGGTGGGTCATGTGTTTGGCGGACAGCAGACCGCGGATCTTGGTCCAGACTTCCTTGGGGACCGTGTCGACATTTGTGTTGCGGACCATTGGTTCCAGTTCGGTCAGCGCAGATCGTGCTGCATTGCCGCGGGCACCATGGACGCCGATATCGCGTAGGAAGATGGTTTGATTGTCGGCTCCGTCGATGGTCAAGTGCCAGCAGTCGCGGTTACCCGCCTTCGTGATCTTCTTGATCCGGCCGTGAACCCCCAGCCGGAGCAGCAACTGCGCTACGTCATCTATGAGGCGGCGGCTGGTCGACGCATAGTAGACACGAGCCTGACGCGCTTTGACGTCCCAGCGAACGGAGCCGTCGGTAGCCCAGAGGTGTCGCAGGAACAGCGCGATCTGGATGTTAGGCAATGCGAAAATTGGCTGGGGCACGAACTTTTCGTAGCTGCGTAAGCCGAACATGCCGAGCTCATCGAGCCAGGCCGCAATGGGGTTGCGCTTTCCGTGGGTGAGGTGCTCGGGGGCCCGCAATCGTAGCGTCGTCACTCGGGCCGCCGCATAGTCGTCGCGCACTGCTGTGACTCCGAAGTGGGTCGCCGCTTCGGTGACTGCGGTGAGGTTCTCCTCATCGATGCTGGCGTATCGGATCGGTTGGCGTTTGACGCACGAACCGTCGCCGATCATGTGAGCCAGCAGGATGACCTCGGCATCCGGGATCCGGGTGGTGTGTACAGGTTCCGGCACAAGCCGCGGGGTTGCCAGCCGGTCATCAACGGACAACTTTTCGAGCGGAAGCCAGCCGTCGACGGTCAGGAACGGGTGATTGCCGGTTGCCTCGACCTCACGACCGGAAGCCAGACGAAGACGGAAAACCTCTTTGCGACCGCTCGGGAAGACTTTCACCATCGGTCGCGCCACCATGCGCATCCGCTCGTCCAGCGACCACACCAGTGGCTGGTCGCCGTTGGCGAGCAGTTCACCGAGGGTGGTTTCGCCGCCGGTGTCGGCACGCAGAATACGAGTCGAGGCAGGCAGGCAACCCGATTCACGCAGGTCGGAGACCATAGGTCGCTTATCGGTTCGCTGTTCGGGACCACGGTTCAGCTGGCTGATGGCGACGACAGGAACTTCGAGCTCCTTGGCGAGCAGCTTCAGATTTCGTGAGAAATCCGAGACTTCCTGCTGTCGGGATTCGACCTTTTTACCGGAGGTCATCAGCTGGAGGTAGTCGACGACAACGAGTTTCAGGTCGTGGCGTTGCTTGAGTCGGCGTGCTTTGGCACGAATCTCCATCATGGTCAGGTTCGGCGAGTCGTCGACGAACAATGGCGCTTCGCTGATCTCACTCATGCGTCGCGCGAGTTTCGTCCAGTCGTCGTCACTCATTCGGCCGGAGCGCATATCGCCGAGCTTGATTTTCGCCTCTGCCGACAGCAGACGCATCACAATCTCGGTGCGGCTCATTTCCAGGGAGAAGATGACGCTCGGGAGCCCGTGCTTGATCGAGCAACTGCGCATGAAGTCCATGCCGAGGGTGGAATTGTGTGTCGGCACCATCGACTGCCCGGCGAGATAGAGATGTTCGGCATTGTCGACTTCGACGCACCGCACCGGCACCGTGTCGATCTTACGAACGTCCACAATGTGGCGGGGACCAGCGTCGGCCGTACCTGGCACCACGTGGTTCAGGTCGCCCTCGATACCGCGAACAGAGTGGAGAATCTCTCCGGTTGTTCGAACCGCGACCGGATTGAACCTGTGGAGGCTCGATTCGGTGAGCCACTGGTGCTCTTCGTCGGCGACGATCACAGTGCCGTCCGAGAACTCGACCTCGTAGCATGGCCGGTCGGCCAGGATGTCGGTGGCTGCGACGACGCGGGTGGGTCGGCCTTTGGCGTCCAGGAGCTCGTCGCCGACGCGGACTTCACCCATGGTGGTCCAACCGGTCGGCATCGGCAGCGGGGTGTCCAGGGCCAGTGCTTTACCCACACCGGGTCGAGCCGCGACGATGATCATCTGCCCGGGGTGCAGGCCGTTGGTGACCTCGTCGAGTTCGGTGAAGCCGGTGGGGACGCCGAGGGAGATGCCGCCGCGGCTGGCGATGGAGTCGATTTCGTCCATCGTCGGCTGAAGGAGTTCTTCGAGGGGGAGGAAGTCTTCGGTGGTGCGGCGTTCGGTGACCTCGTAGACCTCGGCCTGGGCGCGGTCGACCACCTCGGCGATGTCCTGGCCGTCGGCGCCCGCGTAGCCGTATTGGACGATGCGGGTGCCTGCCTCGACGAGGCGGCGCAGGATGGCCTTCTCCGCGACGATCTCGGCGTAATAGCCGGCGTTGGCGGCGGTCGGGACGGTTTGGGTGAGGGTGACGATGTAGGGGGCGCCGCCGATGCGCTTGAGTTCGCCGCGGCGGTCTAGGCCCGCGGCGACGGTCACCGGGTCGGCGGGTTCGCCGCGGCCGTACAGATCGAGGATCGTGTCGAAGATGGCCTGGTGGGCGGGACGGTAGAAATCGCCTGGCCGCAGCGCCTCGATGACGTCGGCGATGGCGTCTTTGCTGAGCAGCATGCCACCGAGCACCGACTGCTCGGCCGCTAGGTCGTGCGGAGGCTGCCTGCCGAAGTCCTCGCCGGGCGGCTCGGAGTATTCCGCGTGTCCGCGGTCGTCGACGACTGCCACCAGACTCGACCGTCCTTTCCCCACCGGGATTCACACTATCGATGACTCGTTGTACTCCCGGGTACCGACACGTTCGGCGCGCAGTAGCGGGTGCTGCTGCGACCGTTCGCGGGCGCCGTCAGCGGGTTCCAGCAACCGTTGCGGCAAGGTACCGAATCATGACGGTCCTGCTGGTTCGTTCATGACATTGCGACGAACCTAGGCGACCGGATGGGCGGTCACCAAACCGGACTGTGCACACACCTGTGGATAAGTTGGGGACTGTTTACCCAACGGTGTGCACCCCCTGTGTACTACTTGGGGAAAACCCAGGTCATCCCATTCAAACGTGCTGATAGATATTGATTTCCGAATCTATCCACGTGTGGATGAATGTCAGGTCGGCGTGTCGGTCCAGTTGAACAGCCGGGCGTGTTGAGTAAAACAGTGTGGATTATCGATATGGCCTGGGTCACATTACGGACGGTTGGTTTTCTCGGCGATCCACAAGTGGAATAACCGGAGGTAGAACCGTTGCGGCGATTTGCCCGGAATGACCCAGATCACCTTTTTTGCCAGAGGGCAAACATTTAGCTATTACAGTCGAAGGCCACTCTCGTGCCGAACACGAGAGTGGCCTTCGGAGCGAACTCAGTTCGCGGCGACCTGAAGGTCGAACTTGGCGACAACATCGGGGTGCAGGTGCACCACAACGCCGTGCTTGCCGGTCGACTTGATGTGCGACTTCGGCAGCTCGATGCTGCGCTTGTCGACAACGGGGCCGCCCGCCGACTTGATGGCCGCGGCGACATCCGCCTGGGTCACCGAGCCGAACAGCTTGCCGGTGCCCGCGGTCTTCACCGACAGCGCCACGGCCTCGAGGCCTTCGATGGCCTGCTTCAGCTCGTTGGCGTGATCGAGGTTGCGCACCTTGCGGGCGTCCTGCGCCCGGCGGATGCCCTCGACCTGCTTCTGAGCGCCACGGCTGGCAACGATCGCCAGGCCGCGGGGCAGCAGGTAGTTGCGGCCGTAGCCGTCCTTGACTTCCACGGTGTCGCCGGGAGCACCGAGGTTGTCCACATCAGCAGTCAGAATCAACTTCATTGCGATGCCTCCCTGTCTCAGCGAGCCGTCGACACGTAAGGCAGCAGTGCGACCTCACGCGAGTTCTTCACGGCAACGGCGACGTCGCGCTGGTGCTGCACGCAGTTGCCGGTCACCCGGCGAGCGCGGATCTTGCCGCGATCACTGACGTACTTACGCAGCAGCTGCGTGTCCTTGTAATCGATATTGACGGTGCCGGTCTTGGCTTCCTTGCAGAAGGTGCAAGCCTTCTTCTTCAGCACCTTCTCGCGCGCTGGCGCTTTAGGCATGTCTTACTCCGTAATCATTGATGGCCCAAGTGGATCCGGGCCGATGAATGCCGTTCTCAGAACGGCGGTTCGTCGTCTACGCGGCTGTTGCCCCCGAAGGAACCTGCCGCAGGTGCGCTGCCCCAAGGGTCGTCCTCGGCGCCGCCGGAACGTCCTGCGCCACCACTGCCACCGGCAGGGGCGAAGTTGCCACCGCCGCCACCGCTGCCGCCGGAACCGAATCCGCCGCCACCGCCGCCGCCGCGATTGGCCTTGGCGACCTTGGCGGTGGCGTAGCGCAGCGAGGGACCGACCTCGTCGACCTCGAGCTCGACGACCGTGCGCTTCTCACCCTCGCGGGTTTCATAGGAGCGCTGCTTCAGTCGTCCGCTCACGATGACGCGGGAACCACGTGTCAGGCTTTCAGCGACATTTTCCGCAGCTTCACGCCAGATGTTGCAGCGCAGGAAGAGCGCTTCGCCGTCTTTCCATTCGTTCGAATTACGGTCGAACACGCGGGGAGTCGAAGCGACGGTGAAATTCGCCACCGCTGCGCCCGCGGGCGTGAATCGAAGCTCGGGGTCGGCCGTCAAGTTTCCGATGACGGTGATGACCGTGTCGCCTGCCATGTGGTTCCTCCTGCTCGGTTGCAGTCCGCAATGCACTCGCTGTTGCGCTAGAGCCTAGAGACAGGCTCCGACGCAATCGAGAGTCACTTGCCGTGGCGCAGAACCTTGGTGCGCAGCACCGATTCGTTGAGGCCCAGCTGGCGGTCGAGTTCCTTGACCGTGGCGGGCTCAGCGGTCAGATCGACCACCGCGTAGATGCCTTCGGCCTGCTTGGCGATCTCGTAGGCGAGACGGCGGCGGCCCCAGATGTCGACCTTGTCGACCTTGCCGCCTTCGGTACGAACCACGCCGAGCATGGTCTCCAGGGACGGGGCTACGGTGCGCTCGTCCAGGCTCGGATCGAGGATAACCATCACTTCGTAATGACGCACGGACCAATCACCTCCTGTGGACTAGGAAACGGCCACGGACTTTCCGTGGCAGGAGGGTCGTTGCGTCAGCAACCCGACAAGGCTACATGAGCGGCCCTTCCGCACCGAAACGCCCCCACCGCCGCCTGGCTCCCGCGAATTTCACCCTGGTGGGTGGGTGCGCGGGTGACCGCATTCACGGGGGACACCGGCATGGCCCGGCCCGGCCACTTAGGGTGGTCTTCATGCCGACCGGACTGGCCGCCAGCGACAGGATCGCAGGCCGTGTGACGCGCACCGCGGCGCTCACCGCGGTGGTGGTGTTGCTGTGCGGGCTCACGCTGGCGCTCGCGTATCTGAACAAGGCGCGCTGTGCGGGCGCCCCGTTCGCCGAAGACGGTCGCAGCTCGGTGTTCGACGTGCTCAAGGATTCGGATGTCTGTTATTCCGATATCCAATTCCTGTGGCTCGGGCGCGACATCGACAACCATGTATTTCCCTATATCGACGGCGGCATCACCGAGGACGGCACCCTGACCGGGGGTGCGGTCGAATATCCGGTGCTCAGTGGTGTGCTGATGTGGCTCGGTGCGGTCGGCGCCCACAATGACGCCGAATTCCTGCTGCACTCCGCGCTGCTGCTGGCGCCGTTCGCGCTGCTGACCGCGTGGTTGCTCGTTCGACTGTCCGGACGTGCGGCGCTGCTGTGGGCGGCGGGGCCGCCGTTGGTGCTGTACGCATTCCACAACTGGGAGCTACCCGTGGTGTGCACGGCGGTGGCCGCCGTGTACGTGGTCACCGCCATGACCCGATATTCGTTGCGCACCAGGGGAATACTGGCCGCGATATTGCTCGGCATCGGTTTCTGTTTCAAGCTGTACCCGGGCATCTTCGTGCTGCCTTTGCTGGCCTATGTGCTCACCGGTGGTCAGCGCGAGGCGGAAGATCCCGAGCCTGCGCGGCTCGATGTGCGCGGTGCGGTGATGGCGGCTGCCGCTGCCGTCGGCACTGTGGTGGCGGTGAATCTGCCTTTCGCGCTCGCCGGTTACGAGGGCTGGCGGGCGTCGATCACCTTCCAGCAGCTGCGCCAGGCCGATATCACCACGAATTCCATTTGGTACTGGGGACGGCAGCTGTTCGGGCAGGACGCCGAGAGCGAGACGGCGTTTCAGCACGCGGTGTCGATCGCCTCGCCCACCCTGGTGCTCGCGTCCTTCGCGCTCGCGATGTGGTTGGGCTGGAAGCGATTCACCACGACCGGAGCTTTCCCGTGGATCGGGGTCAGCGGCGCGATGCTGTGTGGATTCCTGTTGTTCCACAAGGTGCATTCGCCGCAGTACACGTTGTGGCTCATTCCGTTCCTGGTGTTGCTCGAAGTGCCGTGGTCGGCGATCGGTGCGTACCTGGTGGCCGACGCGGCTATCGGCATCGGGGTGTTCCGGTACTTCTATTCGATCGGTTCCGGCACCTCGGTGGATCTGATGGAGAACGTGGTCCAGTTCGGCGTCTGGGGTCGCGCCGTTCTGCTCGTGGTGTTCTTCTTCCTGTTCGCGCGCGCGATGCCGCGCGGGTTCCGGCCCGCGCCGCCGCCGATCTCGCGTGTGGACCGTGGTGATTTGATGCCGGTGGCTTAGAGGCCGGGCGATCGGGTGGCTTGCTCAGTCCGCGGCCTGTCTGGCGCGGAATGCGGCGCTCTTGGCGCGATTGCCGCACTGGGTCATATCGCACCAGCGGCGCGACTTGCCGCGTGAGGTGTCCACATAGAGGCGGGTGCACGCCGTGCGGCCGCATTCCTTGATCAGTTGCCGATCGGGTCCACCGAGCATTTCGACGGCGGCGCGGGCGATGGCCGTGATGGCGGCCTCGGGAGTTCCGGTGCGGATCAGCGTGGCATCGGATTGCAGTGTCAGACGGGGCAGTTCGCCGACTGCCAACTCGTTGACGATGCTTCGGTCCGGCTCGGGCAAAGGTTCGTTGTCGGCGGCGGCTAGGGCCAGCCGGTAGGCGGCTTCGCGCAGGCGCACGGCGCGGTCGAATGTCGCTGTGTCGCAGTGTGGTTCGCCGTCGAGCAGATCGGCGGCGATGAGCCATTCGTCGAAGTCGGCCGGCGTGCGGAGGTAGTCGTCGAACGTCGTGGCCCGGGCTTTGACCGTGCCTGCGAAGTCCAGGGCGAGGTTACCGCTTACGAAGACGAACACCCTCCCATAGTAACCGCCTTGACAGGTTATTGAAGAAGGTGCGACGGTAGTAACCGCTTTAGCCGGTTGCATCGGGAGGACTCGTGAAGGATCGCATCGCGACGGTGGCCATGCAGCCGCTCTTCGTTGTGCTGTGGAGCAGCGCGTTCATCGCGGGGATCATCGGAGTCGGCGCCGCGCCGCCGTTGATGGTGTTGTTCGTGCGGTTCGCCATCGCGGGCCTGTTGCTCGCGCTGTACGCGCGAGCGGTGGGGGCCCGATGGCCACGAGGAGCGGAGCTCCGGCATGTGGTCGTCGCGGGTCTGCTGATGCAGATCGTGCAGTTCGGTGCGTTCTATACCGCGATGAGCCACCATGTTTCAGGCGCCGTCATCGCGCTGGTGCAGGGGTTGAATCCGGTGGTCATCGCGTTGTTCGCCGGATTCATCGGCGAAACCGTCACGGTGCGACAGTGGTTCGGCTTCGGGATCGGCGGCGTCGGTGTGGGGCTGGCCGTGCTGGACCAGTCGACCATGTCGATGGTCGGGTTGCTGCTGTGCGTGGTCGGATTGCTCGGCCTGAGCATCGGGACCGTGTATCAGAAACGGTTCGTCCCGCGGGTCGATCCACGCGCCGCGACCACGGTGCACGTGGTGGCGAGCGCGCCCATCGCGGGCGTATCGGCCTGGGCCAGTGGCCAACTGCACATCTGGGATATGGGCCGCTTCGCGCAGTCAGTGGCCTGGATGGTGTTCATGAACTCGATGGTCGCGTTCCTGCTGCTGAACCACATGCTGCGGCGCTGGGATGCGACCCGGGTCGGCCGATTGTTCTTCGCGACGCCGGTGGTGACCGCGACCCTCGCCTGGTTGCTGGTCGACCAACCGTTGCGGCCCTTGACCGTTGGCGGACTCGCGATCGGCGTGATCGGCATGGTGCTCGCGTCCCGGCGACCCGTTGCCGCGGTCGAACAGCCGCAAGCGGTGGTGGTGGGCGTGCGCTGAGCTACGTGCTCGCGCCGTGCCAGTCCATGCCCCACCGGTAGGCCTTGTCGATGGCGCGCTGGGCGCCCTCGACATAGTGGACCTCGCGGTGCACAGTGATGCCGGTGCCCTGATGCTGCAGCAGCGCAACGGCACACGAGTCGGCGACGCGCACCGGGGCGTCGAGGCGAACCTCGATCTGCGGGCCGGACGTGGGGAACAGGGTGACGACGCCATGGGCGGCGGCCCAGTCCGGCACGCCGTCGGAGCCGGCGGCGAAGATCAGGATGCGCCGAAACAGTTCTGGCCTGGCGAGATCGATGTGCAGGTTCGCGCAGGCGTTCGCGGCATCGCCGCGATCGTCTCCGTCGAGGACGATGTGCGGCTCGGAATCCAGTGCGCCGAAGTTGTTTCCGATCGCCGCAATCACGCCTTTGGTCCCGTTGGACAGCTCATAGAGGCAACCGAGCTCCAGCTCGATGGGCTTGGACTTGCGGAAGAAACCCTTCGAGCCGGTGGTCCAATTCAGGTTCACCCGCATGACTCCGGGCTGGTCACCGGGTTTGACGAGGGTGGTGCTCGGCGTTGCTTTCGACAGCGTCAATGTCGGCTGGTCGACGCCGCCGGGAGTGTTGTCCTTCGCCATCGGAGCGATTCCCCTCGTACACAAAAGAAAGCGGCAATGGCTGAAATTCAGCCATTGCCGCTCGAAGTCCGTCGGCTGTCTGCCGAATGTCAGCCTACCGGCGTCGGTTCCCGTTCGCTCTTCACTTCTTCGGCATCATCCTCGCGACGGTTGCGAATGACGCTGGTGATGAACGCCGCGCCGATGAACGCGATACCGATCAGGCCGGTGATGAGTTCATTGACGTGCACGCCGATCGAGATCATCAAGATGATGGCCAGCGCGCCGATCGCCCAGTGTGCGCCGTGCTCCAGGTACACGAACTCCGAGAGCGTGCCCTTGCGTACCAGGTAGACCGTGATGGAGCGGACGAACATGGCGCCGATCAGGCCGAGGCCGAGCGCGATGATGATCGGGTCGGAGGTGATGGCGAAGGCGCCGATCACGCCGTCGAAGGAGAACGACGCGTCGAGCACTTCCAGGTACAGGAACAAGAAGAACCCGGCCTTGCCGGTGGCCTTGGCGAGCTCCGAAGGACCTTCGCTGTGTTCCTCGGTGTGGAACAGCGAGCCGAGCCCGTCCACCACGATGTAGGTGATCATGCCGAGCAGGCCCGCGGCCAGAACGGTGGCGCGCTCGTGCTCGGTGGCGATGATCTCCGCGGTGAGGATCAGCGCGATGCCGGAGACGACCACCGAAAGCATGTCGAGCTTGCCGATTCGGGCCAGCGGCCGCTCCAGCCAGGACAGCCAGGTGATGTCGCGTTCCTCGAAGATGAAGTTCAGGAACAGCAGCAGCAGGAACATGCCGCCGAACGCGGCGATCTGCGGGTGCGCGTCGGTGAGCAACGTCTCATAGCTCTTGCTGCCGTCCGGGAAGGTAGCGGCGCCGTCGGCGGGCGGGTTCAGCGCCAGATCGAAGGCTTTCACCGGGTCGAGGCCCGCGGTGATCCATACGATCGCCAGCGGGAAGACCAGGCGCATGCCGAACACTGCGACCACCACACCGATGGTGAGGAAGATCTTCTGCCAGAACTGGCTCATTCGTTCCAGCACAGTCGCATTGATGACCGCGTTGTCGAACGACAGCGAGACCTCGAGGATACCGAGGATCGCGGCGAGCGCGAACGCGGTCGGTCCGCCGTACAGGAACGCCGCGATAAGCGAGACCACCGTGACGATGAAGGACATGCCGAAAATGCGCAGGACCACGCGGGGACCTTTCCTATGCGGCGACTCGGACGTTCGTCCGAGCACGTGTGAATGAAGCGACCGGGTTGGTGACGGCTAGTTCCAGCGTGGCTGCTGAATCGGCGGTTGTCCAACAATGTTGCGTGCGTCTCGGCGCGTTGTCGCACGAGCAGGGGGCCCGTCGCCGAGCCCCCTGACAGGCAAGGTCGTGCTTAGACGTTCACGCCGTAGTCGCGGGCGATACCGGCCAGACCCGAAGCGTAGCCCTGACCGATGGCGCGGAATTTCCACTCGGCCCCGTTGCGGTACAGCTCACCGAAGACCATGGCGGTCTCGGTGGAGGCGTCCTCGGTGAGGTCGTAGCGAGCCAGTTCGGTGCCGTTGCTGCGGTCGACAACGCGAATGTAGGCATTGCGCACCTGACCGAAGGACTGCTGACGGCCGTCCGCGTCGTAGATCGAGACCGGGAAGAAGATGCTCTCGATCGTCGGCGGGGTGGCCGCCAGGTCCACGTTGATCACCTCGTCGTCGCCCTCGCCCTCACCGGTGGTGTTGTCACCGGCGTGCTCGATGGCGCCTTCGGGGGACTTGAGGTTGTTGAAGAAGACGAAGTGCTGGTCCGACAGCACCTTCTTGTCCGCACCGGTCGCGATGGCGCTGGCATCGAGGTCGAAGTCGGTGCCGGTGGTGGACCGCAGGTCCCACCCGAGACCGACTGCCACGGCGGTCAGGTTCGGCGCCGCCTTGGTCAGCGAGACGTTGCCGCCCTTGGACAAACTGACACCCATGCGGAAATCCCTTTCAATAGACGTTTGAGGTTCCCAGCATGTCCGAATCGCCGGGTACGCCATACGACAGTAGTAGGTTTCGGCGAACTTGCGTAGGAACCCGTGGAACCCCTGGCGAACTGGAACATCGCCGGGAGCGGCGCGGCCGCAGGGCAGTCTCGCGGTCGGGCGGGCGCGGGCGAGTCCACCGCTTACCATCGGGACGTGGCAGGCCGCAGGCGTGGATGGTTCCGGTCATCGGGGCACAATGAATGGATTCAGCAGGCCCGACCGGCGCTGACTGCTGCGTTCCTCGATATGGATCGGCGCCAGAGCGCGGCCGAGGCGGCCGTGCACGCCGCCGAGCAGGTGTTCCCGGATCGACGGATGAGCGCGCACTGGGAAACAGTGCGCAGCCGGTGCTATGACGCGGCGGGGGCGTACCTGGCGTTCAACGACGAGCTGGATACGGCCGACCGCGACGGCGCCCCCGTCCAGCAGGGGCAGGCCCGCGCCGATGCGCTGGTCCGGCAGCTGAATGCGGCGGCAGTCGCGGTGGACGAGTTCTACGGCGGCAATCAGGCACAACTCGAGCGCGCCCTGGCCGTGTATCGGACGGTGCCGCAACTGGCCGAGCAGGTGAAGATCACCGCGGCGGGTGTTCGCAGGCAGGCGGCCGAGTCCGAATACGCAGGCTATCCGTCGGTGCGACGGGCCGCCACCGCCCTCGATGAGGCCATGATCACACTGGAAGCCGCAGGTCCCGAGGCTGCCGCGACCGTCAGGGCCGCTGCCAATCGACTCGAAGCGGCCACCAAGGAATTGACAGAAGCATTGGCGCAGGCCCCATCTCGCGAACAGGCCGCGACCACCGCGATCAGCTCGGCGAGCACCAGGTTGGCGGCCGTGCGCACCAGAGCCGAACGGCTGGTGCCGGCCTTCTCTACGCTGCTGCGCGAGTTCAATGCTGCAAGTTCCGCGGATCTGGCTAACAATGGGCGGGAAAGCCAACGGGCCATCGATGCCGCGGACGCGGATCTGGTACAGGCGCGCGTGGCATTGGCCAAGAACAACCCGGAGTCTGCACTTGATCTGACCACATCCGCGCGCGGGTCTCTGACCGAGGCCGAGCAGCAGGTCGACGCCGTGACCAAACGGCTCACCACGCTGCGCGAAGTCCGGGACAATCCGCAAGAGAAGGCCAAGGCCGTACGATTTCGGCTGCGGGACGCACAAATGCTCGCGGTGGGCCGGGGGCTCACCGCCGAATGGGGATCTGTGCTCGATGCACAGGTGGACCGAATCGACCGAATCGCCGAAACACTGTCGGGGCGGCACCCCGACTACTGGGCCTATGTGACGCAACTGGATTCCGTCACCGAATTCATAGCCGGGGTAGTGGATCGAATGAGAAAACAAGCAGGACCACGACGAGAATGAGGATGGGGCAACGATGACCGCAGGCATCGCCGTCCCGCAGGCGGTTTCCCTGCGGAAACGACTGCCGCTGCGCCATTTTCGGCAGCTGCACGGCCCCGAGGCACGGCACCTTTTCCATCGGCAGCCCGAACCTTTCGGCGACCACGCCGACCGGGAGCTGCTGGCGATCGCACTCGGCGCGACGTTGTACGCACCCGCGACCCGGCCGGATCTGGCCGTGACGATCGCCAAACGCGCCGAGCGCGGCGTGTGCTCGATGGTGATCGATCTCGAGGACGCGGTCGCCGACCACGAGGTGGAATTCGCCAAGCAGCAGACGGTGGCGACGCTGGATCTGCTGGCAGGCAGCGAGGATCCGAATCCGCTGCTGTTCGTCCGGGTTCGCGACGCGGACGCGATCACCGAGATCGTCGAGCAGCTCGGGGCCGGTGCCGCGGTGCTCACCGGATTCGTCTTCCCCAAATTCGACAGCACCACCGGAACCAAATATCTCGACGCGCTCGAGACCGCCGCGGAGCTGCTCGACCGGCCGATATACGGGATGCCGGTGCTCGAATCGGCGGGACTGGTGCATCGGCAGACCCGCGACGACGAGCTGACCCAGATCGCGACATTGCTCGCCGAGCATCGGGAGCGGGTGCTCGCGGTGCGGGTCGGCGCGACGGATATGTGCTCGACCTTCGGCATCCGGCGCGACCGGGATCTGACCATCTACGACGTGCGAGTGGTCGCCGATGTCATCGCCGACATCGTGAATTACCTTGGGCGAGCGGATGGTACGGGTTTCGTCATCACCGGTCCGGTATGGGAGTACTTCGCCGATCACGAGCGGATGTTCCGGCCGCTGCTGCGCACCGCGCCCTTCGCGGAGTCCGACGCGGTGCCGTTTCGGCAATATCTGGTCAGCCGGGATCTGGACGGGCTGCTGCGCGAAATCACGCTGGACCGGGCCAACGGCATCCAAGGCAAGACGGTGATCCACCCCTCGCACGTGGCCGCCGTGCACGCGCTGTCGGTGGTGACGCACGAGGAGTACTCCGACGCGCTCGACATCCTGCAGGTCGACGTGGGTGGCGTTGCGGCATCCGGATACCGCAACAAGATGAACGAGATGCGCCCGCACCGCAGTTGGGCGCGGCAGACGCTGCTGCGGGCGCGAGTGTTCGGTGTGGCGAATAAGGGAGTTTCGTTCGTGGATCTGCTGTCGGCGATGGTGAAGGTATGAGTGGCGCGTCTACTGACCTGATCGGGACTGCCATCCCCTGGGCGACGAGGACGCTCGGTATGGAACTGTTCCACGACGATTCCTACGGGCCGGTCGATCCCGACGCGGCGACGAGTGCGTTACCGGTAGAACTGTCGATCGAGTCGCTGATCCAGCCCGGCCTGCGCCGCAACCCGCGACGTGCGCATCTGCTGGTGTCGACCGTGCTCGGCAAGCATCTTCCGACAGACCCGCGGGTGGTGCTCGATGCGGGCAACCGGCTCGGCGACCTGGTGCGCGGAGTGCTCGGTGAGCGGGAAGCGGTCGTGCTCGGGTTCGCCGAAACCGCAACAGGTCTCGGCCATTGTGTGGCGGCGCGAATCGGTGCGGGCTGCTACCTGCATTCGACCCGGCGAGACGTCGCCGAAGCGGAGACGCTCACCGGGTTCGAGGAGGGGCATTCGCACGCCACGTCGCACCAGCTACAACCCGCACCGGCCGATATTTTCGCCAACGACCTCCCTCTCGTGCTGGTGGACGACGAGATATCCACCGGCGCTACGGCTCTCGATGCGATCTATGCGCTGCACGCGTTCTCGCCGAGGTCGCACTACCTGCTTGCTTCGCTGGTGGATATGCGCACCGAGAACGATCGCGCCTCCTTCGAGGCGGCGGCGCAGCGAATCGGCGCGCGGATCGACACGGTGTGCCTCGCGTCCGGCCGCACCGCGTTGCCGGACGGACTGGTGGACGCGGTCGCCGCGCTACCCGAGCCAGAGCTGAATCCCATTGCCGAGCAGCGAGGTTCGTTCACGCGAATGGAACTGCCATGGCCCGCGGCGGTGCCGGAGGGCGGCAGGCATGGGATTCTGCGTTCGGACATGATCGCGTTCGATTCCGCTGTCGCCGCTGCGACCGGGGTGGTGCGGACGAAGCTCGATGCGGAATTCCCCGGCAGGGCGGTCATCGTGCTCGCGCACGAAGAGCTGATGTACATGCCGCTTCGGCTGGCGGCGCAACTCGCCGAATCCGGCCTGCCGACCAGGTATCAGACCACTACCCGGTCACCGGCGTATGTACTGGACGAACCCGGCTATCCACTGCGCCGTGGATTCCGTTTCCTGGCACCGGAGGTCGGTCAGGAGCAGCCGCGCTACCTGTACAACGCGCACTGGGCCGAGGAGTTCTCCGGAGCGCGCGATCCGGAGTCGGTGCGGCGGTCCGGCCGACTCGCCGGCGCCGGCGAAAGTCTCGGCAGGCTCTCGGACAACTCCACAGCGGGCGGCGCGGCGGAGGTCGATCCGGTCCTGGTCGTCGTCGTCGATTCCCCTGCCGACACCGCAGAACTCGTCGCCGATGGTGGGTTGATCGATGTGCTCACCGCCTCCGGCGCGGATGTCGTCGTCGCGGTGCTGCCGGGTGCTGATCCGCGCATGCTGCACGCAGAGCGGGTCGATCAATTGCCGTCGGGTACGGCGTTGCCCGACACCGACGCGATGATGAGGTCAGCTGCTGTGAATACCGTCCCCGCAGTCGAACTTCCCGCCCCGCTGCACGGTCCGGACTTCGGATCGTATGCGCCTGAAGAGGTTTCCTGGCTCCTGAAGGATCTTTCCGACGTCGACCTCGAGGCGGACGTCGCCGAGCGGGAGCAACGGATCCAAGCGGGGGTCGCGCATTACGCGGAATCGCTGCCGATCGAATACCAGCCGGACGCGGCCTATCGGTCGTTGTTCGACGACGTGCTCGAGGCCAGTGCCGAACGGCTCGCACTTGCCGTCGCGACAGTGGCGGAACTGGTTGTCGCCGAGCGCGGCAACGACATCGTATTGGTGTCGTTGGCTCGCGCGGGCACTCCAGTGGGTATCCTCATGCGCCGCTGGCTGGCCGCAGGCCGTTGTAGTGACCTGCCGAGTCTCGAGGTGCCGCACTATGCGGTGTCGATCGTGCGTGATCGCGGCATCGACGCGGTCGCATTGGACTACCTTGCCAGGCATCATGATCCGGCGTCGGTGGTGTTCGTCGACGGCTGGACCGGCAAGGGCGCCATCGCCAGGGAACTCACCGAAGCCCTCGACGCGTACCACGCCGCCGGTGGCGCTCGGTTCAACGACGAACTCGCCGTCCTGGCCGACCCGGGGCATTGCGTGCGCACCTACGGCACCCGCGATGACTTCCTCATCGCGTCGGCCTGCCTGAATTCGACCGTCTCCGGCCTGATTTCACGCACCGTATTGAACGACACTCTGATCGGATCCGGCGACTTCCACGGCGCGAAGTTCTATCGCGAGCTGAACGGCGACGATGTTTCGGTGCGCCTGCTCGACGCGGTGAGCGGCGCTTTCGACACGGTCCGAGACCGGGTGCCCGCCGAGGTCGCCGCCATCCGCGACAGCGATCGGACACCGACCTGGTCGGGCTGGGCCTCGGTGGAGAAGGTGCGCGAGCAGTACGGCATCGGCAGCGTGAATTTCGTGAAACCCGGTGTCGGCGAGACCACCAGGGTGCTGCTGCGTCGCGTGCCGTGGCGGGTGCTCGTCCGCGAGGCCGATGCGCCCGAGCACGCCCACCTGCGCATGCTTGCCGCGGCCCGCGGTGTCCCGGTGGAGGTCGTGTCGGACCTCGCCTATTCGTGCATGGGATTGATCGAGGACGTACAACAATGATGGACCTACGAAGTCTACGAAGACAGACGCTGGTAGCCACCGACCTGGACCGGACGATGATTTACTCGCGCAACGCTTTCAGCGCGGCCACCGCGGTGCCGACGGTGTGTGTGGAGCATCTGGAAGGCGAGCCGCTGTCTTTCATGACAACCGCGGCGGCCCTGCGGATGCAGACCCTGACCGAACCCGCCGCCGTCATTCCGACGACCACCCGCACCATCAAGCAGTTCGAACGCATCCAATTGCCAGGCGCGCCATGGCGATACGCGATCACCAGCAATGGCGGCAATATCCTCGTCGACGGTGTTCCCGATATGCGCTGGCGCATCGATATCGACGACCAGGTTCGTGCGGGCGGCGCGACGCTGTCGGAGATCAATGCCGAGCTCCGTGCGCGCATCGATGACAGCTGGGTGACCAAGTTCCGTGTCGCCGACCACCTGTTCAACTATCTGGTGGTCAAGCCGAAAGAGGTGCCGGAGGGTTTTCTCGCCGAATGGGACGCCTGGTGCCGCTCTCGCGGGTGGTCGGCCTCCCAGCAGGGGCGCAAGATCTACACCATGCCGACGGCCGTCTGCAAGAGCCGCGCCGTCCAGGAGGTTCGTCGCCGACTGGTCGAGAACGGCGAGCTATCCCATGCCGCAATGACTCTCGCCGCAGGCGACGGCGCACTGGATGCCGAGATGCTCCGCACGGCCGACTCGGCCATCCGACCCCGCCACGGCGAACTCGAGCAACTGAACTTCACCCATCCCAATCTCACCATCACCAGGGCCTCGGGCATCCTCGCCGGTGAGGAAATCATCAACTGGTTCATCAAAGCCGCGCCGCTGTCCACCGAATGAGGTGCGCCGAAGTCGTCGGGGCTCGGTAGGACCCGGCCAGCGGTCGGCGTGCTGACCGGGACAACACCTCAGCCAACCAGGGCGCGTACCTCAGCGGCCGACGCGCAACGCAGCGCCTTGGCTGCCGCCTGTCGGCATTCGGTCAGGTCCAGGTCGCGGACGGCGGCCTTGACGAGTGGTATCGCGGGTGGGGCGACGCTGAGTTCGTGGACGCCGAGGCCGAGTAGCAGGGGGGCTGCCACCGGGTCCGCGGCGGCTTCGCCGCAGACCGCTACTCGTGCGGATCCGGCTGATTCGCAGACCATGGCGATCAGCCGGAGGACGCCGGGGTCGAGGGGGTCGGCGAGGGTGCTGAGGGCTTCGTTACCGCGTTCGGCGGCGAGGGCGTACTGGGTGAGGTCGTTGGTACCGATACTGAAGAAGTCGACGTGGTCGGCGAATATCGCCGTTTTCGCCGCTGCCGCGGGCACTTCCACCATGATGCCGACCTCTGGCGTGACACCGGACGGGGCGACGTCGTCGAGGATTCGGCGGGCGGCGAGCAGCTCGTCCAGTTGCGTGACCATGGGGAACATCACGCTCACTGGATGGTCGGCGGCGACTCGGCAGATGGCGGTCAGTTGGTCGCGCAGCAATGCGGGGCGGGCAAGGGCGAGGCGGATGCCTCGGACGCCGAGGAAGGGGTTCGCCTCGGTCGGTTGATCGATGTAGGGGAGCGGTTTGTCGCCACCGACGTCGAGGGTGCGCAGCACGATGCGGCGACCACCGAATGCCTCGGCCACCGCACGGTATACCTGCTCCTGCTCCTCGATGGAGGGGGCGTCGGCGCGGCCGAGGAACAAGAACTCGGTGCGCACCAGCCCGGCCAGGTCCGCGCCGTTGCGCACGGCTTCGGTCGCCTCGACGTCGCCGCCCACATTCGCCGCGATGTGAATGGTCGCCCCGTCACGGGTGATCGCGGGTTTGTCGGCCTCCGCTTCGGCGGCTCGACGTTGTTCGCGTTGCCAGATCGCGAGCCCGGTGAAGGCGGCGAGGGTTGCCGCCTCGGGCTCGATCACAAGTCTGCCGGTGCCGCCATCCAACGCGATTACCGTCCCGTCCGGGACCTCGAGCACGGGGGAACCCGCACCGGCCACGGCGGGGATGCCACGCGCGCGAACGATGATGGCGCTGTGCGAGGTCGGGCTGCCCTGAGCGAGCACGATTCCCGTGACGAGATCGCGGTCGAGTCCGGCCGCCTGGGCGGGAGTCAGATCGGCGGCGACGAGAATGCCTGCGCGACTGATCATCTCGGTGGTGTGGCCCAGCATGGCCGCGAGCACCTGGTCGCGTATGGCCCGCAGGTCGGCGGCGCGGGCCCGCTGGTAGTCGTCGGTGAGCCGATCCAGTTCGGCGGCAGCGGATTCCAGTACCTGGGCCCACACGGTGGGCGCGGAGCCCGCGGCATCGATGCCCTGATAAACCGCGCCGATCAGTTCGTCGTCATCGAGGAGCAGCAGGTGCGCCTCGAAGATTTCGGCCTCCGCGCCCGCATGCGCGCGAGTCCGCTCGATGTCGGCACGCACGGCCGCGATCGCGGCGTCGAACAGTTCGTGCTCCACTTGTGGTGGGCCGGAGGGAGTTTCGGGAAGGTCGAATTCGGTCTGCCCGATCCGCCAAGCGCGCCCGATACCGACGCCCGCAGATGCGGGAATCGGCCCCGCGCTCTGTTCGATGGGTGTGGAAGTCGCGCCTGGGCCTTGACCGGCGGACGAGAGCAATGAGCCCGCGCCCTGACCGGCGGGTGAGGGGATTGCGCCTGCCCCCTGACCCGCAAGTGTGGGAAATGGACCTTCGCCATAACCGGTGGGCCTGGCGAATTGGTCTGTGCCGTGATCCATCGGCGCGGCAAGTGGGCGACCGGCGGGCGCGGGATACGTGCCCGCCGCCTTGCCGATGCGAGTGGAAGACCCGGCAGCGTCCGGCTCAGCGATGGCCCGACCGGCCGTCTCGTCGAATCGGCGCGCGGCGAGTGCGAGTACGTCATCCACCGCCTCCTTCGCGCCCGAACCTGTTGCCACGACCTCGATTTCATGGCCGAAGAGCGCGCCGAGGGCGGCGACGCGGCTCAAGCTTGTTCCCGAGGCGGGCCCAGCGCCGGTCGTCAGATTGCGCAGCCGGACGGTCGCCGCGAGGCGGCGTATCTCGGCAACGAGGCGTGCCGCCGGGCGGGCATGCAGCCCATGGTCGTTCGTGACGACGAATGTGCCGGTCGCGGTCGGCTCTGAGCTGTTGATGCCCGCGTTCACGGCCGACGACGCTGTCGGGTCGCTTCCGGACAGTACTCGCGGCATACCCTCGGCTTCGGCCGGCATCGGTTCGGGCGCACTGTCCGCTGTCGCGGCTGGCTGTCCTTCGAGGTGAGTTTGCTTGCCCGCCAAGGCGTTCTCGGCCTCGTCCGCGGCTTCCGCGAGCCCCGCGCCACCGGCCGCAGCGACAGCGGCCGCGATCAGGCCCTCCACGAACGGCGCCGAACACAAGCGCACCTGATGGGGCGTCGTGAGCAGATCCACCGCGAGCTCGGCGGAGAGCACGGCACTGCCGAGGTCCATCAATACCAGTGCGCCGTCGCCGGAGTCGGCGTCGGCGATCGCCTCGGCGACGGCGATCGCGTCGGTACCGAAGGTGTGCTCGTCGAGCCCGGCCGCCACCTCGATGCGGATCGGCTGGTCGTGCAGCATCTCGGTGGCCAGCGCAACGGCGGCGGTAGCGAGGGCACGGCTGTGTGAGACGGCGACGATGCCGATCATCGAACCGCCTGTCTCGCGGCGAGCACCAGCAGTGCCGCACTGGTCGCGCCGGGATCTTGATGCCCGACACTGCGTTCGCCGAGGTAGGAGGCGCGGCCCTTGCGTGCGAGCATCGGAATGGTCGCGTCGCGTCCGGCCTCGGCCGCGGCTACCGCGGCCTCGAGTGCCGCGGCGAGATCGTCCCCGGCAGCGAGGCGCTCGTCGAGCGCGTCGGCTGCGGGCGCAAGTGCGTCGAACATCGTCTTGTCCCCGGACTCAGCCTTGCCGCGTGCCACGATCCCGTCGAGCCCGGCCCGGAACGCCTTCGCGAAACCCGCCGCGTCGAAGTCGGTTTCGCCCGCGGCTGCCGCGCAGCGCAGGAAGAACGTGCCGTAGAGCGGCCCGCTCGCACCGCCGATCGTTCGTATCAGCGTCATGCCGACCTGTTTCAGCTGTTCGGTCGGTGTCCTCGGCGCGTCCTCGGCGAGCGCCGCGACGACCGCCGCCGTCCCGCGCTGCATATTGCTGCCGTGATCGGCATCGCCGATGGCCGCGTCGAGCTCGGTGAGTTCGTCGGTGTGCTCGTCGATCAGCTCGGCGAAGCGGCGCACCCAGTGGATCGGATCGATCATCGTCACACTCCCCAGCGCAGGGCGGGCGTGCGCACCGGCGCATCCCACAGAGTCAGTAGGTCGTCGCCGACCTTGGTCAATGTCACCGAACATCCCGCCATCTCCAACGACGTGATGTACGGGCCGACCAGGGAGCGGGCGATGCCGATCCCGTGGCCGCCGAGGATGCGGGCCACCTCGTTGTACATCACGTACAGCTCCAGCAGGGGCGTGCCGCCCATCCCGTTCACGAAGCAGATCACCGTGTCGCCCTTGGTGAACGGCAGATCGGCGAGGATGGGCTCCACCAGCATTGCGGCGACCTCCCGCGCGGGCGCGAGCGGCGCGCGATGGCGGCCGGGTTCCCCGTGGATGCCGACGCCGATCTCCATCTCGGTCTCGCTCAGCGCGAAGGTCGGCTTACCGGCGGCGGGGACGGTGCAGGAGGTCAGCGCCATGCCCATACTGCGTGAGTTGGCGTTCACGGTGCGGGCGACCTCGGCGACCTCGGCGAGCGACCTGCCCTGTTCGGCGGCGGCGCCCGCGATCTTCTCCAGCACGACGGTGGCGCCGACGCCACGGCGGCCCGCGGTGAAGAGGCTGTCCTGCACGGCCACATCGTCGTTCACCACCACCGCGGTGACCTCGACCCCGGTTTCCGCGGCGGCGAGCTCGGCAGCCATCTCGAAGTTCATGATGTCGCCGGTGTAGTTCTTGACGATGTGCAGGACACCGGCACCGGCGTCGATGGCCGTGGTGGCACCGAGGATCTGGTCCGGGACAGGGGAGGTGAAGACTTCTCCGGCGCAGGCGGCGTCGAGCATGCCCGCGCCGACGAAGCCGCCGTGCATCGGTTCGTGCCCGGAACCGCCGCCCGACAGCAACGCGACTTTGCCCGGTCTCGGTGCGTCGGCGCGAAACACGACCTTGTTCTCGATATCGACCCGCAGTTCGGGGTGGGCCGCGGCCATGCCCGACAGCGCTTCCCGGACGACGCCGGCCGGATCGTTGATCAGTTTCTTCATCAATTCTCCTGTTATGCAGCGGTTTCGAGCGCGTCGTGATTCGCGCCTGCCGAGGTCTTGATGTGGGTCAGGGCGCGGGCGGCGAAGGCCGCGGCGACACCGGCGAGGAATTCGGCGGCGAGATACACGGGGGCTTGTCCCCAGGCGACATCCGCGCCCCACACCTGCTGCACGAGCATCGGCCCGAGCGTGCGCGCCGGGTTGATGGACGCGCCGGTGGCGGGTGCGACAGGGATGATGGCCGCGAACACCACGAGTCCGATGGCGACGCCTGCGAAGCCGGGCGCAGCGGCGCGGTGCACGACGAGCAGCACGGTCAGCACGAGAATGAAGGTGCCTACGAACTCGGCGATGAACGCCTGCCCCGCGCCGACGCCTTGGCCGTAGGCGGCGACGCCGAGACCGACCTCGCTGGCACGGTCGCCGAGCACCCCGATGATGGCGAACGCGCCCAGCACCGCACCCGCGACCTGGGCGGCGAGGTAGGCCGGGACCTGCCGCCACGGGAACTGCCCGTTCAACGCGAGCGAGAGGGTCACCGCCGGATTGATGTGGTTTCCTGAGACGTGCCCGAAGGCATACACGGTGGCCAGGACCACGGTGCCGAAGGCAAGCGAGATCATGCCGAGGTCGGCCATCGTGAACGGTGCGTCGCCGTTCACCATGAGCGTGGCAGGTACCGATCCGACGCCGATGAAGACGAGGAACGCCGTGCCGAGCACTTCCGCCGCAAGTTTCTGCGGCGTCCGCAGTCCATCCATGGGAGACTCCCGAGATTGTTTCGAACGATATTCGACAATGTCGAATGTAATTCGTAGAGTACGTGGATGTAGCGCAGGTCACAAGAGTCGGTGGGATTCGATGGAGGAAGTCGCGTGATCCAGTCGGTCGACCGGGCCGTTCGCATACTGTTCGCGCTGCAGGGCGCGCGGCGGATGACCCTGTCCGAGCTCGCCGCGGAGCTCGGGCTCGCGGCGACAACGGTGCACGGCATCGTCCGGACGCTCGCCGCTCACGGTGTCGTCGTGCAGGAACACGGCGGCGGGCGTTATCAGCTCGGGCCCGCCGTGCTGCGGCTGGGCAACGTCTACCTCGACACGCTCGACCTGCGGGCCAGAGCCCTCACCTGGGCACACGAACTGGCGCGGACCACCGGACTCGCCGTCCGGGTCGGCGTGCTCTTCGGCGACGATGTGGTCATCATCCATCACGAACCCCGGCCGGACGGCAGTAGGCAAATGCCCGAGGTCGGCATCGAAATACCTTCCCACGCAAGTGCTCTCGGCAAGGCCATGCTCGCGTTCCTGGCGCCGCTCGACGCGACGACGCTGCGCAGCATGACCGGCGAGACGATCATCGATCCCGTGGCCTTCCTCGAACACCTGCGACCGGTCGCATCGTCGGGTCTCGCCTACGAATGCGACGAGGCCGTGCTCGGCGAATCCTGTGTGGCGGGAGCCATTTTCGACCGCACGGGCAGCGTCGTCGGGGCGGTCGGCGCAGTCATCCCGACACCGGATTGGCCCGCCTCCGACGCCACCGTCGACGCAGTCCGCACCACCGCCCGCACCATCTCACGTGAACTCGGCTCCACCCGCTGGCCCGCCACCCCGGATCGGTGATCCGGCGCCCGCGATCGCGTCCCGGCGATGCTTGATCGGCTGGCTATCGCAGTCCGGTTCTCGCGGTCACCGGCGTCCGAATGGCCTGGGATTCAGGGGTTTCGAATGTGCTCTTGAAGTCGGGGCATTCGACCAAGGGCTCATGGGTGCAAGTCGATGCGTGGCGGAGGCTGTCGCGCATCCGGATGAGCCGGGCGATGTCGTCGTCGAGGTCGCGGGCTTTGTCGGCCATGCGGGCGCGCAGTTCGGTGTCGCTGGGGGTGGCTCGGATGAAGCGGGCGATTTCGGCGATGGTGAACCCCGCGCCGCGTGCGCAAGCGACCAAGGCGAGGCGGCCGAGGATGTCGGGACGGTAGGTGCGCCGCAGTCCGTTGCGTCCGTCGGCGGCGATGAGGCCGCGCTTCTCATAAAAGCGCAGTGCAGACGGGGCGAGACCCGCGCGCTCGGCCACCTCGGCGATATCCAGCAGGGTGTCGGCCATGGTGTTCTCCTTGACTTGAATCGCGCTTCAAGTTGGAGGTTAGTCCAGGTGACCGACAAAGTCGCGGTATCCCAAGGAGGATCCCCGAATCCTTCTGCGCTTTCGTTGCGACTGCGACAATGGATCGTTGTGCCGACCTCTTCCGCCGAAGCCGTCCTGTTCGATGTGGACGGAACGCTTGTCGACCACGAGACTGCCGCGGAGGCGGCGGTCCGCGCGGGGTTCCCCTACGTCCCCGATCGCGACGGTCTCGCGCGCCGGTGGCGGGAGTTGGAAACATGGGCGATGGATCGCTACCTGGCGGGTGAACTGACTTTCACGGAGCAACGACGCCTGCGAATCACTCATCTCGCCGACGAGTTCGGCCAGGGCGTTTGGTCGGATGACCGGGCGGACAGCTGGTTTGCCGAATATCTGACGCAGTACGAGGCGGCGTGGCGGACCTATCCCGATGTGGCGCCTGCCCTCGCGGCGCTCGCTACAGAGAACGGGAAGCTGCGGCTCGGTGTAATCACCAACGGCGATTCGCTACAGCAACGCCGCAAGCTCGCGAAGGTCGGTCTCACAGGCCTTTTGGACCACGTAACCATCTCCGGTGAGGTAGGTGTCGCCAAGCCGCATCCGGCGATCTTCCTGGCCGCGTGCGATGCACTGCGGTTGCCGCCTTCGAAGGTCGTCTACATCGGCGATCGTCTGCGGACGGATGCCGAGGCGGCGATCGCCGCTGGGCTGCAGGGGATTTGGCTGGATCGCCGCGATACCGGCGTCGCCACCCCGGCCAAGCGCATCAAGAGTCTGACCGAGCTGCCGCCGCTGATCCGCGGTTAGTCGCACGTGGTCGGTGGTGAATCGGTCTGCGTCGCGCATCGAGACCAGGCCACGCCCCGTGATCGGCCTCAGTCGTAGTGCTGACCACCCAGCTGCTGGGCGATGACACCCTGCAAGCGTTGCAGGCCGCCGACTGTCATGCCGCTCTGCAGCTGCCCCTCGATGGTGCGCACCAGCATGGAGTCGCTGAGCACTTTTTCGCTGGATTGGATCAATACCGTTCCGCTGCCGGTGAAGTCGAACTGTCGTTCCTCGCCGGAGTTGACGCCGAACCGGGCCGCGCCCGCCGCGAGGAAATTCGTCACCCACCGCTGGTCGTAATGATGGCTTGGTGA
Organism: Nocardia sp. NPDC057440; assembly: GCF_042802915.1. NCBI lineage: Bacteria > Bacillati > Actinomycetota > Actinomycetes > Mycobacteriales > Nocardiaceae > Nocardia > Nocardia sp. NPDC057440. The sequence goes on from NZ_JBHVDF010000002.1 coordinate 88,935, forward strand.
CGGGCAATCCGCCCAGCCGACAAGGGATTCCGGGTCGACCCGCAGCGGCGGCTCCGCGAACATGACGGGGCCGTTGGACGAGGCGAGGAACTTGCCCGTGCCGATCAGCGTGAGGAACCCGGGGACGATGGACTGGTTGAGCGACAGGCCGGGCTCGAAGGCGAGCAGGTTCGCCGCGCGGATGGTGAGGTTGCCGTTGTCCTCGAGGTCATAGGAATTGATGTCGTAGCCGCGGTCTCCGATGATGAGCTTGCCGTGGCCTTCCGCGACCACGTAGTCACCGGTGAACAATGGTGCGGAGAACTGCTGGGACACCATGTGCAGCAGTCCACCCTGCAGGCCGTGGGTGAGCATCTGGAAGCGCATATCGCCGTAGTAGGCGATCATCGCGCCCTTGCGCATGAACCACGGCTTGTTCAGGTCGATGCAGTAGGCGTAGCTGTTCCCCGGAATATTGTCGCTCTCACCGAGATTCAGCGGATTCAAAATCTGGGACATGGCTCACAACTTCTCTTCGGAGGCCTGCACATACACGACACCCTGTCCGACGCAGTGCAATTGCATCGCTTCGCCCGCTCCGCGTCCCACCGCGTCGCGCCAGCTCATCGCCGTCTTCAGCTCGGTCTGCACATTGCCGTAGGTGGCGACGAATGCCTGCGGATCGACCACGATCGGATTCGGCCCGCCCACTTGCAGTTCCAGGAATCCGCCGTGCGCGAGCAGCACCGCCGATCCCTGACCCGCCAGCTGGGTGGTGAACATGCCCTGCCCGGTCAGCGCGCCGCCCGCGGCGCCGCGCAGCGCACCCATCAGGCCGCCGCCACCGCCGCCGCCACCCGAACTCATCACCGACACAATCGAACTCTGCAGTCCCGCGCTGTTGGCAAGCAGTCGCGAGGCCTCGACGCGCAGCGTCGCGCCCTGCTGCAGGTGGACGACGTGCACTTCGAGCCCGGCGAATCCGTAGTGCACCTCACCGGGGCCCTGGGCCAGCATGGTGCGCTCGTGCTCGCCGGCCATCATGCGGCCTGCCATCCGCATCAGCCCGCCGCCACCGCCCATGCCCTGGCCGCCCGGAATCTGGTGCGGCGCAAAGGAGATATCGCCGGTGTAGAACAGCATCGCGCCGTTGCGGGCGACGACGCCGCCCGCCCTGCTGACATCGACCTTGACGACTTTGCCGTTGACCTTCTCGAACATCGCCCGTCCCTACCGTTCCGCCGGCTGGATCAGCACGACGCCCTGACCATCCCAGCGCAGCGAAAACGCCTCGCCCGCGTCCTGGCCGACGAGGCTGCGCCACGACACGTCGGTGACGAACGAGTGGTTGAGATTGCCGCGCGCCGCGACGAAGGCGTCGGGGTCGACGACCAGCGGGTACTGCGGCGACACCTCGAGATGGATCAGCGGCCCGCCCGCCGAAAGCAGCGCGACCTGACCCTGTCCCGACACCGTGGTGGTGAACAGCCCCGCACCGGTGGAGGCGCCGCGCACCCCGGCGAAACGCACATCGGTGCGCAGGTTGCCCGCGAAGGCGAGCAGCTGCTGCGATTCGACCTGCAGCGTCTCGTTGTTGAGGTTCACCACGGTGACGTGCTGGCCGTTCACCGCGAAGAAGACCCTGCCGTGCCCGTTGCACTCCATCAGCGACAGCTTCTCGCCGGTGGCACGTCGCTTGAGCCCGGCGATCACACCGTCACCGCCGCCGAAACCGGCAGACTTGAACTGCACATTTCCTTCGTAGGCGATCATCGAGCCGGAGATCGCACGGATGCTCGTTCCGGCGAGGTGGGCCTCGATCACCTTTTTCGACTGCTCGAAAAGTTGCGCCATAGGGGAGTTTGCCTGCTGTCTCGATCGGGAACATGGGAGTATTCGCCACATTCCAACTGCCTGCGGTCACCTTAACGGACATAGCCGGACGCAGTCCGTTATCGACTCGCGCGCGACCACGCTTTCGCGGAGTCGGTGTCGTGGCGGCATCCGTTCGGTTCGTTTCTCGTAGAGTGGCAACGTACGCACCGACAAGCGAAGGGTCGACCTTGTCCGCAACACTCGCCAAGGGCCAGAACGGTCCACTGGCCACCAACGACGTGGTGATCTCCGTCCAACTCACGGCACCAGCGGATCTGTCCGCGCTGCTGGTTACCGAGCGGGGCAAGGTCCGTTCCGACGAGGACTTCGTCTTCTTCAACCAGCCGAACGGGCCTGGTGTGAACCTGCAGCCCGCGCCGTCCGGGCAGCCCGCGTCGCTGGCGGTGTCGCTGAACGCGGTGCCCGCGGATATTGATCAGATTCGCGCGGTGATCACCCTCGACGACGCGTCGAGCAGCTTCGGCCGCTTCCCCGCGCCGACCGCGATCGTGTCGGACTCGTCCGGTAATCGGTTGTACGAGTATCAGGTTGACGGTTTGCAGAGCGAGTCGATCGTGATCGCGCTCGAACTGTATCGGCGGCAGGGTTCCTGGAAGGTCCGCGCTGTCGGCCAGGGGTACGCGGGTGGGTTCGCGGCACTGGTCACCGACCACGGCGTGTCAGTCGACGACGCCCCTGCCGCGACGCCGCAGGCTGCGCCTGCGCCGCCTCCGGCCCAGCCCGCGCCGAATTACCCGCCGCCGACCACACCCGCCTATCCGGCCCAGCCCGCGCCGCAGTACGCGCCGACTCAGGCGGCCCAGCCCGGACCCGGATACCCGCCGCCGCCCGCCGCGGGTTACCCGCCGCCGGGGCCCGGCTACCCGCCGCCGCCCGCACCGGGGCCGGGCTACCCGCCGCCCCCGCAGCAGGCCGCGCCGCAGCAGGCGCCCGCCGAGGTGAGCCTGAGCAAGGATCGTCCGGTCAGCCTGCAGAAGGGCCAGCGGGTCACCCTCCGCAAGGAAGGCGGCGCGGCGCTGACTTTCGTCAAGATGGGTCTGGGCTGGGATCCGGTGCAGACGCGAGGCATGTTCGGCAACCGGACCGTCGATGTCGACCTCGACGCCTCGGTCGCGATGTTCGCCGACGCGAACCTCGTCGACGTCGCCTACTACGGTCAGCTGACCTCCAAGGACGGCTCGGTCCGGCATCAGGGCGACAATCTCACCGGTGAGGGCGAGGGTGACGACGAGGTGATCCTGGTCGACCTGACCCGTATCCCGGCGCACGTCAGCACGCTGCTGTTCATGGTGACCTCCTACAAGGGGCACACTTTCGAGCAGGTCCAGAATGCCTTCTGCCGCTTGGTCGACGGCACCAACAACGCCGAACTCGCCAGATACACCATGGCGGGCGGCATGCGGTTCACCGCCATGGCGATGGCCAAGGTGTACCGCGTCGGCGCCGACTGGAAGATGCAGGCCCTCGGTGAGGGCTTCCAGGCCAAGCATCCGGGCGAGGCGGTCCCGCAGCTCGGCCGGTTCCTTTCGGCCGGGTGATACGACAGCACGAACAACGGGGGCAGACAACGTGATTCAGCTCAAGGCCGGTCAGAACACGCCGCTGACCGGTGATGTCGTTCGATTCAGCGCGAAAGCCGGTGCCGCGCTGGATGTTTCCGCACTGGTGGTGGCGCAGAACCTGCGCGTGCTCGCCGCAGCGGACTTCGTGTTCCTCGACCAGCCGCGGACACAGGGTGTCACGCTGTCCGACGGATCGGTGGCGATCCGGCTCGCCGAGGTCCGCGCCGACGCCAACGCGGTGCTGCTGGTGGTCAGTGCCGATCCGGCTGCGCCTGCTCAGCCGGGCGGTCTCGGGCCGGTGACGGCGGAGCTATTCGAAAACGACGTGGTCGCGGCGGAATTCGCGATCACACCGTTGGCCGGGGAAACCGCGCTGATCTGCCTGGAGGTGTATCGGCGCGGCACCGGCTGGAAGCTGCGTGCGGTCGGTCAGGGTTACGCGGGTGGACTCGCGCAGCTGCTGACCGCGCACGGGATCGAGGTCGACCGCGTGATAGACCAGGCCGCCACGGCCGCGCCGCAGGATGGTCCCGGTTCGCCGGGCGCGCGATCGGATGGTCAGGACACCATCTCCGGCCCGGGGGCCGATGCCCGCGCGGCCGGACCCGTGCCGGTGGAGGTCGCGCACGGACTCGACCGGCTGTGGATGATCTTCGAGGATGCCGCGCGTTCGGCGGCCGCGCTCATCTCGGCCCGCGACTACGCCGCCCAACGGCTCGATCACGAATTGTCCGCCGCGGTATCGGATCCCACCACGAGGAACACCCCGGCCGCCGAGACAGCGCGGCAGGCCGCGCATCGCCGCAGCGACGAGCTGATCGCCATCGCCGAGGGCAACCACCACCGCGACAGCCAACACCTCCTGCGCGAACTCGCCGACGCGGACCGGCTGCTGCCACCGTCGCTCGCGTCCTGGGAGTCGCCCGCTTGGGACAGTCCGCCCGCGGTGAGCGACGGAATCCGGCTCGGCGAGCTGCACGCGATCGAGCGCGGCCCGCTGCGGGTGCCGTACTGCGTGCCGGTGCCGTTGAATCGGCCGCTGTGGATAGACACCGAATCCAGCAGTGCGGCAGCCCCGGTCGTCGGCGCACTGCTGGCCCGGCTGCTCGCGGCCGATCCCGGGCGGCGCGTGCGCGTCGACATGATCGATCTGACCGGGGCGTTCCGTGGGCTGGTCGGACCGCTGACACCGGTGCTGAACGGACCGCCGGTTACCGACCACACCGAGATCTCGGCGCGGCTGCAGGCCCTTGTCGCCGCGGCGGAACTGGCCGAACTGGCCTATGAAGGCGGGGTTTTCACGCCACCGGTCGAACATCGAGTACTGCTCGCCGCGGATTTCCCGCACGGCTACCAGGCCGCCGATGCGCAACGCATCGGGTCGCTGATGGTGCGCGGCGATCTGATCGGTTTGTCGACCATGATCGTCGGCAGCGACGAATCCGATTCCAGCGATCCCGTGGTCGCGGCGTTGTCTCAAGCCTGCAGGCATCTCCCGACAGTCGACGGCACCCCGCTGTTCGATCCGTGGACCGGCAGCCCATGGCAGCTGGATCTGGACCTGTTGCCGCGTGAGCCCGAGCGGCAGGCGCGCTACCTACGCGTGCATCAGTGACGCCGCGGCGGTCCGCACCCGGTGTATTCAGGTGCGGGCCACCGTGACTCTCGGGCGCAGTGATTCGGGCAGCCATGGCAGCAGCGGGTCCGGTGTTCGATCGACGATGCCGCCGACCGGGTCGTCGATGAAGTCGCGGCGCACCAGGTCCTCCTCCGGCCGGTAGATCTGTCGAATAATCAAGACGCACAGGGCGAGTACCGCGAGATCGCGCAGCACGACGGTGCCGGTGAACCACTGCTCGGGCAGGCCCTTGTGGTCGAGGCCGAGGTAGTAGAACATCCGGGGGCCCCACACCAGCGCATCAACAGTCATCCACGCCAACAGGATCCGCCGGTGCGGCAGCGCAAGCGCGGCCAAGGGCACCAGCCACAGCGAATACTGCGGGCTCCACACCTTGTTCGTCAGCAGGAACGCGGCCACCACCAGGAAGCACAGTTGCGCGAGCCGCGGCCGTCGCGGCGCGGTAAGCGCGATGTAGCCGATCACCAGGCAGGCTGCGACGAACACCAGCAGTGACACCGCGTTCAGGATGGTCGGCGGCTGGTTGTGCGTGAGCTCCCCGTCGAAGCCGACCCAGCCGGTGAACGAGGTGATCACGTTGTAGATGGAGTCAGGGTCGGCGTGCCGGGTGGTGTTGAGCCGGAAGAATTCGCGCCATCCGGTCGGGTATAGCAGGGCGATCGGCAGATTCACTGCCCCCCAGGTCCCTGCCGCGGCCGCGGTGGTGAGTGCGGCGGCGCCGAGCGGGCGTGAGTTGAGCAGCTGCATGCGGTCGCGCAGCCAGGCCAGTGCGGTGTGCGGACTGTCGATATCGCGCACCCGGAGTCCGGCCTGCGCGCTCGGCACCCGGTGCAGCGGGTCGGCGCGCAGGCACAACACCACGATCGGGCCGAGCAGCAGCAGCGGGTACAGCTTGGCCGCACCGCCGAGTCCGAGCAGCACACCGGCCAGCAGCGGTCGTCGCCTAGCCCAGGCGAGCAGACCGGTCGCCGCGAATGCCGTCGCCAGCGCGTCGAAATTCGTGAAAGCGTGCACAATCACCAAGGGCGAACAGGCGATCATCGCCGCGTCCCAGATCCGGCGCCCGGCCAGTTCGGCCGAGGCCCATACGGTGACCAGCCAGGCCATGACGAGCCCGAATACGACGACATTGAAATAGATGACCACCTGCAGCGCACCGGGCAGCGGCAGTGCGTCCCAGGTTTTGGCGATCTCCATGGAGATGTACTGATAAAGGCCCGACAGCACCGGATACTCCATGTACCTTGTCTCGGTGCCGCCATCGGGTGTCTGCTCGGACCAGGACTTCTTGTAGGGGAACGCGCCCTCGTTCAGGCGCTCCGCCCCGTACAGCGGCACCGTGTCCGAATAGCACATGGCTATGTATTGGCGTCCGTTGTTCCAGTCCAGGGTGAGCGAGCCGTCCGCGGTGCTGGTCTGCTGGATACAGGGCGCCTTGGCTGTCCACCCGAGGGCAAGGAACACCAGGGTGACGGCCAGCAGCACCCGCATCGGGGTCCAGAACCGGACGCGGCCGATCAGTGCGTGATCACCGACAGGGCCGCCGATCACGGTGCACAGCTGCGCTGTCAGGGAATCGTTGCGGCTGGGCCGGTCTCGTCCGTCGGCCGACCGCAGATCCGGCGCGAGCGGGGCCGGGGCCGTGTAGTGCGGCCCGGCGGACTGCCCCCCACTGAACTTCGGCGCGCTCCCGTTCGTCGCCTCGTCCATCAGTTGCTGATCGGTCACGGCATCCGAGGCTACCGGCCGTGGCTGCCGGTCCGGATCGAGCGGGTGCTGTTCGCCCATGGTGGATCGCATCCGTCGCGGCTCGTCATGGCTGGAAATGCATCTTTTCGGCGGGTCGATAGATGTAGTATGCCGATGATCGACCGGTGGTTCAGGAGGAGGTCGATTTATTAGATGTGTAACAGATGTTACCAGGATCGAAAATGTTCTTCGATATTCGATATTGCATTTCCGAATGTGGATTCTATTATCTGTGAATCTTCGCGAGATATTGCAGCGAAATAAGCGTCGATTTCAGCCTGTTAACGACTGAATGTGATGTTTGTGTAAAACCTGTCAGTGTTTCGATTATCGGGCCGAGTCCGGGTTTTCCGGGCTACTCGCATCACCAACGAAACCGTGACTTCCAGTGGGTCACGGAGACAGAGGTTCGGATGGGAATGCAATTGCTTTTGTCGCGGCGGTCGTTCGTGCGCTCCGCGGGCATCGGCGCCGGAGTTGCCGCGACCGGGCTGACCAACGCCGTGGTCGCGGCAGCGCCGCCGATCGCTCGGCGCGCTCCGGGACTTCCCGATGCCGCGAGCATTGCGGCGACGGATCCGGCGATGCTGTCCGCGGTGGAGGCGGCCAGCCTGCTGCAGGCCCGAAAGTTGCACCCGGTGGAGCTACTGGACGCCTGCATCGAGCGAAGCTCGGCATTCGACGGCGCGACCAGGGTGTGGGTCCGTACCTACCCCGAGCTCGCTCACGAACAGGCCGAGCGTGCGGCTGATCGGCTCGCGGCCGGGAACGCGCCGCTGATCTGCGGCCTGCCCATTGCGGTGAAAGACCTGTATGCCGTTGCCGGGCTTCCGCTCACCGCATCGAGTCGCATTCTCGACGGCAATATCGCCGCGGGTGATTCGACGGTCTGGCGGCGTCTGCGCGATAGCGGCGCGGTCTTGCTCGGGCACGTGCACAACGACGAGTTCGCGATCATGACGGACACGCTGCAGGTGGGGAATCCGTGGCACATCGACGAATCCGTCGGCGGGTCCTCCGGCGGCAGTGCGGCCGCACTGGCCGCGAGGTTCGCGCCTTTGTCGATCGGCACCGATACGGGTGGTTCCCTCCGGATCCCGGCTTCCAGGTGCGGCGTCAGTGCGATCAAGCCGACCTTCGGGCGGTGCAGCAAATACGGCATCATTCCGGTGGTCTGGACCAGAGACCATCCTGGGCCGCTGGGACGCAGTATCGCCGACGCGTCGTTGCTGTTGTCGTACATGACGGGAGCCGACGCGTTCGACCCGGTGACAGCTATCGCGCCGCCGGTTCCCGACGGCGGGTTCCCGATCGCCGCGGTGGGTGGCGATAAACCGTTGGCAGGCAAGAGACTCGGTGTGCCGAGGGAGGTCACCGAGAGGCTGCCCGCCGCGCTCGCGACCTTGTTCGCACGCTTTCTGGACCTGTTCACAGCGTTGGGCGGCGAGACCCGTGATGTCACGATGCCCGCCGAGCCCGAAGGGTTGCTCAGCAAGGACGCGGTGGAAGTCGGTTTGTATCACCGGCAGTGGGCCGATCGGCTGTCGTCCTACCAACCACCGACCGCAGCGATCGTCGGGATGGGCCTCGCCGCCCTGGCCTCGCCCGCCGTGGACTGGTGGCAGCTGGCACGAGCGCGCGCGAGTTATCAGCGTGACTACAACCGAATGCTGGAGGACAGCCGATTGGACGCGGTGGTGTTGCCCGGTGCGATCACCGATGGTCTGCCGCGCCGCACGGCCGCGGCCGTCTCGATCCTCGGGGCGAGCACCGTTCCCTTCGCGTGGGCGAACTACACCGGTGTTCCGGTGCTCTCGCTACCGGCCGAACGCTCCGCCGTGACCGGGCTGCCATTCGGTGTCCAGCTCGGTGGACGCCCATGGGCGGAAGCGGAGCTGATCGCGATCGGACTCGAACTGCAGGCTGCTGCCCCGGTCTGGCGTGACATTCCGCCGCTGTCGCCCAATGCGCGCGCCTTGCCCCAGGTGTCCGTGTGCGCACCCGGGCCCGGCCCCGATCCGACGAACACGGGTGCTGCGGCACCGTCGTTCAGTTTCGTCCCGACGACGAGTACCGCGCCGATTTAGGCCGCGAGGCGTCGCACACGCGACGGTATGCGAGTCGGTGACCCGCCGGATTCTCGTGCAGTACCACCGTTGGCAAGCGAACAGGCCCGTTCCCAGCGGGGAACGGGCCTGTTCGCTGCTGCATCCAGGAGCAACTACCGGCTACGCGTCGGCTGGGTCCCGTTACCCGACTGTCCCTCACCGGAATTGTCGTTCCCGTTCCCGTTCCCGTTCCCGTTCCCGTTGGGACGTGGCGCTCCGGTCGCCGTCGGTGACGAGCCATCGGCCGGCGCCACCGGCTGCCCCGGCAGCGGTCCCGGTGCGGTCTCTTGTCGCTGCTGCGGTCGTTGTTGTGGCTGTGGCTGCGGCTGCACGCCGGGCACCGGGATGGTGATGCCGGGCAGGATCTCGACCTGGCTCGGCACGACCACAACGGGCGGCAGGAACGGCATCTCTGTGGTCGACGGTGCGGTATAGGGGGCGGTCCACTCCGGTACACCGGCTTGACCCTTGATCGGGGCAGGCTTCGGGAAAGCCTCGTTAGTGGTGCCCTGTAAAGAACCGTCCATCGCGGCCTTCCAGATGTCGGATGGCAGCCCGGAACCGTAGATCATGCCGCCGCCGTAGTTGCGCAGCGGCTCGCCCTGCTCGGTACCGACCCAGACCGCGGTCGACAGCGACGGCGTGTACCCGACCATCCACGTGTCCCGGTTCTCGCCCGTGTCCCCGAGCTGGGCGGTGCCCGTCTTGGCCGCCGATTCTCGGCCGCCTGCCAGGCCGTGGTTGCGCGAGTATCCGGCGATCGGCTTCATCGCGGCGGTCACGTTGTCGGCCACCGCCGCCGAAACCCGCTGCTCGCCCGCGACCTCGCCCCGATCGAGCAGTACCTGCCCCTCGGCGCTCACCACCTTCTGCACAAAGTGCGGTGCGTGGTAGACGCCCGACGCTGCCAAGGTCGCGTAGGCGGAAGCCATGTCGATGGCCCGGGACTGGTACTGGCCCAGCACGATGCCATTGTTCGGGCCGGACCCGTCGGGCTCGGTGAGAGTCTTGCCGACACCCGGGATCTGCTCCGGGATACCGAGCTTGTGCGCCATCGCGGCGATCTTCTCCGGACCATTCTTCATGTCCAGCTGCATCCGATAGAAGCTGGTATTCAGCGACCGCTTCAGTGCCTCGGCGATCGTGCACTGGCCGCAGGCCTCACCCTCGACATTGGTGATCTTGATGCCGTTGACCGTCACCGGTGAGCTGTCGTACATCTGCGACAGCGGGATGCCGAGCTCCAGGTTCTGGGCCAGACCGAACACCTTGAACGAGGAGCCCGTCTGCAGACCGGCGTTGGCGAAGTCGTAGCCCTGGCCGTCCTCGCCGCCGTAGTAGGCGCGTACGCCGCCGGTCTTCGGATCCACCGACACCACCGCGGTGCGCAGCTTCTCCGGCTCGCCCTGCATCTTGCTTCGCGCCGCGTTGACGGTGGCTTCCTGCATCTTCGGATCGATCGTGGTGGTGATCTGCAGGCCCGCCGTATTGAGCTGCTGTTCGCTGATGCCAGCGGCGGACAGTTCGGTGAGCACCTGAGACTTGATCAGGCCCTCCGGACCCGAATCCAGGCTCTTGTCCTTGGTCGTGGACACCGGTACCACCTGCGGGTACTGCATGCCCTGGCGTTCCTCGGCCTTCAGGCTGCCGCCCGCGACCATGCCGTCGAGTACGTACCCCCAGCGGGTCTTGGCGCCTTCGGGGTTCTTCTCCGGATCCAGCGCCGACGGCAGCTGGATGGTGGCGGCAAGCACCGCGCCCTCGGCGGAGGTCAGATCCTGGACAGGCTTGCCGAAGTAAGCCTTGGCCGCCGCATCGATGCCATACGCGCCACGGCCGAAGTAAATGGTGTTCAGGTAGGCGGCGAGGATCTCGTCCTTGCTCCACTGCCGCGCCATCTTCGCCGAGATGACCAGCTCGTGCATCTTGCGGGTGAGCGAGCGTTCGTCACCGACCAGCGCGTTCTTCACGTACTGCTGGGTGATCGTCGAACCACCACCGGCACTTTCCTTGCCGAGGACATTGTCCCTCGCGGCGCGGGCGAAACCGGAGATGGAGAAGCCCGGGTTGGTGTAGAAGTCCCGGTCCTCGGCGGCGATCACCGCGTTGCGTACATGCGGCGGAATCTGGTCGATGGTCACGTCGGTGCGGTTGCCCTCGGGTGGAACGACCTTGGTGAGCACCGTGGAGCCGTCAGCCGCGTAGATCAGCGCGACCTGGTTGGTCTTGAGATCGCCCGGCTTCGGCACCGAGACGGTCGTATAGGCGACCAGGAAGACGGCGCTCGGCAGCAGGATGGCCAGTGCGAGACCGACGTAACACACCCGGCGCACGATCCGCCACGGCGATTTCCTTTTCTTCGCACCGGGACCGCGCCTGCCAGGCCCGTCGGACCCGTCGTCACCGCCACCATTGCGGCGCGGCGGCGGTCCGGACGGCGGTGCGCCTGCGGGCCTGACACGGCGCTCGCCGTTGGGACCCGTGCCGGGAGCGCCGTCGGCGCGGGTGGGCCGGTCCATGGCAGGCCGCGGACCGGTGGCCGGTCGCGATCCGGTCGGCGCCCCGGCGCGTCGGTTGCGCTCGGCCACCGCCTCGGTCAGCGAACCGGGCCGCTGGATCTTATGAGTCGGCTGGACGGCATTGGGCGCGCCACCGGGCACCGGCCGACCCTGCGGCGGACGCTGCGGGGGCGGCGGTCCCTGGCGGCGCGGCGGCTGTGGGCCGCGCGGCTCGCCCGGGTAGGGGCCACCCTGCGGCTGCGGGCGCGGTCCACCGGGCGGCGGGACCGGCCTGCCGCCGCCGGGCGGGGGACCCGCAGGCCGCTGATTCGGGTACGGAGGTTGTGAGCTTCGCGGAGTACGGCCGCCGTGCGGTTCATCGCCGTAGGGGGAAGTCTCGTAGGGCGAATTCACTGACAAGATCTCCATAACTCGTAACGGTCTGAATGGCTCGATGCGGTCATGTTCACCGCGGCGGACGCGTGCAGGCTCCGCATGTCATCCGGTGGGCAGATGACTAGGCACATTATTCGGCAGCGCGCCGGTTGGCCCTGGTACCTGTGCGACGGCGCGTTGGCGCCGGAGCGGTACCGAGCACGTAGGACTGCACCAGATGATTCCAGCTGCAGCTCCGGCATACCTCGACGACATGGACGGAGAACTCCTCGCGACTCTCGGCGAGCCGGACCAATTCCTCCGGCGTGCGAGCCGAACCTGCCATAGCCCCGAGGCCGTCGCCGTAGACCCAGGATACGAGCGTGAGTTGCTCTTTCCGGCAGATAGGGCATGTGACCTCGCTCCCCCGGCCGTGGAACTTCGCCGCACGCAGCAGGTAGGGATTCGCATCACACACCTCGGCGACACCGACACGGCCCGCATAGACGTCAGCCAGCAGCGACCGACGCCGGAGCGCGTAGTCGACCACTTGCCGCTGAATTCGCACGAGAACCAGAGTAGCGGTGATGGAAACGGGCCGCGCCGGGCAATGCGGGATTGCCGGGTCGATAACCGGGCCCGAACTGGGGCGTCGGGGGTGTGAGCCGACTACTATTCGGCTGTGTCCACAGCCGCATCCGGGCGCACGCGAGCGCGTGACCTCGACCGCGCGAATACCTGCAGCGTGCTGGATGCCGCGTATGCCGAAGGACAGCTCGGCGCCGACGAATATCACGACCGAACAGCGCAGGCCACGGCGGCGAAGACGCTCGGCGAGCTGGAGCGGGTCGTCGGCGATCTGCAAATGCCTGCGGCTGTCCGCGATCTCGTCGCGGCCCGGCCGGCCCCGCCGCGAAATCTGTTGCGCCGCGACAGATCTGCGGATGGTTATCCGGGTCACACTCGGGCCGGCGACCTCGATCGCGCCGCCACCATCGAGCTACTGGACAGCGCGCGCCGCGACGGCCAGCTCAGCGAGGAAGAACACGAGACACTCACCGAACTGGCCGCAGCGGCCACAACGCTGGGAGATCTGGCCGGACTCGTCGACGATCTACAGCGACCGGCCGATGCGACGCCGCTAGCGCGGCCGCCGCATTCGAGTCGACGTCAGTGGTACCTGATCGCGGTCTCAGCGGCCATCGCCTGCGCGGCGGCCGTCGGGTTCACGGTGACCAGCGGAGTCTCGGAAACCGATGCAGCGCCCGTGGCGCCCGTCGCCGCTCCCGCGCCCGATCTCGGCGCTGTCCAACCGGTGGTGGTCGCGACGCCCGATATCCTTACCGCCGAGGGTCTTACGCTGTTCTTGCGGCGATACCGAGAAAAGTTCGGCGACCTGCAAGTCGACGAACTGACCCTGTTCGACGAGCACGCCCGCATCTCACGTGCGCTGCCCGGTCAGCCGAACCGGGTGGTCACTTATGACTATCGCGGTGGATTCCAGCAGAGCGGCGCGGTCACCGGCCGCAAGGCCGACACGCCCGCCGCCGATCTGGCCGAGTTGAATCTCGCGGCGCTGTCCGACGCGCTTGCGAAAGCGCCGGGCGCCCTGCGGGTGCCGAACGGCGCGGTGACCCATATGGCGGTCGAGGTCAACGATTCTGGCGCCTACAGCTACTACGGCATCGCCAAGGACCGGCCGTTCGTCTCGATCTATGCGAGCAACAAGTTCAGCGAGTCCGGCCACATGATTCTGACCCCGGCGGGCGAGGTCGCTCGTGCGTGGCCGTTCGAAGGATGACCAGGTAATGGCGACAACGCGCTACGGCGGAATCCGAGCCCGCGACACCGACCGTGCGGATGTGTGCGGCCTGCTCGACGCCGCACTGGCCGAGGGCCAGCTCACCGAAGACGAGCACACCGCGCGCACCGCAAAGGCCATGCGGGCCACGACCTTCGGCGAGTTGGACGACATTGCCGGGGATCTGCAGATCCCCGGCAACCTCGTCGATGCTCCCGTGGTCCGGGTGGATCGCCGCCGCCCTCGGCGCTGGTTCGTGTCGTTGGCCGGCGTCATCGCTGCCGCGGTTTTCGGCGCGGCGGTCGGCGGCGTCACCCGGTGCGCTGCCGACGGGCCCGGGTCGCTCGGCTCGTCGGAGCACGTGCCGGTGCTCACTACCGGTGCGGGTCTCGCGTACTTCATCGCCGAATATCGCGCCGAATTCGGGGATACGAAGGTCGACAAGGTGACGCTGTATCCCGGATACGTGCTCTTCGACCGGCAGGCGGCCGACACCCCGACCGTGACCGCCCGCTATCACTACGACGGAAGTTTCCGGAAGCCGACGACAGCCACCGGGCGCAAACCCGATGTGCGCACCCTGGATCTCGCCGCCATGGATGTGCGTGCGCTGGCGGGGCTCCTCGCGGGCGCTGCGCAGACGACAAAGACGCCGGGCGGCACCGTGACCCACGCCAGCGCCGAGTTCGACTCCAGCGCTCCTGCCGATGCCGAGCCCGTCCTCCAGATCTATACGAAGAACGAGGCCAATGCCTCGGGCTTCGTGACCGTAACGTTCACCGGCGAGCCCCTCCGGGTCTCCACCTCCAGTCACTGACACTTCACGCCACCTGCGCGAACACCTCATCCGTCCACAAGACTATCCCTGGTTATATCGCTCCGATATAGTGGGAAGTCGCATCCATCGGTTAGGTCTGTACACAAGTCAGGGAGGTGAAGCCCGATGCTAGAGCTGGCAATTCTCGGGCTGCTCCTCGAATCGCCCATGCACGGGTACGAGCTGCGCAAGCGGCTCACCGGACTGCTCGGGCCGTTTCGGGCCTTCTCCTACGGGTCGCTCTACCCGACGCTGCGCCGAATGCAGACGGACGGGCTGATCGCGGAGGAGAACGCCGCAGGCGTCGCCATGCGCCGTGCGCGGCGGGTCTACCAGCTGACATCGACCGGGCGGGAGCGGTTCACCGAACTGCTCGCCGACACCGGACCGCAGAACTACACCGACGACGGCTTCGGCGTCCACCTGGCGTTTTTCAGTCGCACCCCCGCGGAAGCGCGGATGCGAATTCTGGAGGGCAGGCGGCGGCAGGTCGAGGAGCGCCGAGAAGGACTGCGGGAGGCGATCAAAAAGGCCAGCGGGTCGCTGGATCGCTACACCCGTCAGCTCCACCAACTCGGTCTGGAATCAAGCGAGCGCGAAGTGCGCTGGCTCAACGAGTTGATTGCAGCGGAGCAATCGACGAATGCGGCACCACAGAAAGAGGGAAACATCGGCCATGACTGAAACGAACCAGGCTGACACAGTTCGCGTGGCCATCGTGGGCGTGGGCAACTGCGCTTCTTCCTTGGTCCAGGGCGTGCAGTACTACAAGGATGCCGACGAAACCGCGACCGTGCCGGGCCTTATGCACGTCAAGTTCGGCAAGTACCACGTCCGCGACGTCAAGTTCGTCGCTGCCTTCGACGTCGACGCCAAGAAGGTCGGCTTCGACCTGTCCGAGGCGATCTTCGCCAGCGAGAACAACACCATCAAGATTTCCGATGTGCCGCCGAGTGACGTCGTCGTGCAGCGCGGCCCGACCCTCGACGGCATCGGCAAGTACTACGCCGAGACCATCGAGCTGTCCGAGGCCGAGCCGGTCGACGTGGTGAAGGTGCTGAAGGACAACAAGGTCGACGTCCTGGTGTCCTACCTTCCGGTGGGCTCGGAACAGGCCGACAAGTTCTACGCGCAGTGCGCCATCGACGCGGGTGTCGCCTTCGTCAACGCGCTGCCGGTGTTCATCGCCTCGGACCCGGAGTGGGCCGCCAAGTTCACCGATGCCGGTGTCCCGATCGTCGGCGACGACATCAAGAGCCAGGTCGGCGCGACCATCACCCACCGCGTGATGGCCAAGCTGTTCGAGGACCGCGGCGTGCAACTCGACCGCACCATGCAGCTGAACGTCGGCGGCAACATGGACTTCAAGAACATGCTCGAGCGGGAGCGGCTTGAGTCGAAGAAGATCTCCAAGACCCAGGCCGTCACCAGCAACCTGAAGAAGGAACTCGGCGCCAACGATGTGCACATCGGCCCGTCCGATCACGTCGGCTGGCTCGACGACCGCAAGTGGGCCTACGTCCGGCTCGAGGGTCGTGCCTTCGGTGACGTGCCGCTGAACCTGGAGTACAAGCTCGAGGTGTGGGACTCGCCCAACTCCGCGGGCATCATCATCGACGCCGTGCGCGCCGCCAAGATCGCCCTCGACCGCGGCATCGGCGGACCGGTCATCCCGGCTTCGGCGTACCTGATGAAGTCCCCGCCGAAGCAGCTGGCCGACGACGTCGCCCGCACCCAACTCGAAGCATTCATCATCGGCGCTTGAGTTTTTTGGCAGCGCCTGCGGCGCTGCGTGTTCGCGGCCCCCTTGGTCTCGCTTCCGAACCGTCGAGACTTGCGACTTCGTCGCATGCGCTTCGACGGCTCGGAAGCGAGACGGGCCGCGAACTCTAATGCTCGGTCTCGCTTCGCTCGGAAGGTGTCATCGTGCCTAGTGGGGGCGTTGGTGGCTGAGCTTGCGACTTTTGGTGGACGCGTCTCGGGTGTTGTGGACGCGAGGCGGGCCGCGATCTCTGGTGGTCGGTCTCGCTTCGCTCGGCAGGCGTCATCGTGCCGAACTGATGTGTCTGTCGCGAACTTGCCGACTTCGGTGGAGGCGCCTCGGGCGCTGCCGGCATGAGACGGCAGCGCACTCCAGGGCTGGGGCTCGCTGCGTTCGGGCGGTGTCATCGTGCTGAGTGGGGGAGTCGGTGAGGATCTCGCGATTCCACAGGCCGCCCCTTGCCGGGTGGGTAGGACGGCGCACGATTGCGGGCTGGGTGCGGATTCCGCACCCAGCCCGCAATCGTTTCTGGCATTAATTCAGTGAGACGTATACCTCTCATTAATCCAGTGAGACGTATACCTCTACTGAGGTCGGGCCGGTGTAGCGCTCGATTTCGGCGGTGTGGGAGCGGGTGATGGTGCCCGCGCTCTCGGCCTTGCGGACTTTGGCCCATGCGGTGCGCAGCAGGTCGTAGGGCTTGTCGGAGACGACGAATTTCGCGTAGCGGCCCTGGGGCACCCTGGTCACGACGTCGCCCGCGTCCATGTCCTCCATCGCCGCGACCTCGTATCCGAGCACGGCGACCGCGTGATCGTTCTGGCCGATGTAGGCGGCTACGCGCGACACGTTCTTCTCTCGTGCCAGGTACCTGTCCCAGGTGAAGTTCACCAGGTCCAGGTCGCGTGCGCTCACTTCGCGACCGGCGAGCGGCACCGTGAGCCCGGCGACCAGGCTCTCGTCCAATGTGACTATCTCGAAGTCCACAGCCCGTTCCTACTCGTCGATCTGATCGTCTGCCAATGCCACGAACACCTCGACCGTGCGGGCATCCGGATAGTGTTCCGAATCGCCGGTGTAGGCGCGCACGAACCGGCCTGCGGCCTCCGCGTCCCACACCGCGCGCCAGATCGACACGATGGTGTCACCGAGGTTGTCCCCGCTCGCCGTGAACCGGGCGAATCTGCCCGCGGGCACCCGCGCGAGCACATCACCGGGCAGCAGGTCGGCGAGGGACCGGCAGCGGTAGCCGACGATGTGGGTCAGATACGAGTTGATCTCGGGCGCGTGGTCGACATATGCGGTCGTCGGCGGCCCGGGCAACGAGCGAGCCAGATTGCGCTTCCACGCTTCTTCGACCCTCGCGCGGCGCGGCCCCTCGACCGCGAGCGCGGGGCTGCGAAGTACTGTTCCCGCCACCAGCGTCTCGGGACGGTCAACGACATTGAAATCCACCGGCGTAGCCCCTATGTCTAGTCTTTCGTCGTCGCTCGAGCGCATATCCTTCCGCATCGTGCCTGCGGCATCGGCGTCGACCCGGTTCGGTGCCGGGTCGACGCCCTCGCTTTCGCTCTCACTCTGGCAAACGATGCTGCCACGTCATCCGTTCCCGGTGGGAGCGTGGGCGCACATTCGACATCATCCCGGTACCGGGACGCTCAATCCTGGGAAAATCTCCACCTTTTTGGGGTCTCGCGGCGCGGGCGGGATTACGACGACCGGCTCCTGCGACTGACTCTCCGGCGGATTCAGAATGTCGTAGCTACCACCGGACGGCTTGCTCGGCTCCTGCGACTGACTCTTCGGCGGATTCAGAATGTCGTAGCTACCATCGGAGGGCTTGCTCGCCTCTTGGCCGCCCGCGGCGGCGAATTGCTCCATGGGTGTGTCGTCGAGCGCGCCGTCCATCGTCTGTTTCCAAATGTCGGCGGGCAGCCCGGAACCGTAGATGTCGGCTCCGCGTGCGGTCTGGATCGGCTGGGATTGTTCGGTGCCGATCCATACCGCGGTGGACAGCGACGGGGTGAAGCCGATCATCCACGCGTCCTTGTTCGACTTCGTGTCGTTGAGCTGGGTGGTGCCGGTCTTGGCGGCCGAGGGGCGGCCGCCTGCCAGGTTGTGGCCATTCGAATACGCGGCGATGGGCGTCATCGCCTGGATGGTGCTGTCGGCGACGGCGCGCGGGATGCGCTGCTGTCCCGGCGGCCGCTGCTCGCCGATCTGCTGTTCGGGCGCACCGCGATCCAGCAGCACCCGGCCGTCGCCGGTCACCACCCGCTGTACGAAGTAGGGCTGGTGGTAGACACCGGAATTGGCGATCGTCGCGTACGCGGAGGCCATGTCGATGGGGCGAACCAGATACTGGCCCAACACGATTCCGTTCAGCGGATGTCCGTCCTCCTCGGCGAGCGTCGTGCCTGCCACACCGGGGATCTCCTCCGGGATGCCCGCCTGATGGGCCGCGTCCGCGATGGCTTTCGGTCCGTCGGACATCGTCATCGTCAGCCGGTAGAAGCTGGTGTTCAGCGACCGCTTCAATGCTTCGGCCATGGTGCACCTGCCGCACGACTCGCCGTCCACATTGGTGATCTTGATGCCGCGGTCGGTCACCGGTGAACTGTCGAGCACGCGTGAGAGCGGAATGCCCTGCTGCTGCGCGGCGATCACGGCGAACACCTTGAATGCCGACCCGGTCTGCAGCGGCGCCTGCGCGAAGTCGTAGCCGAGGCCGTCGTCGCCGCCGTAGTACGCGCGCACCGCTCCGGAACGCGGGTCGATCGATACCACCGCACTGCGCAGCTCGGGCGGCTGTGGATCGAGCCGGTCGCGCACAGCGCCGAACGCGGACTGCTGGGCGCGCGCGTCGATGGTGCTGGTGATCTGTAGCGCACCGGTGTTCAGATCCCGCTCGCTGATCCCGGAGGAGCGCAGCTCGCGCAACACCTGCGCGCGGATCAGGCCCTCCGGACCTCGGGCCACGTTCTCGTCGGGGATCTGGGAGATCGGGACGATCGGCGGGAACACCGTCGCGTCGCGGTCGCCCGGCGCGAGCGCCCCCATCTCGACCATGCCGGCCAGCACGTACTTCCAGCGGGCGGTGAGCTCGGGGAGATGGGTTTCCGGGTCGAGGATCGAGGGCGTGCGGATGACCGCGGCGAGCACTACGCCCTCGGCCAGGGTCAGCTGTGGCACCGGCTTGCCGAAGTACGCTTTCGCCGCCGCGTCGATGCCATAGGCGCCGCGCCCGTAATAGATGGTGTTGAGGTAGGCGCCGAGGATGTCGTCTTTGCTCCACTGCCGCGCCATCTTCCCCGCGATGACCAGCTCGCGCATCTTCCTGGTGAGGGTGCGTTCGGAGCCGAGGAAGGCGTTCTTCACATATTGCTGGGTGATGGTGGAACCGCCGCCCGCGTCCTCGCGCCCGAGCAGGTTGTCGCGACCGGCGCGCAGGAATCCGGAGGTCGAGTAGCCGGGGTTGCTGTAGAAATTGCGATCTTCGGCGGAGAGCACCGCGTCGCGCACCGGCTTCGGTACGTCGCTCAGCGGTACCGGGGTCCGATTGCCTTCGGGGGGAACAACCTTGGCGATGACCGTGGTCCCGTCCGAGGCGAGGATGGTGGCGATCTGGTTGGTCTGCATCGACGTCGGATCGGGGATCTCCGCGCTCCAGTAGACGAGGACACAGAGCACCGACGGCACCGCGACGAAGATGACGAACAGGGCAAGCAGCAGCCGCCGGAATCGTTCGCCGCGAGTCCGTTGCGTCCGCTCGGCCGCGGCGGGGACCGGCGTGGCCGGTGTGGTCTTACGGCGTGATCTCGGCGGGCGAGTGGACCGCTTGCGGTCGGCGGAGGCGCTCGTCCGCTCGTTCCATCTGGCGATGGAGGCATAGGGTGCGGCCGACGGTTTGCTCCGCGCACGCCGGGGTTTACCGCGTCTTCGTCGCTTGCCGAACGAGCTCACGATCATCTCCTCCCGGAGCGTCGGTCAAACTCACCTGCACGGAACGATCGGAACCGGGCTACAACCCTGGCACATTGCCGTCCCCGCCAGGCCGCAGCGACCCGCGAGCATATCACCGCAAGTCAGCCCAAATGGCCCTTTCGGCCTGCTTTTGTTCTGAGTGATCCCGAAAGAATTGACCACCGCGGAGCGAGTCTTACGAGCGACCGTTCGCGGCCGACTCGCGTCCGAGCGGCCGAAGCGCATGCGACGAAGTCGCGAGTCTCGGC
>NZ_JBHVDF010000002.1:109362-280932 GCF_042802915.1 Nocardia sp. NPDC057440
CGCCCCGCCGCTGACCCGGCGCCCAGCTCCCCCGCGGCAGCCGGCCCCCCCGCGCGCCCCCCCCCCCCCCCCCCCCCGGGGGGCCCGCCAACACGCAGCGCCGCAGGCGCTGCACATCAGATACAGCTCAGCTCTTGACGCCGCCCGCGGTGAGACCGGAGATGATGCGGCGCTGGAACAGCAGCACCATGATCACCAGCGGAATGGTGACCATCGTGCCCGCGGCCATGATGGCGGCGTAGGGCTGCACCAGGGGGTTGTTGCCGGAGAAGCGCGCGATCGCGACGGTCACCGGTTCGGTCTTGTCGCTGGAAAGCAGTCGCGCCAAAAGGTATTCGTTCACCGCGGCGATGAACGCGAGGATCGCGGTGGTGAACACCGCAGGCGCCGCCAGCGGCAGCATCACCAGCCGGAAGGCCTGCAACTTGGTCGCGCCATCGATGCGCGCGGCCTCCTCGAGCTCCCACGGCAGCTCCGCGAAGAACGAGGCCAGGATGTAGACGGTCATCGGCAGCACGAACGAGATGTTCGGGATGATCATCGCCTGGTACTCGCCGATCCAGCCCAGGTTGGTGAACAGCTGGAACAGCGGCGTGACCAGCACGACCACCGGGAACATCGAGGCGCTCAGGATCAGCCCCGACACCAGGTACTTGCCCTTGAAGGTGAGCCTGGCCAGCGCGTAGGCGGCCAGCACGCCGAGCACCAGGGCGAACACCGTGGTGGCCGCGCCGATGACCACGCTGTTGAGCAGGGCCTTGCCGAAATCGTTGCCGCGGCTGGTGTCGAAGGCGTTGCGGAAGTTCTCGAACGTGACATGGGTCGGCCACGGGGTGTTGTCGAAGGTGAAGTCCGGATCGCGGAATGCCGTGACGGCCATCCAGTAGAACGGTCCGAGGCCCCACACCAGCACGATCAGCGCACCGAGGTACAGCCGCACGGAACCGAGCCGCTTGGTCCATGGGGTCGTGGTGGTCGTGGTGGCCATCAGTGCGCCTCCCGCTGTTCTTCCTGGGTCCGAACGGCATTCGCGCCCAAGACCTTCACCAACAGGAACGCCACCGCGAAGATGAGCAGGAAGGTGATCGTCGACAATGCGGCCGCACTATTCGGGCCTTGACGGACCTGCTCGACCACCAGCGCGGAGATCGGGCGGGTCGCCGGGTTGCCGAGCGTCATGATCGCGGGCAGGTCGTAGAGGCGCAGTCCGTCCATCGTCCGGAACAGCACCGCCACCAGCAACGCGGGCTTGAGCAGCGGCAGGGTGATCTGGGTGAAGCGCTGCCAGGCCGTCGCGCCGTCGACCTTGGCGGCCTCGTAGACGTCGGCCGGGATCACCTGCAGGCCTGCGAGCAGCAGCAAGGCCATGAACGGCGTGGTCTTCCACACGTCGGCGGCGATCACCGCGAACCGCGCGGGCCACGCCTCGGAGGTCCACAGGATGTGCGTGCCGAGCAGCCGGTTCACCACCCCGTCGTACTGGAACATGAACTCCCACAGTCGCGCGGTGACCGCGGTCGGGATCGCCCACGGAATGAGCACCGCCGCCCGCAGCAGGGCCCGGCCACGGAAGGTCTTTCCCATCACCATCGCCATGCCGAGGCCGAGTGTCGCCTCGAGGGTCACGGTGATCACCGTGAAGAACAGCGTCACGCCGATGGCGAGCCAGAACTGCGAGCCGAGGTTGCCGGTGGGGCAGGACACCGTCTCGCCGCCGGCCTGACACTGTTGGAACAGCCAATGGGTGTAGTTCGAGAATCCGGCGCTACCGCCCTCGACGAACATCCCGGTCGCCGGATCCAGCCCGGCATCCTTCTGGAACGACATGTAGATCGCCCGGAATACCGGGTAGCCGACGACGACCGCCAGCGTTATCAACACCGGCGTGACGAATAGCCACGCCTTACCGGAACTCCGAAGCTGCAATGCCAATGTTCCACCGAACCCGCGCTTCGGCGGCAGCTGGCCGTCGCTCGACACGCGGGTGGTCGTTCCCGAAGGATCCGACACCGTATCTCTCTCCTACAGGGCTGGGCTGGTCCGGTTCGCTATGAGCCGGCTGTCTCGATGCCCTTTTGCATACCGGTGATCGCGTCGTCGACCGATTTGGTTCCGTTCAAGGCGGCGTAGGCGTTGTCCTGGATGGCCTTGGACACCGCTGGATAGAACGGAGTCACCGGGCGCGGCACTGCGCTGGCGATTGATTCCTTGAGTGCGGGCAGGTACGGCATCTTCGCGATGAGTGCGGGATCGTCGTACATCGATGCGCGCACCGAGGGCAGCGCGCCCGCGGCGACGATGTGCTGCGCGTCCTCGCTGATGAGGAAGCGAAGGAAGTCGAGCGCGGTGGCCTTGTTCTTGGAGAACGCGCTGATGGCGGCGTTGTAGCCGCCGAGGGTCGAGGCGCCGACGCCGTTCTCGCCGGGCAGCGGCGCGACCCCGAACTTGTCCTTCACGGCCGAGGATTCCGAGCCGGCGTCACCGAAGGTGGACGGCCAGCTGCGCAGGAACATCAGCTTGCCCTGGGTGAAGGCGGCGCCGCTCTCCGGCTCCTTGAAGGTGATGGCTTCCTTGGGGATATCGCCGCTCTTGTAGGCGTCGACCAGCTGCTTCAGTCCCGCGCGGGACTGCGGGCTGTTCACCGTCGGGGTCTTGCCGTCGGCGCCGACGAAGGTGCCGCCGAAGGCGTTGATCACCTCGGCGGTGTTCACGGTCAGGCCTTCGTAGGGCGCGAGTTGGCCTGCGTAGCAACCGATGTTGTTCTGCTTGGCGACCGGACACTGCGCCAGCATTTCGGTCCAGGTCTTCGGCGGGTTGGGCACCAGGTCCTTGCGGTAGAACAGCAGGCCGCCGTTGGTGTTTCGGGGCGCCGCGTACAGGACGTTGTTGTAGGTGGCGCTGGCCACCGGCGGCGAGAGCAGCGCGGAGGTGTCGATGGAGAAGGTATCCCGCAGTGGCTGGATCCAGCCCTTCGCCGCGAACTCGGCGGTCCACGGCACGTCCATGGCGAACACGTCGTAGCTGGACTGCTTGGAGCGCATGTGCTCGACGAGGTCGTCGTACTGCTGCGAGGCGTCGTTCGACTGCTCCTTGAACGTCACCTGCTCGTCGGGATGCGACG
This sequence comes from Nocardia sp. NPDC057440, assembly GCF_042802915.1. NCBI lineage: Bacteria > Bacillati > Actinomycetota > Actinomycetes > Mycobacteriales > Nocardiaceae > Nocardia > Nocardia sp. NPDC057440. The sequence goes on from NZ_JBHVDF010000002.1 coordinate 112,484, forward strand.
CGTTCCAGCGCTCGATCAACTGCTTGACCGCACCCGTCTCGGTGGTGTCCTTGCCCTCGACATAGGTGATCGGGCCGCGGCCGGTGAGGTTCTGACCGGTCGGATTGCCCCCGCTGTCGCTGGAGCACGAGGCCGTGAACGTCGCCGCCAGCAGCGCCACTGAGGCAGCAGCCAGCACCGCTCGAGGCATGAGCGACGAACGCAGGGACGACACCTTCTTCAAAGCCATCGCGAATACTCCAAGGGTCGAGACGTGAGCACCAGCACACCAGAGGTGCACAACGCAAGATACATGGTGTTCATGTGCCACGGTGGATTACGCCTACCGTTTGTGCGGTTGTATGGTCACGCGTCCAAGCGCAGGTCTGCGGTCGTACTCGGTCCGGGACAGCCTATTAGGCTTGTGCCCGATGACTTCGCCGAATGCGGTTCCCGACCGGATGCTCACCCGGATCGGCGGGCTGCTGCGCAAGGCCGAATCCACCGATAACGAACATGAGGCCGAGGCGTTCCTCGCGGCCGCGCAACGGCTGGCGACCAAATCCTCGATCGACCTGACGGTGGCTCGCTCGCACGTCGCGGGGCGCGAACGCAGGCCTGCACCGGTGCAGCGGATCATCCCGATCGGCCAGCCGGGTAAGAAGGGGTTGCGCACCTACGTGCAACTGTTCGTCGCGATCGCGGCCGCCAACGACGTGCGCTGTGATGTTGCGCGGACCTCCACCCAGGTGTACGCCTACGGCTTCGATTCCGACATCGATACCTGTGAGGCCCTGTATGCCAGCCTGCTCGTGCAGATGGTGCGGGCGTCGGATCAGTACATCAAATCGGGACAGTATCGAACCGCGACCGTTGAGAAAGTTGTCACCGAAAAGCGGTGGGGACGAAGGGTGCAACGCCGCGTGCAAGCTCCGGTCGCGGCGGTGACGGCCAGGCTGAACTTTCAGATGGCCTTCGCCGCGCGGATCGGGCGCCGACTGGCGGCGGTGAAGGCCGAGGTCGAGGCGGAGATCGTGCCGGAGACCTCGGCGGCGGGCACCGCATTGGCCCTGCGCAACAAGGAAATCGAGCTCACCGACTTCTACTCGCAAACCTCCGAGGCGCGCGGCACCTGGCGTGGCCCACAGGGCTCGGCCGGTCATTCGGCGGCGGCGCGCCGTGCGGGCGACGCGGCGGGGCGGGCGGCCCGGCTCGGCACCTCGCCCGAACTCGGCGCTGCGCGCGGTCGACTGGCACCGGGCGACGGCACATCCTCATGAGCCCGCGAGACAGCCAGCGCGCCAAGGTATATGACGCCGAGCAGCTGGTGCGCGGGGTGTTCGACCGGGCCGACGAGCACGGCAATCGCACGGTCGAGCTCTACGGATCGCACCTGACGCTGCCGATCGAGCGCCGCTTCGCCACTGTCGATTCGGTGCAGGCCTACGCGGACAAGGTGCTCGGGCTCAATTGGGTTCGTGCGCAGTGGCGTCGAGCCGAGGTGGCCGTACGCGTCCGGTCGAGGGCCGGTACGACGGCCGCGCATTACGAGGTCGAAGACGCTGTTCTGGCGGTGCCGCTGCACACCGGAGGCACCGCGTGGGCGCTGCGCGAACTCGTTGTGCTGCATGAACTCGGCCACCACCTGGAGCCCGCGCCCGCTTCGGTGGCGCCACACGGTCCGGAATTCTGCGGTCGCTATCTGGATCTGGTCGACGGCGTCATCGGACCGGAAGCGGCGTTGGTGCTGCGGGCGACGATGCTGGGCTGCGGTGTGCGGTTGGGATCGGGTTGAATCGGCGGCGCACCACCGTCCACCCGCACCCTGCTGTCCCTCCGGTGCGGCAAATCCGCGACATGCGGCTGGGTGCTGCTTCTGGCCGGTCCCGCCTCTGGCTGGTCCCGCTTCCGGCCGCGGGCTCAGGGCAGCAGCTCGAGCACTCTGTCGAAGCGGTTGTGCCACCACGTGATCCGGTCCGGATCTGGATGTCGATACCGCTCTAGTAAGACCGGGTCCGGTTGCGGCGGTGTCCGTGGCACGTGCAGGAATCCGTCGACCGGGCGCAGCGATTCGGCGACCACGTCGCCCTCGAACAGGGAGGTCGTGCCGAGCCCGCAGGCGAAGTCGAGTTCGGGCAGTGCCCCGGCCAGGGCGAGTTGGGCGGCGAGGCCGATGCTGGTTTCCAGGGCGGAGGACACGACACATGGCAGGCCCGCGGCCGAGGCGACCTGTAGCGCGCGCCGCACGCCACCCAGCGGCGTGCACTTGAGGACCGCGATATCGGCCGCGCCTGCGACGGCGACCCGCAGCGGATCCTCCGCCCGGCGAATGGATTCGTCGGCGGCGATGCGCACACCCACCACGCTGCGCACCGCGGCCAGTTCCTCGATCGTCCGGCACGGCTGTTCGACATACTCCAAACCGCTTGCCGCCCTGTCGATCCGGGCGATGTGGGCAATCGCGGTTTCCACATCCCACACCGCGTTGGCATCCACCCGGATCGCACCGTCCGGTCCGAGTGCCTCGCGTACGGCCGCAACGCGGGCGAGGTCTTCGGCCAGCGATTCGGGATGGTCGGCGACCTTCACCTTGGCGGTGCGGCATCCGGACTTTTCCACGATGTCGTACGCGCGCTCGGGGTCGACGGCGGGCACGGTGCAATTGATCGGGATCAGCTCACGCACCGGTTCCGGCCAGCCCACCGTGACCTGTTCTATGGCGGTGGCCAGCCAACCGGCCGCTTCCCGATCGTCGTACTCGGGGAACGGGCAGAATTCGCCCCACCCGAGTGGCCCACGCAGCAGCATCCCCTCGCGCACTGTGATGCCGCGGAAACGAGTCCGCAGCGGAATGGCGTACACGATGGTCTCGGTGACGGCGTCGTTGTCGGCGGTGATCACCATCGCCACCCTACGACCGCGGTCGGCTACCCGGTTCGGCCGCGTCGATCGAGCGCGCGGTCAGCGAAAGTCGGCGATGTGGTCGGCGGCCCACTGCGCGTACGTCCGTGCGGGTACACCGGTCACCGACTCGGAGGTCGGCCCGACCGGCATGGGCTCGGTCCCGGCTTTGGCCCACATGTCGAGCACCGGTTTGTACAGGAACTCCGCTGCTTGCTCATAGGTCAGCTCGACAAACTCCACCGGTTCACCGATCGCCGTCGCGATGAGCTCGACCATGCTCCGCTGCGACAGCGATTCGGGCCCGGTCAGTGGATAGATCTTGCCCGCATGTCCGGGCTCGGTGAGCGCGGCGACCGCCGCGGCCGCGATGTCGGCTTCGTGGATGGGGTTCAGCTGCAAATCCGGAAAGGGCAGCCGCGCAACTCGTTCCGACTTGATAGCGGCCGCCCACCAGCGGGAGTTGGCCGCGAACGCGCCCGGCCGCAGCACGGTCAGCGGCAGGCCGGATTCCTGTAGCGGCCGCTCGACGGCGAGATGGCGTGCGCCGATCGTATTGTCTTCGCTTTCCGCCGCGATCGATGACAGCAGCGCTACGTGTGCGACCTCGCCGGCTTTCGCGGTGCCGATGAAGTTCTCGATGCCATCGGGTGCGGCGTACACGAAGGCCCGGTCCACACCGTCGAGCGCGGCGGCCACCGACGCGGGGTCGGTCATGTCGAGGCCGACCAACTCGACCCCGTCGGGCACGGTGGTCGCGGTCGGATCGGAACTGGCCGCTCGCACCGGCTTTCCTGCGGCGAGCAACTGGTCGATGACGGCGCGGCCGACAATGCCGCGGGCGCCGGTGACGAGGTAGGTCACGGGGTCTCTCCTTCGAAATGTGGTGCGGTGAGATGAGCGAGGATCCGGCGCAATTGCTCGCCGTACCGTTCTTCGAATTCCGGTGTCTGTGGATCGATCCCGAACAGTTCGCGGACCTGCGCAGGCAGCAGCAGCGGCGCGATCACCATGCCCATCGCCGCGAGCTGGAACGACGCGGGATCGAGATCGGCAGCGATCTCCCCGCATTCCTGCCGCCGCCGGGTGCTCTCCAGGTCCGCCTCGTGGATCGGCTTGGGTGTGGTCTCCGGCGCGTCGTCGGCCAAGCCCCGCCACATCAGCAGCCGGATGCCACGCGGGTCGGCGAGGGCGTGCCGCAGATATCGGGTCATGACTTCGCCGAGCGGCAGCGACGGATCGGCGAAATCGGCTTCCTGTTCCAGCCATTGCCGCTGCAACGCCTGATAGAGCCCTTCTTTGCCGCCGAAGTAGTAGGTGATCAGCTGCTTGTTGACCCCGGCGCGGTGGGCGATGTCGCTGACTCGCGCCCCTGCGTACCCGCGCGCCGAGAACTCGTCGAACGCGGCATTGAGCAGGCAGCGCTTGGTTCGCTCGGCATCACGTACCCGGGAGCCGGGCTCAGGGGTGCGGTGTGTGGGCACCTGACCAAGCTATCCGATAATTTTACAAATGGCTAACTAATTTAGACGCATGGATGATTCGATAACCGGCTTCGGCGCGTCATGCTTGGGGTATGGCGTGGAATCGACGGCACCGGTTGCTGGATCCTGTGCGCGCTGTCATCGGCTCGCTGATCGGCATCGGATTCGCATGGACGACCGCCGCTTTCGTGCCGCTGTACGAACTCGCGGCGGATGCGGGTGAAATGCGACGGCTGTCGGTGGCCTATGGCGTCGCTTGGGCCGGCATCGCAATGTCGTTGGCATACACGGCGATGCTCTTACTGGCGGCACTGCGGGCGCGCAGGCCCATCGGCTGGACGCCGCTCATTGCGCTGCCGCTGCTGGTCGGAGCCTGGGTCGCCGGTTTCCTGGTCGCGATCGTCGTCTCCGGGTGAACGACATGCCCGTCGCACCGAGCGATGCGACGGGCATTGTCGGTCCCGGACGGTTGTCTTCGGGATCCGGATCCTTTGGGTATCAGAGGCGTTCGAGGATGGTGGCGTTGGCCAATCCGCCTGCCTCGCACATGGTTTGCAGGCCGTAGCGCGCGCCGCGGTCCTGCATGGCGTGGACCAGGGTGGTCATCAGGCGTGCGCCGGAAGCGCCGAGCGGGTGGCCGATGGCGATGGCGCCGCCGTTGACGTTCACCTTGCTCAGGTCGGCGCCGGTGTCGTGCGCCCAGGCGAGAACGACGGGGGAGAACGCCTCGTTGATTTCGATGAGGTCCATGTCCGAGAGCTGGAGACCGGCGCGTTGCAAGACCTTTCGGGTGGCCGGGATAACCGCGGTGAGCATGAGCAGCGGATCGTCGCCCGCGACCGCGAAGCTGTGCAGCCTGGCCAGCGGGGTCAGGCCGAGCTCGCGGGCGCGTTCGCCGGTCATGATCAACACTGCCGCGCTGCCGTCGCTGACCTGGCTCGCCGTCGCGGCGGTGATCTCCCATCCGATCTGCGGGAAGCGAGCGGCCATGGCCTCGTCGTAGTAGGCGGGACGCAGCTTGCCGAGGGTTTCCAGGGTGCTGCCGACGCGGATGCCTTCGTCGGTGCGCAGGCCGTTGATCGGCGCGAGTTCCTTGGTGAACAGGCCGTTCTTCGTTGCCAGCGCGGCTTTCTCGTGGCTGGCCAGCGCGAATTCGTCCAGCTGCGTACGAGTCAGTCCCCATCTGGCCGCGATCAGCTCGGCGCTGATGCCCTGCGGGACGAGGCCATCGGGATAGCGCTGCGCGAAACCGACACCGGACAGATCCTCGGATCCGACCAGATTGGCGCCCATGGGAATTCGGCCCATCGACTCGACACCCGCCGCGACGACGATGTCGTAGGCGCCGGCGATGACACCCTGGGCGGCGAAATGGATGGCCTGCTGGCTGCTGCCGCATTGCCGGTCGACGGTGGTCGCGGGCACCGATTCCGGATAGCCCGCGGCCAGCGCGGCGCGCCGGGTCATATTGGCGCCCTGCTCGCCGACCTGAGTGACGATGCCGCCGATCACGTCGTCGATGAGCACCGGATCGATGCCGCTGCGGTCCACCACCTCGCGCAGGCTGTGCGCCAGCAGATCCACTGCGTTCACGTTGTGCAGCGCCCCGTTCGGCTTGCCCTTGCCGATCGGTGTGCGTACCGCCTCGACGATCACTGCGTCTCTCATGGTGGTTCCTTCCAGACCGTGAGCCAACCCCTTCGTCTGGCTCTATTGGCTTATAGTCAGGTTAACGCCTGGATATGGTCGACTCAAGCCAGCTATCGCTATGATGTTCGTCATGGCAGCCGTGATGGAAGGACCGTTGGCCGATCTGAGCTCGTGGAAACCCGAAGGATGCTCCATCGCGAAGGCGATGGATCTCGTCGGCACCCGCTCGGCGGTCCTGATTCTGCGCGAGGCCTACTACGGCACCCGCCGCTTCGACGGTTTCGCCGCACGGGTCGGGATCACCGATGCGGCCGCGTCGGGCCAGCTCCGGAAGCTCACGGAGGCGGGTCTGCTGGCCAAGCGGCCGTACCAGGAAGCGGGCCGTCGTACGCGCCACGAGTATGTACTGACCGACATGGGCCGCGATCTGCTACCCGCGGTGCTCGCACTGATGCAGTGGGGCGACACCTACCTGCAGCCGGGACCGGCGCCGTTGCTGCTGGTAGAGGAGTCCAGCGGCGCGCCGGTCCGGGTTCAGGTTCGCAGCGAGTCGGGCAATGAGATCGCGCTGGAGGAACTCGGCATTCGGCTCAATCCGGATTATGGGCGCGCGGGCCGGGCCGGCCGAGCCGAGTAGCTCCGCGCTGTCGTCAGCCGGTGACGACCGCGTAGTTGATGTCCTCGGTACCCAGCTTGCTGTGCAGCGACACCCACAACAGCACGAGTGGCTCGGTGCTGCGGGCGGTTTCGAGGGCGCCGAGGTCGATGATCTGCTCGCTGGTCCAGCCGAAGGAATTGAGCAGAGCGGCCACTTCGGACTTGGCGGACTCGTCATCGCCACTGAGAAATACATTGTGCCGACCCGAAATTCGGGACGGGTCGACCATCAGCTGGTTGTTCATCGTGTTGAGGGTCTTCACGACCCGCGCCGCCGGGAAGGCCTGTTGCAGCTGCTCCGCCACGCTGCCGGCCTCGGGGATGGCCAGCTTGGGCGGAAACCCGCCGGAGAAGTCCAGCGCGTTCGAGACATCCACGATGACCTTGCCGCTCAGATTCGCCGCACCCGCGGCGGTGAGCGCGGCCAGCGACACCGTGCCCGACGTCGCATTGATCACCAGCTCGGCGGCCGCCGCCGCCTGGGCGAAGGTGCCGTGCGCGCCGCCGGTTTCACCTGCCCACGTGGCGGCGGCGGCATTGTCGGCGGTACGCGAGCCGAGCGTCACCGCGTGACCGAGCTCGACCAGCTTGCTCGCGAGCCTCCTGCCGACCTCTCCGGTGCCGAGGACCGCTACCCTCATCGCCTGCTCCTACCGTTGGGTCTATATCCGCGGACCCGAGTGTAGGAACGCCGCGCCCCGTTCACCAGCTGTTCCGCGTTGGGCGAACGGGGCTTTCGCGGGCTCAGGACAGGCGGCGTCCGTCCGCGGCCGAGAAGAAGTAGGTGTGCTCGGCGGAAGTGGACAACCGCACCCGGTCGCCCTTCGCCGGCGGGCTGCGCCAATCTGCCCGCGCCACAATGGTTTCCCCGGTGTCCCCGTCCACGGCGCGGCCGTAGATGTAGGCGTCGGAGCCGAGCTCCTCCACCACGTCGACCTCCAACTCGATCCCGGTGTCGCCGCCGAGCTCGAGATGCTCCGGCCGGATGCCGACGACCACCGAGCCCTCGGCCGCGTCGGCGACCGAGCGCGGGACCTGCAGCGGGTGCCCGCCGAGGGACACCGCGCCGTCGGCGACCGGCAGCGTGAACAGATTCATGGCGGGCGAGCCCATGAACCCGGCGACGAACATGTTCGCCGGCTCCCGGTACAGGTCGCGCGGCGTCGCGCACTGCTGCAGCAGCCCGTCCTTGAGCACCGCGACCCGATCGCCCATGGTCATGGCCTCGACCTGGTCGTGGGTGACGTACACGGTGGTGGTGCCGAGGCGACGCTGCAGCTGGGCGATCTGGGTGCGGGTCTGCACCCGCAGCTTGGCGTCCAGGTTCGACAGCGGCTCGTCCATCAGGAACACCTGCGGCTGGCGCACGATCGCCCGGCCCATCGCGACGCGCTGGCGCTGGCCACCGGAGAGCGCCTTCGGCTTGCGATCCAGATACGGCTCGAGGTCGAGCAATTTGGCCGCCTCCAGCACCCGCTTTTCCTTCTCCGCCTTGGCGACCTTGGCCAGCTTCAACGCGAAGCCCATGTTCTCGGCGACGGTCATGTGCGGGTAGAGCGCGTAGTTCTGGAACACCATCGCGATATCGCGTTCCTTGGGCTCCGCGTGCGTGACGTCGTTCTCGCCGATCAGGATTCGCCCGCCGTCGACCTCTTCGAGGCCGGCGAGCATGCGCAGCGAGGTCGACTTGCCGCATCCGGACGGACCGACCAGAACAAGGAATTCGCCGTCCGCGATCTCCAGATTCAGTGCGTCGACGGCAGGTTTATTGCTGCCCGGGTAGAGCCGGGTAGCGCTTTCGAAGGTCACCGTGGCCACGGCAGATCACTTCCTCTCACCGGCAGGAACGTGCCGGACGATCCGAGTAAGGGGTTGAGCGGCGATACTACTGGATCTGCTCGGTTCGTGCTCGAAATGCTCGAGTTCGCGCGCTCCGGGCTGTGTGCTGAACCTGCGCAGTCGGCGACGACTGGGTGGTGCGACTGCTGACCGGACGTGTCGGTGTGTGTTCTCGACAGTGCGCCGACCGCCGGCCGCGCCGCGCCGAACCACAACGCCTCGGTCATGCGGAAACCCAGTCGAGGCTCGCCCGCGGTCCCCGGTGCCGTCACCCGTTCGAACAGTGCCGAACGCGGCACTACCGGATGTTCGGCCGCAGGGCGGGGTGCCGAGCTGTAGGGCATCGGCCCGATACGGTCGGGAGTTGTTGTCTGGCAACATGGCTGAGTTCACTTCGTTCAATGTGAGGAGTCGGTACTCGATGAGAAGTCTTCGGAACTCTGTTTCGGTCGTTATCGCGCTGGCCGCCGCCGGTGTGGCTTTGAACGCGCCGCAGGCATCGGCCGAGATCGGGGTTCAGGTCATGATCGCGGGGGGTGGGCTCAGCAATGGGTTCGGGACGGGCTGTAGCTACGACGTGGTGGCGAACGGCGCCACCGGTGTGGGCATGAATTTCTATGACAATGGTGTCTTGTTCGCCGCGACGGAGGGAAGTCCGACCCCGAAGACGCACGTGGCCAGATGGGCTCCGGCGACGGCTGGGACGCACACCATCCTGGTCGATCAGAACGGGGACGCCAAAACTGTCGTCCTCACGGTCGGTACCGGGATCAACGCGGGAAGTTCTTGCCTCGTGATCTAGCCGGTCGGCCACGTCGCGTTATCTCGCGCTTGTCGTGCTGACCATTCACGACCTGCGTTTTCTCAGTGCTCCGAAGCCATTGCGTCGCACTGCGGCGACGAGCGCGCGAGACCAGTGGCGGTCGGGTTCGGGGTCGAGGCCCGCGGCGATGCGGTGGATCTGATCGGTATGCCACTGCACGTCGAGGATGCCGTCGAGTCGATGGATATCGGTGAGACGTTGGAACAGCCAACGCATTCCGATGCGATGCGAACCAGTTGGTGCGGTCGGTGAGCGACCGGCGAGCACAGTGGTGCCCGCGGACGGGGTCACGCACAGCATCCGCGCGAGGCCGACAATGTCGCATGCTCCCGCGGATAACGCCGATTCCATCGCCTCGACGGTTCGGAAGCCGCCGGTCAACATGAGCGGAATCTGGTTGGTCCGCACCCGGAGCTGTTCCGCGTAGGTCTGGAAGTAGGCCTCCCGCGCGGACGTCGAAGGGGCGAGATTGACGCCCGTCATCACGGGGCTGCTGAAGCTGCCGCCACTGATCTCGATCAGATCCACGCCTTCGGCCGCCAGCACCTCCGCGACAAGCATTGATTCGGTTTCGGTGAATCCGCCGCGTTGAAAGTCGGCGGAGTTGAGCTTGATTCCGACTGGATAGTCCGCGCCCACCGCATCGCGCACCGCCCGAACAACCGCCAGGGCGAACCGCATTCGGTTGTCCAGGGCACCGCCCCATTCGTCGGCACGCTGATTCGACAGCGGCGACAGAAACTGCGATATCAGGTAGCCGTGCGCCGCGTGGATCTGCACTCCGTCGAATCCCACCGCACGCGCGGCCGCCGCGGCCGCCGCGAAACCCGCGACGATCGTGTGGATCTGGTCCGGTTCGAGCGCTCTGGGGCGGACGGCGCCGGGAAAGTTCGCGGCGATCGCGCTCGGTGCGACCGGACGCAGCCGACTGGCCAGCGCATTGGCCTGACGGCCAGGATGATTGAGCTGCATCCACAGCTGATTGCCACCCGATCGTCCGGCGGCCGCCCACGCCCGCAGTCCGTCGAGGTCACTCTCCGGTGAGAGCATCACATTCCCGGGTTCGGCGACGTAGCGTTTGTCGACTGTCACATTGCCGGTGATCAGTAGCGCGCACCCGCTGGTCTGCGACCAGGTGCGGTACAGCAGCAGCAATTCCTCGGTGACGTTGCCCTCGGCATCGGCCAACGCCTCGCTCATCGCGGCCTTGGCCAGCCGGTTCGACAGCCGTTCTCCGCGCGGAAGGTCGAAGGGCCGCCGCACATGGGTCCCTGTGCTCATTGTGCGACGCCATGACGCGCGTACCAGCGCTGACCATGTTTGCGCTGGTAGGACCACACCAGCGCGGCCAGCATTCCCCGACGATGGAGCCAGTATCGGTTCGGCATCGGCTGTCGCCGCGGTTGCGCGTCGGGGACGATGTCCCCGACGACGAACCCCGCTCCCTCGCTGTGGTGCCGTCGCGCGATGACGGAGCCGTCGGCGGCGGTGATGGCGGCGCTGCCCTCGAAATGACCGCGGTAGCGAAACGGGAGCCACGGAGTCTTACAGACCAGCGGGCCCGCGTGCGCGGCGTGCACAACGGGGGCGCCGACGTACGGCGCAAACCCTGTGGCGGCCTTCTGCGCGGTCGCCTCGTTCCGGGTTTCCATCCGTCGAAACACCGCCCGTGGCCGCCACTCGGGGACCGACCACCACCCCGACCCGGCCAGTACCAGATCCACCTGACCGGCGAGCCTGTGCAAGGTCTTGGTGCGCATCAGCTCCCAGCAGAGCGCGACCCCGACGCGGTATCCGGGAACACCGAGTACGCCGTCATCGGTGCCGCCGACATAGAAGCTGTTCTCCCACATCGTCGGCAGGTCCTTGTCGTGACGGCCGAGGATGCCATCCGGTCCGGCGAGGAGGTAAGCGTTGCGGATGTGACCGTCGCCGTCTCGGCACAAGAACGATCCGCCGATCAGGACGCCGTGCTGGGCGGCGAGCCCGATCAGCAGGTCAGCGGCGACACCATCGGGCGGCAGCGCCGCACCGAGCAGCCGGTCGTCGAATCCGATCCCCGTGGTGAAGAACTCTGGCAGCGCGACGATCTCGGCACCGTCGCGCACAGCTGCGGTCGCCAGTCGATCACAGGCGGCGAGATTGGCATCGATATCGGCCAGGACCGGCACCAGCTGCACGGCTGCTACTCGAACCATATTCGGAACGGTACTACGCGGACTGTGTCGGCGGTCATGTCTTCAGCCGCGGGGCCATGGCTCTGGGCGGTGCGTGCGTGACGGCCGTGCCGAGGGATCGGCGCCACTCGAAAACCGTTGGGATCTCGATCTTTAGCTGGCAGCCGTTTACTCGTGCGATACAGCGTGAAGCTGGACACGGCGATGGAAACTCGGATGCCCGAGCTGAGCGCCGTGCTGTCGAGCGGCGGCGCTTTGTCCCGCACACCGGGCACCTCGGTACTGAGCGGTTCGTGACACGAGAGCAGCTCGCGAACCTGACAACACTGGCGGGTACTGCGGCGTACAACGCGTTGGCGTGAGTCCACCAGTACTGCGGATGGCCGTTCGATACCGATTACGAGCTCTAGAAGGTGATCGAACGGTGATCAAACTGGGTGGGCCCGCTCCCGATGCTCGAGTTCGCTCATGGGAAAGGAAGCCGACCGGATCGGGCCGTCGCCGGTAGCCTCGATCGGGGAGTCAGACCGAACGACGAGGAGCATGGAAATGACCCGACCGGTTCGTATCGGAGTTCAGCTACAACCACAGCACGCACCGAATTACGGACTCATCCGCGACGCTGTCCTGCGGTCGGAAGACGCGGGTGTCGACATCGTGTTCAACTGGGATCACTTCTACCCGCTGACCGGTGACCCGAACGGCGCGCACTTCGAGTGTTGGACGATGCTCGGCGCGGTCGCCGAGCAGACCGAGCGCGTCGAGCTCGGTGCGCTGGTCACCGGCGGCGGCTACCGCAACCCCGACCTGCTCGCCGACATGGCGCGCACGGTGGACCACATCAGCGACGGCCGACTGATCCTGGGGATCGGCGCGGGCTGGTTCCAGAAGGACTACGACGAGTACGGCTACGAATTCGGCACCGCGGGAACCCGGCTCGATCTCCTGAAGGAGAACATGGCCCGCATCGATGCCCGTTTGCGGAAGCTGAATCCACAGCCGACCCGAGACATTCCGATCCTCATCGGCGGTGGTGGCGAGAAGAAGACGCTGCGGCTGGTTGCCCAGTACGCCGACATCTGGCACAGCTTCGCCGACCTCGAGGTTCTCGCGCACAAGAACAAGGTGCTCGCCGAGCATTGCGCGACGGTCGGCACCGACGAAGGACACATCGAGCGTTCGGTGCACTGGCCGGGCGCGGAGCACGCCCCCGCGTTCCTCGCCGCGGGCGTGACGTTGTTCACCATCGGTGTCAGCGGCCCGAGCTACGACCTGAGCGAGGTCGAGCGGGCGATCCGCTGGCGCGACGAGATCAATCCGGAGCCGGTCAGCGGCCTCGCCTGACCGATTGCCGGGCATGCGGCTCCACCGCTACGCCGAGTTCGGATCACGGTGATCCGAACTCGGCGGCGCTGGACACACCGCCGAAACTGCCGGATGCGGACGTCGCGGAGCCGCCGGTGTAACTGTGGGATTGCGGTGGTTCCGGTCTAGGGTTCTGGATCATGGCTGGTCTGCCCGCTGTGCGGTCTCGTGCATTGATCGCTGTGATGCTGCTCGCCGTTGGCCTCGCGGCCACGGCGTGCGGCTCCGGCGACGATTCGTCGTCCAACCGCGATCAATGCTCGCCACCCGGGATCAGTGCCGCGTCCGCGGCGCCGACGAACCTCGGGTCGGCGGCGTCCGCCGGTGTAGATCGGTACACCACGGCGACCACCACGCCGGTCGGCTCCATCGACGCCAGCAAGCTGCGGCTGATCACACCGGGCAAGCTCAGCGTCGGCACGCTGTCGGACGCGCCGCCGAGCATCTGCCTGAACTCGACGGGCACTTTCACCGGCTTCGACAATGAGCTGCTGCGCGCGATCGGTGCGAAACTCGGTCTGCAGGTCGAGTTCTCGGGCACCGAGTTCGCACCGCTGCTGTCGCAGGTCTCCGGCGGACGCTTCGATGTCGGTTCGTCGAACATCACCACCACCGCGGAGCGCCGCGAACGCGTCGGCTTCACCAACGGCTACGACTTCGGCTACTTCTCCCTCGTCGTCGCCAACGGCAGCGCCATCAAGGGCTTCTCGGACCTGGGGCGCGGCACCAGGATCGCCGTCGTCCAGGGCACCGTGCAGGACGACTACGTGGTCAACCAGCTGCACCTGGATCCGGTGAAGTTTCCCGACTACGCCACCGCGTACGCGAACTTGAAGTCCGGCCAGGTCGATGCCTGGGTGGCGCCGTCGGCGCAAGCCGAGGGGCAGGTGCAGTCGGGTGACGGAACATCGATCATCCAGAACACCTTCAGCCTGGACAATTTCGTCGGCTACGCGGTCGCCAAGGACAACCAGCCGCTCATCGACGCGCTCAACAGCGGTCTCGACGCGGTGATCGCCGACGGCACCTACGCCGCGCTCTACACCGATTGGGTGCCCAGGCAGCTGCCGCCGGGCTGGAAGCCGGGCTCGAAAGCCGCACCCGTGCCGCAGCTTCCGGACTTCGCCGCCATCGCGGCGCAGAAGCCGCCGACCGATACCGCGCAGAGCGCGCCGAAGTCGACGATGCAGCAGTTGAAGGACACGTTCTTCGACTGGTCGTTGTATCGCAAGGCATTTCCCGACCTGTTCAAGACCGGTCTGCCGAACACGCTGATCCTCGCGTTGGTTTCCGGTGTCCTCGGCACCGTGCTCGGCATGCTGCTCGCGGTCGCCGGGATCTCCAGGACCCGATGGCTGCGCTGGCCGGCCCGCGTCTACACCGATATCTTCCGCGGTCTGCCCGCCGTGGTGATCATCCTGATCATCGGTCTCGGCATCGGCCCGGTGGTGCGCGGTGTCACCGGCAACAATCCCTACTGGCTGGGCGCGATCGCGCTGGCCTTGCTGGCCTCGGCCTATATCGGTGAGATCTTTCGCTCCGGCATCCAGTCTGTGGAGCCCGGTCAGCTGGAGGCGGCCCGCGCCATCGGCTTCGGCTACCGCCAGGCGATGACCCTGGTGGTGATCCCGCAGGGTGTCCGGCGCGTGCTGCCCGCGCTGATGAACCAGTTCATCGCGCTCATCAAGGATTCCTCGCTGATCTACTTCCTCGGTCTGCTCGCCACCCAGCGCGAACTGTTCGCCGTCGGCCGCGACCTCAACGCGCAGACCGGGAACCTCTCGCCGTTGGTCGCGGCGGGCCTGGTCTATCTGCTGCTGACCATCCCGCTCACCCACCTGGTCAACTACATCGACCGCCGCATGCGCACCGGCAGGCCCGACCAACCCATCGACCAGGTCGAGGCGGCCACCATCACGGAAGGGCGCGGATAAACCATGAGCGAGCGAACCGAGAACACAGCGCCCGAAGGCAGTCCTGCTGGAACCGAGCGTCAGCGCGGTGGAGGCACGAGCGCCTCCCTCACCGGTACCGGTCTGCATCTGACGCTGGGGCGCAACCATGTGCTGCGCGGTATCAACGTCCACGTCGACGCGGGCAAGACCACCACCGTCATCGGTCCGTCCGGCTCCGGCAAGTCGACCCTGTTGCGGGTGCTCAACCGGCTGCACGAGCCGGATCAGGGCGATGTGCTGCTGGACGGGAAGTCGGTGCTGACCGAGGATCCCGACCGGCTGCGCCAGCGCATCGGCATGGTGTTCCAGCACTTCAACCTGTTCCCGCACAAGACGGTCGCCGACAATATCGCCCTCGGCCCGCGCAAGCTACGGGGGTTGTCCAAGGACGAGGCGCGGACGCTGGCTATCGAACAGCTGCAGGTTGTCGGGCTGGCCGAAAAGGCCGATTCGCGTCCGTCGAACCTCTCCGGTGGCCAGCAGCAGCGGGTGGCGATCGCGCGTGCGCTCGCCATGAAGCCGGAGATCATGTTCTTCGACGAGGCGACCTCGGCGCTGGACCCCGAGCTGGTCAAGGGCATCCTCGCGGTCATGGCCGACCTGGCCTCCGGCGGTATGTCGATGATCGTGGTGACCCACGAAATGGGGTTCGCCCGCAGCGTTTCCGACAGCGTCGTGTTCATGGACGCCGGTCAGGTCGTCGAGATCGGCACCCCGCAGTCCCTGTTCGACGACCCCCAGACCCCACGCCTGCAACGGTTCCTCTCCCAGGTGCTGTGACCCGGCAGGTGTGACCTGTGGCACACCCCGAGCAAACTGCATAGATGCGCACCTGCTAATATGTTCGGCACTATCGGCTCCACCTGTACCGGCTATCGGGAAGGAAGTCTGATGACCACCGCACACCGGCAGCACACCGAACATGAGCACGTCCACGGCCCGGGCTGTGGCCACGCCGAGATCACCCATGGCGACCACGTGGAATACGCCCACGACGGCCACCTGCACCGCGAGCACCAGGGCCACTGGGATGAATGCGAGCCCACCGGCCACACGGAGTGCGCCGCCCACGATCACGTGCACGGCGAAGGCTGCGGCCACGATGCGGTCCAGCACGGCGACCATGTCGACTACCTGCACGACGGTCACCGTCACGCCGTCCACGACGGTCATTACGACGAACACTGAAACCTGTTGAATCGCCGTGCCTTCGGGCGCGGCGATGGGTTACTTTTCGAGTGTTAGCAATGGGGCGCTCGGCGGATGCCGTGACCTGGTGCCACTCGAGGGGGGATCGTCCGAACCGGCGTGCACGGTCCGATCGCGGAAGGCGATCCGCGCCTGGAATTCGAGATGGTGCGCAGGCTGTGACCCGATGTAGGTACCCCGGTGCCGAAAGTACTTATAGACGACTGATTCGCCACCCCACGGCTAGGTCATAACGTAGTTCTCGTCCAACACGGACAGCGAGAAACCGCAGACCACAAGCCCTTTCGGAGGCCATCATGAACACCATCGTCACCCAGTACCTCGAAGCCTGGAACACCACCGACCCCACCGCCCGCACCGCCGCGATCGCCCGCGTCTTCACCGAAACCGTCACCTACACCGACCCCCTGGTCACCGTCACCGGCCACCACGAACTCGACGCCGCCATCGCCGGCGTGCAAGCCCAATTCCCCGGCTGGATCTTCACCCTCGCGGGCCCCGTCGACGCCCACCACAACCAGGTCCGCTTCACCTGGAACCTCGGCCCCGCCGACGGCCCCGCCGTCGTCGTCGGCTTCGACGTCGCAGTCATCGACGACAACCGCATCACCCAGGTCCTGGGCTTCCTCGACAAAGTCCCCGCTGGAGTCTGAACCCCACCCCGAAACCTGCTAGACCAGAGGGAAACCCACCATCATGACCACCACCACTGCCACTACACCGTCCTACCTCGACACCCTGCTCGCACCCGGACCGAAACTGCTGCGCACCTCCCTGCGCCTGGACGCCGTCATCACCGGTGTCAACGGCTTGGCCTACCTCGCCCTGTCCGGACCACTGGAAACCCTGCTGGGCCTGGACACCCGCATCGGGATCCCGATCGGGATCTTCCTGACCCTCTACGGCATCGCGGTCGCCCTCATCAGCGCACCCACCACCATCAACTCCGGCCTGGTCCGAACCGTCATCGCCGGGAACGCCGCTTGGGCGGTCATCAGCCTCGCCGCCCTGATCGAAGGAGCACTCGAGCTCAACACCGTCGGAGGTATCTGGACGGTCATGCAAGCCGCCACCGTCGGCGGGTTCGCCGCCCTGCAATACCTCGGGCTGCGCCGCAACAAGTGACCCGAACCCACCACGACGACAACCACCACCGACTCACGCGGTATCGGCTACCCGCCGATACCGCGTTCGTCGTCTCCGGGGTCCTGGCGCGGCCCGGTGGAGCTGTCGGGGTGGGCCTCTAGAGTCGACCAGGTGATCGAGGCAATCAAGATTCCCACCGCGGCGGGCACCTTCGACGCGCTGGCCTGTGGGGAACCCGGCGGTCGCGAAGTCATGCTCCTGCACGGTTTCCCGGAAGCCGCCATCGAGTGGGAGTTCCAGCTCGACGCACTCGGCAACGGCGGTTGCCATGTCGTCGCCCCTGATCAGCGCGGCTATTCGCCCGGTGCGCGTCCCGAGCACGTCGCCGACTACCGAGTCGAGGAGTTGGTGGGCGACGTCGCCGCCATCGCCGACGAGCTCGGCTGGCGGCGATTCGATCTGGTCGGCCACGACTGGGGCGCTTATGTGGGCTGGGCCGCCGCGGCGGCCATGCCCGAGCGAATTCGCACCTGGACCGCGGTGTCGCTACCGCACCCCGCCGCCTTCCTTCGCGCGCTCACCGAGGACGAAGACCAGGCTCAACGCTCCAGCTACTTCGCGCTGCTTCGCCGCCCCCGGGTCGCCGAGCGCATGCTGCTCGCCGACGATGCGGCCGCGCTCCGCCAGATCTTCGAATGGAAGATCCCCGAAGAGCGGATAGACGACTACATCCACCGCCTCACCCAGCCCGATGCCCTGACCGCGGCCCTGAATTGGTACCGGGCCATGCATCTCGCGGCCCCGACCGATGCCGTGGCGGTCCCGACTCTCTACGTGTGGAGCACCGAGGACAGCACCATCGGCTCCACCGCGGCCATGGCCACCGAACGCCACGTCACCGGCCCCTACCGCTTCGAAATGCTCGAAGACGTCTCACACTGGATCCCCGAACAAGCCCCCGAAGCCCTCACCCGCCTGATCATGGAACACCTCCTCGCCCACCGCACCTAGATCAGCCGGGTCGCACGGCCATCCGTGTCGCCATCGGTGCCGAATGTGTAACATGTTGAACATGAGTACGCATAGCCTGCGGGATCTGCGGATGCAACTCGGTGCCATTGTCCGTGGGGTAGCTGCGACCGGTGAAGAAGTGATCGTCACCGATAGTGGCAGCCAGGTCGCGGTGATCATCTCGATGGCCGACTACGAGCGGCTGCACGAGCATGCGGATCTCGTGGACGCGCTGCGGCTGCGCCACATGCGTGACGAAGCATACGAGACCATGTCGATGTCGGAGATGCTCGATGCACTGGGTGTGGATCCGGCATCGGTGCTCGCCTCGTGAGAATTGCGTTCCATCCTGACGTCCTCAAACAACTGCAGAAGCTGCCGCGTGACGTACTCGAGGTCGCTTTGCACGCGATCATCGCGCTGACCAAGGACCCGCGACCGACCGGCTCGAAAAAGCTTGTCGGGAGTCAGGACTGGCGAATCCGCATCGGGCAGTACCGCATCGTGTACGAGATCGACGACAAGGAGCAGGTCCTGACGGCCTTCACCGTCGCCAAGCGCTCCGACGACTATCGCTAGCCAGGATCGCCGGGTCGGGATCTCGGGTCGCGGCGCTCAGGTGCTGACGGTGGCGAAGGCGGCCCAGAGTATGGGGGAGTGTTCGATGGATCGGTCGGTGCGCCATCGGGTGAGGCGGGCTCGTTGCCAGTCGGCGAGAGCGGTTGTCGGGTCGGGGTGTTCGTGGGCGGCATCGATGGCGCAGATGGCGTCCTGCAGGGGGCGGGCTTCGGGGGGTGCGCCTGCCAGGCGTTGGAAGGCGAGATCGGTGGGGAGGGGCCATCTGCTCGCGGTGACCAGCTCGGCGCCGCCGTTGATCATGGCGGCGACGAGGCCGAGTGCTTCGCTGAAACGCATATCGCCGCCGCTTTCGCAGGCAATGAGGGCGACTCGGCTCGGGATCGGCCAGAGCAGCGCCCCGTCGATGGGATCCTGGGTGAGGGTGTGGGTGCCCAGCAGCAGGTCTTTGGCCGAGAGCGGGCGGTGCGCGCGGGTGGGGGCGGCGAAGCCGACGGTGTCGGCGGTGCAGGACAAATGCAGTTCGGCGTCTTCGCTTCGGCCGGATTCGGGTGCGGCCGCGGTGACGTGACCCACGTAGACCAATCGACTCGCGCCTTCTCGCAAGGCTTTCGCGAGCCAATCGCGATCGACATCGGTGCGGCGGAATGCTTCGATCGGGTCCTCGACAGCGGGCAGGAGGCGGCCGAGCGCGTGGTATTCGGCGACACGGCGAGCGACCGGAGTGTCGGCGTCCATCCGGCCGAGCACCGATCCCAGCATGGAATCGGCGCGGTATCCCGGAACGCGAGGATCGAGCACCGCCACCACTGGCTGTTCCCGCGTGTCGTGCCAGGATCGGGCCGTCCGTCCTCGGCTGTGCACGATGCTGGCCGGGGCGAGCAGGCTGACGTCCGCGATATCGACGAGGCGCAGCGCGGGGTCAGGAGCGATGATCTCCCAGGGCACCTGAGCCAATCGCGGCGACGGCTGCAACCGCAGATGCGGCCGTATCCCGCGCGTGTGCAGGTCGTGCAACTGTGCGGCCAGTCCGTAAGGCAGCAGGGCTCGTGAAAGAGCTTGCGCGACAAGATATTCGGAGTCGTGCGTGGCGAAAGCCCCAGTCGTCATGGCGCGTTCGAGTGCGTCCGGTTCGGCGGGGTTCGGCAGGGCAGCGGCCAACCGCCGCACCGCGTCGGTGATCGGCGCTTCGGGCAGCATGCTCGCGCCCTGGCTGTGGACATTCCCGATCCAGCGCCACGACATGTAGAGATCCCCGGCATCGGCCATGCGCACGATGACCGTCGGTTGTTCCGGTGGGTTCGTCATGCGGGCAGCACCCGGCTGTCCCGAACCGGCCGGCCATAGCGCTGTTCAGCGGCGGTGATGTAGGCGTCGAGCGCGATATGCCCGTCGGGGGCGACAGCCAGGCGCGGCGGCGGCGCAACCGGCAGTCCAGCACTCGCCGCGACCGCGGCCAACGCCGTTCCGAGCTGCGGCGCGCCGCCGGATTGTCGGCCCGTGCCCAGCTGCATCGGCATGCCGGGTTGCGGTGCGGGAGGCGGTTCGTCCGCGGCTGCCGGTGGATCGAGGAGTTCGAGCGGGAGTTGCCTCGCGGCCGCGTATTCGGTGCCGTGCGCGGGTGGACTCGCATTCAATGCCGTACCAGCGCATTGTGTTTCGATGAGATCCACCAGCACGGGGCCGTTGCCCGACAGGTAGGCGAACCGGAAGGCCATGCGCATCGCCGGGTCGGCGATCTGGCGATTCCACTGCTCGCGCTGATTGCCGTTCGGGAGCGTATAGCGCACGGCATCGATGGCGAGCGCGGAAGAAATGGACAGATCGACAGCCCGGGAGAGCAGCGCGGGATCGGGAGTCTCGGACTGCTCGAGCACCATCTCCAGCAGCGCCGCGTGCCAGAAGTCGAGTTGGGCGCAGTGCAATCCGAGGCCGCGCTCGGCGTAGGCGGTGAAAGCCGCGGCCAGCAGTGCCTCGCCCGCGTCGAATCGACCGGTCTTGTAGTCCACGGTCGCCAGGCGCGCCTGTACATCGGCCGCGTCCAGCGCCGCTTCTGACGCACGAAAGTAGGCCAGGCTGCGGCCGTACAGCTCGTAGGCCCGATCGGCGTCGCCACGGCCCTCGGCGAGAAATCCCATGGTCTTGAGGCCGACGCCGGCCCGATACCCGAGCCCGGCCTGCTCGAAGTACTCCTGGCTGGACCGCAGCGGTTGTTCCGCCTCATCGAACCGGTCCAGCCTGACGTACATGATGGCCAGATTCTGTTCGGTCTCGGCGACCGCGTTGTGATCGCCCGCGGTGTCGAACGCGGCGAGCGCCTGCTGTGCGAAATCGAGTGCGAGCTCGCGGCGGCCGGTTTCGAAATAGATGCCACCGAGCGTCGACAGCGGATGTCCCGCCAGATACGGCGCGAAACGCACTGCCGCGTCGAGTGATTCGGTGGCCAGCTCGATGGCGTACGCCCAGTTCTGGCGATGGAAGGCGACGGCGGTCAACGACAGCAGGCAGGCCACGCGCAGGTGCGTCTCGTTGTTGTGCTCGGTGAGCATCGTCCGCGCCTGTTCCAAAGCCTGTTGCGCGCCGTCGAGGTCGCCGACATGCTGCAGCGCTTGGGACAGATTGACCAGTGCGGCGGGGCGTTTCTCGATGGCGTCCGCGGGCATCTCCTCCAGCGCCTCACGAAACAGGAGTACCGCACCCGCGTGATCGCCGATCTCATCGCGCATGCTCGCGGCATTGACCAGTGCGCTCACGCGCAGACCTTCGGTGCTGGTGGCCGCGATATTTTCGAACAGGCGCAGTGCTTGGGCAACCTCGCCGCGGCTGTAGGCCGCCGCACCTTCCGCAAGCAGCTTGCTCCCGTCGTCGTCCGCCCCGTCCTCGGCCATGTCAGAAGTCCGATTCCGAAGCGGCGGCGGCAATTTCGGCAAGCAGTGGCGCGTCGAAGGCTGCGTCGTCGTCGACTGCCGCACGCCGCAGCCGGGTCGTGGCGATGTCTCGCACCTGCTGTCGGATACCCGAGTTCCCGAGTCCGGGCGCGCCGACGCCGGGAACATAGACCTCTACGGACGACACCGCCTCCGCGGTCGTGGTCGCCTGCCCGGTCCAGGTATCGCCGACGAGGTTCAGTTCGGTCTCGACCGTCTCGGCGGAGGCGGCGATCAGCGCGCGCGGATGCAGGTGCGCCGGAATATCGGCGGCCAACCGGGGCGCGGCGACCACCTCCACCCCGATGGTCGTCGTTCCGGGAGATCGGGACACCTGCCAGGACACCGCATGCTCGGAGGCATCGATGAGCCCAGGTGGGCAGCGGTGCCAATCCCAGCCACCGCTGCCGCGCGCGAGGACGAGCGCATGCGCCGACGTTCCCGAGACCGAGCCCGCCGCCAACGCGTAGTCCTCAGCACGAGTAGGGATTTCGAGCGTCGACAGGTCGTCGCTCGACACGGCCTCGGCATCGTCGTCGACAATCAATTCGCATTCCTCCCGCAGGGCGGCGATTTCCTGGTCGAGCAGCCGTTCGTCGAGTGGTGCGATGCCGTCGATGGTCGACGCGGGCCACCACCGCGCCGCCCATTGTGCGTACCCCAGCCGCCATGCGTTCGCGGCGAGCCGAGGTAGCGCCGGCTGCACCGTGAGTTCGGTGGTGTCACTATCGAATTCGTCGGCCGCCAGCGCGATGGCTGCGCCGTACACAGCCCATATCCACTCCTGGGCGAGCGTCATGTCATCGATGACCGCGGCCGGAATCGGTTGCCCGGAAGCCAGACTCCAGGTGAGATGCCCGCCCAATACTTCGAGCACCACGACGTCGGCATCCGCCGCATCGTCCAGCACGGTCGGCGCGCCCTCGGGTGCGATGATCCACAGGTCGTCCTCGACCCGGCGGATGGTGACGGTCCCGGTCATCAGCTCGCCCTCGATTCCGACGAGTCAAGTTCCTGGGCAAGGGAACTCGCGCTCAGCGCTTGCTTGACCCGCATCCGGTGGTCGAGCATGACGGAGCGAGCGACACCATCGAGCAGATCCCACAGCTCGTCGGGCTCGTAGATGCCGCACTCCCTGACATCGCGGCCGTGCAGGCGAACCCATAGCCGCCGGAGGTAGGGCCGCCACGGCGTGCGCAGTTCGGCGGCGATGGCGGCCAGCGGTCCAGGGTTCGCGGTGTGGTCGGAACTCACCGCGAGCCGCCGTGCCTGCAGCACGTACGCCTCGCGCTGCCAGCGGCTGTTGATCACGCGATGCGCCGTCGTCTCCGCATCATGCGACGCACTGACGACCCGGCCATGACGTGGCCGCCGCGTGAGCGTCGCGATGGGGCTCAACCCCTGCGCGAGTGTGATTCCCGCGGTCGCGGCGACGCGCAGCGACTCATCGAGCAGCGCCCACGGCGCACAGCTGCGCGCGATTTCGATCGTCACCAGCTCCGGGATCGGCGGCAACTCGGCGCGCTCGCTGGAGGCTTGCAGCACGGTGAAGACGCGCTCGTAGATGGTGCGGTCGAACGGCAGGCCGAGGTTGGCCGTCGAGGCCGAGGCGCCGAGCTCGGGTGGCTGCGGCGCGCAGCGCGCGGTGAGCCCGAGCTCGCTGGCGGTCGGCGTGGATACGTTGTCCCAGAGCCGAATTCCTCCGTGCGTGCCCGCATGAGTGGCGAGCAGGCGGTCGAACTCCTTGTGTCCATTGTGCGGAGACTGCCCGAGTCGGGCGGCCGCGCATATGTCCAGCAGCGAGCGCACCACGAGGCTGTGATCACCCGTCGGCGCACCCAGCGGCCGTCGCTGCCATGCGATATCGATCAGCGCGCCGAGCGCGCCGATGTGTGCGCCGTCGGTGAGGTGCTCCTTCAGCGCCTGTGTTGTCCGCCCGGCGGTGAATTCGTGGATATCACGTAAAGCGGATTCGGCAATCACTCTGTCCCGCACCGGATCCGGTGCGCCCGTCGTCGTCGCGAGCTCGAAACAGCGTTGAAAATACAGATCCTGCGGATTGCCTTCGGTGATTCGCAGGGCGCGCCGGACCTGCTTGAGCAACGTGAACCAGGAAGCAGTCGCGCGAAGCACGTCCGTGGCGGCGTGCATGCGCGTGGCGAGCAGGGTCGCGCCGTCCGCGGTGAGTATCGAGCCCGCGCAGAGCGGGTTCTGGACGGGGCGGATCACCAAGGGATCGAGAATGAGCTTGACGGTGCGGCGCAGTGGCCCGCCATGCGGCCCGCTGAGGGGCTCGACGCCGTCGAGGCGGCGCCAAACCTCGTCCAGCACCATCGCGCGCGGCCGTCGCATTCGACCAGGTTATCGGACTATCGACCAATTCAGACACCGGAAAACCTGGGATCGGTAGGGCGCGACCGGTTTCTACCTTTCTCGTATCGGCTCCACACCGGGGCCGCACGAAGCAAAGGAACGACATCATGAACACCAAGCCGGTTCGCATCTCCGCCGCCGCTCTCACCGCCGCCGCCGCGCTCGCCCTGTTCGTCACAGGGTGCAGCGACGACGCGAGCACCTCGCCCGCCGCTCCTTCGGCCAAGCCTGCCACCTCCGCGGCGCCGTCCGGCCCGGCAGCGGGCAAGTCGGTGGCCGCGGTGGACGGCAAGGCGCTCGAAGGGAAGTTCGAAACCACCTGCGCCAAGCAGGGCGGCACGCTGGCCCTCGCGCTCAGCGACACCAGCAACGCGACCTACGGCACCCTCGGCGTCAGCGCCTCCATCTCCGGCACCGACACCGTGGACGCGGTGGCGATCGCGGGCAGCAAGGGCGGTTCCAACGGCCTGCCCTACGCGCTGGGCTTCGGCAACGGCATGCCGGGCGGCTCGGCCAAGCTCGTCAAGGACGGCAATACCTACAAGATCACCGGTGAGGGCGTCAGCGGCCCCGACATGAGCAACCCGCTCGCGGGCCCTACGACGGCGAAATTCGATATCACCTTCGCCTGCTCAACGGTCGTCGGCGGCTGATCCGCGACCAGACGCCGACTCCGCTCATGCCCGGCACGTCCGCCGCCGCCCCGTCATTGCGAGGGGTGGCGGGGCGGCCCGGGCGTGCGCGGACCGACGGGTAATCCCCCACCCGCTACCACCGAAGGCACATCATGAAAACCATCGCCCGCGCCGTCGCCGCCGCATTCGGCATCTTCTCCGTCGGCTTCTATCTCTGGCACGGCCTCACCTATGTCCCCTCCGGGGCGTACGACGACGGCATGCTCGCCTGGGTCGGTCCCCAGATGGCGCTGCCGATCATCGCGCTCACCGTTGTCCCGCTCGTTTTCGCGTTCACCGGCGAAGGCATCCTGGAGGCGTTCACCGGGGGCAACAGCTCGTCGTTCCGGAACGGTCTGGTGGGCATCGGCACCATCACGTCGTATCGGCAGACCGGGCTGAGCGTCAACGATCAGCCGCAGGTGCGCATCGAGTTCAGCGTCGAGGGCGTCGACGGCAAGATCTTCGATTCCGCGGCGAAGCTGATCGTCCCGCTCACCGAACTCGCCCTGCTGCAGCCCGGAGTCGTGCTGCCGGTGCGCTACCTGCCCGGTCGAACCGACAAGGTCGAGGTGGATCGCTCGGGTGACACCTCGGCTGCGCAGCAGGCGATGAACGAGTCCATGATCCGAAAGGGATTCACCACGAAGGGCAAACTCGATATCGCCGCCCGCGGCATCACGACGCAGGCGGTGGTGCAATCGCTCGCCGTGCCGGGCGAAATCCGCGACGGCCACTCCAAAATCGAACTCGGGCTCGTCGTGACCCGGCCCGACGGAACGACATTCGCCACCCGTGTCGAGAAATTCCTGCCGCCGGCGAGCGTGGCCCGAGTCCAGGTCGGCCGCATCCTGCAGGTCCACTATCTGCCGGAGAATGAACAAGAGGTCGTGATCGCGCTGCAAGTCAATGCGTAGTCGCACCGCACATGTCGCTGTCGCTCCCTTCCGGAGATCGAGAGCGACATCGGTGTTTTCCGTATACTGAGGGTCGCCTAATTGGTCGTTCGTTCATCTGAGCTTTTCCTGTGAATAGCCTGCGGCGTTTACCGTGCGCGCGTCGGACCGATCCAGGAGTCGCCGTGAAACCTCTCGCCCTCTTCGTGAAGCATGACGGCCAGTCGTCGCGCGCTTCCGTGACTTGTGAATACAAATGCGCGAACGCGTGCTTCCACGAGGTGCCCAACACCTCCGGTGGCGAATACTTCGGTGACATCGTCAGCTCGCTGAACCGTCGTGGGCTGATCAAGGGCGGCGCCGCGGCAGTGCTGGCCGTCGGCGCAGGCAGCGTGCTCGCGGCCTGTGGTGACGACGCCTCCGCGGGCACGGTCACCCCGACGAATACCCCGGCGGGCCCGGTGGGCACCGGCACCGGCTTCACCGCCGTCGCGCCGAACAAGGAAGACGCGATCGTGATCCCCGAGGGTTACGAGCAGTCCGTGGTGATCCGCTGGGGCGACCCGCTCTTCGCGGACGCGCCCGCTTTCGACTTCGAGAAGCAGACCGCCGCGGCGCAGGCCAAGCAGTTCGGCTACAACAATGACTTCGCCGCGTTGCTGCCGATCGAGGGCCAGGCCAACAGCTATCTCCTTGTGGTCAACCACGAGTACACCACCGGCCCGCACATGTTCCGTGGCTACAACAAAGAGGCGCCGACCGACGAGCAGATCGCGATCACCATGGCCGCGCACGGCTTGACCGTGGTCGAGGTCAAGGGCGAGGCGGGCACCGGAAAACTGACCCCGGCCTTCGGCAAATACAACCGCCGCATCACCGCGACCACCGAGTTCGAGCTGACCGGTCCGGCCGCGGGCAGCGCGTTCGTCATGACCACCGCGGACCCGACCGGCACCAAGGTGCTCGGCACCTTCGCCAACTGCTCGGGCGGCGTGACCCCGTGGGGCACCGTGCTTTCCGGCGAGGAGAACTTCAACGGCTACTTCGCCAACGGTGACAAGGTGTCGGAATCGGCGGATAAGCCGCGGGTCAAGCGATACGGCTTCACCAAGGGCGGCACTCCCAACCAATGGGAGCGTGCGGACAAGCGCTTCGATCTCGCGCAGGAACCCAACGAGGCCAACCGTTTCGGTTATGTCGTCGAGGTCGACCCGTGGGATCCCGCCGCCACCCCGATCAAACACAGTGCGATGGGCCGCCTCAAGCACGAGGGCGCCACCATCTATGTCACGAAGAACGGCGACGTCGTCTCCTACACCGGTGACGACGAAAAGTTCGACTACATGTACAAATTCGTGTCCTCGCGCAAGATCCAGGCGGGGACCGGCCAGGCGAGCATGCGCCACAACCTGACCATTCTGGACGCGGGCACGCTGTATGTCGCCAAGCTGACCGGCAGCCACCCGGACAAGGTCGACGGCAACGGCACGGTGCCCTCGGACAAGGGCTTCACCGGCACCGGCGAGTGGCTTCCGCTGCTGGAGACCGGCGCCGACGGCAAGGGCACATCGCTCGTCGAGGGCATGAGCGCGGCCGAGGTCGCGGTGTTCACCCGGCTGGCCGCCGACAAGGTCGGCGCCACCAAGATGGACCGCCCGGAGGACTTCGAGGCCAACCCGTACACCGGCAAGGTGTATGTCGCGCTGACCAATAACGACAACCGCGGCAAGGAAGGCAAGCAAGGTCCCGACGAGGCCAACCCGCGCAACCTGAACAAGAACGGTCAGATCCTCGAAATCGACGACGACCACACCGGGACCAAGTTCACCTGGTCGCTGTTGCTGGTCTGCGGTGACCCCGCCGCAGCGGACACCTACTTCGCCGGCTTCGACAAGACCAAGGTCAGCCCGATCTCCTGCCCGGACAACCTCGCGTTCGACCCCTACGGCAACCTGTGGATCTCCACCGACGGCAATGCGCTGAAGTCGAACGACGGTCTGTTCTCCGTGGTGCTCGACGGCGCGAATCGTGGTGAGACCAAGCAATTCCTCACGGTGCCGCGCGGCGCCGAGACCTGTGGTCCGATCGTCACCGAATCGCGCGTCATGGTGTGCGTGCAGCATCCGGGCGAGGCCGACGACGCGACCCCGGAGAACCCGTTGTCGCACTGGCCCGACGGCGGCGATAAGCAG
Source organism: Nocardia sp. NPDC057440 (assembly GCF_042802915.1). Classification (NCBI taxonomy): domain Bacteria; kingdom Bacillati; phylum Actinomycetota; class Actinomycetes; order Mycobacteriales; family Nocardiaceae; genus Nocardia; species Nocardia sp. NPDC057440. Next base: position 140,258 of record NZ_JBHVDF010000002.1, read on the forward strand.
CCGCGACCCTCGGTCGCGGTGGTATGGAGGAAGGGCGGCGGCCGGATCGGTGTTTAATCGATCGGCAGGCCACCTGCTGTGAAGGAAACGGAGCCGCTACTCATCCTGCAGGGAGTAGCGGTTTCGTCTTTTTCCGCCGTGGCCGTTCAGCTGCTGCCGAGCGGGCTGCTGATATTCGCGTAGCGTGCGAAATCGCCTTGGGCGCCGCTGTAGACGTTCACATCGGTGACGCCCGCGATACCGGGAACATTGCCGCGGTCGGTGGTCTGCCAGAACGTCCAGGTCGGCCAGCCACCGGGCACGTCGGGTTGGTCGTTGCCGCGGTAGTCGGCGATCCAGAGCGGGTAGTGGACGAACTCGTTCGTGTTCGCCATTGCGCTCTTCCAGAAGTTCGGATAGGTGTAGACGATCGGTGTCCGGCCGGTCAGCGCCTGGACGGTGTCCAGGTAGCGGTGGGTCCAGTTGATCAGTCTCGCCGGGTCGAGGCCGCCGGTGATTTCCAGGTCGAGCACCGGCGGCAGATCCAGCGGCCCGTTCTGTCCGAGCACCGTCGCCGCATACAGCGCGGCCTGCGGTTCCGGCGGCAGGCCCGGCTGGGCATAGTGGTAGGTCCCGCGGGCCACGCCCGCCGCGCGCATGAGCAAGCTGTCCTGAACGAAGTACGGGTTGACGTAGTTCAGGCCCTCGGTGGCCTTCACCATCGCGAAGTCGTGGCCGGAGCGCCGGACCGCGAACCAGTCGATGAACCGGCCGTCGACATGCTGCCATGACGAGACATCCGGTCCGACCGGTGTGGCCGCCGCAGTGCCCGGTATGGTTGCGGTGAGGATGCCGCTGACCGCGATCGCGGACAACGCAAGAGCGTGGGTCGATCTCCAACGAGTGCTATGCATGCTGTTCGACGATAGCGACAAGCTCTTGCTGTGGCCAGTGTTGTGCATGATTCATTTGCGCAATATTCGCCACAGTGTGGTTAGTGGTGTCAGATCGGGTCAGCCGAGCCAATCGAGAACCGACGCTGCTGTCCAGGACTGCTGCATGCTGCCCAGCGGTTCGCCGGTGAACGGCTCGTAGTACTCGGCGAAGCTGCCGTCGCTGGCTTGGCGCAGCCCTTCGGCGCGGAGCATGAACGAGCGTTCCGCCCAGCCGCGGCGGGCGAAGACCCAGGAGAACAGCCAGCTCATCACCGGCCAGACCGGGCCGCGCCAATACTCGCGGGAACGGAAGTCCTTCGAGACGGGCGAGGTCGACGGCGGTAGCGCGTAGCGCAGGTCGGGATGGCCGCAGAAGCGCGGGCCCTCGAATAGGCGTAGCAGGCTGCGTTCGGTGTCGCGGGGCAGACCGCCGCACAGCAGCGGTGCGAACATCGACAGTGTCTCGGTGCCGATCCACCGCTGCAGCCGGACGTCGAAGTCCCGCGCCGCGCCGGTGCGCGCGTCGGTGGTCGCGACAACGCCTGCGCGGAACCGCTCGGCCCAGGTGTAGAGGTCACGCACATCCGCGTGCGGCTGCTTGTACTCCTCGCCGATATTGGCGAGCACCTCGCAGGCCAGCGCGAAGATCGCCGTGACGAACACGTCCTCCACCGCGAAGCTCATCGTCGAGGACAGCTGGTAGTCGTCGTATCCGGCGCGGCGCATCTGCTCGACCAGCCATAGGTAGCGGTCGTATTCGCGGTCGCTCGGTCGCTGCGACCGGTCGGCGACCACCAGCACGTCTTTGCGTCGATACGGCGGCAGGTCGCCGACGACCACGTTCTGATAGGCCCGATCCCAGCGCGGCGAGTTGTCCATGCCCGATTCCCAGCCGTGGTACAGCGTGATCCGGCCGCTTTCCTTGGGGTCGCGGGCGTGTGCCATCCAGCGATGCCAGCGCACCAGATCCGGCCAGCGGCGGTTGAGGAATTCCTCGGCCACCGCCCTGGTGCTGCGCCCGTGCCTGCGCGAATGATCGAGGATGCGCTGCACCGCGATGGCGTGCACCGGTGGCTGGGTGATGCCCGAGGTGTCCGGGCCGTCGGGCGCGTTGGCGGCCAGCTTCCGGCATTCCCACCGGGCCGGGCCAGGGAAGTATCCGTCGACGCCGTTGGCGAAGACGATGTGCGGGATCATCCCGTTCTTCCACTGCGCCGAGAGCAGCGTGTCCAGCTCGATGACCGCCCGCTCGACGCTCAACGGGGCGAGGCCGACCGCGACGAACGCGGCATCCCAGCTCCACATATGCGGATACAGCCGGGGCGCCGCGCTCGTCATAGTGCCCAGATCATTGCCCCGCAGCAGATAGGCGGCGCGGGCCGCGAGCTGTGTCGGGGTGAAACCCGGGTGTGCCATGCCCCTATTCTGCGATGACACCGGAAGGTATGCCCGCTCGGTGGTGTCTGGCGTTGCGTTCGACACAGCACCATGCAGGTCGCTCGGAACAGCGCTTCCGGTGGCGACCGCTGGCAGGTCGCTCGAAATAGCACCGGTCGTGCTGGTGGCCGACTCGTATTCGGTGGAACTCACCCGTGCCCCGTCCGTGGAGATTGTTATACCGACGTATCCATGCATCGCCGCGCATGCGGACGGTGCTACGGGTTTCCCGGCGAGTTTTGCGAAACTACTACGGTGGGGCTCATGACTTCCGTCGTGACCAGCACTCCGAAGCCGACCGCGCTGATCACCGGCGCCAGCCGCGGGCTCGGCGCCGCCATCGCGCGTGAGCTCGCACCCACGCATGATCTGCTGCTCGGCGCCCGCTCCGCCGAGGCGCTGCGCGACATCCAGCGCGAACTTCCCAGCGCCACACCGTGGCCCGTCGAATTGACCGACTACGCCGCGGTGGCCGCGGCGGTCGCGCCTATACAACGGCTGGATGTGCTGGTGCACAACGCCGGTGTGGCGGATCTGGGCACCATCGCCGAATCCTCGGTGCGGCAGTGGCGACATACTTTGGAGGCCAACGTGATTGCGGTCGCCGAGCTCACCAGGCTACTGCTTCCCGCATTGCGCACGGCCAATGGTCATGTGGTGCTGATCAATTCGGGGGCGGGGCTGCGCGCGAATCCGGGTTGGGCCTCCTACGCCGCGAGCAAGTTCGCGCTGCGCGCCTTCGGTGACGCATTGCGACTCGAGGAACCCGCACTGCGCGTGACCTCGATCCACCCCGGCCGGATCGATACCGACATGCAGCGCGAGATCATCGCCGGTGAGGGTCGCGAGTACCGGCCCGAGGAATTCCTCACCCCGGAGACCGTCGCCGCGACGGTGCGCAATGCCATCGACACCCCGCGCGACGGGCATCCGACTGAAATAGTGTTGCGGCCGCACGGGTAGACGCCGGGTGGGTCACTGCCCATTGGTAGCAATGGGATAATAGATTTCTTCATTCATCGGTCATAATTCTCTTGGCCGGTAGTTGGGGTTCGGGATGAAATCATCTGATTCCCATTCCTGTGGGCGTTGCAAGCGTGCCCCGACGATGAATTCGGGGCGAATCCCACCAGGAAAAGCTATTTCCTCTTGCTGCGTAGTATGAATATGCTGGTAAACTCGCTCAGATGCCATCGCGCCGAGGTCCACTCCGCCCGGTGCATCGATCGTGTAAGTGTATGTTCTCCGGAATCCGCTCTGGCTGAGTAAAGCCTCACGACGCGTCGTGGCCAAAAATCCTGAGTTGGGGTCCCCTGACTCGTGGTTCAACAAGGAAGATGCTGTGCCACGCGTTTGGAACCCCTCCTGAAATATTACTTCCGGTGGACGGTTGTCGGCGCGGTACAGCAGGTTGTTATCAGTTCGCCACAGCGCAGGTTGGCCGAAGCCGTGGGTGGTGACGTCGACGTCTCGGTGGAACGCTGCGAGAAAGGGGTCTGTCGGCCGCGTGCGCGACGTGGTTGGCGCAGTGATCCGAGATGCAATTTCCTCGTTTTTATGCGAAATGGTTTGGTTGCCATCCGTCAGAGATCGATGGGTGCCCCGATAGTACTGGCCGGCGGACAACGTAATTTTCCCGGTTCCGTCAATGAGACGCTCCATGGCTTCGGTGAGCTTGCGAGCAGCAGAATTCAACATTCCGCTCATAGTTTCGATTTCACCGGTCTGTACACGACGACCACGATAGCGACGTCCCCGTCCGAAAGCCTCCCGGAAATGGCATTATGTCGGGTTTGCGGCCGATCATGTCGGGTTTGATACGTATTCCTGGAATTCAGCTCTCGGACAGGTCCGATCGGTACAGTGCCCACTGTTCGCATGTTCGTCCCGCAATGAGAGTGCGTGACGCCGCATTCGAACAGAGCTGAAGGGTTGCGACATGGATAGACGTCGGTTGTTGTCGGTACTCGCCGCGGGGACAGCGGTCGCATCGGCCGGCCGTGTGGTGGCGGTGGGCGAACCGATCGGTACCGGGTCTGCGGGCGGCGGTAGCCCGATTCTGCCGCCCGCGCCGCGCTTGCCACCGCCGCCCGGCGGACCGAAGACGCCGATTCCGGCGTCGACCATCACCGCGCTGCCCGGACCGGGCAACAGCATGGCGTTGACCGTCGACGACGGCGCCAGCCCCGAGGTGGTCGCCGCCTACATCACATTCGCACGAGAGACTGGCGCCCGGTTCACCTTCTTCGTGACCGCCTACTACGACTCATGGAGCATTCATCGGAATGCGTTGCGGCCCTTGGTGGAGTCGGGACAGATCCAGTTGGCCAACCACACCTGGGACCATCCGGATCTGACCAAACTGTCCGGCTCGGCCGTCGCTGCCCAGCTCGATCGGGCAAAGCGCTACCTGCTCGACAACTTCGGCGTGGACGGAACTCCGTACTTCCGGCCGCCGTTCGGCAGGCACAACGGCACGGTGGACCGGGTGGCCGCGGACCTCGGATACACCGTGCCGACCATGTGGTACGGCTCGCTGTCGGACTCCGGTGTGATCACCGAGGACTACCTGATCGAGTGCGCCCGTAGGTATTTCAACCCGCAGACCATCGTTATCGGGCACGCGAACGCGCCTGCGGTCACGCATTGCTACGGGCAACTGGTCGACATTGTCAAGGAGCGCAACCTCGCGCTGGTCACGCTGAACGACGTCCTGCTCCCGCCGCGCTGAGGCGAACGTATTCGACTGTCGCACTTCGATTGGTCCGAGCACCACAGTCGACACCGACTGCGCGCCCGGCCTTCCCAGCGCCGCACCGGAAACGAATTCCGGCCCGGCGCGGGAGCCGGAGGTCAAGCGACGATGTTCACCAGACGCCCTGGCACCACGATCAGCTTGCGCGGCGCATTGCCGCCCAGCAGTGCGGCGATCTTCTCGTCGGCGAGCGCGGCCGCCTCGATGGCCGCGTTGTCGGCATCGGCCGACACCTGAATCCGGCTGCGCACCTTGCCGTTCACCTGGATCGGGTACTCGACCGACGCGTCGACCAGCAGCGCCGGATCGGCGACCGGGAAGGGGCCATGGGCAAGCGACCGGGTGTGGCCGAGGCGTTCCCACAGCTCCTCCGCGATGTGCGGGGCCATCGGCGCCAGCATCAGCACTACCGGCTCCACCGCCGACCGCGGCGCGCCATCGGGGTAGGTCTTGGTGAGATGGTTGGTCAGCTCGATGAGCTTGGCCCCCGCCGTGTTGTCGCGCAGCGCCGCCAGATCCTCGTCCACGCCTGCGATCGTCTTGTGCACAAGGCGCAACGTCTCATCGGCGGGCGCGGTGTCGGTGACCCGCAGCCCGCCGGTCTCCTCGTCGACCACCAGTCGCCAGACACGCTGCAGGAAGCGGTGCGCGCCGACGACATCCTTGGTCGCCCACGGCCGGGAAGTGTCGAGCGGCCCCATCGACATCTCGTAGAAGCGGAAGGTGTCGGCGCCGTACAGATCGCACATCTCATCGGGAGAGATGGCGTTCTTCAGCGACTTTCCGATCTTGCCGTACTCCTGGAACGCCTCGATCTCGGTGCCGGTCTGGTCGATCCAGAAGAACTTGCCGTCGCGTTCCACGATCTCGGCGGCGGGCACGTAAGCGCCGCGCTCGTCGGTGTAGGCGTGGGCCTGGATGTAGCCCTGGTTGAACAGCCTGCGGTACGGCTCGAAACCGGTCACATCGCCGAGGTCGAAGAGCACCTTCTGCCAGAACCGCGCGTACAGCAGGTGCAGCACCGCGTGTTCGACGCCACCGACATACAGGTCGACACCGCCCGGATCGTCCACACCGTGCTCGCCGGCGCGCGGACCGAGCCAGTACTGCTCGTTCTCCTTGGCGCAGAACGCTTCGCTGTTGGTCGGGTCGGCGTAGCGCAGCTGGTACCACGAGCTGCCCGCCCAGTTCGGCATGACATTGGTGTCGCGCCGGTACATCTTGGGGCCGTCGCCCAGATCCAGTTCGACATTGACCCAGTCGGCGGCCTTGGCCAGCGGCGGGGACGGCTCGGAGTTCGCGTCGTCGGGATCGAAGGTGACCGGCGCGAAGTCGTCGAGCTCGGGAAGCTGCACGGGCAGCATGGATTCCGGCAGCGCGTGCGGTGCGCCGTCCGCGTCGTAGACGATCGGGAACGGCTCGCCCCAGTACCGCTGCCGAGCGAACAGCCAGTCGCGCAGCTTGTATTGGATGGTGCCCTTGCCGTGGCCTTCGGTCTCCAGCTTGGCGATGATGGTGGCCTTGGCTTCCTCGACCGACAGGCCGTCGAGGAAGCCGGAGTTCACCAGTGCGCCGTCGCCGGTCACCGCCGCGACGGTGATGTCGCCGCCCGCGATGACCTCGACGATCGGCAGCCCGAGCGCCGTCGCGAAATCCCAGTCCCGCTGGTCGTGGCCGGGCACCGCCATGATCGCGCCGGTGCCATAGCCGCTGAGCACGTAGTCGGCGATGAAGACGGGCACTTGCGCGCCGTTGGCCGGGTTGGTGGCGTAGGTGCCGAGGAAGACGCCGGTCTTCTCCTTGTTCTCCTGGCGTTCCAGATCCGACTTGGCGGTGATCGACTTGCGGTAGGCGGCAACGGCTTCCGCGGGTGTCGCGCTCTCGTTGGACCAGCGCGCATCGGTGCCGCCGGGCCATGCGGCCGCGGTCAGCTTGTCGACCAGCTCGTGCTCGGGGGCCAGCACCACATATGTTGCGCCGAACAGGGTGTCGGGCCTGGTGGTGAAGACCTCGATCTGTTCGCCCGCCGCGTCGAACTTCACCTGTGCGCCACGGGATCGTCCGATCCAGTTGCGCTGCATGGACTTCACGTTCTCCGGCCAGTCCAGCCGATCGAGATCGTCGACCAGCCGGTCGGCGTAGGAGGTGATGCGCATCATCCACTGCCACAGGCGCTTACGGAACACCGGGAAGTTGCCGCGCTCGCTGCGGCCCTCGGCGGTGACCTCTTCGTTGGACAGCACGGTGCCGAGTCCGGGGCACCAGTTCACCATCGAATCGGTCTGGTACACCAGACGATAGGAGTCCAGCAGCGCCGTGCGCTCGCCGCCGCTGAGCGCGTCCCATGCGCGGCCGTCCGGTGTCGGCCGCGCACCGGAGGCGAACTGGCCCTCGAGTTCGGCGATCGGGCGGGCCCTGTCCATTTCCAGGTCGTACCAGGCGTTGTAAATGCGCAGGAAGATCCACTGGGTCCAGCGGTAGTACTCGGGATCGGTGGTCGCGAACGTGCGCCGCCGGTCGTGCCCGAGCCCGAGCCGGTCCAGCTGCCGCTGCATGGTGGCGATGTTGGACTCGGTCGTCACCCGCGGATGGGCGCCGGTCTGCACCGCGTACTGCTCGGCAGGCAGGCCGAAGGCGTCGTAGCCGAGCGCGTGCAGCACGTTGCGCCCGTGCATCCGGTGGTAGCGCGCGAAGACGTCGGTGGCGATGTAGCCGAGTGGATGCCCGACGTGCAGGCCCGCGCCAGAGGGGTACGGGAACATGTCCTGGACGAAGAGTTTGTCCGCCGGGGTCGCACCCGCGAGCGGACCGACCGGGTTCGGTGCGTGGAAGGTTCCGCGCTCCTCCCAGATCCGCTGCCACCGATCCTCGATGCGGACGGCGAGGCCAGCGTTATACCTGTGCTCCGGTACAGCGCTTTCGGTTGCACGAGTGTCCTGCACAGTCCTGCCTTCTTATTCGCCGATCCCCGTCATAACTACGCCTATCAGGGTAGAACGTCCGGGTAGCAGTACCGAAAATCGGGCCGGACCGGGATTCCCGCAGCGCACCCGCCGCGGTATCCGGTGTGCCTCGCGGCGCTCGGCCGAACGCGTTGGTGCTCTTGTGCCGCAGCGGGTTCCGGACATTCCCACCGGTCGGAACAAATCTCGGGCACCCGGCGATCTCGGGTGGTTGCTGTGCTCACCGGTGGCGGGCCGGCAATGTGGAATGCGCCTGTCCGGGGTGCTGCGGCGGCGGGTGCTGGACGGTTGCGGGGGAGCGGCCCTTCGCTGCTCGATGACAGTGCGATAGCCTTCTCGGGTGTTCGTCGTCGCTCTTGTCCTGTTCGTGCTGGCCCTCGTGGCTATCGCGACCGGCGTGCTCGGACTGACCGGCAAGCTCCCGCGCAATCGCGTCGTCGGGGTGCACACCGAAGCCGCTCTCCACGACGAAGAGACTTTCCGTATCGCGAACCGTGTCGCCGCGCCCACCTCGGTGGCGGCAGGGGCCCTGCTCTTCGCCGGTGGTCTCGTCGCAATGGCCGCGGGCGCGGTCCCCGGCTTGATCGTGGCCGCGGGCACTGCCGTCGTCGCGCTCTTCACCCTCGGTGCGGGTGCCAATGCCGCCGCGCAGGCGGTCGCCGACCTGGTTCCCGCCGAGGAAGCCGGCGGTTGTGGCCAGTCCTGCGGTGCGTGCTCGCTGCGCGACGCCTGCTTACCCGCGAGCTGATCGCCGGGCGAATCCGGTCGAGCCTGCGCTGATCACACTTTCCGGCACTGTCCTGTTCCGGCGTTGCCCCGAGCCTTCTGACGTCGCACCGAGTCTTGTGGCGCGCCGCGGCCTGCTCAGTCGGCGCAGGCCGGCGGGGGCACGCTGTGTGAGAGCGGACTCCCCGCGGGATTGAGATAGAGCACGAACAGGGTGACCGGAGTGGTCCCGCGATTGCGGGCGACATGGGGATGGTCCGGGCCGCTGGGTTCTCTGAACAGACGGCCGCGCCGATAGGTGACCGGCGTGCAATCCGCGTAGGGATGGTCGAGGGTGCCACGTGCGACGAAGACGACCAGGGTGCCGTCGTGATAGTGCCAGCCGCTGGTGCCACCTGGCTCGATGACCGTCTGACGTGCGATGAACTCGCGTCGGCCGATGGTGAAACGGGCCAGCACCCGGCTGGCCGTGCGGTGGGCAGGCGCCGCATTCGGGCGCAGGCCGCGATCACACCGGATCATCACCGCTCCATGGAACCATCCACGGCTGTTCGAGCGGTGCGCGCCGGGTACCAGCGCAACGGTCACCCTTGCGCGGCGCTGCGCACGGGCGGCCCGCGTCGGCTGGTCGCTACTACGAAGCCTCCGGTATCGGATCGAATGCACGGTGTGGGTGGAGAGCGTGCAAGACGGCGTCGGCTGCCTCGGGATCCCCCACCGCGATGCGGGCGCTCCCATCGGTATAGGACTTCGCGGCGATGCCTGCCCGGCGCAACGCCGTCGCGACACCGGGACCGGGTAGATACAGAAAATTGGCGTGGCTGCGTAGCACCGTGACACCGCGCAGGCATAACGCGTTCCGCAGCGTCTCCCGCTCGGCCGTGATGCGCACGATGCGCGCGGCGAGTTCAGGTCCGGCAGCGTAGGACGCGGCTACCGCGGCCACCGCCGCCGAACTCACCCCGAAAGGCAGCTGCAGCCTGCGCACTCGGCTGATCAGCTCCCGGCTTCCGAAGACGTATCCGATGCGCAGCCCCGCCAGCCCGTACGCCTTCGAGAAGGTGCGAAGCACCAGCAGATTCGGGTGCCTGCGCAGCAGCGCGACGGTGTCGATCTGATCGGCGCGGCCCAAGAATTCGGCATACGCCTCGTCGAGGATCACCGGCACCCGCCGCGGCACAGCGCGCAGGAAGGTCTGCAACAGTCTGCTCGAAATCACTGTGCCCGTCGGATTGTGCGGCCGGCACACCACCACCAGCCCGGTGCGTTTGTCGACGGCCCGTGCGATGGCGGGCAGATCCTGGTTGCCACCCGCGTCCAGCGGCACCGGGACGACGTCGAGCCCGGCCATCTCGGCCATGATCGGATAACCGTCGAAGGTCGGCGATCCGTAGACGATCCCGGCGCCCGGCGTGGTGAGCGCCTGGATGATCTGCATGGCCACCCCCGTCGCACCGGAACCGACGACGACTTGATCGGAGTGCACGCCGACGCGGTCGGCGATCAGCTTCGGCAACCGCAGCGGCAAGAACTCCGGATACCGATTGGCGTGCGCGAGTACGCCATTCACCGCCGACAACACCGAAGGCAGTGGCGGGAAAGGATTCTCGCTCAAGCTCAGATCGAATCGAGGCTGCGCCCGCTCTTGGTGGTGTTGTCGCGACGGCAGCGTGCCGTCGGCCAGTTCCACGGTCATCGCGCCGCGCCCCAGCGCACCGCTGCCGCGCCCGCGAAATCGCCGGCATGCGCGAACGCCGACATCAGTACCACCGATCCGTTGCGCAGCCTGCCCGCCCGGTTCTCCGCATCGAGGGTGACCGGAATGCCCGCGGCGAACAGGTTTCCGCACTGATCGAAGGTGTCGGGGTGGCGTTCGTCGGGCAGTTCGAGCGCGTCGTGCCAGTTGCGCAGGAACAGCCGGTTCGGTTGATTGGTGACGAAGGTGTCGATATCGCGCCCCTTCACACCGATCCGATCGCACACCGCGAGCGCCACCTCGGGCACCAGGCGGTTGCCGCGCGCGAACACCTTGGTGATCTTCGATTCGGTGAAGCTGACGCAGCCCTGGCCTTCGCCCGGCTCCCAGTACTTGCGCTCGCCATTGGTGGAGAACGACATATCCCCGGCGAACTCGGGATAGGTGCGGCATTCGATATCGAGGATCGGTGCGCTGTCGTCCTTGACCAGCAGTCCGACGCCGCATCCGTCGCCGGGCACCGGAGCCGCCGCGAGCTTGCGGATATCGGGCTGGGTGAACACTGGGCCCGCGCAGTTCGCCGTTGCCGCGATGAGGGCGGTGCGAGCATTGGTGGTTTGCAGGATCATTCGCGCCATCGCCATCATGTGCACAAAGGCCGCGCAGCCGCCGTTGTGCACGTCGTAGACGAATCCGGGGCGGGCGCCGAGCCTGCGCGCCACTTCCGGCCCACACCCCATCACCGGGTTGTCCGGCAGCTGAGTGTGCGTGATCAGCACGTCGATGTTCGAAAGCAGTTGTGCGCCGTGCCGTTCGATCAGCGGTGCGACGGCGCGCTCGACCATATCCACCGCCGTCTTGTCCCGGTCCACATGATGGCGAGCCTTGGGCGAACGGAACATGACATTCTTCGCCATCCGGTCCGAGCGGCTGAACTGCGTGAAGTATTCGGTGCCGACCGGATCGCCGGGCAGATAGCTGGCCACATCCACCAGACTGACCGTCGGCAGTCGGGGGGCGTCGGGGTCGAGTTCGTTGGTGCTCGTCATTGCCATCGAATGTCTCACTTCATCCAGTCGGGCTTGATGGGCATGCCGTTGGCCGCGCGGTACTCGCAGATTGCCTTGAGGTTGTCCATTTCCAGCTGATGACCGGCGGAGAACATCTCCCAGAAATCGCCGACCCACACCGGGCGCTTGGCAGGCGCGGTTTCGGGATAGGGATTCTCGTCGTAGAAGGGGTGCTTGCAGTTGACCCACAGGACAACCGAACCCGGCTTGTTGAACACCACCTGCGCGTCGATCACCCGAAGCAGATAGACCATCCACAGGTGCTGGCCCTGGTCCCAGGCACAGTGGTAGTCGACGGTCATGCCGTCCTGATGCGCGACGGTGCGGGTGAAGATCTTGGTGGCGTCGCCGAGGCGGTCGTAGGCCAGCCACAGGCCGGGTTCCTCGGTCTCGACGAACCCGCGCAGGCTATAGGTCCACTCTTCCAGTGACCTGGTGTCGGCGAGGTACTCGAATACCTCTTGCGGCGGTGCCGCGATATATGCCTGCACCGGGCAGTATTCACCGAAGATCTGATCGTGCGGATAAACCGACCGCAGCATGTCCATGATGATCGGCGTGGTCGTGTCCTTGTCGGAGTTCTCGATTCGCAGCACGCCGGGGAGGACCTCCTCCGGGATATCGCTGAGTGCGGGCAGGGCGGCGCTGATGGTCACGGTGTGCTCCTAGAGGCTTCCAATGTGGACAGGAACGGAATAAAGGGCGGAACTTCGTCGGGGTCACAGTCGATCGAAATGAACGACGGCCCTTCGGTTTCGGTGCACGGCCCCAGTGCGGCGGCCAGTTCTTGCGGTGTCCGCACCGAGTAGGCGGGCAGGTCGGGGAACATGGCGGCGATGCCTGCTCCGATATGAGTCGGCTGGAATCGGTTGAAGCTGTAGCGATCCCGGTAGTAGAGCTGCTCGCGGGTGACGCACATGGCGTGCGCGTTGTTGTTGAGGACGATGAAGGTGACCGGCAGTGCGTGCTCTACCGCGGTGTGCAGTTCCATGCCGTGCATGAAGAACGCGCCGTCGCCTGCGATGACGACCGTTCGCCTCGGTCCGTCCGGCCCGCGATGGCGGGCGAAGGCCGAGCCGATGCCCGCGCCGAAGGCATAGCCCATACCGCCCATGCCGAGGGCGACGACGAACCGGCCGCCGCGCGGCACCCGCAAGTGGTGCACCACCGCGGCGCCGGTGTTGCCTGCGTCGGCGAAGACATCGGTGCCTTCCGGCAGTGCCGTCTCGATCGTCTCGACGAGCTCGCGGTAGCGCAGGCCTGGTCCGCTCGCCTCGGGAACCTGCAGTGGTGTCGGCGGATTCGCGGCGATGCGGGCCCCGTCGGCGGTCGCGGCGACGGCGGCGAACTCGTCCGCGAGTTCCGCCAGCGTGATGGCCAGGTTGGTGCTGGTGGCATGGATCGCGGGCAGGTGTGGCGCGCTGACACCGATGCTCGCCACGGGGCAGCCTTGGAGCAGCTCGTCCAATCCGGTGCGCGCGGTGATCGGCATCGCAGTGCCGACGAGCAGGCACAGCGCCGCCGAGCGGATCGCCGCCGCGAGTTCCGGATGTCCCATGCTTCCCGCGACACCACAGAATCCGGCATCGGTGTTGTCGTAGACATCCTTGGCATCCGGCGCGACGCCGACGACCGCGTCCAATGTGGTTGCCAGCCAGGCCAGTTCGCCGCGGGCATCGTCGCGCGCCACCTGATCGCCCGCGATGATCACGATCTTCCCGGTTCGCCGCGCCGTGGTGAGCGCGGTGCGCACGCCGGCGATGCCGTGCTCGTTGCCGCGTAGTCCTTGTGGTTCCCACCGGAACGGCGGGATGCCGTCCATGCTCGACTGCTGCACGTCTTTGGGCAGCAGGAGGACGGCGGGCCCGCCGCGCCGGGCGGCGCCGACCGCCCTCGCGAGCTGCTCTGGAAGGTCGGCGCTGGTCTGCACGCGTGCGCAGTACTGGCTGATCTCGCTGAACATCCGGACCGCGTCGATGGTGCCCGCGTGTCCGCTGGTGTCCTGGAAGGCGCCGTGCCCTTCCAGTCCGGTCGGCGGCTGACCGACCAGCGCCAGGACCGGAACTCGCGAGGCGAACGATTCTGCGAGCCCCGCAACGAGATTCATCGCGCCACCGCCGGACGTCGCGCAGACGACGCCGAGCCCGCTGGTCGAACGGGCATAGCCGTCGGCCATTGTCGCCGCGGAGAATTCGTGCTTCGCGACCACGCCGGTGACGTCGTACGGCGCATCGAAAATGGCGTCGTACAGGTCTTCGATGTTCGCGCCGTCGACTCCGAAGATGTGTCGTACTCCTAGAGTCGAAACCGCTTGCACCAGATAATCCACGACCCTGCCGGGCATTCGACTCTCCTTCTCGCGGCGACCGGAAATGTGCAGCACACACGAGCGATCACGCATCGCGTATACCTGAGATACGGGTGGGCCCGGCCGCCGGTTCAATACATCGCGCAAGATGTAGATCACCGCGGTCGCGCGGGGGAATCGCCAGGCGGACACGCAGGCCTTGCGTGTACGTATACATCTACGTATAGTTGGGTCATGCCCAACAAGACGATCTATGTTGCCGATGACGATCTTGCGCTCTTCCAGCGAGCGCAGGAGCTGGTCGGCGGCAATCTTTCAGGGGCGGTAACCACGGCGCTGCGCCGGTTCATCGAGCTGGAAGAGGGCAGGCTGGAGGGCTACGACGAGGTAGTGCTCCGGGTCGGCCACAACGGCGTACGCCAGGTCCGATTCTCCGGCGCGCTGTTGGGCGAATGGCGCGATGTCAACGAGCAGCGCATCGAGCACGTCCAGGTCTATCGCAGCAGAAAGGGCAAGTTCGTCATGCATGCCCAGTATTCGCACTGGGACGAGTATCCGGAGTCCAGCAAAAACTGGCTCAAGGATCTGACGAACTGGCGTCGCATGCTCGGCGTCGGCGATCAGGATTGGGGCGATTTCATCCTGGAGATCGTCGACACCCTCGGCGAGCTGAAGGGGAAGATCCCGGACAAGCTGTATGAGCGGGTGGCGGGCATCGCGGACCGTCCACCGGTCGAGGAGCTCGATATCTAGCCGAATCTCCCGCAAGAACAACAAACCACAACTCACTCGACAGGCGTTTCGCCGCACCGGATCCCCTGGGGCGGTGGCGGTAAAACATGCTCACATTCGCATTGATTCATGAATGATTCGAAAGGAAGGCCATGACGAATGGTCACCGCGCCCTCGCCATTTCGGCGCTGGGTCTGCGTAAATCGTTCGGCGAGCACGTGGTGCTCGACGACATCGACATCACGGTCCCGCAGGGGACGGTCTACTCGATGCTCGGTCCCAACGGGGCGGGCAAGACCACCACGGTGCAGATCCTGACCACACTCATCCGCGCCGACGCCGGTGAGATCCGGGTCGACGGTTACGACCTGACGACCGAAGTCGACAAGGTGCGCGCCGGGATCGGTGTGACCGGGCAGTTCTCCGCGGTCGACGAGCTGCTGACCGGTCGCGAGAATCTGATCCTGATGGGCGATCTGCACCATCTGCCCCGGCGAGAGACCAAGCGCCTGGCCACGGATCTGCTCGAACGCTTCGACCTGGTCGAAGCGGCGGACAAGACCGCGGCCACCTACTCCGGCGGCATGACCAGGCGGCTGGACCTGGCGATGACGCTGGTGGGCGATCCGCGCATCATCTTCCTCGACGAGCCGACCACCGGCCTCGACCCGCGCAGCAGGCGGGGGATGTGGGACATCATTCGCAGCCTGGTCAACGACTTCAATGTCACCGTCTTCCTCACCACCCAGTACTTGGAGGAGGCCGATCAGCTCGCCGACCGGATCGCGGTCCTCGACCACGGCAAAATCGTTGCCGAAGGCACTGCGGCGGAACTGAAGCGACTGGTCCCCGGCGGTCACATCCGACTGGAGTTCGCCGACCGGTCCGGACTCGACACCGCCGCTCGCGTACTCGGTCCCACCGCGCGTGTTGTCGAGGATGCGGGGGACGACGACCTCGCGTTGTTGGTGCCGAGCGACGGCGGCGTCAAGTCGCTGCGCGCCGTGCTCGACCGGCTCGACCTCGAACGGGTCGACGTCGAGGGGCTTTCGGTGCACACCCCGAACCTCGACGACGTTTTCCTCACCCTCACCGGCCAGCCCACCGCGGAAAAGGAGCCTGCGCGATGACCAACATGTCCCTTGCGCTGACGGACTCGGCAACGATGTTGCGGCGCAACATGCTTCATGCCAAGCGCTACCCCAGCCTGACCTTCAGCGTCATCATCATGCCGATCGTCCTGTTGTCGGTCTTCACTTTCGTGTTCGGTGGCGCGCTGGAGAAGTCCTCGGGCGGTAAGTACATCGACTACCTGACCCCGGGCATGCTGCTGATGATTCCGGCGTACATCACGGCAGCGGTGGCGGTGTCCATCGCCACCGACAAAACCAAGGGCATCGTCAACAGGTTCCGCGTCATGGCGATCGCACCGTCTTCGTTCCTCACCGGGAATGTGATCGGCGCGCTGATCCAGGCCATGCTCGGTGTCGTTGCCATGGTCGGGTTCGCAGTGCTCATCGGCTTCCGGCCGTCGGCGAATGCCGTCGAATGGATCGCCGCGTTCGGGCTGCTCGCCATGTTGACCTTCGCGCTCATCTGGCTCGCGGTGGGGATGGGCCTGGTCGCGTCGAGTCCGGAGAGCGCGAGCAATATGCCCTTTCCGCTGATCATGCTGCCGTTCCTCGGCAGCGGACTGGTCGCCACCGACACCATGCCGGTCGTCATGCGCCAGTTCGCCGAGTATCAGCCGTTCACGCCGATCACCGAGACTGTGCGCGGCCTGCTCATGGGCTCCGAGATCGGCGACAACGGCATCATCTCGGTCGCCTGGTGCATCGGTCTCGCGCTGGTCGGCTACCTCTGGTCGACCTCGGTCTTCCGCAAGCAGACCCGCTGAGTTTCCCCGCTGAATTCGACTCGGCCACTACCGATCCCCCGCCGCTGCCGGTGGGGGATCGGCGCGTTGTCAGACCGTGCCGACGAGCAGCCGCTCGCCGGTGGCCACGGACCTGATCTCGACACTGCGGATCTGGTCCGGGGCGGCGTCGAGGGTGCGGTCGATGGTCAGTTCGGTGCCGGGCCCGGCGGGCCACTGATCGAGCTCGGTCTGCTTGCCGTCGCTGCCGAAGACGAACAAGGCGTACTTCCAGGTGTACCTCTGGTCGCTGGCGCCGTAGCTGCACGTCATGATGATGCGGGTCCTGCCTTCGGCGGCAACGAGTTTGAAGCTGGCCGAGATCGGCGTCGGCTGCAACGGTTGCATGCTGCGCTCCGCGACGACCTGGTCGGCGGTCGACGGGGTGTCCGAGGAGACGACCGTGTAGACCACCGGAACCGCGATGGCCACTGCCGCGGCGGCGGCGGCCACCGCGGCGCCGATGGAGACCCATCTGCTGCGCCTGCGACGCCGTTGCTCCGCGTCCACGAGCCTGGGCAGCAACTCGGGCACCGGCGGATTCGGCTCCGGCGCAGCGTCCTCCGGTGCGGCGATCATCGCGAGCGCGGTCTCGGTGTCGACGAGGGCGAGCATTCCCGGTACACCGGCAAGGTCGGCTACGGCGGCTTGGCAGGCCGGACAGCGGGTGAGATGCTCCTCGTATTCCCTGCGCTCGGTCCTGGTCAGGGAGCCGAGCACATAAGGCGCATCCCACGTGGTGTAGTCATGTGCGGTATCCGTCATTGGTTCGTCACCCCCATCTCCTGTAGTGCCAGCCGTAGGGCCCGCATGCCGTAGTGCATCCGTGACTTCACCGTTCCAGCGGGAATGTCGAGTTCCGCCGCGATCTGGTGGGTGGAAAGCCCTCGATAGTAGGCGCGCACGATCACCTCGCGATGATCGACGCTGAGCCTGGCCAACGCGTCCGCGACCAGCCACCCGTCCAAGGCCCGATCGGCCTGGTCCGGCGCGGCCTGCTCCGGCGGGCTGTCGGTGCGGAGCTCGCGGCGATTGCGAGCGCTGCGGTGTTCATCCACGGCGAGATTCCTGGCGACGGTGAACAACCACGCGCGCGCCGACATGGTCGACTGATCCAGCACGTTCGGTCGTTGCCATGCCCGCAACAACGTTTCCTGCACGATGTCCTCGGCCCGGCCTGGGTCTCGAACCAGACCGAGTGTGTACCTCCATAGCGCTGACGCGTGCTCCTGATAAAGCACTCGCAGTAGTTCGGCCTGGTCGTCGGGCATTTGTCACCTCCCGCTCAACCCACGACACAGCCCGGGTTCTTGGTTCAACGCGCGGGCGCATGTCAATTGCGCTCTAGTTCGATCGGGTGCGTGGCCAGTAGCGAAAGGGGCAGTGGCTGGCGGCGCAGCACGTGGGCCCATAGATCGGGGCGGCCGGTGCTGATCGGGTCCGAGGGCAGCGCCGAAAGCACGATCCAGTCGTCATTCTGCAGTTCACCCTCCAGCTGCCCGAAGGTCCAGCCCGCGTAGCCCGCGAAAATTCGCAGGCCCTCGATCAGCGGGCCGATCTGCTCGGGGTCCGCGTCGAGATCGACGAGCACCACCCGGCCATCGATCCGGCGCAGCCCACGCACCCCGGCGATCGAGGCGCCGACTCGGACCGTGCCGAGGCACAGCGCCGCGTCCCGCTTGACCGGGCCGCCGATGAACAGGGTGCGTGGCGCCGCCGCGGCGTCGGTCCATTTGGGGAGCACGTCGTGCACCGCGGTGTCGCTCGGGCGGTTGAGCACGACGCCCAAGCTGCCCGCCTCGTTGTGTTCGATGATGTAGACGACAGTGCGCCGGAAGGTCGGTTCGACGAGTTCGGTTGCCGAGACCAGCAGAGTGCCCGCCCGAACGACCTGCTCGCCGTGCCGGGCATCGCGCCGCTTTCGGTCGCCGTGCCCGCCGTGAGTTTGCCTCTCATCCGGGTCATCTGCGCGTGCCACCCCGCCATCATCGCACTGGCGCGGATCATTCGTCGGTCAAGCGGGGTGCCCGATTCGGGGAACACCGGCGAGCGCGGCACAGCGGCCGGGACAGCGCCCGCGGGGAGAAGCGAACGGGCCGTGCGACGAGCAGCGGGTTAGGCGGCTGGTTCGCCTTCGTTCGGTCCGGCGCGATTGTCGATGGACTCGGTCCGGCGGTGTCGCTGGGCGGCTGCCATGCCTTCGTTCGGTCCGGCGCGATTGTCGATGGACTCGGTCTGGTGGCGTCGCTGGGCGGCTGCCATGCCTTCGTTCGGTCCGGCGCGACTGGCGACGCGCTCCGCCTGGCAGTGGCATTAGAGTCGGCGACATGGAACGGCCCGAGGTTCTCCTCGACAATGCGGATGCTGTGTACGACTTCTATCGCGATCACCGGCAGAATCGCCTCAAGGCATGGGGCGCCTACGCACTGCTCGGGCGTCGATATCATCCCCGGGTCGTCTACGCCGATGGTGCGCGTGAGCTGCTGCACGACCTGATCGCCCAGGGGCGGCCGTTACTCGTCGCGATCAACCATCTCTCGGAATCCGATCCGTATACCGTCGCCGCCGCGGCATGGCACAGCGAAATACGCCGGGTGATCGGCCGGATCCGGGTGTTGGCCAAGGACGAGCTTTTCCTCGATCCCGACCAGCGCCGCAAGGTCGACATGATGGGCGGGATCCCGGTGTTCCGCGGCAAGGACCACGGCCTGCGGGCGGTGAACGCGGCCGGTCAGCGCATGATCGATATCTGTGCCGAGCGGATGGCGGCCGGTGACGGCATCGCTGTCTTTCCCGAAGGCACCTGCAACGACGTCGACCAGACCCGGGTGCAGGCCGTCGGCAGCGGGATCGGGCACATCGCATTCCGCGCGATGAAGCTCGGGGCCGCGCCGGCGCTGGTCAGCATGGGTCTGAGCTACGGAACGCGACCGGATCCCGCCGTTGCGGTCACCAAGGAGGAGGCCAAGTCGGCCAGCGTCTACCTCGGGATGCCGATCACCGAGCTGCCCGCCCGTCCCGCGGAGATCGCCCGGCTGGTGCACACGGATCTGCAGCGGGCGCTAGACGGCGCCGTTGCCGCCTACTGAGGCAATCCGAGTCGCTCACGCGCCCAGTGCGGCACCATCACCAGAAACCCGGGCCGGGTTTCGATGAAGTGATGCACCATCGGGCACATCGGCAAGGCGCCGAAACCCTCTTCATGGGTGTTGCGCAGCGCGGCCTCGACCAGTACGCGACCGTAGCCCTGGCCCTCGTGCCGCGGATAGATCTCGGTGTGCACGAACGCACGTTCGGAAGCGGTGTCCTGATATTCGGCGAAACCGGCGATGGCGCCGTCGACATAAATCTCGTAGCGTTCCAGTGCCGTGTTGTTACGGACCTCAGTCGACATGGCTCGACGCTACTCTGATGTCCCCGAATCACCATGCTTCGCACCACGCGCCTGGTGAAATCTCGCCCTCGACTTGTCTGCCGGGCCCGGACTGGCAGAATGCTCTTGGTCGCGTCGGACGCTCCGCCAGGAGCGGCGGCCCGGCGGAGGTACGAAAGATGATGAGGACACTGCGTATTTCGCGGGTGGCGGCCGCACTGGTCGCGGCGAGCTTGCTCGGCGGATCGATCGCGACGGGACTGGCCGACGCCGCGCCCGTCGCAGCCTTCGGGGCCTGCCCGGATGGGGCGGTCATGCCGGAGCGCGGTGTGCAATGTGCCGTCGTCTCGGTGCCGATGAATTACGCGGACCCGAACGGGCCGCGGATCGAACTGACCGTCAGCCGGATCGCGGCGACGCAGGAGCGCCACGGCGTCATCATGGCCAACCCCGGCGGGCCCGGCGCGGACACACTCGACTATTGGGCGCGGCGTCTCGATACGCTGCCCACCGAGCTCAACGCCCACTACGACCGCGTCGCCGTGCAGCCGCGCGGCCTGCGCTGGGCCACCCCGCTTCGCTGCCCCGCCGACGCGAATGCCGCTGAGGGCGAGCAGGTTTCGCTCGGTGGCGGCAGTCGCGATGCCATCAAGAAAGCCTGCGACGCCGCGCTGCCCGGCTACCTGGACACCATCACCACCGAGAGCACGGCCCGCGACCTGGACGAGGTGCGCGCGGCGCTCGGAGTGGAGCGAATCAGCTACCTCGGCATCTCCTACGGCACCTACCTCGGCGCGGTCTACGCCTCGCTGTTTCCCGCGCACGTCGATCGGATGGTGTTGGACTCCAACGTCAATCCCGACTGGGTGTGGACCGAGGAATTCGCCCAGCAACAGGTGGCCGGCAAGCAGCGCCTCGACGACCTGTTCACCTGGATCGCCGAGCACGACGGCAAGTACCGCCTCGGCGACACCGCATTCCAGGTCTATCAGAACTGGGTGCGACTGGTCGCCGACCAGGGCGGCGGCTGGTACGCCAACCTGACCCCGCCGCCCGCGAGCGTCTCCGATCTGCCGGGCAGGCTGCCGGAGCCGATCGCCGAGATCGCCCGCGATGGCTTCAACGGCAGCATGGAGCAGGCGGGCAAGGTGCAGAATCTATTGCGCACCTTGATTTCCGGCGGCGCTTCCGCGCAGGTGCCGCTGGTCGGCGCGACCGCGGTCGCCACCTACACCCGCACCTTCTGGCCGGTCTTCGCCAAGGCGATGGCCGACGCGAACGCCGATCCGGCCAACGTGGCGCAGTTGCGCGCGATCGAGGGCGCGACCAGCACCGATCCCACCGGCCGCTTTGTCTTCGCCGCCATCACCTGCAACGAGAACGCCGTGCCCGGCAGGCCCGAGCTGCTCGGCGCCGCGGTCGGCACCATCGCCTCCGGCGGCAATGCCATGGACGCCCGCGCCGATATGGTCCGTTCCGGAATGACCTGCGGGTCCTGGCGTCCGGTGGCCAAGCCGGTGCCGATCGCGGGCCGGGACCTGCGCACCCCGCCGCTGCTGCTGCAGAGCAGGCACGACGCATTGACGAAATACGAGGGCGGACCGGCGATGGCTCGCGCGCTCAACGGATCGTTGATCACCGTCGAAGGCGGCGATCACGGCACCTTCGGGCGTGGCAACTCTGTTCTCGACGAGGCCGTCATGACCTACCTGCGCACCGGCCAGGTCACCATCAGCATCGCCGATCAGGCCCCGCTGCCGACCAACTGACGTGCGAGGGCCCGGCGCGCGCGGCGACAATGTGGAGATGACCCCCGCGCCCCGAGTGCTGATCGCCCCGGACAAGTTCAAGGGATCGTTGACCGCACCCGAGGTGGCGGCGGCGTTGGCCGCGGGCATCACCCGTGCCGCGCCGGAGGCGGAGATCCAACAGGTCCCGGTCGCCGACGGCGGCGACGGCACCGTCGACGCCTTCGTCGCCGCGGGCTGGGAACGCGTCGAGGTGGCCGCACCGGGCCCGACCGGTGAACCGTCGACCGCGCCCTACGCGGTGCGCGGCGCGACCGCGGTCATCGAACTCGCCGCCGCGGTCGGATTGGTGAAACTTCCTGGCGGACGGCTCGATCCACTCGGCGCGAGCACCGAAGGGCTCGGCATCGTCATCGCGCACGCGCTGGACCGGGGTGTCACGAATATCGTGCTCGGTCTCGGCGGCAGCGCGTCGACCGACGGCGGAGCGGGCATGCTGCGAGCGCTCGGAGCCAGGGTGCTCGACCATGACGACCACGAATTACCCACCGGCGGAGCCGCTTTGGCTCACGCGGCACGGCTGGACCGATCCGGATTGCATCCCCGCATCGCCGCCACCGAATTCACCGTGGCCTGCGATGTCGACAATCCGCTACTCGGCCCGACCGGCGCGGCCGCGGTGTATGCGCCGCAAAAGGGCGCAACCGCCGACGACCTTCCGATTCTCGAAGCGGCGCTGGCCAATTGGGCGAACATCGTCGGCACGAATTTCGCCGACCACCCCGGCGCGGGCGCTGCGGGCGGAACCGGATTCGGCGCACTCGCCGTGCTCGGCGCTCAGGTCCGCAGCGGCATCGAGGTCATCCTCGAGCTGCTCGATTTCCCGACCCGCCTCGACGGCGCGACCCTCGTCATCACCGGTGAAGGCTCCCTCGATGCCCAGAGCCTGCATGGCAAGGCCCCGATCGGCGTCTGCGAGGCGGCGCGTAAAGCCGGTATCCCGACGGTCGCCGCGGTGGGTCGCACGCTGCTCACCCCGACCGAGATCCGCGCGGGCGGCTTCACGGCCTGCTATTGCCTTGCCGAGCTAGAACCGGACAGCGTGCGGTCGATGGCCGAGGCGGCACCGCTGCTCGAGCGAATCGGTGCACAGATCGCTGTGGACAACCTGCGGAAATGATCGACGCCGGTTGGCGTGGCGGCAGGCGAATTCGCTGTCAGCCGACGGAAGCCAAGAGGTTTTCGCTCAGCTCGTGGCGGTTCTTGTCGCCCCACGCCTCCAGCGGGCGCAGCGCGACGGCGAGTTCCTCACCGAGCGGAGTGAGGGAGTACTCCACGCGTGGTGGGATTTCGGGAAAGACCTCGCGGTGGACGATGCCGCTGGACTCGAGTTGCCGGAGGTTCTCCGCGAGGACCTTTTCGCTGACGCCTTCCAGCAGGCGGCGGATCTGGCCGAAACGCTGTGGACCCGCGCCGAGGACCCACATCAGATGCAGTTTCCACTTGCCGCCGACCACGTCGATCGCGAGGGACATGCCACACACATCTTCGTGATCCGTATCACTGCTCATGTCCACCGTGCTCCTTCTGACCCTATTTCGAACCTTTAGGTAAGCAACCCCACCTGAACGTTCGGTCTTCCCGACTCTACCTGCGGCAACGACTATTGATCACGGCGCCGACAGCAACCGATCGAGAACAGAAGAGGCACATAATGTCCGAGCAGAAAAGCATTCGCTCCGTGTCCGTCGTCGGCCTCGGGCCGATGGGGCAGGCGATGGTGCGGGCCTTCCTGGCGGCAGGCATCGAGGTGACGGTGTGGAATCGGAGCACCGCCAAGGTCGACGCGATGGTCGAACTCGGCGCCGAGCGCGCCGCCACCGTTGCCGAGGCGCTGGAGGCCAACGAGGTGACTGTGCTCAGCCTCACCCACTACGCCGCCATGTACGACGTGCTCGGTCCGGCCACCGGCCAGCTGGCGGGCAAGGTCATCGCCAATCTGTCGTCGGACTCGCCGGAGAAGGCGAGGGCGGGCGCGATCTGGGTGCGTTCGCATGGGGCACAGTTCATTTCGGGTGGTGTGATGTCGGCGGGTGACAACATCGTGCACCCCGCCTCCTACATCTTCTACAGCGGTCCGCGGGATGTTTTCGAGGCGCACGCCGAACTCTTGCGTCCGCTGAGCCCGCAGGAGTACCTGGGCGAAGACGACGGCCTGGCCCAGGTCTTCTACCAGGCGCTGCTGACCATCTTCCATCCATGGCTGCTCGCCTTCGACCAGGCAACAGCCGTGATCGAGCGCTCCGGTCACGACATCGACCAGTTCGTACCGTTCGCCATCCGGTCCAGCGAGGCGTTCCCCTACTTCATGACCGAATTCTCCGTAGCCAACAAGGCGGGCGGCTGGGCCGACCTGGCGAGCCTGAAGATGATGGATGCCGGTGCGCAGCACATCATCGATGCCAGCGAGGAAGTCGGCGTCGACGCGACGTTCTCGCATACCGCACAGGCCTACTGGCGCAAGGCCCTTGCCGCCAGCGAGCAAGCGGGCAAGGCGGTGTCCACCTACGAGCTCATCCGCGGCCCGCGGGCAGCCGAGGCGTAGTGGCAGGGCCGGTCCGGCTTGCTCAGGCCGAGACCGGCTACACCGCTCGGCAGCCGACGGGTCCCCCTACGTATGGGGCCAGCTAAGGGAACTCGATATATTCGACGTCCGAAACGTTCGGTCCAGCCCGCTGCACCATACTTCCTGACGACTGGAGCCATGGGATGATGAACCTCCGGGTGAATCCGCCACGGGGAACGCGCCGAGGACTCTTTGTCCCGGATGCCCACCGCACTCCAGTGTCCGGCCTGCGCGCCGGTAAACGATCCGTCCGCGCAAAGTGAATCCAGCTCAGCGGCTTCTTATGACGATGCTCGGAAGAACGAAACAAGAAGTGCTCTCGGCTGCGGAATTCAGGCAGCGATTCCTGGAAGTCAATGCGGACAGGATCAGGGAAGACCTCCGAATCAAACAAGAAGCAGACAGGATGGGATCGACTGCCGTCAGGAGTGTCCCGATGCCCGAGGAGATCCAACTCTTCCATGCGGCAGTTCGCAAACACTCCTACGAGCATTCTTCCGATAGGACTCAGAAGGTTCCCAAAGGCTTTACGGAGACAGATCGCGAGATAATGTCCAATTATCTCGGAGATGGCTTCAGAAATACCAATCTGCAACTCAGGGCAGGCAACTCGGCCGCGGGATATCACCTGCGAGGAACGTTGTCCAAGTTTGATCCCTACACTGGAATCGGATTCCGAGGTGTCGACTTCCCGGATGGAATCCTCGAATTGTATCAGCGGGGGAATATTGTGACCGAGAAAGGATTCGTCAGCGCCTCGAAACACTTGGAGGGCGCGAAGCCGCAGCCGACGCTGATACGAGTGCTTTCGAAAACGGGAAGAGACGTGAGTGAGTACTCCCAAAAATATCACCGTGAAGCTGAATTCATATTTTTGCCCAATACGTCATTCTTAGTTCTCGATCGGCAGAATCCCACCCGTCATGATGAAAGGACTATTCTCGACATCATGGAATTATGAGGCTTACTGATCCAACGCAGCTATGCGATGTGCCGGAAACGGTGGCCCGAGATGGACGTGATCTGCGGATCGCTCCCGCTGCCGCTGGACGAGTACATCCGGAGCATCGGCAAGGTCGATCGTGTGATCAACGTGCTGGCGGTTGACACTCGGCGAATCTGGGTCTATCCGGAAAACGGATGGGCGATCGAACACGACGTACCCGATCCGGTTCGTGCAGCCGAAGCCCGGACCTGCTGGAACAGACGAAACCCAGCCGGAAGTGACGGCCTGCCGTCAGCGGTACTCGCACAGGTAGGCGGTCTCGACCTCCACCTTGACCTGGAACTTGCTATCGGCAGGCACGGTGAATTGTGTTCCCGCCGCGAAGGTTTCCCACGCATCGCTGCCGGGCAGCTGAACGGTGAGCGCGCCGGAGACGACCTGCATGATCTCGAGCTGGGAGGTGCCGAACTCGTACTCGCCGACGGCCATGACGCCGACGGTCGCCGGTCCCTGCGGCGATGTGAAGGCGATCGACGTGACGTTGCCCTCGAAGTACACGTTGACCTTGAACAATGCGGCTCCTCGAACTCGGGTGAGCGGTCAGGATACCTGGAGTGTTTTTCGTAGCCGACGCATCAGGGGGCCCAGGGGGCGTGGTGCTGCGAGGTTGCGGGGCAGGCGGGCGAGCAGGACGATCGCGCCGCCGAGCACGGCGAAATAGGCGATGACGTAGGCATTCATCAGGATCTGCGCGACCGGCCATGACGGCGGAAGCATGAACACCCCGATCGTCACGAAGTCCGCGCTCCAGTGGTAGGCCCAGGCGCCGATCGAGAGAAACAGGGCTGCCGCGGCGATCCACCACCGTGGTCGCGACAGCGCCTTGTGGAGCAGGTAGACGAACAGGGGCACGAACCACACCCAGTGGTGGCCCCAGGAGAAGGGCGATATCGCGCAGGCGGTGAGCCCGGCGAGCGTGACCGCGAGCAGGCGTTCGCCGTATTCGTGCAGGCCCGCGGTGACGGCCAGGCTCACGCCCGCGACGGTGCCCGCGATGAGCAGCCACAGCCACACCGGCGCGGGCTGGCCGGTGAGGTGCGCGATGACACCGCGAATGGATTGGTTGGCCGGGTTGTTGTCCACGGCAATCCGATTGGACTGGAAGAACGTCGACGTCCAGTACTGCTCGGAATCGGCGGGCAGCACGATCCAGGTGAGCCCGATGGAGGCCGCGAAAACCACCGACACGGTGGCAACCGAGCGCCATTGCCGGAGCACGATGAACTGCGCGACGAAGTAGAGCGGGACGAGCTTGATTCCCGCGGCGAGCCCGACGCCGAGGCCGCGCAACCTGGCGCGGTCGGCGCGGGAGAAATCCCACAGCACCAACAGCATCAGCACCAAGTTGATCTGCCCGTAGTACAGGGTGGTGCGGACAGGCTCGATGAAGACACAGGTGAGGGCGAGCAGGGCGCTGACGCCCGCGAGTCGGGCGTCGAGCCGATAGCCGAGTATCCGCCACGCCATCAGGACGTTCGCGAACAGCACGCCGAGGTTCACCACCAGCCACGTGTTGGTGACGTAGGCCCACGGCACCAGGTACACGGGGATGAATGCGATGGTCGAGAACGGCGTATAGGTGTACAGGAGCCCGAACATGGTCGGCTCGTCATAGAGCGGCAGCCGGTGCAGGATTCGCCAGGCGCCGTCTCGGTAGACGTGCACGTCGAGACCGCCTGCCAGAATTCCCGCCCGCTCGAGCCATGGATCGACGGTGGCGAAAACCAGGATCACCGCCAACAGTGCGCTGCCGGCGAGTACGAAAAGCGCTGGGCCCTTGCGCGGAAACTCCAGCGGCCGCGAGTTCAGCACCGGCGCACTACGAAATAACCAGCGCCGCCCAGGGATTCGGAGTCTGTTCGATGGTGGTCCACCGGGAGTGGTAACGCCTAGTCATCGACTGATCAACCCTTCGATCCCGCATTCATAGCTGCACAGCATGTCCCGGCGCTCAGCGTACTGAAGGACCGCGCCTCGCCGATGCCTCGACGGCTGCGGTTGTGAGCCATGCCACTTCACTCTTTTTGAGAGCAGTGCTCTTGATTTCCTGCTGATTCGGTGGCACACTTCTTCTTGACGGAGAGCAGTGCTCACAATTAGGAGTCGCCATGAACGCCAGCACGCGCTACATCGGCCCGACCGGCATTGATCCGATCATGAACAAGATCTTCAACTGGCTGCCCCGGCTCGGCATCAGCGTGCTGGGATCGCGGCTGCTCGCGGTGCGAGGGCGCAAAAGCGGCGAATGGCGGACCACGATGGTGAACCTGTTGACCGATGTGGATGGCACGCGATACCTGGTCGCGCCACGCGGACACACCCAATGGGTGCGCAACCTGCGCGTGGCGGGCGACGGGGAGCTGCGGCTGGGCCGGAAGGTCGAGAAGTTCACCGCCGTCGAGGTGGCCGACGAGAACAAGGTCCCGCTGCTGCGGCTCTACCTGGAGCGCTGGGGCTGGGAGGTCGGCAAGTTCTTCGAGGGCGTCACCAAGGACGCCACCGATGCGGAACTCGCCGCGATCGCCCCCGGCTTCCCGGTCTTCCGTCTCTCTCGAGGCACGGCCCGTCCATAGCGTGTGGACGGCTGTGGAGTACTAGCCGTTGATCAGAAATTCGATGGCCGCGGCATACCCGTGGATGCCCATCCCGGCCACGACCGCGGTGGCGATCGGCGAAATATAGGAGTGATGCCGGAACTCCTCGCGGGCGTGCACATTGCTGATGTGCACCTCCACGATGGGGACTTCCGGAATCACGAGCGCGTCCCGCAGCGCGACCGAGGTGTGCGTCAGCCCGCCGGGATTGATGACGATGGCCGATTCGGCGCCGCGCGCCCGGTGGATCCGATCGATCAGCGCGCCTTCGGAATTCGACTGGAACGCGGTGATCTCACGGCCGTGCCGGGCGGCGGTCCGCCTGCACAGTTCGACGACATCGTCGAGTGTCGCCGACCCGTAGACCTCCGGCTGGCGGGTGCCGAGCATATTCAGGTTCGGGCCGTTGAGGACCAGGATCGGCCCCTGGTCCGTGGAGGCGGTGGCTGCCATGCAGGCAACCTTAGTCCGAACCGCTCAGAGCCCCTTCGGGCCTTCCGAACGCAGGTCGTCGACCTTGCGCATCGCGCCGCGCAGCTCCTCGAGCCAGGCTTCGGCATGCTTGCCCGCCAGTTTCACGGTCCAGGCCAGCGCGTCGGCGCGCGAGCGTGCCACGCCCGAGTCGACGAGCGTGTCGAGCACCTTGCGCTCGGGTTGGCGCAGCCGGGTCATGACCGGAACGGCCAGGTGGGTGAAGAGGTATCGCTGCCCATCGACCGAGACGCCCCATGCGACGCTGCGGCCGTACCGCTGCTGCGCCTCATTGGCGATCTGCATCCGAGCGGACCGGGTGGATTCGCGGAAGCGGGCGATGGCGCCCTCTTTGGTCGCGTTCGGAACCTTGTCGGCGGCGTCCGCCTCGGGCTCGGAGTCCGCGGGCTTCTCGGGCTGAGGGATCGGGAGCTCACCGATGACGACGATCTCGTCGCGGTCGATTTCGATGACGGCGGATCCAGTGAACCAGTCGCTCGGCAACCTTCCGGCGAACCAGTCTGGGACATCTGCGGGATCAGGCAGATCGGCCTGCTGCCAGCCGCCCGGTCGTCCGAAACCCCGTCCCCGATGTTCGTTTCTCATTGGGAATCACCTTACTTACTGTGCTGCTGTGGTTACGTTGATTACAAGATTACGACGTAAACGGAGAAAGTGGTTCCGCTCTGTGCGAACGGGTTCAAATCGTGTCCATCGGGTCCTGACGGGGGCGGGTCCGCCAGGTTGGCATGGGCTGGTCGGGTCCCGAAACGCCGACGTGAGCCGTTATCGCCCAAGTTTTCGTTCCGACCGGTACGGTAGCGGCGCTGGTTTGTCGTCTTGTGACAGAACACCGTCCACGATTGGCCTCACGAGCGCACTATTTCGGGCACAATTGGGATGCTGAGCATGGGTAACGTCCTCGGGTGCGGTGACACCGCAGGTAGTTACCTTCAGGTACGGTGGTCTTGTTACCGGAGTGACAAGAGTGAAGAGTGGGCGATATGGATGTGAGGGGATCCCGCCGCTTTCGCGTCCGGGGCGCTATCGCACTCGCGGGGGCAGCGGTACTGACTTTCGCAATGGGATCGTGTGGATCCCACCAGACTCCGAATGAACCCGAAGCGGTTGTCGAGCGCTTCACCGACCTCCTGGATGATCAGAACTACGTCAAGGCATCGGAGCTGACGTCGTACCCTAACGCGGCCTCCGCAACATTGAAGCAAATGTTCGAGGGCCTGCAGCAGGGCAAGGTCGACTACAAGAAGACCCAGTTCATCAGCCTGGACGCCGATGAGGCTCTCTTCAGCATGGATGTCGACTGGAACTTCGGCGAGAAGAAGAGCTGGAAATACAGCCTGCAGGGCAGCGTGCGGAAATTGGCGATCGGTTGGCGGATCTCCTGGGATCCGGCGGTCGTGATGCCGCAGCTGGGTCACAACCGAACGGTCCGGCTGGTGCGCACCACCCCTGTGCCTGCCCCGCGTGTCGTCGACATCGTCGGTGAACCGTTGATGACCGAGCAGGTCATCAACGTGATCAAACTCGATCCTGCCAAGGTGCGCGACCCGATCGCCTCCTCCGACGCGCTGGCCAAGGCCATCGAGCCGGTCGCGCCGCTGATCACCGGGGCGTCGTTGATGCAGCAGCTGTCGGGCTCGCAGGGCAAGCCGATCGTCGCGGTGAACCTGCGCGAACCCGACTTCGCCATCCTGGAACCGTTGATGGCCCCGATTCCGGGCGTGGTGATGGAGAAGCAGCCACGGCTCATCTCGGCTGATCGCCGGGTGTGGTCGCCGTTGCTGGACGCGCTGCGCAAGGTGCAGCAAGACAGCCAGGAGGCGCACTCCGGCTGGGGCGTGCAGATTTTCGAGCAGGACGGCCGCCTGGTCGGCCAGATCGCGGGCGAGCAGGGCCCGCCGGGACCGGATATCGCGGCAACCATGGATCAGCGTCTGCAGCGCGCCGCCGAGGACGCCGTGGTCAGCGCCGCGACACAGGCCTCCATCGTGGCGATCCAGCCGTCCACCGGTGCGGTTGTCGCGGTCGCGCAGAACAGTCAGGCCAGCGAGCACGGTCCGGTCGCGTTCACCGGCCTGTACCCCGTCGGCGGGAACATCGAACTGTTCCGCAACGTCGCCGCGGTGACCAAGGGCAAGGCGCCGCAGGACGTCTCGGTGCAGGATGCGGCGGAGTCCGCGGCCATGCTCGGCGTCGGCGTCGATTTCAAGGTCGCCGGACTCGACGAGGTCACCGGACGCCTGGCGATCGCGGGCCGCAGCGCCGAACAGGTGCGTCAGGGCGGCGGCAACGACGCGGTCCTGGCCAGCCCGTTCGGAATGGCGATCGCCGCCGCCGCGATCGCCCGCGGCGCGGTGCCGCCGCCGATGATCGAGGTCGCGCGGCCCGGCACGACCGACGCGCAACTCGCGGCATTGACCCCGGAGATCACCGATCGACTGCGTGGCTTCCTGCGCGAGGCCGCGGGTCGGCCGGAGGTCGCGAGCTTGCGCGGTTACCGCGACGTCGCCGGCTTCGCCGCGACTGCCGGACCGGATGGCTGGCTGATCGCGAACATGGGCGACCTGGCCTTCGCGATTCATATCAACGATGTCGACAGCGGCGACGCCACGGCGCGCATGGCTGCTCGATTGCTCCAGGCGCTGGTCAGTCCCGAAACGTAGGCATCGCCGAGGCGACCGGGCGTTCGTAGCGGCCGAGTCGTCGATCCGGGTCGTTCGGCTTCGCGGGATGGCGGTTGCGCCGGGTGGCATCGCTCGGGGTCTGGTGTCCGGTCGAACTCTTGCGCGCCGAGTGGGCGGGCCGCGCGCTGCGCAGCCGACTGTTGGGCTGCTGTGCTGGTCGCCTCGCCGATCCCGCCGCGCTGCCCGTGCCGGCCTTCGAAGTGAAGACTTTGCCGGCCCGTGACGCTCACGCGGAGATCGCCGCCGGGGTTTCGCGGAGCTGCGGGCCTGAATGCATCCGAGCTCGTCCGGCTGATGTCGCTCTGACCTGCTCATTCGACTTGAACACCGTGCGCGCTCGCGCACGGTATTCCGCTGTGCGTACAGTGTTCGCATAGCGAGAACATCGTGCGCAGCCATGTGGAGTCGAGGAGAGATCATGTCGAAGAACATCAGTTGGGACGCCACCGGTCACTGGGAGGCCAAGGGTGACTGGGGAACCGCGAGCTCCGCGAACCAGATCGTCGCAGACGGGCCGGTCGACCCTCCCGCGGCGGCCGTCGACGGCGTGGACCTCGCCCATTGGCAGACGCGACTCGATGAGCTGCGCGCCGCCCATCATGTGCCCGGCGCGGGGTTGGCGTTCCTGGTCGACGGAAAGGTCTATGAGCTGGCCAGCGGGGTGCTGCATCGCGGCACCGGCGTTGCGGTGACGACCGACTCGGTGTTCCTGTGCGGTTCGATCGCCAAGGTCTATACGGCCACCATGATCATGCAGCTCGTCGATGAGGGAAAGCTCGACCTGGACGCGCCGGTGATCGATGTGCTGCCCGAGTTCGCGGTGCCGGACCCGGAGGCCACCAAGACGATTACCACCCGGCAATTGCTGTCGCACACCGCCGGATTGACCAATGACTTCAACCTGGACACCGGCCGCGGTGACGACTGCCTGACCAAATATGTCGCGGCGGCGCGGGAAGTGGCACTGGACTGCCCGCCGGGGACCGCGTTCTCCTATGGCGGCGTCGGCTATGTCGTCATGGGCCGCATGATCGAGGTGCTGACCGGAACGACGTGGGATCAGGCCGTCCAGGACCGAATCGCCACCCCGCTCGGCCTCGAACGCACCGTGACTTTGCCGGAGCAGGCACTGCGGTTCCGCACCGCGATGAGCCACCTCGGCGAGGCAGGCGTCGATCCGGACCCGGCGCCGGCCTGGGATCTGATGCCGCGCTCGGCGGGTCCCGCGGGCCGAATCATCTCCAGCGCAGGCGATATGGTCCGGTTCGCGCAGACGCATCTCGCGGGCGGCGTCGCATCGGACGGCACTCGCGTGCTGAGCGCCGAGTCCGCCGCGGCAATGCAACGGCGCGAGATCGATTGCCCCGACAAGTGGACCGTCAGTGGTGACGGCCAGGGGCTCGGCTGGGTCCTCAACGACTGGAACGGTGTCGGCGGCTTCGGTCACGACGGCGCGGCCGTCGGCCAGTACGGCTACCTGCGCATCGTGCCGTCGGCCGGGGTGGCGGTGGTGCTGCTGACCAACGGCGGCGGCGCGCGTCAGCTGTATGCCGATCTGTTCCGGGAATTGCTGCGGGAGCTGGCCGGGGTGACCATGCCCGAGCCGTTCGGGCCCGCCGCCGAGCCACCCGCGATCGACATCGCACCGCACATCGGCACGTACCAGCGTGCGGGCGTCGTCATCACCGTCAGCGAGCGAGACGGCAAGGCGCACATGCTCTATGAATTCGTCGACGACATGAAAGACATGTCGCCGCCCCTGGATATCGACCTGATCCCGGTGTCGGAGACCGTGTGGGCCGGGACCGGCGCGGGCCCCTCCTTCAGTGAGGGCTACATGCCGGTGATCTTCTCCACCCTGGCCAACGGCATCCCCTGCGTCAACGTCGGCACCAGGGCCACGCCCAAGACCGCCTGATCGAGTGTGAAACCGAGCCCCGCCGACCTGGTCGGCGGGGCTCGGCTGGTTCGGCCGGGCCGGTCCGGCGGGCGGTGCGCGAGGCGAATCGCCGTGCTAGCCGGACCGGCCCGGCTGATAGTTCAGCGCCTTGATCGCCGCTCGCCAACCCAGCAGGAACAAGGCGAGCACGGTTGCCGCGACCAGGATGAAACTGAATGCCGTGCCCTGACCACCGAGCACCCGCAGCAGCATGCCGCCGCAGAGGGTGCCGAGCCAGACCAGAATCCCGGTGGGCCACACGTCGGTTCCGTCGAAGTGGGCGGTAGGTCCCGGCTCGCCGAGCATGCGACGGGAAACGACGACCGCAACCACCCAGCCGATCGCGAGACCGATGGCGAAAGGCCACAACGTTTTCAGCAATCCGGTGAGTACCGCCTCGTCGTGACTGCGCCGTCCGATCGCGCAGAACAGGATGACCAGCAGTGCATCGACCGCCAACGGCACCAGTTTCTTCACCCGCGCCAGCGTAATCGGGCGTCGGTGCCACACCGCGCCGCGACACCTCCCTCGGCGCATTGCCGCCGAGGGTTGCCGCGTGGGGTGGCAGTATCCAGCGCCGACCAGCCGCCGGAAGAGCGACGTGGACTACCCGTTTCGCTCACCAGAATGTGCCACGGCCCGGCTCATGGACGGCCGCGGCGCAGGCTCGCCCGTCCGTTCCCCATTGGCCGTAACCCGGTCAGCCCAACGAACCGGCCGTTTCGCTGTCTGCGTCGGCGTGCGGGTCGATGCCGTCCTGCGGCCAGGCCAATCGAGTTTTTCTACGCCGTCCGCGCAGCTGTACCTCGTCGCCGGTTTCCCAGAAGTCCTGCTCACCCTCATCGGCGAAATACAGTGCGCTCCCCGAGGCCAGGACGCGCCCCGGTTGATCTTTGGCCAGTTCGGTAAGGCGTGACGCTTCGTTGACCGGATCACCGATCACCGTGTATTCGAAACGGTTTGCGGCACCGATATTTCCGGCGACGGCAAGCCCCGCTGAAACACCGATGCCGATATCGAGTCCTGGAACTTCACGAAGGGATTCGCGCAATTCGCGGGCGGCGGCGAGCGCGGCGGTCGGCGCGTCGGGTCGGTCCAGCGGGGCGCCGAAGATAGCCAGTGCCGCGTCGCCGACGAACTTGTTGACGAAGCCGTGATGGCGGTCGATGACGTCGACGACGATCCGGAAGAACTCGTTGAGCAGGCTCACCACCTCCGTCGGCGGCCGCTCGGCCGCGGTCGCGGTGGAACCGACCATGTCGACGAACAGCACGGCGACGAATCGCGTTTCGCCGCCGAGTTCGGTGCCGTAGTCGAGGGCGCGCTGCGCGACTTCCTCGCCGACGTGCTGGCCGAACAACTCCTGCAATTGGCGGCGCTTGGCGGCCTCTTCCATCATCCGGTTGAACCCGACCTGCAGCAGACCGATCTCGCTGCCGTCGAAGACTTCGACCTGGACGTCGCGGGCGCCCTCCTGCACCCGATCGATGGCCTGGCTGAGCTGGCGCACCGGGTCGGAGATGCTGGAACCGGTGAGCATCGACAGCGCGAGCGCCTGCATGATCACTACGCCGCACAGCAGCAGGATCGAGATCGCCAGCGATTGCGCCGAGAACTTCACCTCCGAGGAAATCTGGGTGACGCACAGCAGCACGATGGCGATGGTGGGGGCGAAGGTGCCCATGCCCCAGGTCATGCCCATTCGGGTGCCGACGCCGGGAGTAAGCGTGTGATCGAAGGTGCCCTCGGTCAGCGCCTCGGCGGCTACCGGGCGCAGGATGCGTTCGCCGAGCATGTAGGTGAAACCGAACACGATGGTGGCGGCCATGCATTCGGTGACGATGACGGCCCCGGCCAGTTCGGGCGCGTCGACGATGATGGTCGCGGCCAGGATGGCGCCGCCGACCAGCCACAGCGTCAGGTGCACGATCGCCTGCCGCAGCGGTGCGTGCAATGCCGCCATTTGCTCCTGCCTGCTCGGCGGACCACCGCGCACCTGCCAGCGCATCACCGGGCGCAGCATCAGCGCCGACGCGCCGAGGCTGAGCAGGCCGCCGGTCACGAAGACGAGGACCGGGATCAGCAGGCCGGTGCGCCGCGCACCGGCGAGCTCGCCCTCGGGGACCGGAAGTCCGTATTGGATGAACGCCCAGACCAGGACCGCGCCGAAGGCATTCGCCAGCAGCATCGACGTCAGGTACAGCGGCCAGCGCGTTCGCATGGTCTGTTTGACCGCTTCCAGTGGCGCTGACACGATCACCAATCTAGCGTTTCGATCATGTGAGCATGTTCGCGGCGCTGCTCGGCCATTCGGTGGCAGCCTCGCCTCCGGTCGGCCCGGTCGGCCCCGCGTTCGCCCGGCCCGGCACACGGTCTAGGACGAACATCGGCCGCCGTCGCGCACTACGCTCGTGATCGTGACCGACCCGAACTCGAGTTCGCCGCGGACAGGCGCTGCCAGTCGCTCTCCTGCCGATGCGGTGCACCCGTTGGTCCGGATGACCGCGGAATGGTCGTGGCGGCTGTTGGTCATTTTCGCGGTCGTGCTCGCGCTGTCGGCGATTGTGCAGAGACTCGCGACGGTGGCTATCCCGCTCGCCATCGCGCTGCTGGCCGCCGGCTTGCTCGCGCCGCTGGTGGACTGGATGCAGCGGCTCGGGGTGCCGCGGGCGGTGGGGGTTTTCGTCGCGCTCGCCGGGTCGCTCGGTCTGGTCGCCGGCGTGCTGACCTTTGTCGTCGAACAGTTCGTCGACGGTGTGCCGCAGCTGTCCGACGAGATCACCCACAGCATCCACCAGGTGCAGGATTGGCTGATCAACGGTCCGCCGCATCTGAGCGACGAGCAGATCCGCAATGCCGGTGACACGATTGTCAAGGCGATCCGGTCCAATCAGGACAGTCTCACCAGCGGGGCGCTGACCACCGCGACGGTGATCGGGCACATTCTCACCGGCACCTTCCTGACCCTGTTCATCCTTATCTTCTTTCTGTACAGCGGCGACCAGATCTGGGAGTTCGTCACCAGGATCGTGCCGACGCCGCATCGGGAGCGGGTCCGCACGGCCGGGCAGCTCGGGTTCGGGACGCTGGTCGGGTTCGTGCGGGCCACCGTCGCGGTGGCGGCGGTGGATGCCATCGGCATCGGTGCGGGGCTGGCGATCCTGGGGGTGCCGCTCGCGCTGCCGTTGGCCTCGCTGGTGTTCATCAGCGCGTTCATCCCGATTATCGGTGCGTTCCTCGCGGGCACCGTCGCGGTGTTCATAGCCCTGGTGACCAAGGGTTTCGTCACCGCGCTCATTGTGCTCGGCATCATCATCGCGGTGATGCAGCTGGAGAGTCACGTGCTGCAGCCACTGCTGCTCGGCCGTGCCGTCAGTATTCATCCGCTGGCGGTGGTGTTGGCGATCACCGCGGGTGTCGTACTCGGTGGCATCGCCGGTGGTCTGCTCGCCGTGCCGTTCGTCGCGGTGATGAACACCGCGATCCGGTCACTGCTCGCCGACAGTCCGGAGGAAGTCTTCGAGGAATTGCAGACCGGGGAACCGGGCCGGATGTACGCGGCCGAGCCGGACAAACCCGAGCCGGGCCGGTTCGATGTGGCGACCCTGGTCGCGGCGGCCGAACGCGAGCAGGACGAAACGTCGCCGGACCAGCCCGAGCCGGGGCGACGGCGAGGCAGCCGCTTGGACAAGGCCGATGATGCGGCCGCCGACGACTGACCTCAGCCCGACCGACGCGGCGACCGCGCCGCTGTGGCGGGCGGCACAGGCGCTGCGGCTGGTGACTCTGTTCTATGCGGTCGGACAGCAGATAGCGTCGGTGCCCTACTACCAGAATCAGCGGTTGAGCTGGGTGCTGATCGCCCTCATGGCGGTCTGGTCCGGCGCGTCGGCGCTGATGCTCTCGGCGTGGCATTTTCCGGATGTGGCGCGGCTGCGCCGGTGGGTGGTCGCCGGAGATCACGTCGTGGTGATCGCACTGATCGCTTCGACCCGTCTGGTCGCCGATTACGGCTGGTACCACGGACATCAGACGCTGCCGACCACACTGTGGGCCGCCAATGCGGTGATCTCGGCGGCCATCCTGCGCGGTCCGATCGGCGGTGTGCTTTCGGGGATGCTGATCGCGGCGGTGATCGTGACGGTCCGGGATCAGTGGGGCCAGGACGTGTGGGCCGATGCGACGGCGCCGGTGCTTGTCTCCATCGGCTTGGCGCTCGGGCTTGCCGCCAATACCGCCCGCCGCGCCCAGGGCCAGCTCGAACGGGCCGTCCGGTTGACCGCGGCCGCCGAAGAGCGCGAACGGCTTTCGCGTGAGGTGCACGACGGCGTGCTGCAGGTGCTCAGCTACATCAAGCGGCGCGGCAGCGAAATCGGCGGTCCCACCGCGGAGCTGGCGCAGCGCGCCGGGGAACAGGAAGTGGCGCTGCGGGTGCTGATCTCCGAGCAGGGTGGTCGCCAGGACGCCGGTGGCGCGGATATCGATCTGCGCCCGCTGCTGACGGTGCACGCGACGCCCAAGGTGTTCGTCTCGACGCCGGGGCAGCCGGTGCTGGTCGGGCGCTGGACCGCGCAGGAGATCGCGGCGGCCGTGGCGACAGCGCTGTCCAATGTCGCGCTGCACGCCGGGGCCGACGCGAAAGCGTATGTGCTGCTGGAGGACACCGGTGACCAGCTGATCATCAGCGTGCGCGACGATGGTGTCGGGATACCGGCCGGGCGATTGGCCGAGGCCGAAGCCGAAGGGCGGATGGGTGTTTCACGATCCATCGTGGGCCGGATCGCCGCGCTCGGCGGGGCGGCGGACCTGCTGACCGAGGCCGATGGCGGGGTCGGCTTCGGCACCGAATGGGAATTCCGGGTGCCGCGTGCATGAGCGGACTGTGACAACACAGGAGGTATCGCGTGACCGATGACCAAGCGGTCGAGCCTGTTTCGGTGATGGTCGTCGACGACCACCCGATGTGGCGCGACGGCGTGTCCCGAGATCTCGCCGAGGCCGGATTCGACGTGGCCGCCACCGCCGACGGTGTCGGATCCGCCACCCGGCGGGCGGCGGCGGTGCGCCCCGACGTGGTGCTGATGGATATGCAACTGCCCGACGGGAACGGCGCCGAGGCCACCGCCGAGGTGCTGCGGGTATCACCGCAGAGCCGGGTGCTTGTGCTTTCCGCGTCCGCCGAACGCGACGACGTCCTGGATGCGATCAAAGCGGGCGCCTCGGGTTATCTGGTGAAGAGCGCTTCGGTCGCCGAACTGATCGAGGCGGTACGCGCGACCGCTGCCGGGCAGCCCGTGTTCACGCCGGGGCTCGCCGGTCTGGTCCTTGGCGAATACCGCCGCATGGCCACAACTCCCGCACAGCCCGACGAACCGCACCGGCCGGCGCTCACCGAACGGGAGACCGAGGTCCTGCGCATGGTGGCAAAGGGCCTGTCCGCCAAGCAGATCGCCGCCCGCCTCAACCTCAGTCACCGCACCGTGGAGAACCACGTCCAGGCGACCCTCCGCAAACTCCAGCTCGCCAACCGAGTAGAACTCACCCGCTACGCGATCGAACAAGGCCTCGAATAGCACGCAGCCGCGCCAGAGCGGTGTCAATACGGAGTGGGCCCGCCACCATGGCCCGTTGGCCGAGCCGGGCGGGGTCTGCGACTTCCCTGGCCGTTGTGCGATGTGGATCGTGTGCGGTGCGGAGCTGGGCGAGTGCGAACTTCGGTGGCGGGAAGTCGCGCGGAGAATCCGGGATCGCCCTGATGTGCGGGGTACGTGGGATCGGTAACCTCGGATTCATGGGCGGACCCGAATCGGTGGCCGGCGGCGTCGGCTCCGGCGATGTGGTGGGCGACAGAGAACTGCGCGTCTCCGATGCCGAGCGCGAGCATGTCGGCCAATTGTTGCAGCGCGCGGTCGGGCTCGGGATGCTGTCGCTCGGCGAGTTCACCGAGCGGATGGACACCGCGCTGGCTGCCAAGACTCGGGGCGAACTCAATGCCGTGCTCATCGATCTGCCCGGTGTCCGGCTGGTCGGGCGGCCTGCCGCGCCGCCGTCGACCTTCGGGAACGCCGCGCCGTTCATGAATTCCGCGTCGCCGTTCACCAAACGCGGACCAGTGGCACCGGTACCCGGCCTGGTGTCCGCGACGCCGGGCCATGTGATTCGCAGCCGCTTGTCCGGCGTCAGTCGCCGTGGGCCTTGGCAGGTGGCGCCGTCGCTGCACACCAACAGCTGGCTCTCCGGCGTCACGCTGGATTTCACCGAGGCGATCATGTCCACGCAGGTGGTCGAGCTGCATGTCGACGATTACTGCAGCTCGCTGACCTTGATCGTCCCGGCCGAGGCCACCGTCGATCTCAATGCCCTCGATCTCATCGGCTCCAGCGTCAACAACAAGGTCCGTACCGGTCCGCCGTTCGGTCCGCTGCATGTGGTCGTGCTCGGCCGTGTCCGCTTCGGCTCCGTCACGGCGAAGCACCCGCTGAGCGCGCATTGGCGCAAGCTCATGGGGCGCTGACGCGCTCAGGCATCGACCGGTTCGAGCAGCGCGCCGTGCTGTTCGGCGGCGGCCAGCGTCGGGTAGTCGGTGTAGCCCTCCGCACCGGCGACGTACATGAGGTGGGCATCGCGAACGGGGTTGAGCGCCGCGCCTGTGCGAAGTCGTTCGACCAGGTCGGGGTTGGCCAGGAAGGGCCGACCGAGAGAGATCAGGTCGGCACCCGCGGCGAGCAACCGCTCGGCCGCCGACTTGCCGCCGTCCGCCGGGAGCGGGACGCCCCAGCCGAGGTTCGGATTGGCGATCACCGTGCTCGGCCAGGCCTTCCGGATCCGGTGGAAAAGGGGCTGATCGGGATCGGCCCAGACAATGTGCAGATAGGCAAGACCCTTGTCGGCGAGCGCGTCGACAAGAGCGGGATAGAGGGCTTCGGTATCGCCCTCGTCGATGTCATTGACGGTGTTTCCCGGCGAGATGCGCACGCCGACCCGTTCGGGTCCGATCGCGGCGGCGACCGCTTCGACCACCTCGGCGGTGAATCGGATACGGTTGGCGATCGAACCGCCGTAGGCATCGGTACGGTGGTTGGTGTTCTCGGCCAGGAATTGATGCAGCAGATAGCCATTGGCGCTGTGCACTTCCACTCCCGCAAAACCTGCCTCGATGGCATTGCGAGCCGCCGCGGCGAAATCGACTATGGTGGACTGGATTTCGTCGATGGTCAGCGCATGCGGGACGACCGCGTCCTGATGTCCGGTCGGGGTGTGGATAGTTTCGCCGAGTGGGATGGGCGACGGTGCGACCGGCGTCAGACCGCTGTTGTCGGGATGGCCGACCCGTCCGCCGTGCTGGAGTTGCAGGAACATTCGGCCGCCCGCGGCGTGGACGGCGTCGGTGACCCGCCGCCAGCCCGCGATATGTGCGGCGGTGTGGATGGCGGGAATGTTGGCGTAAGTCTGGCCGACCTGGTTCGGAGCGGCTGCCTCGGCGATGATCAACCCGGCGTCGGCGCGCTGGGCGTAGTAGGTGGCCATCAGGATGGAGGGGGTGCCGTCGGCCTCGGCGCGGTTCCGGGTCATCGGGGCCATCACCAGGCGGTGCGGTAGTTGCAGGGGGCCCACTTCGGCGGGGTCGAAGAGGTTCGGAGCTGCTGCTGTGTTCTTCATGCGAGTACGGTAAAACCTGACATCAATGTTAAGTTCAAGTCCTACGGCGAAATGCGAGGTAGCGGATGCGAATTGGCGAGTTGGCGCAGCACACCGGAGTCAGCGAGCGATCGTTGCGCTACTACGAGGAGCAGGGATTGCTGGTGGCCGAGCGCACGCCCGGCGGGCATCGGGACTATCCCGAATGGGCGGTGGACCGGGTTATCCACATCCAAGAGCTCTACGCGGCGGGCCTGTCCAGCAAGAAGATCGCCCAGTTGCTGCCGTGCATGCGTGATGTGGACGGCGGCGCCAACGAGTTCGCGACACCGGAATTGGTCGACGAACTTGCCGCGGAGCGGGACCGGATCACTCGGACCATCGCCGACCTGATGCGTTCACGCGAGGTGCTCGACGAGGTCCTCGGGCGTGCCTCGGAGCGGTTCCGGGTCGCCGATTCGGTGTCCGACTAGAGACGGACGGGGTGACGCATCGCGTCGGCGGATCGACACTGATCCGCCGACGCCCGGCCACCCTGGAAATGGCCTACCGGTACGCGCCGGATGGCGACCCCGTCGTCATCGCGGAGGGAACGCTCGCGCTGGTGCGCTACTGCGAGGCGTATGCGGCCTGATCAGTGCCGTCGGCGCTCAGGTATTGACCCCGATGCGACGAGCGAAGGCGCGCAACGGGACTCGACGATCATGATCGAGGAGTTCGGAGACGATGTGCCGGGGCAGGGTCTGGTATTTGATCCAGTCCGCGCCGCCGACCCGCTCCGCGTTGAGCAACGCACCGAGGGCCCGTTTGGGCTGGCCGGTACGGGTCAAGGCGACCGCGGTGTCGGTGAGATGGCGGGCGCGGGAGGCTTGCGGGAGGCCGCAGTTGGCCGGCATGTCCTTCGCGGCCGCGAGAGCTTCCGGATAGCGCTCCGAGGACACGTTGACATCGACGGTCTGCATGACGACCTGGGAAGGGCCGAAATAGGTTTCGTAGTCGCGGCGATCGCCGCCGATGCGCAACGCGACCTCGCCCGCCGCTTGGACCAGCGTGAGCGCCTCGGGCACATTCTGTGCTCGTCCCGCCGCGGTCGCGCCCTGCAACACCAGGGAACCGTAGGCCGACAGGTGCGCCGGGGTTTCCGCACCCTCAGGCTCGAGGTTCGCGGCCGCACGCAGTGCGACCCGGCGTGATTCGTCGTACCTGCCCTGTACCAGCAACTGCCAGGCCACCGAGCCGCGAATAGTCGCGAGCAGCAAGGGGTCGTTGCCCTGCTCAGCCGCGACGAGTGCTTGCCGGATCGCCAGGAAGGCCGGGTCGGTCTGGCCCAGGTGCACCAGCGTGCAGCCGGTGACCCAGTACATCCTGGCGAGCAACTCGTTCGCGGGCGCGACCATGCCGTTGCGCGCGGCGTGCACGGTCGCGCGGAGCTGGACCAGGCCCGACGGCAGGATGGAGGCCAGCAGCTCGTAGCGGCCCGCCCAGTACGCGCCCCATGCGTAATCGACTGCACGACTGGCCTCGTCGTGGGTGACCGCGTGCTCCTCGGGGATCTCGCCGAGCAGATCATCGACGGGGGTGAGTGCCCTGCGGATAGCGACGATGCCCGCGTCGGGATTTCCGGAGGGAATGCCGTGACGCTTTCCGACGAGGTCGGAGATGTCGACGTCCAGCGCGCGCGCCAACTTTTGCAGACTGGCAATCGACGCGGTCTGGCGTCCGCCCTGTTCGAGCTTGCGCACCAGGTCCACGCTCACACCGGCCTGGTCGGCGAGTTGACGCTGGGTGAGCGCCTTTCCTCGGAACAGCCGGATCCGCACGCCGATCGACGAATCATCCATGAACCCAAGTCCTTTGTTACGTCCACGTTTCAGAGTACGACGCTAAAGGATTGCACTCATCAAAAGTGGGACATTGCGTACGACTCGTTCACCTCTGGTTGGAATACCGTTGCCTTTCTGCAACTTTCACAGCAAAGGGCGGCGGCAATGACATTCATGCCGAACACGGCCGTGCGGGATCGAAGCGCCGATCGCGCACTGGAGCAGGGGATATCTTTCATCGGACCGGCACGTCACACCCAGCGTGTCCGCGACCAGCACGGCCCGCTACGCCGAGGACCGCGCGCGGAGCCATTATCCCGCGCGGTCTCCCCAGAACGCACTGGATTCGGCGAGGAGTAGAGCCATGTTCGAACGCTGTCATTCCCCACACGAGATCGCGCACCTGCTGCGACATCGCTACGGACTACCGGTCCAGCTGCTGGCGGGCCGACCCATGATCACCACCGGGTCCATCCTCGGCGCCCTGGTGATGCCCCCTGAACTGGGCCGCAAAGTCCTCGCCACGCTCGACCGGACCTACGCCGCCCCGGTGGTGGCCGATCCCGGCGACCGCACCTGGACCTTCCTGGTCACCCAGCCGAGCCCCGCCGACCCGGTGGAGATCTCCATTCGTCGCTGCCTCGCGGGCCACCAGGTCACCGTCATCCCCGGCGGCCGCCACGTCCTGCTCCCCAGCACCGACTCCCAACTCGGCTGGCACTGGGCGGGCGAACCGGCCCCCGGCGTGCTCCGCATGCCACCCCGCTCGGCGGTGATCAACGCCGTCCACCAGGTGACCACCATGCGAGCACCGGCCGCCTGAATCCACCCGATCACGAGGCTCCCGCCCGAGATTCGGGTGGGAGCTGAGCGGAATCCACCGGAATCAGCAGCAGTGATACGCGGCCCCGGCGTGACACTGGACGGACCCGCCTAGGTGGATACCGTCATCAGGGTTGGGTCTGGCAATGAGGTCGGTCGGTCCTCGCTCACCCACCAGTATTCGATCGCGGACAGGAAACCATCGGTTGCCCATAGGGTGACTTCTCCGATAAGCGAACCTCGCTCGTCTCGGGCCTCGCCACTCACGGGTAGTTCTCCGCCGATGAGACCGGCTCGCTCCGAACCGGGCGCTACTTCCAGATCGACGCTCGGTGAGTCTTCACCCCACGTCGCGACAACCCGCGCGAAGGGAATCTGCGTCCTGAACTGAGCGGCGCCCTCGAAATCAACAGCGAGCAGCTTTGCCACGACGCCGGCCTCGAGTCGCGACAAGGGCCGGGGTTCGACTGGTACGACGCTCATTTCATTGTCCTATCTCGTCGAACTGCGTGCTGTATGGAATGAATGCTCTCGATCTGTTCCGAGTCGATCAGAGATCGGTGATCGAATCGACCGTTCGACTGGTGCGGCGAAGACCGGCCGCTCGTAGTGTCTCGGCAGGTGGGGTAGATATCGGGCGTCATCGGGGGTTTCTACTCATGCTCAGGTGGGGTGCGTGGACCGAGCATTGGGTTATGACTACATCTATCGATCCGGCGCTTATTTCGCGATTGTCGGGGGAGTTCGCCGCGCTCGGGACACAGATGGGTGTGCTCGGGCGGGACCTGGAGTTGCTGCGGACGCAGGTGGCCGCGGGTTCGGCTGCGGCATCCGGTGTTTCGGCACAGGCCGGTGTCGGGGTTGTGGACGAATCCCCGCGGGTTCCGCAGCCTGGAACAGCGCCCATGGCTCCGCAACCGCCCATGCCACCTGCGCCGCAGCCGATGCAGGCAGGTGGTGTCGGCGCGCCACCGACGGGTCAGGTGCCGGGTGGTGGTGCGCCCGGGTATGTTCCGCGGTTTACGCCCGGGCCGATGGCGGGTCAGCCGAATTGGGCTGGTGCGTCAGGGGGAGTGCCGATGGCGGGTCAGCCGAATTGGGCTGGTGCGCCTGCGGGAATGCCGATGGCGGGCCGGCCCGGTTGGCCTGCGGGGATGCTTACGCCAGGAGTCCATGCGACCGGAATTCCGAGCGGGCCGATGCCCCCGATGGGTGCGGTGCCCCCTGGTATGCGTCCGCCGGTGCGGCGGGGAGCTGCTGTGCCGCATACACCGTGGTGGCAGCAGGAGGGGATGATCAGCCGGATGCTGGCGGTGGCCGGGGTGGGCGTGACATTGATCGGTGTGGTGATGCTGCTGGTGCTCGCCGCGCAGGCGGGGCTGTTCGGGCCGGTGCCACGGGTTGCCGCCGGTGTGGTGTTCTCGGCGGCGCTGGTGGGCGCGGGAATGCGAGTGTTCGGACGCGCCGGAGGTCGCGTGGGTGGAATTGCCTTGGCGGCCACCGGTATTGCCGGTGCTTACCTGGATGTTGTTGCGGTGAGCTCGATGTACGATTGGCTGTATCCGCCGCTCGGCCTCGCGGTGGCGCTCGCGGTCGCC
Source organism: Nocardia sp. NPDC057440 (assembly GCF_042802915.1). NCBI lineage: Bacteria > Bacillati > Actinomycetota > Actinomycetes > Mycobacteriales > Nocardiaceae > Nocardia > Nocardia sp. NPDC057440. The sequence goes on from NZ_JBHVDF010000002.1 coordinate 185,117, forward strand.
GCGGGCGGGGTCGCGCTGGCGATGCAGTGGAAGTCGCAACCGCTTGCGGTGCTGGTCGTCGCGGGTGCGGCCGTGTTGTCACCGGTGGTGACGACGGATGTGGTGTTGCTGGCCTTCCTGATCGTGTTGCAGCTGGCCTGCGTGCCGGTGCAGTGGGACCGGGACTGGCCGTTGCTGCATGTGGTGCGGACACTGCCCGCTGTGCTGGCGACCTTGCTCGCCATCGGCGTGGCCGCCTTCGACGCTGCGGCCCACGACCGGGTGTATCGGCTGCTCGCCGCAGCGGTGGCAGTCGCTGTTGTCGGCCTCGTCGGCAACATTCTGGTAGTTCGCCGACGACCGGGAGACCTCACCGCCACACTCACTTTCGGATTGGCGACGTTGCCACTGCTGGCCGCGCCCGTGTTGTTCGCGCGGCACACCGGCGCCATCGTCGCCGCGGTGTTCGCCGTGGTGCTGTTGTTCGTCGCCGCATTGCCGATGGTGCCGAAACTGCGTGAGCAGGTGCGGATTCCGGGGCACGTCGGGCTGGTCGCCGCGGTCGCGGGTTCGTTCGCACTGCTGGAGGCGTGCATCGGCGTGACCGAAGTCCAGACGCTGCCGGTAGCGCTGTTCCTGGTGACTGTGGGCTTCCTCGGTGTGGCCGGGCAGCAGCGGTCGCGGGCGGCCGCGGGCATCGCGGCGGCGTTCGCGGCGGTCGGCGCACTGGTCTACCTCGACACCGTGAATCCGGGAACGCTCGCGGCACAGCGCTTCGCGGAAGATCGGCTGGGCATTTCGACGGCGCTGGCCGCCGTCCTCGCTCTTGCGGTGGTCGCGGTAGGCGTGTGGTGCGTCCGGAACTTCCCGACCCGGACCGGTGCTGGAACCACCGAATCGATCCTGTGGATACCCGCGAGTGTCGTCGCCCTCTACGCGGTGACGGCCGCGACGGTATCGGTCGGCGTCGCCACCGGCCTGCCCGACGGCTTCGTTGTCGGACACAGCGCCGCCACCATCCTGTGGATGGCGGCGGCGACCGGCGCGCTGCTGTTCGGCCTGCGCAACCTGGCCCGCTCGGCTCCTGTGGCCAAGTTGGCCCTCGGTTCCGGTCTCCTCGTCACCGCCGCCGCCCTCGCCAAACTCTTCCTCTTCGACCTCGCCACCCTCGACGGCTTGGTCCGAGTCGCCGCCTTCCTGGTCGTCGGCGTCCTGCTTCTGGTTGTGGGCACCCGCTACGCCCGGGCCTTCGCCGAAGCCGGTGGCGCAAACCGAGATTCGGGCGACACCGCAGCCCACTGACGCACGGGCCGATCGCGGCCGCACCTCAGGTGCGGCCGCGGTATGGCATCTACTGTGCGGCGGGAATATTGCTTGCCGGGCCGTACATCTGCACGTCGCGCCGGGTGACCAGCGGCATCACCTCGGCCAGTCCGATCTCACGGAAATGGTCGGTGGCCCGGTGTGCGGCGAATGCCGCGGAGTCGACGTATTTCTCGATGCTCACATAGCGCTCGGGCTGTTCGACGGAATGGAATACGTCGTAGGACAAGCAGCCGGGTTCGGTGTGGCAGGCTTGCGCGAGTTCGCGCAGGGCGCGGCCTAATTCCTCGGCGTTCTCCGGACTCGACGAAACATCGGCGACGACAAGCACATGTGAACTCACGTGCCCACTCTAGGCGCGGGGCTGGTTACTCCTGGTCGCGGCGTCGCAGCAGTTCGTTGACGCTCACGGTGCGGCCGTCCCCACCGTGATGGCGGCCCTCGTCGGGCTTGCCAGTGCGACGCGAGGAGCGCAGTTCGGCCATCCAGTTTTCGATGGTGCTGCGCGTGGTCGGCGGTCCGTTGTCTGGTTCGTCCGGATGCGTCGCCGCAGGATTTTCCGGTGCGGCGTGGTGGGTCCGGTGGTCCGGCGGAGTGCTCGCAGCCGGGGCGGGCGCCGGCGTGGCAGGCATGGGCGGCTGCGCGACCGGAGACGGGCCCGGTGCCGGTGCGGACCGTGCCAATCGCGTTGTCGGCGCGGTGGGCGTCGAGGGCTCGGGTGCCTGTGTGGTCGGTACCGAGGGCGGGGGTGTCGGCGCGGTGGGCACCGACGGAGCAGGTGTCTGCGTCGACGGCGTGGCAGCCGCGGGCCGCGGCCTGGTCGGGTCGTGCGACACCTGGACCGAGGGCATCGGCCGCGGTGCGGGCACCTCGGGCGATGCGGGCGCGGGCTGCGCGGCTCTCGGCCTGCTCGGGTCGTGCACTGGAGTGACCCGAGGTCCGGTGTGTTCGGGGTTGGTCGGCGCGGATCGCGGCGGCACATGCCCGAGGCTGCGGAAATGCTGTGTCGGCGCCTCGGCTTCGATCTCTTCCACCGTGCGCGGGCGGCGCGGCGATTTCGGCAGGCGCGCGCCATCCGCGATCGCGGGCATCAGCATGGTGACCGGGTCGGTGATCGGCGTGGTTTTGACCAGGTCGACGACCTCGCCGCCGCCGGGGCGCTCGTCGTCGAGGATCGGCTCGCCGAGGCCGACCTTCTGCTGCACCTTCTTCATCCAGGCGGGGGCCCACCAGCAGTCGTCGCCGAGCAGTTTCATCGTCGCGGGCACCAGCAGCATGCGCAGGATCGTGGCGTCGATGAACAGCGCGGCGATCATGCCGTAGGCCAGGTACTGCATCATCACCAGATCGGAGAACGCGAACGCCCCGGTGACCACGAGCAGGATGAGCGCGGCGGCGGTGATGATGCGGCCGGTCTGCGCCGTGCCGATGCGCACGGCCTCGGTGGTCGATGCCCCCTGCGTTCGCGCTTCGACCATGCGCGACAACAGGAATACCTCGTAGTCGGTCGACAAGCCGTAGATGACGGCGATGATCAGCACCAGCACCGGTGACATGATCGGCTGCGGCGTGAAGTTCAGCAGGCCCGCGCCGTGCCCGTCGACGAAAATCCACGTCAAAATGCCCAGCGTGGAACCCAATCCGAGCGCGCTCATCAACGCGGCCTTGATCGGAAGCACCAGCGACCCGAAGGTCAGGAACATCAGCAGCGTGGTGACGAAGAGGACGAGCGCGATCATCCACGGCATCCGGTCCAGCAGCGCGTCGATGCTGTCCTTCTGGATCGTCGGCTGCCCGCCCACGTACATCCGCACGTTGTCGGGCACTTCGAGCGAGCGCAGATAGTCGATGGTCGGATCCGCGTTCTCGGAGTCCGCCAGCGTCGCGCTGGTGCGATAGATATCGGGGTCGTTGTTCGACCGTGTCGGGACCTCGAAGGTGCCCGTCAACCCCGGCGCCTGCTTGGCTTCGACCCACACCTTGCCGACGTCGGTGCTGCTGTCGGAGACGAACACCAGCTGGATCGGATCGGACTTGCGTAGCGGGAAGATCGAATCGAACTTCGCCTGCGCGAGCCGAGTGGTGTTGTCCGGCGGCAGATACCGCTCGTTGATGCCGCCGAACGCGAGGTTCTTGACCGGAATGATCAACAGCAGCAGGCCGATGCAGATCGGGATCGCGATCTTGAGCGGATGTTGCATCACCCAGCGGGTGGACTTGCCCCAGAAGCCGTTCTCGATTTCTTCGGCGGTCTTGGTCTTGCGGAACCGCTTGAGTCCGAGGAAGTCGACCTTCGGTCCGAGAATGCCGAGCATCGCGGGCAGGATCGTGATGGCGGTCAGCGCCGCGAGCGCCACGGTCGCGATACAGCCGTAGGCGATCGATTTCAGGAAGCCCTGCGGGAACAGCAGCATGCCGCCGAGGCTGGCGATGATCATCGTCGCCGAGAACACGACGGTCCGGCCCGCGGTCATCACCGAGCGCCGCACCGCGGCTCTGGTGTCGTAGCCCTCGGCGAGTTCCTCGCGGTATCTACTCACGATGAACAGGCCGTAGTCGATCGCCAGACCGAGGCCGATCATGGAGACAACGCTGGAGACGAAGGAATTCACCTCGGTGAATCGCGTCAGGAACATCACGATGCCGTTGGCGCCGATCACGGTGAGACCGCCGACGATCAAGGGCAGCGCGGCGGCGACCACGCCGCCGAAGATGAAGAACAGCAATATCGCGACGGCCGGGATGGCCAGCATCTCCATCCGCTTGGAGTCGCTGGCGATGGTGTCGTTGAGCGTGCCCGCCACCGCCTGCAGGCCGGCGACCTGCACGTCGACACCTGGAATCGCGAAGACGTCCTTCACTTTCCGGAAGTTCCGGACCATGTCGGTGTCGTTGTCGCCCTGGATGGCGATCGAGGCGAAGGTGTACTTCTTGTCCTTCGAACCGAAGAACACCGGCGACGGGGGACCGGTCTCGGTTTGCCAGTAGGCGCCGTTGATCCGGGAGATCTCGTCGGGATGCTCGCGTGGCAGCCTGTTGAGGCTGTCGACGATTTTGTCCCTGAAGTCGGGATCTTCGATCGTCTTACCGTCCGGCGCGGTGTACAGCACGATCACGTCACTGTTGTGATCGCGCCCGAACGCCTCGTCGGACAACCGTGCTGCCTGCGCCGATTGCGACGTAGGATCATCCCACCCGCTGGAGCTGAGGTGGTCTTCGAGGCCGAGGCCGTATCCGCCCAATGCCAAGAGGGCGGCCGTGACCACTCCGACTACCGCGAAGCGCCACCGATAGACCAGATCGCCCCAGCGTGTAAACACTTAAGCGACTCCTTGCGAGGGGCGAGAGGTGAGCAGTGCCGACAGCGGCCGGAACGGCTGCAGCCAAGCACCTTCATCGGGCAGCGAGTCGAGGCTAACCCGGGGCAGCGGTTCACGGAACACACCCGGGATATCCTCGAGGTCGATGAATTCGAGGGTATCGGATGTGACGGCCCAACTCGCATGCTCGCGGAAGCCGAGTACCTGAACTGGGACTCCGTGCGCGGCGAGCTCCTCGAGCGGCTCACGGAATGCCTGACCGTCGGCGGAGGCGACCATGATGCCCGCCAGCCCGGCGCCGCGGCTGCGAAGTTCGATGTGCGCGAGCATGTCGGCGTCGACATCGGAGTCCTCATCGATCTTGGGCTTCGCGAACACGGCGTAGCCGACATTGCGCAGCGCTTCGACCCACGGGCGGACCACGTCGGCGGTGCCGTTGGCGATATTGGTGAAGACGGTCGCTTCCGGCTCGACCCGGTAGGTGCTGCCCACCGATAGCTCGGCCGTGCGCGCGAGCAGCCAGCGGCCGAGCGCATCGAAACGGGGGCGGTAGGCAGCGGTGGGGCGGCCACCGAGGATCGCGCCGAGGCCCATGTCGAGGTTCGGGGCGTCCCACACCAGCAGGACCCGGCGCACATCGGGAGTCACGCCGCCGAGGACCTCCGGCCCGGTGCCGTGCACCTCCCCGGCGACATCCACGACCTCGGGGGCCATCTCGCTGACACTCATGACTCCGCCTTGCTAGCGCTCTGCTCCGTCATGACTGTCATGACGGCTGAGCTAATTGTTCGCTCGCTGCGCTCGCTCATCATTCGATCTTCCCCCATATGAACTCGGTGATGGCACTGCCAGCGCGATGCGCTTTGCCTTCGAATTTGGTGACCGGCCGCTCGAAGCCGATCGGGGCGCTGTCCCGATGCTCCGCGCTGACCCCACCCGTGGTCTCGTTCAGGCCGATGAGCTGGGATTCCGCGGCGCCGACCGCGGCGATGTGCTCAGCGTAGTCGGCGTGATCGGTGGCGACATGCAACACGCCGCCGGGGCGGAGCCTGCTCGCGATGAGGGCGAAGGTGGCAGGCTGCAGCAGCCGCCGCTTGTGATGGCGCGCCTTGGGCCACGGATCGGGGAAGAAGACCCGGACGCCCGTCAGCGACTGTTCGGCAATCATGTTTTCCAGCACATCGACGGCGTCGCCGCGCAGCAGCCGGATGTTCTCGATGTGCTCGCGCTCGATCCGCTGCACCAATTGGGCGAGGCCCGGCTTGTAGACCTCGATGCCGATCAGGTTCAGGTGCGGTTCGGCCTGCGCCATCGCGGCGGTGGCGGTGCCTGTGCCACAACCGATCTCGATGACGAGGGGAGCTTCACGGCCGAACCAGGCGGCGGCGTCGAGGCGCTCATCGGAGACCTCGCCGCCGATGCGCGGCCAGGTGCGAGCCCAGGATTGCTGCTGGGTCGCGGTCAGCGCGCCCCTGCGCGAGCGGAAGCTCGTGACGCGGGGGTACAGGCGGGAGGCGGTGCCCCGTCGGGGTTCGTTGTCAGCCGGTACCGATGGTGTGGACGGTGGTTCCGGAACTGACTCGGCAGTGTGGTTCGCGGCGTCGTTCACGGCATCCATTGTCCAGCATCGGGTGATCGGGGCGGCAATCGGCCGCTCACGGTGGCTTGCGGACCGGTCGAAACCTCGCCGCTAGCGGCTGGTTTGCAGGTCGCTCGGAGCGCGCCGCCCCCAGGTCGCTCGACGTAACACGGTGGCGGGGGGTTACCGGGTGGTCAGGCTGCGCGTTCGCGGGATATTCGGGATGTGGGTTCTGTCTCCTGCGTCAGCGGCCTGCCGAGCGCGACCTTCGCTGCGGTCACGGCCATTTCCAGCAGGCCGCGCAGTCCGGCGGGTGAGGCCGCGACCGACCAGACCGTCGAGTCGCCGGTATCGCGCACCGGGTGACCTTCGAGTCGGTCGGCCAGCCAATTGAGGCTGATCGGGGTGGCGAGCGGCAGCAGGGAGAAGTGCTCGCTGAGACGATCGCGCACGTAGGTGACCGTGGCGCCACCGCGGCGGTACCGATCGACCTGCGCATCAATGCCGTCCATGTGGATGATCTGGTCGTGGACCGGTTGCACGACGAGCAACGGGCAGGCCGGGGTGGCGTAGCCGAGCTTGAGATCGTCGAGCATGGCCTGCAGATCAGGGGCGGCGAGTACCTCGTCGAGCGGGCGGGTCAGGTAGGCGCCGACGTCCTTCTTGGTCAGGCCCGCGATGGCCGAGAACGGCGTCGCCCGTTCCGCGCGTGCGATGAGCCGGTGACCTTCGGGGGCGAGGTCGCTGTCGAACACCGTGCCGAGGGCGGGGTACAGCCTGCGCAGCACCGCGATGACGATGGCGGGCAGCCCGGCGTAGCGGCCGCCGTTGAGCCGGGCGAAGACCTGGCCGGGGTCGCCGACCGGTGCGCCGAGCACCGCGCCGACGATGTCGATCTCCGGCGCGTAGGTCGGCGCCATCTCGACCAGCCAGGAGCTGGCCATGCCGCCACCGGAATAGCCCCACACCGCGACCCTGGTGTCGGGACGCAGGCCGAGCGGCGCGAAATTCAGCGCCGCGCGAATGCCGTCGAGCCCGCGGTAGCCGGGTTCGCGTGGGGCGCCGAAGTTTCCGTGCGGGCCTTCATGATCGGCGATGGTCACCGCCCAGCCGCGCCGCAGCGCGTTCGCGACGAGCAGCCATTCGAGCTGGGTGACCGATCCGAGTGCGTGCGATCCGCGCCGCAGCGCGTAGGAGGGCGAACATCGCTCCGCGACCGCGTCCATGGCGGTCTGGAAAGCGAGCAGTGGCCGATCTTCGCTCGGGTCGGCGCCCAGCGGTAGCAGCACCGTGGTGATCGCCACCTCGGGCGTGCCGTGCATGTCACAGCTGCGGTAGAGCAGTTGCCATGCCGAAACCTGTTGCGAGACAAAACCGAGCAGGGCCAAATCGACCCTGCGACTGCGCAGGACGGTGCCCGCAGGCTTGGCGGCGAAGCCCTTCGGCGGCCGGAGGAACGGATCGTTGCTCGGCAACAACGGCCTGCGGTCGAATCCGTGATTCGGCTCCGGATCGACAACGCCGATGACGTCGACGGTCATCGCACCTCCTCATCGAGCAGCGCCGACGGGCGGCACTCGTCTGCGCCGGCCGGCTTGCCGCGATCGAAAAGCGCAGCTGCGCACCGACTATGGTGCCGACCATCACAGCAGCGTAAGCGAACGACGTTATCTCTGTGAAGCACGCGGGAGGGGGCTTGGCACGGCACTAGACTCCCCGACATGAGCGGACCGACGGTGATCATCACGGGTGCGGCTGCCGGAATCGGCCGGGCGACGGCGCTGCTTTTCGCTGCGCACGGGTATCACGTCGGCGCCTACGACATCGACGAGGTGGGGCTGACCAGGCTCGCTGGTGACATTACGGGCGCGGGTGGCACAGTGCGCACCGGGGTGCTCGATGTGACCAACAACACGCACTGGGCCGAGCGGCTCGCGGAGTTCGATGCCGATTCGGGCCGGCTCGACATCCTGATCAACAACGCGGGCATCCTGCGCGCAGGTCCCTTCGAGTCCATCGATCTGGCGACCCACCAGGCGATCGTCGACGTCAACCTGGGCGGCGTCATCAACGGCACGCACGCGGCGTTCCCGTTGCTGCGGTCCACCCCCGGCGCGCAGGTGGTGAATTTGTGCTCGGCATCGGCGATCTATGGCCAACCCCAACTCGCCAGCTACGGCGCGACCAAGTCCGCGGTCAAAAGCCTGACAGAGGCATTGGATCTCGAATGGGAGCAGCACGATATCCGGGTGATCGCGGTGTGGCCGTTGTTCGTGGCGACCGCGATGGTGGACGGTGTGGAGACCGCGTCGACGAAGTCGCTCGGCGTGCGGCTCACCGCGGCAGATGTCGCGTCCGGCATCTGGGAAGTCACCCGCAAACGTGGACGCCTGCCGAAGGTGCACTACGAAATCGGTACCCAGGCAAAGGTGCTTGCCGTCGCCGCCAAGTACGCGCCGAACTGGGCGGTGCGCACCGCGAACAAATACTTCAGCGGAAGCTGAGCGGTCCCCACCGCCTCCCGGCCCGGTGTCTGACAGAATTGCGCACCGTAAAGGGGGGTGCAGCTATGTCGACAGCCACCGAAACCAACGGGCCCGCCGTCCGACCCGGCGGACCCGCGCGCGAACTCGACCAACTCGACCAACTGATCGCCATGCTGCGCTCGGGCGGAGGTAACGACCCGCACCTGTCGAATCAGGTCGGCGTGGTCAGCGCCCAGTGGCGCAGGCCGCCGCGGATTCAGGTGACCGGTCGCGCGCACGCCGGCCGCAGCACCGTGCTGCATGCGCTGGCGCTCATGTCCGCAGTGGAGACCGGTCCGGTGGACGAACCGGGTACGCCAGACCCGGTGCTCGATGCCGACATCGTCGTCTACGTGCTGTCCGGCGCACCGTTGCCCGCCGACCGGCGCATCCTCGCCACCCTGCCGCCCGAACACACCGTCGTGGTGTTGAACAAGGCCGACGCGGTCGGCTCGCGGTGGGGCGATGCGGTCTCCGCTGCCGAGCAATACACCAGAGAGCTGGGCATTCTCACGCTGCCGGTGGTCGCTTCGCTGGCGGTGCGCACCAGGGCGGGCGCGGTGAACGATGCCGATATAGCGACGTTGCGACGACTGGCGGGCGCCTCCGATCCCGCGCTGACGCTGTCTCCCGATCTGTTCGTCTCACCATCGGCAGGGCCCGATGTCGCGGAACGGGAGCAGTTACTGCACCGCTGGGATCTCTACGGCGTGAGCTCCGCACTCATCGCACTGCGCCATGACCCCGAGCTCACCCCGCACGCGCTGCTGCAAATCCTGCACGCGGTGAGCGGCATCGACGCGCTGCACCGGCTCCTGCACCGCCGCTACGAGCAGGTTTCGGCGCTGCGCGGTGGCGTGCTGCTCGACGAGCTGGCCCGGCTCGCGGCCGCCGCGGTGCCCGGCGACGGCGGCCACGCCCGCGACGTCCTCGAGGACTATCTCTTCGGTGACGACGCGCTGTGGATGGGTCTGTGCGCCGGACTCGCCTGCCCCGATGTCGCGCACCTCGCGGCCGGGTACCGTTCGCCCTCGCCCGCCGATGCCGACGACGCGCTGGCCAGGGCCGCGCGCTGGCGGGCGGTCGTCTCCAGCGATATGCCACCCGCTGCCCGTCGCGCCGCACTGCGCGTCCACAACGGCTACATCCGACTATGGGAGCGGATGAGCAGTGCCGGACTCTGAGCAACCGGAGCGGGCACTTTCACCGGCCGAACGGCAGCAGGCATCGCACGCGGCCGATGCGCCACCGCTGCCCGCTGATGCCGAGGCTGTGGTCGCGCGGTGGAATCCGCAGGGCATGGCACTCATGCGAGCCGTTGTCGGAGTCGGCGGCGCATCGGCGGTCACGTTGATCGGGCCCAATGATGCCAACACCACGCTGTTGCGCACCGAATTGGCGCGGTTCGAGCCTCGGATCCTGCTGTCCGATCCGGTGGCCGACGCGAGCGCGGCCGTCGAAACAACCTCGCCGTCAGGGGCGGCGCCCGCGGCGGTGGCGTTGATCCTGCTCGACGCGGGTAGCTCGCTCGGCGCCGACACGCTGCGGCTGGTGCACCGGCTGCGTGCCGATGGTGCTCGAATCCTGCTCGCGATGAACGGGATCCACGCCTATCAGGACTGGCGTGCGGTCCGCGCGCACAATCTCGAACTGCTCGCCGCGCAGGGCGCCGCCGACCTGGATATCGTGCCGGTCTCGGCCCGGCTCGCGGTGGCGGCCCGCGCGGGCGGCGACGCGGGCCTGCTGGATCGCTCCGGACTGACCGCGCTGCACGCCGAACTCGCCGCGGCATCCGCGGGCGCCGAAGCCGGAGGCGATGGCAGGCTCGCGGCCGTCACCGCCCGAGTGCTGGCCGATACCCGCCAGCGAGTGGTGGATCAGATCGCGGCGCTGCGTTCCGGCACGGAACCCGCGCAGTGGCGGGAAGAACGAACCACACTGCTCGCGGGCCGCGACGGCGGACGGGCGACGGCGCTGTCGACGCTGCGCAGCCAACTGCACCTGGCCAGGGTCGACCTGATGACCGATGTCGGCTCCCGGGTGCGGGCGCTGCACACCGCCGCTCGCGGCGAACTCGATCGAATGCGTCCGTCGCGGCTGGGCGACTATCCGGACCGGTTGCAGCAGGCGGTGACCGAGCTGACCGGTGCTGTCGATCTGGAGGTCGAGCGGAGGCTGGCCGAGCTGGCTCAGCGGGTCGACGGTTCGACGGTCGAGCCGCCCGCCCGGCGGCGTGATCCGGCCCCCCGGGTGGGTCCTGACCCGGAACCGCGGCACCGAGGTGTCGAAGATCACCTCATGATCGCGCTCGGCGCGTCGGCGGGTGTCGGGCTCGGCCGACTGTTGGTTTCGCCACTCGCGCTGGTGCCGACACTGGACGTCGCGAGCGTGCCGGTGACGCTTCTGCTGGGGGCGGGCGCGGCGGGCTGGGTGGTGCGTGCGCGCGGGCAGGTCGCCGATCGCGCGCACGTCCGACAGTGGGTGTCGGACGCGTTGGTCAACGTGAAAGCCCAGCTCGAGCAGCGGGCGGCGACCGCGCTCGTGGAAATGGAGACCGCGCTCGCCGATCGCGTGGTGCGTTCGAGCACCGCGCGAATGGTCGATACCGATCGCCGCGTTGCCGAATTGGAGGCGCGTTTGCGACGGGCCGCTGCCGAACAACCCGGACAACTCGCCGCGTGCGAACGCGATATCGAGATCATCGATCGGCGGATTACGCCAGAGTAAATCGGTATCTATTGGGTACTCGAGGGACAACCCGATCTGTACCCGATTCCGTACTGGTCGTCACATCGCGTTAACCTCTAATCAGGAACCTGGGCGTCCGCTTCGTCCATGTACGCCGTCCAGCCGGGACGCGCATTCGACTGGTCGTAGCGGGTGCCTTCCCGCCAATGGTGGCGCTCGGTGTGTTCGCGCTGGTCATGGGCCTAGAGGCCAGACGGAAGCATCGTAGAACCGCCCATCTCAGGAGAGTTTTTCATGACCTCAGCGACCATTCCTGGTCTTCGTGGATCCGACGGCAAAACGCCGACCGAGCACAGCGAACTACTCGCCTGGGTACAGGAAGTCGCAGAACTCACTCAGCCGGAGCGAGTGGTCTGGGCGGACGGTTCCGATGACGAATGGGATCGGCTGACCAACCAACTCGTCGCGGCGGGCACGTTCAAGCGGCTCGACGAGAAGAAGAAGCCGAACTCCTTCCTCGCACTCTCCGACCCCTCCGACGTGGCTCGAGTCGAGTCGCGCACTTACATCTGTTCGAAGACCGAGGCCGACGCCGGCCCGACCAACAACTGGGTCGACCCCGCCGAGATGCGCGCGACCATGACCGAGCTGTACCGCGGCTCGATGAAGGGCCGCACCATGTACGTGGTGCCGTTCTGCATGGGCCCGCTCGGCGCCGAGGACCCCAAGCTGGGCGTCGAGATCACCGACTCCGAGTACGTGGTCGTGTCGATGCGCGTGATGACCCGCATGGGCGCCGCGGCGCTGGAGAAGCTCGGCACCGACAAGCCGTTCGTGAAGGCGCTGCACTCCGTCGGCGCGCCGCTGGCCGAGGGCCAGGCGGACGTGCCGTGGCCGTGCAACGACACCAAGTACATCACCCACTACCCCGAGGACCGCGAGATCTGGAGCTACGGCTCCGGCTACGGCGGCAACGCGCTGCTCGGCAAGAAGTGTTACTCCCTACGTATCGCCTCGGCCATGGCCCACGACGAGGGCTGGCTGGCCGAGCACATGCTGATCCTCAAGCTGATCTCGCCGGAGAACAAGGCCTACTACATCGCCGCCGCCTTCCCGAGCGCCTGCGGCAAGACCAACCTCGCGATGATCCAGCCGACGATTCCCGGCTGGCGCGCGGAAACCCTCGGCGACGACATCGCCTGGATGCGCTTCGGCAAGGACGGCCGCCTGTACGCGGTGAACCCGGAGTTCGGCTTCTTCGGCGTCGCGCCGGGCACCAACTACAGCTCCAACCCCAACGCCATGGCCACCATGAACGCGGGCAACACCGTCTACACCAACGTCGCGCTGACCGACCACAACGACGTGTGGTGGGAGGGCCTGGAAGGCGAGCCCGATCACCTGATCGACTGGAAGGGCAACGACTGGTACCTGCGGGAGACCGAGACCCTCGCCGCCCATCCGAACTCGCGCTACTGCACGCCGATGGCGCAGTGCCCGATCCTGGCGCCCGAGTGGGACGACCCGCAGGGCGTGCCGATCTCGGCGATCCTGTTCGGCGGCCGCCGCAAGACCACCGTCCCGCTGGTGACCGAGTCCTTCGACTGGCAGCACGGCGTTTTCATGGGCGCGACCCTCTCCTCGGAGCAGACCGCCGCGGCCGAGGGCAAGGTCGGCACCGTGCGCCGCGACCCGATGGCCATGATCCCGTTCATGGGCTACCACGTCGGTGACTACCTGAACCACTGGATCAACGTCGGCAAGAACGCGGATGCGAACAAGCTGCCGAAGATCTTCTACGTCAACTGGTTCCGGCGCGGCGCCGACGGCCGCTTCCTGTGGCCGGGATTCGGTGAGAACTCCCGCGTGCTGGAGTGGATCGTGGGCCGCATCGAGGGCTCGGCCGAAGCCGAGCCGACCGCGATCGGCAACGTGCCCACCGCGGCGCAGATGGACCTGGAGGGTCTCGAGGTCGACGCCGTCGACGTCGACGAGGCGCTCGCTGTCGACGCCGACGAGTGGCGCAAGGAGATTCCGCTGATCGAGGAGTGGTTCGAGTTCGTCGGCGACAAGCTGCCCTCGGGAGTGCGCGACGAGTTCGAGGCGCTCAAGGAGCGCCTGGGCTGATAGCGCCCCGAAGCTGATTCGCCCGCACCGTTTTCGCCAAATGGTGCGGGCGAATTCGTGTATCCGACAGGTTATTCGGAGTACGGAGCCATCCGGACGAGTTGCAGAAAGCCGACACTGTTCAGCAAGGCGGAGCGGCCCTTCGGTACGGCCTCGGCCTCGGCCTTGAACGCGGCGATCAGATGCCGTTTGGCGTCGTGACGCGGATACCGTCGCAACAGTTGCGCGACCCAGTCCGGGTCCAGTTCCTGGAAGCGCGCCCCGATCACATCCACCGAGGCGCCCGCGGATACGAACCCGCCGGGATCGCTCAGATCGTTGGCGACGCCAGGGGTGATGTGTGCGGCAATCGCGGCCCCGATTTCCTGTGCGCGTTCGGGACCCGCGCCCTCGCGCGCCGCGAACTCTGCCGCCCGTTCGCCACCTGCTACCGCGAAACACCTTCCCGGAGTGGTGCGTTCGAGCTGGAGATCATGTAGCAGGCAGGCGACATAAACCAATTCGTCGTCGTAGCGAACCCCGTCGAGCTCGGCGAGTACCCGCCCGAAGAAATAGGTGCGATACGAATGCTCGAGCATGTGAATCGAAAGTGATTCGCGGGCTTCGATTTCCGCCGCCTTGGCGAGTTTCGAATCGGGCACCCGCAAACCGGCGAACTCCAGCCGCCCGGTGCCGTGTCTGCCGAGCACGCGTTTGAGCCGCGCACCGCCCAGTTTCGGCAGTGTCCGCGCCAGTTCAACCGCCAACTGCCGGGACTGTGCTCCGGAGAGCGTCCCTCCGGTCCGCGTCGCCCATTCCCAGTCGATCCCAGCAGGCGCACCCATGTTGCCCTCCTTCTCCTCGAACGCTTCTCGCTGTTCAGTGAAGCCGCTGTGCGGACCGCCGACGAGTGGCGGAAATGCCAGTAACGCTCGGATTCCCGCCAATCCGAGCCGTGGATCATCGAGAAGTTCCGCTGCGGCCACCCGCCGGTCTCGCGCCCAGACCGCGAGGAGATCCAGGTGCTGAGGAGACGGCGTCGTAGGCCATCACCCACCGCACGCCGCTGTTCGCTTCCTATGCCGGGCCGACCGAACGGGTCGCAGGCCCGTTGGTTCACCGCCGCCGACTCGGCAAGGTTCTTCAACGCCGCGAGCGCGGGGCTCTCGCCCTCTTCGCCTTCGTCCTCGTCGCCGGAATTCTCGCGGGGGTCTGTCTCAATGCTCGCTTACGCGACAACATATCCCGCGCCTGCGGCGCTAATCCGCGTCGAGGATTTTCTTCGCCTTCTGGTAGTACTCCTCGCGCTGCGCGCTGCCATTGGTGCCGCCGTTGATCTCTCGCGTGATCGCGTCGAACTGTGACTTGTCGGCCTCGTCGTTCAAGTCGTGCGTCTTCCAGTACCATCCGGCCACGTCGAAGGCGTGTTTCGGATCGGCGGCCAGTTCCGGATGGCTAACGAGGTCGACGCCGATTTCTTTGCCCGCCGCTCGATAGTTGTCGCGACCGGTCACCTGCAGCGCGCCGCGCCCACGGAAACGGGCACCGTCACCGGACTTGTCGTTTCCGAGCGACTGGCCGACCGCTGTCTGCGGTCCGTAGTTGCTATTGAAATATTCGGTGTCGCCGTATTCGGTGAGCGTCTGGAGCTGGTCGGTTTCATGGATTACCTGTGCGAGGAATGCGGCTTCGCGTTTCGGATTGGTTATCCCGGCCTTGCGCATGGCCTCGTTGAGGTACGGCAGATATTTCTCGAGCTTGTCCGCATCGGTTTTCGGGAGCAGTGCTTTGAGTTGCGCCAAGGTCAACGGGCCCATATTCGCGGAGCTCGAACTGTTGTACCCGGTCACCGCCTCGAACTTCTTCCAGACCCGCTGCAGCGCCGATACGACCTGCTCCAGCAGCGAGTCTTCCAAACTGGCGGGGAGTTCGTCGGATCCGACTGCCGTCAGTGCCGTCCTGAGGTCGACGACTTCGTTCCAGATATAGGTGTTGAGCTCGGTGCCTTGTTTGGCGGCGGCGGCCACCTTGTCTGCGATCTTCGTATGATCGTCGATCAGACCCTGCTTGATGTCCGCGATTTTGCCGACCATGTCGTTGTGATTCGTGGTGGCAATGGACTTGTTGTTCTTGTCGGTGAGGCCCGCATCGCGGAGAAGTTCGTTCACATCGGGCATCTCGTTCGGCTTGCCGACGCCGAGCTGATCGACCATCGATTGTATTACGCCGCAGGCCAACTCGACGGACTGCTTCAGTAGTGCCTGGGCTTTCGGTGGCGGGAACAGCTGCACCGTCCAGCCGAACCACCCGTTCGTGGGGCAAATCGCGGCATTGTCCGGCCCTGCGGCACCGGGGGAGGTAGCCGGTGGCTCCGATGCCTCGGCTTCGGCGACGATCCTTGAACGGATCGGGTTCTGCGCTGGCCCCATCGCTCCTATTGTCGCAGGAGTCGTGGTTTTCCCTACTCAGGGAGTGGGGCTCGGCGGATAAGTTGTCGGAACTCGCTGTGGCAATGAGCCATTGGGTGCGACCGCCCGGCACCGCCGCCGCGTCGCTCGTCATCGCCGTGGTCATGTGCTGTGTGAAGTCATGCCTGGGGTGACGGTGTAGCAGTTCCTCGACCCACGCGTTCACGTCATCGAGTGAATCGTGCGGCCGGTGATCCGACGAGTGGCGGGAATACCGGTATCCCTCGGATTCATGCCAAACTGAGGCGATGAAGAAGGTTGTCGCACTCGCGCTCGACGGCGTCATGACCTATGACCTGGGCTGCATCGTGCAGGCGTTCCGGCACGGGCCGGGGAAATTCGGTGTGGCGGTCGGATTCGAGCTGGAGACGTGTTCGGTACGGCCGGGGCCGGTGTGGACGCCGAGCGGATTCGACCTGCATGTCGCGCACGGGCTGGAGGTGATGGCGGACGCGGACATTGTCGTGGTACCCGGCATAGGTTTGCCGACCTTGCCGCCGCCGGACGCGGCGCTGGCCGCGCTGCAGGCCGCCGCGGCGCGCGGCGCGACCATGGTCAGCGTGTGCGTCGGTGCGTTCGTGCTGGCCTGGGCCGGATTGCTGGACAACCGGCCTGCGACAACACACTGGGCCTACTGTGATGATTTCGCCGAGCTGTTTCCTGCGGTGAAGCTCGACCCCGCCGCGCTGTACATCGATGACGGTGACGTCCTCACCTCCGCCGGGTTGTCCGCGAGTCTCGATCTGTGCCTGCACATCGTGCGCCGCGAGCTCGGCGCGGCCGCCGCGGCGGAGCTGGCCCGATGGAACGTGACGCCACCGCATCGCGAAGGCGGGCAGGCTCAGTACATCCCGGATGCCATGAGCGACAACGGTTTCGGCGGCGGACTCGCCGCGACCATGGCGTGGGCCGCGGCGAATCCGGCGGCTGCGCCCGATGTTTCGGCGCTGGCCGCGCACGCCTTGATGAGTGAGCGCACGTTCATTCGCCGATTCAAGACGGCGGTGGGCACCACGCCGCGACGATGGCTCGAGGCGCAGCGCACGGCGCGCGCTCGGGAATTGCTGGAAACCACTGAATTGCCGGTCGAGGTCGTTGCGGCGCAATCCGGATTCGGCAGTGTCACCGCGATGCGGGTGCACCTGCGCGCCGCGACGGGCACCACGCCTGCGGGGTATCGCAGGTCGTTGCGCCGCTGACCCGGGCGGCCGGTGGTGCGGGCAGGGCGGTTGTCGCGGGCCTGCGCAATGCGAGCGGCCGCCACGCGCGGATGCGCTAATCTCCGAGACGGTCGCGATGGCGGGTTCTGCTCGCCGAGACAATCGCCGACCGGTAGCTGGACGGGGCTTGCCGGATCGTGCTTCGGGTGGTTGCCTGGAGTATGAGGTTTGCCCATAGGTGACTTACAGTTTGATTGCCAACAGTTAACTGATCGACTTTTCCTTATCGACTCGTGACTCCGCGATGCACGTGGCCAACGACGAGATCGAAGCGCGAGAGGTGGTTGGAAGCATGACGAATCTGGAGACCAGTGGGCGGGCGCCCCGGTTCGCCGGAATCGAGCTGGCGACCGCGAGTACGCCGCTGCGGCGGGCCGCCGGCCGACTGCAGGCGGTACTCCCCCCTGGCTGGCGCGTCGAGATCGTCGACACGCCCGTTACCAGGGGGCGCGATCACCAGCCCGTGCTGCGGGTGGTCATGGCAGGGACGTGATCATCCCGTCCAGCCGAGCGGCATGAGCACCGACTTCTGCTCGCAGAAAGAGTCGAGGCCCTCGGGGCCGTTCTCGCGGCCCAGGCCCGAGCTCTTGTACCCGCCGAAGGGCGAGCTGGGATCGAAGGCGTACCAATTGATCGCGTAGGTGCCGGTGCGCACCCGCGCCGCGATCTCGGCGCCGTGTTCGACATCGGTCGTCCACACCGAGCCCGCCAGGCCGTATACCGAGTCGTTGGCGATGGCCACCGCCTCGTCCTCGGTGTCATACGGGATCACCGACAGCACGGGGCCGAAGATTTCCTCCTGGGCGATGGTCGAGGAGTTGTCCACATCGGCGAAGATCGTCGGCTCGACGAACCAGCCGCGATCCAGGTCGGCGGGACGGCCGCCACCGAGCACCAGCCGCGCGCCCTCTTCCTTACCCTTGGCGATGTAGCCCTCGACGCGCTCGCGCTGCCGCTGCGAAATCAGCGGGCCGAGTATCACCGTCGGGTCGGTGGGATCACCGACCTTCATCGTGCGCACGTGCTCGACCAGCGCCTCGAGGATTTCGTCGTACCGGCTGCGCGGCGCGAGGATGCGGGTTTGCGCGACGCAACCCTGGCCGCTGTTCATCAGGCCGGAGAAGGCGAGCACCGGAATATTGGCGGCGACATCCATATCGGGCAACAGGATTGCGGCGGATTTGCCACCGAGCTCCAAGGACACGCTCTTGAGCTGGCCGGTCGCGATCGCGCCGATTTTGCGGCCGACGGCGGTGCTTCCGGTGAAGGTGACCTTGTCGACGCCGGGGTGCGAGACGAGGTACTCGGCGGCCTCCGCCTCGGCGGGCAGTACCGAAAGAACACCGGCGGGCAGGCCTGCTTCGGTGAAGATGTCGGCGATCTTGTTGGCGGTCAGCGGGGTCAGCGGCGCGGGCTTGAGCACCACGGTGCAGCCGGCCAGCAACGCGGGGGCGAGCTTGTTGGCCGCGAGGAAAAGCGGAACATTCCACGCGGTCACGGCCGCGACGACGCCGCGCGGCTCCCGCGACACCCGGGAGGTGCCGAACACGCCGGTGCGAGTTTCGTTCCAGGGGAAGGACTTTGCCAGTCCGGCATAAGCGTCGAGCGCGGCGACCGCGGGGATCTGATTGAGCGTCATGGCGATCATCGCCGGTGCGCCCATTTCCGCGGTGAGCGTGGCGAGCAGGTCGGCGGAGCGCTCCTCGATCAGACGCGCGGCGCGGCTGAGGACCTGGGCGCGCTCCTCCGGCGGGGTGGACGGCCATGGGCCGTGGTCGAAGGCGTGCCGGGCGGCGGCAACCGCGGCGTCGACGTCATCGCGAACGACCACCGGGACGCTGCCCACCGTCTCGACCGTGGCGGGCGAGATGACCTGGAGCCGCTCGGTGCCGGCTGGCGCGGTCCATTGGCCGCCGATGAACAAGCTGTCGTAGTGCATGAGAACACGTTACAGTTTTGCGGCCCACTTGTCTGTAACCTGTTCCAGTTTTCTCTCCGGCCATCGCGCTGAGCAGCGTGAATTCCAACCTGTCGGTTCGCTTTTCAGAGAACGCACTATTGCGTTCTGTTGCTGGAAAGGGGATGCTGTAGCTACTGATCAGCTCGCTCGATTCATGAACCGATATCGCAGTTGGGGAGTCAGAGCCATGGCGGTGCAAGTGATCGGGCGGTCGCTGATGACGAGCGATCAAACCGAACATCAAGCTAAAAGCGTGGGCGCGGGTGGCTGGGTCGTTTCGTTCCTGCCGGGCCGCACGCTGACCATCGAGCAGGCCACCGCGGCCATGCAGGCGGCGGAGGCCGTGGCGACTGTGGAGATGCTGGCCGACCTACTCGCGCTCACCACGCTGGAGACCGTCGGCCTCGCCATTCAGGAATCGCCCTGGGCCGAGTCGTCGTACGGAACCTGCGGCAGGCGCAGCTGGCGGCGCGGCTGGTTGGAGCGGCAGCCTTAACGGCTCTTGGTGGCGACGACCACCAGATTGCTCACCAACAGCTCGCGCAGCAACGGTATGCGGACCAGCCACCAGGCCCAGCGCGGGTGATAGCGCGGGAAGATCGTCCGGACGTCGGCGGGAGTGCTTGCCGCCCACTGTAATCCGCCCACGGCCGTGACGGCGAACATCGACTCGCCGAATCGATTCTTCGGCTCCCGCCCGTGCTTGCGCCGATACCGGCGTGCCGCGTACTCCCCGCCCAGGTAATGCCACGGTCCGGTCTCGTGCCCGCCGAACGGTCCGAGCCACACCGTGTAGGAGAGCACGATCAACCCGCCGGGCCGGGTCACCCGCACCATTTCGTCGGCCATCGCCCACGGGTGCGGCACATGCTCGGCCACATTCGAGGAGAAGCAGATATCCACCGCGTCATCGCGGAACGGCAGCGCCATCCCTGACCCGCGGACCGCACCCGGCACCGACAACCCGGCGGCGTGCATCTCCGAAGGATCCGGCTCCACCGGGATGTACCGCGCGCCGGTCTTGATGAACTCATCGGCGAAATAGCCGGGACCGCCGCCGACATCGAGAATCGTCGCGTCCCGCAGCCCGCGCCCGGTGACCTCGGCATAGAAGTCGCCGATCATCGCCGCACTGTCGGCGGCCAGCTCGCCGTAGAACCGCGCGGGATCGCTCTGCTCGAACCGGAAGCTGCCGAGTAACCGCATCGACCGCCGCAATGTGGCCCGCCGCGCAAACCGGGACGCGGCGCGCCCGGCCCGCCGCGGCGAGCCTGCCGCCACGACTTTCGCTGGCATACTTTCAGCTCTCGGCACGGCGGAGAGTCTCGCATAACGCCCGCAATTCACTCCAACCACTGCCACCGGAGGGGGTAATACGCGATACCAGGCCCGGTGGGCAGGATGTGGACGGATGCACAGGTTAGGGTGTTGGGCGATATCCGACGTCCCCGATCGGGACCTGCCGACCGAGAGAAGCTCTACCGTGCGCGAAGTCCTCCTGCTGTGCTGGCGTGACACCGGGCACCCGCAGGGCGGCGGCAGCGAACGGTATCTGGAGCAGGTCGGCGCTCAGCTGGCCGCGCGCGGAGTCAAGGTCACCTTGCGAACCGCCCGGTATCCCGGCGCGCCGAAGCGGGAACGCATCGACGGCATCGACATCAGTCGGGCCGGTGGGCGCTACTCCGTGTATCCGCGGGCCTTGGCGGCCATCGCGCTCGGCAGGCTCGGGGTGGGGCCGCTGCGCGGGCTGCGACCCGACGCGGTGATCGACACCCAGAACGGAATCCCGTTCTTCGCGGCCGCCGCGACCAACGCGGCATCGGTTGTGCTCGTCCATCACGGGCATCGCGAGCAATGGCCGGTCGCTGGTCGCCTCGTCGGCCGGATCGGTTGGTTCATCGAGTCGCGGCTGTCCCCGCGGGCACATCGTCGCAACCAATACCTGACTGTCTCGCTGCCTTCGGCCGAGGAACTCGCCATGCTCGGGGTCGACCGGTCGCGCATCGCGGTGGTCCGCAACGGCGCCGAGCCCGTCCCCGCGGACGCACCGACCGGTGCCGCGGCGACGCGCACCCCGGACCCGCGCATCGTGGTGCTCTCCCGCCTGGTGCCGCACAAGCAGATCGAAGACGCGTTGGCCGTCGTCGCCCGGCTGCGCACCCGCGTTCCCGGCCTGCACCTGGACGTGATCGGCGACGGCTGGTGGGCCGACAACCTGAAGACCGACGCCGCTGACCTCGGCATCGCCGACGCGGTCACCTTCCACGGCCATGTAGACGAACGCCGCAAGCACGAGTTGCTCGCCCACGCCTGGGTCCACGTCCTGCCCTCCCGCAAAGAGGGTTGGGGCCTGGCCGTCATCGAAGCCGCCCAACACGGCGTACCGACCATCGGCTACCGCAGCTCCCGCGGCCTCACCGACTCCATCGTCGACGGCGTGACCGGTCTGCTCGTCGACGACGTCGCCCAACTCGCCGACTCTGTCGGTGACCTCATCGACGACACCGAAGCCCGCACCGTCATGGGCGAGAAAGCCCGCGCCCGCGCCAACGAATTCTCCTGGGAACAAACAGGAAACGGCGTTTACCAAGTCCTCGCCGCGGCCGCCAGAGGCCAGCACACCTCCGGCCTGCTCCCACCCGGTCCCTGACCGTCCCGCCGGCCGTCTTGTGGGCCGTGACTGTCTTGCCTGGGCCGCGAGCGTGCCGCTCGGCATGGACGCGCCTCGGCCTGAAGATCGCACGGGCCCTGATACCAATCTTTCGGCGTGATGGTTCCCCCTCGAGCGCCGACTACCCCGCCCGGGGGCAGCGTTCTGGCTCGTCCCATTTCCTGTCGACGCCGGATCGGTGAGTGGCACAGGGCGGTGGCGATGCACTGCGAAGTGTCTCCACGGTGTGCCACTCATCAAGTCTCACTGGATAGTTGGATGTGACTCGAAGGTATGGACGGCCGAGGTGCGTCTCGTCGGATGACGGGTGATGCCGCGTCGGCTATCGGTGCCGTGGTGTTCGAGGCGACCAGGATGCGAGGAGCAGGCCACCGATGAGTATGGCGGCCCATAAGAGGTGGGCGGCTGCGGAGATGGCGCGGCGTGTGGAGTGGGATTCGGTGTTCCGGTCGGCGGCGCCGGGCACCCGGTACAGCGCGAGATCGGTGTCGCTGTAGACCGGATTCAGCTGGGCGAGAGCGTTTTTCGATTCGCCGAGTGGACCGGGAGTGGTGCGCTCGAGCAAGACCCAGCCGACACCCAGTTTCGCCAGGTCTGTTGCCGGTCCGCCGCGCAGCAGCAGACTTTCCACCTGCCGCGCGCGTGCGCCTTCGCCCGCGACGGTGCCGCCGTGCACCGGGAGCTCGCCGGTTTGCAGGACATCGTGAGGAAGCATCCGTGGCGCCGGATCCAAAACCGGTGCTCGACCGCTATACGGAAACCGGCGGAACATGCCGCCGGGCAGCACCGCGACATCGCCGGGCTCATCGATCCGCTCCGCGACCCGCTGCCACCCGATCGGATAGTGCACGGGCCGGACGGCGCCACTCACGCCCCATCCGAGGTCGAACAGTGGCAGCGTCAGCAGCGCGATGAATATCGTTGTGGTCAGCGATATCACGGCCGTCGTCGCGCGTCCTTCCGGTGGCCGCGTGACCGTGCTCATCGATGCTGATTCCGTCCGAGGTGCCGTTGCGGCCGTGGTCGAGGGCGCGGCTCTCGGCATCTCATCCGCAGTCTGGCAATGCGGCTGTGACAGTGCGGTATCCGCCGCAGCGCTGTCTTTCGATGCGAACAACTGGGCGACGGCATTGCATCCGGCCGCGGCGCACAGTGCGTATGCGGGCATCGCGAGCGCCACGTATTTCTGGGTGTCGCGGAGCAGACCCGCGCCGGGGACCGAGGTGACGAGCCACTCCAGCACATCCATGCCCCATGCCGTCGCGCCTAACGCGGGCAGTGCGACGGCGACGGCGGCCGAGACCAGCAGCCGTCGCCGCGTCTGCACGCCTGGACGTTGGCAGTCGGTGATGGAATGGGTTCCCGCAGAGGCATTTCCGGCGACAACAGCGCGCAGGCCCGTCGCGACGACAGCGACCAGGAGAAAGGTGCCGACGAGGGCGAGCAGTGTGGTGCGGGAATTCGGAACGGCATCCGAGTTCCAGATGCCGCCGAGCCCGGCCAAGCTGCCGAGTGTGCCGAGGCCGGGTTCGGCGCGGGCGGCGAATGCGGCAATACCTGCCGGGTCGGAGGGTTCGGAACCGGCCGCGGACAGCGCTGTCGCCGTCAACCACGGCGCGGACGCGGCCAGTAGCAGCAGCACCGTCCCCGCCATGTTCCGGCGGCCGACCAGCATTAGCGCCGTGCAGCCTGCCAGCAGTGCGCCCGTCGGCGTGAGCCCCGCAGCGGCGAGGCACGCGGCCAACGCCCCCCAGCGCCCGACCGCCGTCAGCCCTCCGCCGCTTGCCTGGCGATACCTACGGCCGAGCGCATTTGTCGAGCGGCGTGTACCGGCAGCGCCCTGGTGGTGGCCTTGTCGCGCGGAATCGCAGTAGGCAGGGGGATCGTCCTCTGGACGATCGGTCGGGAGTTCGACGTCGGCGGGTCGGCGGGTGCCGCGCGATCGGCGCAGATGCGTGGCTGACCGAATCCGATAGGCGGCCAACGCTGTCCAGGGGAGTGCGGCGTATCCGGCCAACAGGCTCCAATGGCCCTGCAGCAGGCGTTCGGCAACGTAGGGGTTCCACAGTGCGACGGTGGCGGCCACCAGTTGTGGGCCTGTAGTCACCCGAAGCAGTTCGCGGGCCAGTATCGCCGCGCCGTATCCGGCGGCCCACAGCGCGACCAGCAGTATCGCCTTGACGATCAGGCCGCCGTCGACGATCGGTGCCAGCGCCGCGATCAGCGCGTCCTGCGGGACGGCCCGCGCAGCGGCGTCGCCGAGACCGAGAGCGGAGTCCGTGAGATAGGAATGTGGCGTGCTCACCGCATCGCGCAGCAGCAGATAGCCGGAGCCGAGCAGCGGACCGGTGATGAGCAGCGCCAGTATCGCGCTGTAGCCGGCGGGAACCAACCTCGCCCACCGGTCGCGCCGAGCCTGCCCGTCACTCACGGTTGTCGACCCTACGTCCCGGTCGCGAGCTCCGGCGTTGCCGGGGCAAGTCCATGTGCGGGAGCGTTGTGGACGGACTGTGGCGAATTGCCCACTACTGGCCGTGGCCGTGGCCGTAGCGGTAGCGGCGGTGTGGGCGTGTGCCGCTGCGACCGAGGGTGGCTGTGGTTGTGCCGGGTGCGAGGGCTCAGGCAGGTGTGGGCCGGGGCGATACTTCGCCACCGCCGGGGTTGGCTGTGCGGGTGGCAACGACCGGGGCGGGGCGGAGGTGATGGCCGGTGAGGTGGGACTATGGCTGTGTGCCTGATGTCCGTCGCCTTCCCGTTGTGGCGGATCTGACGTTGGTGACAGCGGGAGCCATGACCGCCAATGTGGCGGGGTATCTGCTGCAGCTGCTGGCCGGGCGTTGGCTGGGGGTTACCGGGTACAGCGAGTTCGCGAGTCTGCTCGCGGTGCAGCTGTTGTGTGCGGTGCCTGCGCTGGCTTTGCAGAATGTGGTGGCGCGAGAGTTGGTGCGGGGCGCGAGCGTCGCTGCGCTGCGCGGACTGCAGTGGCGATGCGCGGTGATCGTCGCGGTGGTCGCGGCGGTGCTGGTGCCGCTGGTGACGGTGGCACTGAGTGTCGGAGTCGCTGCGTCGGCCGCCGCGCTCGGTGCGGCGCCCGCGCTGGTGGTGCTATCCGGTGAGCAAGGCATGCTGCAGGGCGGCAGGCGGTTTCGGGCATTGGCTGTCGTTCTCGGCACGGCAGGGGTGGCCCGGGTCGCGCCCGCGCTCGCGGTGCTCGGGCTGGGTGGCGGCGCGGCTGCCGCCTTGTGCGCGGCGGCGCTCGGGATCGCCACGGCGGCGGTTTTCGCGCGGTGTGTAGCCGGGTCACCGCCCGCGCTGTCGCGCACGGGCGGTGCGGCGCTCGACGCCCTCGACCGCGATCCGAGCTTCGTCGGCGTACTCCCGGTGCTGCGGGCCGCACAGGCGCAGGCGGCCTTGATGGCGCTGTCGTCGGCCGATCTGATCGTTGCTCGGATCGTCTTGGGCGAGGAGGACGCGAGCCGGTACGCCCTCGGCGCCATCGCCGCGAAGATCGCCTTCTGGCTGCCGCAGGCGGTCGGTGTGGTGCTGTACCCGCGGATGGCGCAGCCGACGCATTCGGCGCGTGCGATCCGGGACGCGCTCGCGGTGTTGTCCGGCATCGGGGTGGTCGCGGTGCTCGGCGCGGCCGTCGCGGCGCCGCTGGCACCGTTGTTCGCGGGGCGGGACTACGCGCCGATCGAGGGTCTGCTGTGGGTTTTCGCGCTGCAAGGCGCCATCCTCGCGGTGCTGCAAGGAGCGCTGTTGTCGGCGATCGCGGTGGACCGCACCTCGCTCGCCGCGGTGACCTGGGTCGGTCTCGCGGTCGAGCTGACGCTCATGCTGTCGCTGGCCCGCTCGGTGCCGTCGCTGATCACCACCGCCGTGTGCATCGCGGCGGCGACGACGCTCATTGTCGCTCTGGTCGTCTTGCGCACCGCTGATCACGCGCAGCAGGCCGAGCCCAAGCACCTCGCTGGTTGAGCCACGGACGCCGGCCGCGCTCACCTACGATCAGCCCCATGATCACCGCTGTGCACACCCTGGTCTACGCGGAAGATCCCGACGCGGCCCGCGCGTTCTTCCGCGATGTTCTGCGCTGGCCGAATGTCGATGCCGAGAACGGCTGGCTCATCTTCGGAACCGGGCCGAGCGAGCTCGGTGTGCATCCAGCAGAGGGTCCACCGGCGCACGAGATTTCGCTCATGTGCGACGACCTGGACCACACCATTGCCGAATTAGCGGGTCGCGGAGCGCAATTCGAGGGCGATATCGCGGAGCGGGCCTTCGGCCGCTGCGTCGGCATGCGCATTCCAGGCGCGGGGACGATGCTGCTTTATCAACCCCGGCACCCGGTCGCCTATCCCTTGGGTGCGCCGCTGCCCTGAATCCCTCGAAAACGAAATCGGCCCCCGGCGGGAAGCCGGGGGCCGATTTCGACATGCTTGCCGTCAGCGATTTTCGCTGTCAGGGGCGCTTGTTGATATTGATCCGCTCGGTGGGTGCGTCGACCTCGCCACGACGCGGAGCCGGGGTGCCGCCGCGCGGAGCCGGAGTGCCGCCACGCGGAGCCGGGGCGCCGCCACGCGGAGCGGTGGCAGGGCTCGCGTCGCCGCGGATGCCGAGGAAGACACCGGCGATCAGGGCGATCGCACCGAGAACGCCGAGGATGATCGGCATGACTCGGCCGAACAGCGACAGCTTGTCGATGTTCTCCTTGGCCACTGAGATCTGCGACTCGATGGTGTTCTCGTCGAAGATGATGTTCGACTTCAGCGCGGTGATCTCGGGCTTGTCGCCGCTGCGCGCGTAGAACAGGTGCAGCTGCTCGCCACCCTTGATCACGGTGCCGGTATCGGGCTCGACCCACAGGTCGCGGGTGTTGGTGTACCACCGGGTCATGGTGACCGGGGTTTCGCCGCCTTCGACGCCCCACTTGGCGGCGGGCAGGCTCAGCCTGTTGGTCGGCGCCTGCACCACGTCCCACAGGTTCGTGACCGGGACGTGCTGCTGGAAGTGGTAGACCTTCATGCTGTTGAGCTCGGTCTCTTCGACGAAGTTGGCGTCGTAGGTCTTGCGCGCGTTGATGTCGAAGTACGGGTAGCTCTTCTTCTCGGTGCCGATGGGGAATCGGTACTGCAGACCGATGTGCTGAACCGGGTCGGCGATGCTCTCGCCATCCTTGTTCACCGAGACCGCGATGGAGCCGTTGGGCTCCTTGTCGACCGGCATGCCGGTCTTGCGGTCGATGGTGACCCGGTCGACCGTCGCGGTGAGCAGCCCGGTGTCGGCCTGCTTATCGATGCGGCGCAGCGTCTGACCTGCCTGGATGGTCATCTCGCTGGCATCGGAGGGATCTTCGACCGTGAGGAACCGCTGCGAAACCAGCGGCACATTGGTGTCGACCTTGGCCGAGCCTTCGGGTGCCGTGAGCGACTTGGAGTCGAGCACAGAGCTTTCCGAGCCGGGCTGGCTGGTGGCGACGGTAGTGATCTCGAGGTCGAGCGGAGTCTTCGCCAGTTTGCTGACGGTGTACGTCGGGATCATCACCGCTGCGACAATCAGCAACGCGCCGAGACCCACGAGCAGGCAGGCCACCGTCCTTCTGGTTCCGGCACTCAGTGCCATGCAAACTCTCCTCGTCGTAGAACACCGGACATTCCGGCGAGTACTGCGGGCGCACCACGGCACTCGTGAGCCCCGACACTAACAGTCCGGTGTCGTACCATGCGGTGTCGAGGCCAGAATCGTCCCGGAAATCGCCCGAGTTTAGCGCGAAGTGTGAAACATCGGGGTCTCACCCGGGCGAGCGAACAAGGCAGACTGGAGCTCGATGACCGCAACCATGCCCGCGCCGACCGTCGCAGCCACCGCGACGGCCGCACCCACCCGACCCCGCGGCTTCCTGCCCGCGCTGGAAGGCATGCGCGGCATGGCGGCGCTCGGCGTCGTCGTCACCCACGTCGCCTTCCAGACCGGTGCCACGGGAACGCCGGTGTTCGGCCGGATCTGGGAACGCTTCGATATGGCAGTCGCGATCTTCTTCGCGCTTTCCGGTTTTCTGCTCTGGCGTCCGCATGCCGCGGCGGCGCGCGGCCTCGGTGCCTCGCCCACTGTCGGCTACTACCTGCGGCATCGCGCGGCGCGCATTCTGCCCGCGTACTGGGTGGTGGTGTGCGCGGCGTTGATGCTGCTACCCAGCGCGGCGCACACCGCGGGCCTGCGAGTGTGGGTGGCGAACCTCGGTTTGCTGCAGGTGTTCGTGCCGTTGACGCTCACCGACGGGCTCACGCAGATGTGGAGCTTGTCGGTCGAGGTGTCCTTCTATCTTGTGTTGCCGCTGCTGGCATTCGCGTTCGTCCGGTTGCGTGGCGCCGCCGCCCGCTGGCGCGTCCCCGCGATCCTCGCCTTGGCGATGGTGACGCTGAGTTGGAACTTCATTCCGGTGCCGACTCCCGACGCGATTCACTCCGACAACTGGCTGCCCGGCTATCTGCCGTGGTTCGCGGTGGGCATGCTGCTCGCCGAGCTCGCCGATAATGCGGATTCGCTATCGCGCTGGCGTCGGATCGCGGGCAATCAACCGGTGATGTGGGCCGTCGCGCTCGCCGCTTTCCTGTTCTCCGCCACTGATCTCGGCGGCCCCGCCGGCCTGACCCGTGCCGAGCCTTGGCAGTACGCGGCGAAAATGGGCCTCGGCACGATCATCGGCTTCGCCCTGCTCGCGCCCTTGGTGCTGCGATCGCCGACCGCGCGTCCGCACCGGTGGCTGGAATCTTCCGTCGCCGCGACCATCGGCCGCTGGTCCTACGGCATCTTCCTCTGGCATCTGGTCGTGCTGTCGGTTGTCTTCCCAGTCTTCGGAATCCTCCCGTTCCACGGCGATTTCGCCTACGTCCTTGCCCTCACCATCGGCCTCACCCTGCCCGTCGCCGCGGCGGGCTACGCCCTCGTCGAGGAACCGGCCCGCCGTTTCGTTCGCCGCCGTGATCGCGCTCGATCGGCCGGTCAGTCCTCGAGTTGACGGCGCATGTCGAGCAGGTGGTGGCGTAGTTCGTGCAGCGTGTGCACGGCGACCCAGCGCACCGAACGTTCCTGCGGTTCCGGGAAGAGGTAAATGATCGTGCGATCCCAGTCCGCGGCCGCCAACCGGTCGAGCACGTTGGCCAACAGCAGGGCCGCGTCGCCGAGTTGACGGGCCACGTCCGCCGGCCGCTGCTCGGCGTACCCCTCGTGCTCGACGCGCTCATCTCGGCCCATGCTCTGTGCCGTCGGCCTGTCCTCGCGGCGGGTGAGCAGCACCCGCTCACGTTGTGCGAGCAGGACATCCCGCATGTGGCAGGCGTATTCCAGCGGTGACCACACCTCCGGCCGCGCTCGTCGTCGCAGTTCCTCGTGGTCGCCGCGCAGCAGGGTCGCGTACTCCGCGGCATGACCGCGAGCCAATTCCGGCACCGCGCGGGCCATGGCGAGGTCGTAGACGAAGCCGCATTCCGCACAGTCGGTCACGCACTCGAACCTAGCAACTGCGTCGCCGGACCACTCGAAACGCGCAGCGGTGCCGGGCTGGACGGCAGGCGACCCGGAACGCCGTCCATGCCGGGATAGACGCCGGCGGTCCCTCGGTTCTGCTCAGCAGCCGCCCCGAGCCCATGGTCTTCTACCAAGGCCACGACAGATCGAGGCAGCGGACGCCGAATCAGCCGCAGCATCGGATTCGTTCGTGCGCGGCGTGGCAGCGGCGGAGACGTCTCCCGGCTCTCGGCCTGTCCGTGCGTCAGTCGTTCTTGCGCGGTGCGAGCGCGGCGACTCCCACCGCGATCACGGCGATCAGCGCGGGCGCTTGCACCCACAGCGAGCCGCCCATGTATCCGCCGGGAGCACGCCACGGTCCGGTGGACAGCGCCGCTGCGGCGACGGCGGTCCCCAGACCAGCCACGGCCGCAAGGCTTTTCGATACAACGCGGGGGGCGAATCGGGCCCCTGCGATAGCCGCGATCGTCAATACGGTTCCGACCGGACCTGCGATCACGGTGATGGCGGCGGTCAGCCCGATCTCCCCGAGCAGGCGATTGCTCCGGCTGACAGGAGTGGGCTGGTCCTCGGTGCCGGAGGTCCGGCTGTCCGTGGCGAAGCTCCTGTGAGCGGCCTCCGAAGTGGTGCGGCTATCGGTGGAGTCGACGTCTTCGCCGGTGTCGTTGTCGCTGGAGTCGGTGGGGTTGATGTCCGATGCGGTGTGGTCGTCGGTCGAGTTGGTGGGATCGACGTCCGATGTGGTCTGGTGGTCGGCCGAGCCGGTGGGATCGACGTTAGAGGCGGCATCGTCGGCGCGCGAGTCCATGCGGTCGATGTCCGAGTAGGTGCGTTCCACGTCCGCGTCCGGGGGGACGGCCGCATCAGGCGATGTCCCACTGCCGATCGGCTTCCGATGCTTGCGCGACCGAAGCGGGATCGCGAGTGCGACGAGGGGGATCAGGAGCAGCAGCCCACCGAAGATGCCGAGGCGGTACCAGCGATCTGCGGGGAACTCGATGGTGAACGGGCCCTGTGCGGCTGCGGGAACAAGCCAGGCCTGCTGCCAGCCGTCGACGATGACGGGGTCGAGGATGCGGCCGTCCGCTGTGTGCGCCCGCCAGCCGACGTTGTTGCTGAGCGGCAGCACCAGCAGTCGGGTGCCGGGCGTCGACTCTTCTCGACCTCGCGTGCCTGCGTCGGACTCGGGTGTCTGCTGGGCGGCCGGGTCGGGCGGGGTGTCCGAGCCGGCCTGCGCCGGGTTCTCGCCGCCGGTCGTCGCCTCGGTGGTGAGGTCCGTCCGGTCCAGGCGTAGCCGGTCGACGAAGAAGAGATCGGTGGGTGCGACAGTGACGTCCGCTCGGCCGGGTGCGACGGCGATGTCGGAAGTCTCGGAATCGGGCTGGGGTAGTTCGGAATCCGGGCAGACCCGGGCGGCGATCGGTGCGCCGGAGCGTAGTTCGTCGACGGTCGCGGTGAGGGTGGTGTGGACCAGGCGTCCGCCGAGGGCGATCGTGGGCCCGTCCGCGCACGGAATGCTGATCTGCCGATCGAGCGCGGCCGGTGCGGGGTAGTCCGGCCCAAGGACTGTGACCTCCGCGAGCCCGGGTGGCTGGGTGACGACGAAGCCGAGCGCGGTGCGGTCGAGCACGTCTTTCCACGTCTGCACGCTGAGTTCGATGCGGTCGGTGACGCTGGGGTGCAGCGAGATCCGGACGGGTGCGCCCGGCTCTCGCGCCTCGATTTCGCGCACCTGGGGCCCGTCGCCCAGATTGACCACCACCGCCGTGGGTGCGGCGGGCAGCCCGCCCGCGGAGGAGGTCAGTTCCAGTCCGGTCACGAGGGCGGGCTCCGGCAGCTCGATCGTCAGGGTCGGCTTGCCGCCGGTGAGGTTGCGGACCGAGCCCTCCGGTGCGGTCCAGCTGGTGCGCGGATCGCCGTCGGTGGCCGCGAACGCGGAGCCGCGCAGATCACCGACATCGGCCCGGCCGCGGGCCACCGGTCGGGTGCGGTCGGTGAGCAGTGCCGCCAACGCGGGACCCTGCCTGGTGCGGACGGTCAGCTGCGGGGTGACCGTCACAGGTTCGGGAACCGAAATCGTGCGTTCGAAGGCGCCGGGTTCCTCCGGGGCTAGGGCGAGGCCCTTGCTGCACCGCACCCGATCCGGCGCGTCGAAACAGGCACTGCGGCCGGGGAATTCCTGCCCGAGATCCCAAGCCCGCACCTGGGCGCCGGACGGCGGCGGTGGCAGTACGGTCCGATGACGGATGTCGACGCGCACTGGTTTGTCGCGGGTGGTGTAGTCGTCCAGCGTGAGTTCGCTGATGCCGAATTGTCCGCCCCGCGTACCGGTTTCGGTGCGGATGGCGGTGATGGACAGCCAGTTCGTCCGTCCGGCGGGCAGTGAGATGGACACCGGCGCGCCGGGTTCGGATATCCGGGCCGAGACGCTGCCGTTCGCGGTGCGCACCTCCACCCATTTCACCGGGTCGCCGATCGCGGCGGCACTGGTGGACAGGCGCAGCAGTCCGGAGCTGATCGGTTGGTCGAGGTCGAGTCGAAGCCATTGTCCGAGCGCGCGTCCGGTGCCGTTGCTGATCCACGCTGTCGACGGATCGTCGTCGATCACCGCCGCGGTGGAGCTGCCCGGCGCCGCGCCGCCGAGCTGGGTGGCATCGCCTGCCGAGCTGGACGCGGTGATCGTCGCACCCGACCATTCCCCGCGCACCAACTCCGCACCGGGCACCGGGTAGTCCGGCACCAGATTGTGGGTGCGGCGGGCGTCCTCGGGGGCGCGCAGCGCGGAATTATGGTTGTCGACTCTGCCGAAATCGGCTTCCCGGTCCATCGGGGTATCCGTCACGGTCATCGGACCGATCGGCAGCCCGGCTTCGCTCGCGTCGGACGTGAGAAGTACTGGTGTATTGGCCTTTCCGCGGTCGCGACGCAGCCGTTCCAGCACTTCGGGCCCGCCTTGGACCACCGGCACGGTCTCCAGCGGCACGGTGTACGCGCCGGGAAAGGACTTCGGGGCACCCGGCCCGCTGCGCAGGTCGGCGGGAGTTCCCGGCGGCGGCACATCGACCCGGTAGATCTCGATGGCTGGGTAGACGGGTCGCAGGTCACCATCCGCGACCAGGTCCTCGGCGATGACGGCCGTCTCGATGGGTTGGCCGAATTCAATCACCTTCGTCAGCCCCGGCGAGCCGTCGAGCGCCTGGTGCGCCAGTATCGGCCGGGTCGAGCGTGAGGTTTCCGGGTCGAGATCGTTGCGCAGCACCAGGATTCCGATACCCTGATCGGCGAGCGTCGCGGCGAGTCCGGTCGATGGCCTGCCATCGGCGATCAGTCGCTGCACCGAATCCATCGCGCGAATGGTGCCGGGCGGGTTCAGCGGCACGGCGTCGCGCACCGCCCACGGCGTGCTCGCGAGCGCCTGCAGCGGTTCGTCGCGGGTCAGGCCCCATATCTGACTGCCGAACGGTGCGCCGGGCACGATCAGCGCGCGGGTGTCGGAGGCGTTGTGCGCCAGCCAGTCCGCGGTGCGCCGCCAATCGTCGGGGACCTGCTCGTAGGAGCCGCGTGGCGCCAACTTCCCTGTCCACGCCAGCGAGGTGGACAGCGCCAGCGCAGTCAGAATCAGCGCGGCCACCGCCACCGACCGATCCCGTTCCGGATGCGCGAACGCGCTGCGCCACACCGGCATCGGCACCGCGGCGGGCAGCGGCACCCTGGCCAGCAGATGCGCGAGGCCGAGCACAAGGGGCAGCCGGATCAACGGCTCCAGCTTGTGCACATTGCGCAGTGGTGCGCCGCCGGAATCCAGGAAGGTCCGCACCGACTCCGCGAACGGCCCGCTCAACTCGCCCGCGTAACCAGCGCAGATCCCCACGAGGCCGACGATCAGAATGAGCGCGAGCCGTCCCCGATACGGCATCGACCGCATCGCGAGCCCCGCCATCCCCGCCGCCGCGAGCAGTCCGGTCGCGAGTACCGCCGCGGGCTGGGTGACCAGCACCGCGCCCGCGATACGTTCCGGCGACACGAACGGCGTCCAGCTGTCGGTGCCGCGCAGCACCTCACCGAGCGACGCCCACTGCGTGGTCACCCCGGAGGATTCGATGTAATCCAAAAATGGCGGACTCACCTTGCCGAGCAGCAGCAGCGGCACCGCCCACCAGAACGTGGCGAGCATGAGCAGCGGAATCCACGCCCGGGTGAACCGCCACCAGTCACGATTCGCCTGAGAGGACGTCGAACGAGCACGCTCGGCGCCGGTTGCGCCCGGGTGTCGCGCTTGCCTGGGTAGCGGTGAGCCGCTCGCCGCTGAGGCGTTGCCGGGCCGGGTTCGGTCCGCGCCTTGCGCCGGAGATGAGGTAGCCGCCGCTGATGCGCCGTCCGGCGTGCTCCGTCGAGACGTGCGCGCCGGGTTGAACAGTGGCGAGGCAGCCGCCCACCACAACAGTGCGGGCAGGAAAGCGGCGACGGTCGCCACCGCGTTGACCGAACCCATCAGCGCGAGCGCGAGCGCGCTGCCCGCGGGGGAGGTCGCGCCGCGGCGGCGGCGGTAGGCGGTGCCGAGCGCGGCGGGACCGAGCAGGACCCACGGTGCGAGCATCATCGGCAGCGTCTCCGAGGAGATCGAGCCGAGGGTGGTCAGTACGCGCGGCGACAGCGCGAAGGCGACGGCCGCGATGATGCGCGACCCGCGGCTGCCGATGCCGAGTGTCTCGCAGAGCCGGATGATGCCCCAGAACCCGGCGAGCAGCAGCAGCGCCCACCAGATCCGTTGTGTCACCCAGGCGGGCAGACCGAGCACATGCCCCGCGGAGAAGAACGCGCCGTGCGGAAAGAAGTACCCGTACGCCTGGTTCTGCACCTGGCCCATGGGGGACTGACTGCTCCACAGGTGGGCGGCGCGTTCGAGGAAGCCCAGCGGATTCTGCGCCAGGTCGTACTTGGTGTCGGCGACCGTGCGGCCGGGCGCCTGCAGAAACGTCAGCAGGAACGCCGCGACCACGGTCCCGGCGAACCACCGTCTACCGAGCGGGGCGTCGCCGATCTCGCCGCGACCCGAGCCGTGTGGCCCGCCGTCCCGGCTCGGCGCCGCTACGGAGGAGCCGAGCGAGTCGGCGGATGAAGCGGAGGTCAGCGGCTGCCGTACTCGACGCTGTTGAGCAGCGATGAGTCGGAGTCACCGCCGTGGTCGATGTCCGGACGCGTGTTCTGCTGCACAGCCACGGTGATGATCAACACCGCGATCGCACCCAGCACAGCGCCGGCGACCGCACTCGCAACACCAGGGACGGCAAACTTCATCGCGGTACTCCAATACATCGATGCAGGCATATTCCGGGTCAACCTAGCAGTAAGACCGCGCTTCGCGTGCGTTCAGGCCGTCTTACCGATATCACAAGACCCGATCAGCGTTCCGGGATCGCGCAATGCAGGCTGCCGAGCAGGGTGCGGAGTTTGGCGGTGGTCTCGTCGAGTTCGGCGTGTGGATCGGAGGCGGCGAGGATGCCGCCGCCCGCGAAGGCGCGCACCGAGCGGCCGTCGGCCGAGAGTTCCGCACAGCGGATCGAGACAACCCACTCGCCGTCGCCGTTCTCGTCGCACCAGCCCACCGCGCCGCCGTAGAAGCCGCGGTCCTCTTCCCGCTGGGCGATCGTGTCGAGCGCCAGGTCGGTCGGCGTCCCGCACACCGCTGGTGTGGGGTGCAGCAGCAGCGCCAGGTCCAGGGCGGTGGTCGCGGGGTCGCGGAGCCGGCCGGTGATCGGCGTGGCGAGGTGCCAGACCTCGTGGGTGTTGATCAGCTCTGGGCCGTCGGGGATGCTCAGTTGCGTGCAAACCGGGGTGAGTACCTCCCGGATCCAGTCGACGACGAAGGCATGCTCGTCACGATTCTTGTTGCTGGCCAGCAATTCTCGTGCCTGCGCCGCGTCCGCCTCTGGATCTGCCAGCCGTGGCAGTGTGCCCGCGAGCGGCCGCAGCGTGACGGTATCGCCGTGCCGCGCGACCAGCACCTCCGGCGTCGCGCCGACCAGCGTCATGCCCGCTCGTCCCGCGGGTGTCAGGTCGACCGCGAACACATTGGCGTGCGGATGCCTGGTGAGCAGATGCCCGGCCACCACCTCCGGATCCAGCGCGTCTTGTGCCTCGGCCAGCACCGATCTGGCGGCGACGACCTTGCGCAGCCGCTGCCCCGGATCCTGCAACTGCTCGATCAGCTTCGTCACCCGCGCGACATGCTCTGCCGGACTGGGGATCTCGGTAACCACAGCCACCGCGGGCAGCTCGGGCAAGGCGGCGGGCCGCCATGGCCCCGCGGTGTGCTGCGCCCGTTCCGGCACGCTCAACGCGGCCGGCCGCCGCGGATCGAATGGCAGCGCGCCCACCACCAGCTTCGCGGTGCCGTCGCGCAATGCCGCCACCGCTCGCGCGGCCTCGTCGAACGCGATCCGCCTACCGGACGCGCGAACAACACCACTTGGCTGAGCGAGCAGAAAACCGTCCATGATCCCTCGACCCTAATCGCACTGCCGGAGGGAGTCCGTCGCCAGTCGCGCCGGGCCGGGCGACGATGAGGCAGCCGCCCGACCCCGCCACCCCGCACTCACCCATCAGCGACCCAGATCTCACCGCTGCGGTCGCGCCCGCTGTGGCAGTGGCGCATGGTCGCGGCGACATGCCGCGGAGTCTCCTGCGTGGGTGCCACTCGTCGGGCTAGCGGCGGGGCTCCTTGCCCGGCGGCACCATGAGGACGGGGCGATGGCAGTGCTTGAGGACGGCGTCGGCGACGCTGCTGTGCAGCAGCGCGCGGATGCCGGTGGCGCCACGAGTGCCTGCGACGATGATGTCGACGTCGAGGTCGTCGGCGCATTCGACAATGGCGTTCCAGATCGTTGTGGTGCATTCGGCGGTGCGCGCCTCGGCATTCAGGCCGGCGAGCTTGGCCAGCCGGACGCCCTCGGTGTTCACGTTGCGGGCGTCGACGTAGGCGATGTCCTCGACCTCTTCGTCGGGCACCCATTCCGGCTGCATCACTCCGGACAGGCCCGACAGGCGCGCGGCTTGGCGCACCATCGGTTCCCAGGCGGTCAGCACCACGGCTCGGTTCGCGGAAAGGAACCGTCCGGCGTATTCGATGGCCCGCTTGGCATTCTCGGAGCCGTCATAAGCGATGAGCATCAGATCGCAGGGCACGATGACCTCCTGGTCGGAGTCACATGGCTACGCAATCAGGTTACTCCGGGAGCTCATTGTGGCGGCCGCGCCGCGCACGGACAATCGGCCGCACGACATGGGTGAATGGTCGATGTAGGCGTGTGTCCGGGGCCCCGATCGCCGGAATGCTGTTCGGGGCCAAGTGAATCCCCGCACCGGGCCGACCAGCTGCGCGGTCGGTCGCCCGACACCGCGGCTGGTCACCGAAACCCCACTGGGCACGGTAGAACGCTCGTCCGCTACGGCAGGTCGCACCCAGGCGCACCAGGGTCGAGCGCGGCGATTACCGTGAGTACTCATGCGGAAGACGCCTCTCGTCCTGCTCGCTATCCTCGCCGCCGTCGCGACCTCGTGCTCGAGCGGTGACACCACTACCGCCACGACAACCTCGCAGGCGCAGCCGACCGGCGCGTCGCCGGGGTCCGCGTCGGGGTCCGAGCCAGGGGCGCCCGGCACCGCATCGGCGAAACCGGATTGCGCGGCCGACTATCTCGCGCGATTCACGCAGCGAGAGAAGCTGGCACAGCTGTTGACCGTCGGGGTCACCGGCGCCGCCGACGCCACGAATGTGGTCCGCACCGAACAGGTGGGCGGCATCTTCGTCGGCGGCTGGACGGAGCAGGCACTGCTGGCCGACGGTCAGATCGGCCAGGTCACGGCCGCGGCCAAGGTCCCGTTGATGGTGACCATCGATGAGGAGGGCGGCCGCGTCTCCCGAGTCAAGGACTTGATCGGCGCCGTGCCGTCGGCGCGGGTGACCGCGCAGACCATGACGCCCGAACAGTTCCACGACGCCACGCTGACCAGGGGCAAGGCGCTCAAGGACCTCGGTGTGACGGTGGATTTCGCCCCCGACGTCGACGTGAGCAGCCAGCCCGATGATTCCGTCATCGGTGACCGTTCGTTCTCCGACGATCCCGCCGTGGTGACCCGCTACGCGGACGCCTACATCCGCGCCATGCGCGAGGTCGGCGTCGGCACGGTGATCAAGCACTTCCCGGGCCACGGCTCCGGCTCCGGTGACTCCCACACCGGCGCGGTTCGCACCCCGCCGCTGGACCAACTGCAGACCGTCGACCTCGCTCCGTTCCGCGCCCTGATCAACTCCGGCTCGGGGGTCATGGTCGGTCACCTCGACGTGCCAGGCCTCACCACCCCCGGTATCCCCGCCAGCATCAGTCCCGAGGTCATGTCGCTGCTGCGGAACGGCACCGGATACGGCGCCGCGCCTTTCCAGGGCGTCATCTTCACCGACGATCTCGGCGGCATGGCCGCGATCACCAGCCGGATGAGTATCGAAGAGGCGGTCGAGGCGGCGCTGGTCGCGGGCGCCGACAACGCCCTGTGGATAACCACCGACGCGGTACCGCAGGTGCTCGACCGGCTCGAGGAGGCGGTGTCGAGCGGTCGCCTGCCCGCCGCCCGCGTCGATGCCTCTGTGCTGCGTGTTGCCCGCTACAAGGGTGCGCTGACCTGTTGAGCTGACGCTCAACCTGTGTTGTCCGCCGCCGCCTGCGCAGTGATCCGTCGGCGCGTGTGCGTGGAGCGCGAGCTCGATCCGCCACGCCCCGGAGTTCCCGGAGATGTACAGAGTCAGGTGACGGGACGCGCCGAGTCCGGCATGATCACCGGGCCGATCAACTCCGGGTCGGCGGATCGCCCCGGCGTTGTGACATCTCATCACCGCGATATCGGGCGACTGGTGAGCAAATCCAACCCACGGAACTTACCTTGGAGTAATATAGGAACTTCACCATGTGGTAGGAGAGTGGATGGCTGGCGGGACGAAGCGACTTCCTCGGGCGGTTCGTGAGCAGCAGATGCTCGACGCCGCGGTCGAGGTGTTCTCGCGCAAAGGCTTCCACGACACCTCGATGGATGCGATCGCCGCCGAGGCGAAGATCTCCAAGCCGATGCTGTATCTCTACTACGGCTCCAAGGACGAGCTGTTCCGCGCCTGCATCCAGCGCGAGGGGCTGCGATTCATCGAGTCGGTGGCACCGGCGGGCAATCCGCAGTTGTCCCCGCACGAGCAGGTCCGTACGGCGCTGGAGGGCTTCCTCGGTTTCGTCGACAGCAACCGTCGCTCCTGGCAGGTCCTCTACCGCCAGGCGATCGGGCAGCAAGCCTTCGCCTCGGAGATCGAGAACGCCCGCGAGCGCGTCATCGAGCTCACCGCCAAACTGCTCGAGTCCAGCGCCAAGCATGCCGAGCCGGGCACCAACTTCGACGTGGTGGCCGTAGCGGTCATCGGCGCGGGCGAAGCGATCGCCGACCGCGTTGCCACCGGACGGATCGAAGTCGGCGAAGCCGTCGATCTCCTCGACGACCTCGCCTGGCGCGGCCTGGCGGGCCGCAAGAAGGCCGAGTAGCCCCATTGGCGCGATGATCGCCGCTCGGCTTGCCACGTCGTCGACGGGCTGACAGAGTGCGTGAGTTCATCGAGTAAGGACCGGCTGATTCGGTGGCAGCCGGGGAGGGACGGGGCGGAATTGTTCGGGATGTTGCGGCCATGTTCGCATGGCGCGGAGAAATACGGCATCGACGCGACGGAGTGGCGCACCCATATGTGTGGGCTATGTCTGGGATTACGCGACGGGCACGGGCAGTTGGCGCGGACGGCGACCAATACCGATGCGATCGTGCTGAGCGTGCTGACCGAGGCCCAGCTCGCCGGGCCGATGGCGCGGACCGTCGCGGGGCCGTGCGCGTTGCGCGGGATGCAGCGGGCCACGGTTGCCGCCGCCGACTCGCCGGGCGTGCTATTGGCATCGACGGCGTCACTGTTGCTGGGCGCGGCCAAGATTCGCGATCATGTCGAGGACGGTGACAGTTCGGCGCTGACCAGACGGCCGATGACCAAGGTTTCCGACCGCTGGGCCGAGCGGGCGCGTTCGCAGGCGGGCCGGATCGGGCTGAACGTGGAACCTCTTGTCGTCGCGATAGATTCGCAGTCCGAACTCGAACGACGTGCGGGCGGCGCACAGTCGATGCGCGAACGGCCGACTCTGGAACAGTTGACCGCGCCGACCCAGATCTGTGCCTCGGAATTGTTCGGGCATACCGCGGTACTGGCCGACCGTCCGGAGAACATCGCCGCATTGCGCGAGGCGGGCAGACATTTCGGCCGTATCGCGCATCTCGCCGACGCTGTCGAGGATTTCGAGGCCGACAGCACGCGCGGTCGCTTCAACCCGCTCGCGGCCACCGGAACGACCATGCCGGAGGCCTATGACCTACTGCGGCAATCGGACTCGCAGGTCCGCGCGGCTGTCACCGCGGCCGGGCTGGACCAGGTGCCGACCATTCGCTGGATGCTGCTGGACCCGTTGCACACCCTGGTGCGCAAGGTGGGCCGCGGCGTCGGCGCAACCATCCACGCCTGCAACGCATCCCACGACAAGGTGACCCTGCGGTACCCCGGTCCGCCCAACACCGGGCATCGACCGCCGACGCGCCGCCCTGGGGTAGGCGAAGCTCTCGCCTTGGTCCTCGGTGTCTACTGCACCGGCTACGCCTGCTGCGCCGACCACACCAGCCCGTGCTCCGGTCAGCGCAAAGACGCCTGGATCAAGAATTGCGACTGCTGTAGCTGCTGCGATTGCGGTGACAGCTGTGGCAATTGCTGTGACTGTGGCAATTGCTGTGATTGCGGCTGCGACTGCTGAACACTTCGTCGGCGGCGTGCCGGAAACGCAAGAGCCGCACCCCTATTCGAGGTGCGGCTCTCGCTCCAGCTTTGTTCAGCGCAGTGTGGCAGTCAGGTGCGGGTAACCCTTCTTCGGGTTGAGCAACGCCAGATCCCAGCCACCGTCGACCTGATCCGCGTACACGTTCACCGTGGACGGCAGCAGAATCGGCTTCCCGAACTTGACCGTGTAGGTCGTCTGCTCCGGGATGCGGCCCTCGATATTGCCGAGGATGTTCGCCGCCGACCACATGCCGTGCGCGATCGCCTTCGGGAAGCCGAAAGCCTTGGCGCCCAACGCCGAAGTGTGGATCGGATTGTGATCACCGGATGCGGACGCGTACCGGGTGATCGTCTTCTGATCCACCCGCAGCGTGCGCAGCGGGGGCGGCGGAACCTCGTCCGGCTTCGGCTCCGGCTTGGGTCCGCCCGACAGCGAGGTGCGCTGCTGGTGCAGGAAGGTGGTGACCTGACGCCACACCAGCTCCCTGCCGACGTTGACCTCGGTCACCGCGTCGACGAGCAGACCCTTCGGGTGCTCGCGCAGGTTCTCGATGTGCGTCGTGAAGTCCAGCGGCTCGCTCACCGAGATCTCGCGGATGCGCTCGATCCGGTTCTGCGCGTGCACCGCACCCACCGCGACGAACGGAAAGTCGCGCGCCACCACCAGCTGCATGGCAAGCGGGAAGCTCAGGATGAACGGGTAGGTCAGCGGCAACGAGTCGTTGAACCGCAGTCCGGTCGCCCGGCAGTACGCGGCGAGATGGTCCGGGTCTACCTTGAAGCCCTCGAGCCGGACGGTCCGATCCGGCAGGGCGGACTTGCGTGCCGAGATCAGCGGCACCGGGACCGCGCCGAGCGCGGCCTTGACGAACAGGCTGCTGTTCTTCGGAGGTTCGGTAAGTGTGATCAACTGCGTCTTCTCCCGCCCTGTTCCCGCCCGTGCCATCATGCTCCGATCAGGCTCTGTCCGCAGACCCGAACCACGTTGCCGCTCACCGCGTTCGACGCCGGGCTCGCGAAGTAGGCGATGGTCTCGGCCACGTCGACGGTCTCGCCGCCCTGCAGCAGCGAGCTCATCAGGCGGCCCGCCTCACGGGTCGCGAGCGGGATGGCCGCGGTCATCGCGGTCTCGATGAAGCCGGGCGCGACCGCGTTGATGGTGATGCCCTTCTCGGCCAGCTTCGGCGCCTCGGCGTTGACCATGCCGATGACACCGGCCTTGGAGGCGCCGTAGTTGGTCTGGCCGCGGTTGCCCGCGATGCCCGCGATGGAGGACACGTCGATCACGCGGCCGCCTTCCTTGAGCGCGCCACGGGCGACCAGGCCCTCGGTAATGCGGTGCGGCGCGGCGAGGTTCACGTTGATGACCGAGTTCCAGCGGCCCTCGTCCATGTTGGCGAGCAGCTTGTCGCGGGTGATGCCCGCGTTGTGCACGACGATGTCGATGCCGCCGAAACGCTCGGTGGCGAATTCGGCCAGCTTTTCCGCGGCGTCGGGCGCGGTCACGTCCAGCGCGAGCGCGGTGCCGCCGACCTTGTTGGCGGTGGCCGAGAGCGCCTCGCCCGCGGCCGGGATGTCGGCGACGATCACGGTGGCGCCGTCACGGGCGAACACCTCGGCGATGGTCGCGCCGATGCCGCGGGCCGCGCCGGTGACAACGGCGACCTTGCCCTCGAGCGGGCGATCCCAGCTGGCGGGTGCGACCGCGTCGTCCTTGCCGACCCGGATGACCTGGCCGTCGACGAACGCCGACTTGGCCGAAAGCAGGAAGCGCAGCGTGGATTCCAGACCGGTCGCGGTCGGGGCCGCCTCCGGGTGCAGGTACACCAGCTGGGCGGTGGCGCCGCGCAGCAGCTCCTTGGCGACGCTGCGGGTGAAGCCCTCCAGCGCGCGCTGGGCGATCTGCTCGTCCACGCTCGCGGTGAGCTCGGGGGTGGTGCCGATCACCACGATGCGGCCCGACGCGGCAACATTGCGCATGGCGGGCTGGAAGAACTCGAACAGCTGCGAAAGGTCCTCGACCGAGCCGATGCCGGTCGCGTCGAAGACCAGCGCGCCGTACTTCGCGCCCTGGCTCGGCGCGTCGGCGAAGGTGTAGTCCGACAGCAGGGTGCGCACCGGCTCTGCGACGCGGCCCTTGCCGCCGAGCAGCACCGGGCCGGGCAGCGGCGGCTCGCCCTTGCTGTAGCGGCGCAGGGTCTGCGGCTGCGGCAGGCCCAGCTTGCTCGCCAGGAACTGTCCGGGGGCGGAGTGTACGAACGATCCGTAGAGGTTGGGAGCACCCTTGCTCTTGTTCGCTGCCACTGTTTCTCCCTTTTCTGTGTCGTGTGTACTCGACTCGCCGGTGGCTGCCGGCCAACCGGGTGCTGCTCGTTCACTGCGCGTCCCCAGGCGAAATTACGCACGTGCACGGGGTGCGGTGTCGACAACAAACTTACTCCAGAGTAAGTTTAAAGTAAACCAACACGACGGGGCGCCGATCCGCACAGAATTTCCGTGCGAGCACCGGGGCGCCGGCCAACCCCCGACGAGACCTGGAGACTCGAGTGACAACCAAAGCCCGTTCGGCGAAGAGCACGGCCAAGAAGGCTCCCCGCCCGGTTGCGATTGTGGGCGGCAACCGGATTCCGTTCGCCCGCTCCGACAAGGCCTACGCCCACGCCTCCAACCAGGACATGTTCACGGCCGCGCTCGACGGCCTTGTCAGCCGGTTCAACCTGCAGGGCGAGCGCCTCGGCATGGTCGTCGGCGGCGCGGTACTCAAGCGCGTCGGCGAGCACGGCATGATCCGCGAGAGCGTGCTCGGCAGCAAGCTCAGCCCCTACACCCCGGCCCACGACCTGCAG
Organism: Nocardia sp. NPDC057440; assembly: GCF_042802915.1. Lineage (NCBI taxonomy): Bacteria > Bacillati > Actinomycetota > Actinomycetes > Mycobacteriales > Nocardiaceae > Nocardia > Nocardia sp. NPDC057440. Next base: position 228,226 of record NZ_JBHVDF010000002.1, read on the forward strand.
CTCGCCTGCGGCACCGGCCTGCAGGCGATCGTCACCGTCGGTGACGCGATCGCGGCCGGTCGGATCGAGGCCGGGGTCGGCGGTGGCACCGACACCACCTCCGATGCTCCGATCGGCGTCAGCGAAGGCATGCGCGAGTGGATGCTCGACGCCAACCGCGCCAAGAGCAACAAGGACCGGCTCAAGCTGGTCGGCCAGCTGCGCCCCGGCATGCTCGGCATCGAGATCCCGCGCAATGCCGAGCCGCGCACCGGGCTGTCCATGGGTGAGCACGCCGCCATCACCGCCAAGGAATTCGGCGTCGCCCGCGAGGCGCAGGACGAGCTGGCCTACCTGTCGCACAAGAACATGGCGGCCGCCTACGACCGTGGCTTCTTCGACGACCTGATCACCCCGTTCCTCGGCCTGACCCGCGACGACAACCTGCGTCCCGGCTCGACCGTCGAGAAGCTGGCCACCCTGAAGCCGGTCTTCGGTGTGAAGGCGGGCGAGGCCACCATGACCGCGGGCAACTCCACCCCGTTGACCGACGGCGCCTCCGCGGTGCTGTTGTCCAGCGACGAATGGGCCGCCGAGCGCAACCTGCTGGTGCTCGCGCACCTGGTGGACAGCGAGGTCGCCGCCGTCGACTACATCCACGGCCCCGACGGCCTGCTGATGGCCCCGACCTACGCGGTGCCCCGCATGCTGGCCCGCAACGGCCTGACCCTGCAGGACTTCGACTACTACGAAATCCACGAGGCCTTCGCCTCCGTGGTGCTCGCGACCATGCAGGCATGGGAGTCCGACGCCTACTGCAAGGAGCGCCTCGGCCTCGACGGCGCGCTCGGCGCGATCGACCGCAGCAAGCTCAATGTCAACGGCTCCTCGCTCGCCGCGGGCCACCCGTTCGCCGCCACCGGCGGCCGCATCGTCGCCTCCACCGCGAAGATGTTGGCGGAGAGGGGATCCGGCCGCGCGCTGATCTCCATCTGCGCGGCAGGCGGCCAGGGCGTCGTAGCCATCCTGGAGCGCTAGCTGTTCCGCCTCTCCGCGTATTCAGGCCGGACTCAGGTGCCGCGACCGTCGCGTTGGCTAGCGGCGGAGAGGTGATGGGTGAGTTCGCCGGTACCCGGCGAGTTACCCATGTGCTGACGAAATCAGTTGTCCTGTAGAGACGGCCGAAAGTGAGCACACGACGAGGGGTATTCGGTCGGTTTCTCGATCGGATACCCCTTGTTGCTGCATCCATGCCGGACTGTCCGGCCGCGGCCTCACTTGCTCTCGAGTTCCCTTCGCCGCCAGCGGAGTTCGCGTTCGACGCGGTGCAGTGGCGATCCTGCGAATGGTAGTTCTGTGTACGAGATTGCCGTGGCGGCACGAAGGGCGAGCTGGCGCGCCGAGGCGGCCGCACGGTCTGGCAGACCGATCTCCGCGGCGAACGCGATCCAGTCTCGCCCACGGAGCTTTCGTGTGCGTCCCGCGATCGGTAGCGCCATCGAATCGTCCTCGTAAATCAGTGTGCTGGGGATGTCGTAGATCGGTGCGACATGCCACCTTCCACCGCGATCTTCGAGAAGGCCGATGTTCTTCGCGTGCAGGTCGCCGTTTCCGGTCAGCCATGCGAAGAGAAACTGTAGATATGCATTTCTGGTCGCGACTAGTGGCGCGTCGGTGAATTGTGCGAGTGCGCTGACGAGGGACACGGCATCGGTCCGATATTTAGCCGCTGGCGGCAGCCCGAGTATTTGGGTCGCGTCCTCGAACGCCAGCCGAAGCCAGGAATCATCGGTGGGTACACGATCGAAGCGACGCACCAGCAAACCCGATTCCCCAGTGCGGTCGGTGACGAGACTTGCCACGGCGACGGGGAGCTTCAACAGCTTTGCGGCTTGCAGGTGTGCCGCCTCATTTTCGACTAGATGTGGATACTCCAGCGGCGAGAGCTTGAGGATGAAGCGGCCGTACTGAGCTGAAAGCGGCACGCTGATCATTGATGCGCTGGCTTTTCGCTGCACCCCGGGTAACGCGTGAGGGTCGACCTTGTCGACAAGTCGGGCGAAGTCGAGGTCGGACGGTGTATCCCCCTCGATCAGGGCCGCAGTTTCGACAAGTGGGCAGTTCGTCGGGACAACTTGCACGTCCCCTGGCGCGTCAACGCCGACGGCGAGCAGCAGGCTGAGCTCATCATCGGCGCTGGTCTTGACTGCGCGTCGAAGTGCTGTCAGGCGATGACCTTCTGGGAGAAGCCCTTCGAAGAATGGGGGTATGGATCCGGCGGCGCAGTAGATGGGCTCCGTGCTCTGTGGCAGCGTCGTCGCGATCGGTGCACCATGTTCCGCCAGATACTCGGGTCGGTAGTGGAATTCGGTGCCGCCATTCGCAGTGCGTGCGAGCGTTGCGGCCAACTGTCCCGCTTTGTACACGTCTGCGCTTTCGACATGTCGAAAGTCTTCGAAGCTGGTCAACTGATGACCCCCAGTGTGAGACCCACGGCGTCCGCCACTGCGGCAACGGTTGCGATGCTTGTCGATCCGCTCCCGTGCTCGATCTCGCGGACCGTCCGAGTCGACGTGCCTGCGAGTTCCGCGAGTTGCTCCTGAGTCAAACGGTGCCGGCGTCTTGCTGTTCGGATCGCCCGCCCGATGCTGATGATCGCTGCCATTCAGCCTCCGATGGCGGCAGGATTCTGCCGATTCTGTCAGTGGTGCGGCCGATCCTACCGGAGGTCGACAGAATTCGGCAGAATCTCGCCGGTTGGAAGCCGAACTGACGATCTGGTGTGAGGAGCTAGTGGAATCGGCAAAATCATGCCGGTTTAGTCGGCGTGCTGGCGCCTCTCGGCGTCTGCCTGCCGGACTTGGGTGCCGCGACAGTGGCGTTGGTCCGTCGGTGTCATGCGAACCCGCTGGTGTCAGCGCACCAGCCTGATGCGGGCGGCGGCGAAGCGGACCAGGCCGGGGGCGAGTCGTCCGACTATGTACTGCAACCGTGCTTCTGGCGTCACCGGTACGACTTGCCGGTCCTTCCGCACCGCTCGCACGATCTGCCTGGCCACTTTCTCCGGCCCGTAGCCGCGCCGTTGATAGAGGCGGTCGTAGCGTTGCTGCCTGCGTGCCTCCTCTTCGGGCGGGACGCCCGACATCCTGGTGTTGCGCACGATATTGGTGTGCACGATGCCGGGGCAGATGGTGCTGACGCCGATGTTGTGCTTCGCCAGTTCGGCGCGCAAGCAGTCGGAGAACATGAAAACCGCTGCCTTGCTTGTGGAATAGGCGCTGAACCCCTGCTGTGGCATGTATCCGGCCATACTGGAGAGGTTCACGATGTGTCCGCCGAGTCCGCGCTCGACCATATGACCGGCGAAAGCGCGGCAGCCGTTGACGACTCCGTTGAGGTTCACATTCAGCACGCGCTGGAAATCCTCGGTGGAGGTGTCCAGGAAGCGTCCGGCCTGGCCGATGCCCGCATTGTTGATCAGCACATCCGGCACGCCGTGCTCGGCGATCACACTCTCGGCGTGCTTGCGCACCGCCGCTTCGTCGGAGACATCCAGTTCATAGGCGTGGCCGCGGCCGTCCGACCGGGAAATCAGCGCGACGGTCGCCTCCGCGGCGGTGATGTCGATATCCGACACCACGATCTCCGCGCCGTCCTCGGCGAAGGCGAGTGCGGTTTCCCGCCCGATCCCGCTGCCGCCACCGGTGATCACCACCAGCTGGTCCTCGAACGGCTTGCGCGGTACACCCATTCGCGTGCGTCGCAAGGTGCGCGACTGCGGCCCGCCTGCCACCGCGTCGATCAATTCGACGGCCGCCGAGGCGAGTAGTCGCGGATGGGAGAACGGCAGCCAATGCCCGCCCTGCAGCACGCGCAACCACACCGCGTCGACCCAGCGGTCCTCATCGGAGTAACTCGACTGCCGTACCGCGGGATCGCGGGTGCCGACAATGATCTGCACCGGAACCGAGGTGTGCTGCGCGCGGGCACCCAGTGGATTGGTGGCCCAGGTCGATCGGTAGATGCGCAGGCCGCTCGCCATGTCCTGCTTGAACGTGGGGGCCAGGTGGATCTGGTCGGGGGCCGCTCCCTCCGCGCGGGAAAGCCAAGTCCGCCAACGCTCTTCGCTCACCCCCGCCGCGATCACCGCTTGCGGAAGCACCGGCAGTGAGAAAACCCCCGAATAGGCGAACGAGCCGAGTTGTGCCAGCGGAAGCGCGATATTGCGCGGCGTCGGCCTGGCCAGCCTGCTGCGTGCCCAGCTCGCGGTGTGCGCAAGGCTGGGGCCGGAGACCGAGGTGAACGACGCGACAAGTCGATGCGCGTCGGGCCGCGCGAGCACCTCCCACATCGCAATGCTGCCCCAGTCGTGCGCGAGCACGTGGACGGGCTCGCCATTGCCGAGCGCCTCGATCACCGCGACGTAGTCCGCCGCGAAATTCGCCACGGAAATGGCCTTGGTGCCCGGCGGGTTGGATGACTCGCCGTGCCCGCGGTTGTCCACGCTCAGCACCCGGAATCGGTCGGTGAGTTCCGGCGCGACGTTGTTCCACAGGTGGTGGGTGTCGGGCCAGCCGTGCAGCAGCAGGACCGTCGGGCCCGCCGGATTGCCCTGCTCGAAGACGGCGATGTCGACGTCGTCGTTGCGCACCACATGTTTCTCGACCATGGAGTAGACCTACCCTTCCGGACCGCCGGCAGCGGATGTCGCCGTCGGATTCATTGTGTCTGAGACGGCGAGTTTCGGGTAGCCCCTCGGTGTCGGCGACGTTGCCGCCGGTCCGGTGTCACGGCCTTGTGAGTTAGGTCATCGGCGCTGATCCGCGATGCTTTTGTCCGATTTTTGTGCCGAATTGTCTGTCTGGACTCGACGCTCGACCCGACCGGACTCGCTATTTCTCCGGCAACTCGTGGTGCCCGCCGAAGGCCTGACGCATGGCCGAAAGCGTCTTGTCCGCGTACAGCGATTCGCCCCGCGAGGAGAATCGCGCGAACAGCGACGCCGCGAGGACGGGCGCGGGGACTCCGGTGTCGATCGCGGCGTCGAGGGTCCACCGGCCCTCACCCGAATCCGAGACCCGGCCGTCGAACGAATCGAGGTTCGGATCGGCGTAGAGGGCGCCCGCGGTCAGGTCCAGCAACCATGAGGCGACTACCGAGCCGCGCCGCCACACCTCGGTGACCTCGGGGATGTCGATCGCGTACCGGTAGTACTCGGGATGCTCGAGCGGCGTCTCCTCGGCGGAGAACCGAGCGTCGTGGTCCGCGCCGATATTCGCCTTGTGCAGGATGTTCAGCCCCTCGGCATAGGCCTGCATGGCGCCGTACTCGATGCCGTTGTGCACCATTTTCACGAAGTGGCCCGCGCCGGCCGGGCCGCAGTGCAGGTAGCCGTGCTCGGCCGCGGACGGTTCCCCGGTGCGTCCCGGTGTCCGCTCCGCGGCCTCGACACCGGGAGCGATGGATTTCAGGAGTGGGTCGAGATACTTCACCTGTTCGGCCTCGCCGCCGATCATCAGGCAGAAGCCGCGCTCGAGCCCGAAGACGCCGCCCGAGGTGCCGATGTCCACGTAGTGAATTCCTTTGGGCCGCAACTGCTCGGCGCGGACGAGGTCCTCGTGGTAGCGGCTGTTGCCGCCGTCGATGATGATGTCGCCCGGTTCGAGCGCCTCGGCCAGTTGATCGATGACCGCACCGGTGGCGCCTGCGGGAATCATCACCCAGACCACGCGCGGTGTCTGCAACTTGCCGACGAAGTCCGCCAGCTCGGTGGCGCCCTGGAATTTCTCAGTGCCCAGCTCGGCGGTCAGTTCGTCGATGCGCTTGGGCCTGCGTTCGTAGCCGACGGCGGTGTGCCCGTCCCTGACGATGCGGCGCACGATATTGCCGCCCATCCGGCCTAGACCGATCATTCCCAGCTGCATACTCATCCATCTCCCTCGTGTATTCGAGCCCTGATAGCGAGAGTTCTGGTCGATTGTCCCGCGCCAGTCGGCCGCGGTCGCGGTCGGCGGGTGTAACACCTTGTTCGCGGCGGCGATATTCCAATCGGCTCCGCGTAGTTGCCAGACCCCCGACCCGGCAACTGCGCGGGGCCTCTCCATGTGCCGCGCGGGCATTTTTGCGCAAGGTTTGCTGCGGATCTGTGCTCTGCGGACGATGCCGGTAGCGGCCACTATGGTGGGCGGAGACTCGCAACCGTGCGAGGTCCCTTTTCATCTCGAGCGGGGAGGACGGTTCGTGACGAGCGAATCGAGCACCGGGCGTGACGGTCACGGCAGATACGAAGGCGGCGAAGTCGGACTGCGCCAGCTCCTCGAATCGACCCGTTCTCCGTTACCGGACCCGCCCACCGGCGGGGGGCAAGACTCGATGCCCACCCAACCCCTTCGGGCGACCGCCAGGGTGCAGCCGTCCCCTGGCCCGCCGGTCAGCGAGGCCGCGACTGAGCGCTGGTCTCGGCGGCAGGAACCGCAGCCGCACCCCGAGGGGAGTGGTTCACCGAAGGCTCCCCTCGTCAAGAAGATCGGCATCGGGATCGGCGCCTTCATCGCGCTGACCGGATTCGTGTACGTGGCGGACCTGCTGTTGTCGGCTGGGGAAGTGCCGCGCGGCGTCGAGATCGCCGGCGTCAGCGTCGGCGGCCTCGAGACCGGCACGGCGGACACCAAGCTGCGCGCGGTGCTCGGCCCGCGTTCCGGGCACGAACTGCCGGTGCAGATCGCCGATATGCAGACCAAGCTGCTGCCGAGCGCCGCGGGGCTGGAAGTGGACTGGGCGACCACCTGGGAACGCGTCGGCTCGCAGCCACTGAATCCGGTCACCCGGCTGGCATCGCTGTTCACCACCCGTGCGGTGCCGATCGCCAGTGTGGTCGACAACTCGGCGATGGATCGTCAGCTCGCCGCCCTGCGGGTGCATGACAGGCCGACGGTGGAAGGCACCATCAGATTCGACGGCGGGAGACCGGTAGCTGTGCCGCCGGTGCCAGGACGGGTGCTCGACGGTCCCGCGGCCCGCGCAGCGCTGATCGACAATTGGATCTACGGCGCGCTGATCGATCTGCCGGAGACGGCCGCCCCCATGACCGTGCGTCCGGAAGCGGTCGATCGGGCATTGCACGAGGTCGCGGAGCCCGCGGTGCGCGCGCCGATCACCTTCGCGGGCAAGGGTGCGGCGGCCAAGCTGGAGCCGGAGCAGATCGCGTCCATCGTGTCGTTCACGCCCGATGGCAATGGCGGACTCGCCGCCACCTTCAACCAGGAGATCGCGACCGGTCTGCTGGCGCCCCAGCTGGCTCCCTCCGAGGTGGAGGCGAAGGACGCGACCTTCAGTCTGGCCGGTAGCGCGGCGAAGGTTGTTCCCGCGATCGTCGGCGACAAGATCAACTGGCCGAAGACGCTCGAGCAGCTGCCGAATCTCGTTGTGCTGCCGCAGGAACGAACCGCCCAGGCCATCTACGACAAGGTCGAGCCCAAGCTCACCACCGAGGCCGCGCAGGGCCTCGGCGTCACCGACGTCATGGGTCAATTCACCACCAACGGCTTCAGCGGTCCCTCGGGGGTGAATATCCGGGTGGTAGCGCGGAAGGTGAACGGCGCCATCGTCAAACCTGGAGATACGTTCTCGCTCAACGACTTCACCGGCCCGCGCGGCACGGCCGAGGGCTATGTCGAATCCGGCATCATCGATCACGGTCGACCGAGCACCGCCGTCGGCGGTGGGATCAGCCAATTCGCGACCACCCTCTACAACGCCTCCTACTTCGCGGGCCTCGAGGACGCGGGCCACACCGAGCACAGCTACTACATCTCGCGCTACCCCGCCGCGCGCGAGGCCACCGTCTTCGACGGCGCCATCGACCTGCGCTTCCGCAACAACACCCCCAACGGCGTGTACATCGAGACCCTCACCACCGACGCCGATGTCACGGTCCGGCTCTGGGGTACCAAGACCGTCGATGTCGAGTCCACCACCGGCGAACGCACCAAGCCGACCGAACCCAACACCGTCACCCTGCCGAAGGGCAAGGACTGCATCGCCTCCGAGGGCGCCCCCGGGTTCACCGTGTCCGATACTCGCGTCATCACCGATCGCAAAACCGGCCGGGAAGTCTCGCGTGCGACTCGGACCGTGAAGTACGACCCGATCCCTATCGTCAAGTGCGAGTAGGCCGGGCTCAGCGCGTCGGCGCCGGGGAACCTGCGGAGGACGACTTGATCCCGCCTACCCTCCCGGACGCGATCTGAGATTGCGGGCTGCGGCGCTACCCGTACAGTTCCGGAGGCGGGCTGTACGGGAATGGCCTGGATTACCGAGCGCGTTGGGTGCTCGGATCGAGCGGATAATAGCGAATCACCGCATCATCTCCGCGAGCCCGGAAATGTTACAGGTAAATTCTGTGAAATACTTCTCAACATAACTTGTGGGTAGCTGGGTACACCACAGTTCTATGGGCATGTCTCCCGGTTCCCTCGAGATTCGCCCAATTGGGACATCGCACAAGGTCTTTGGTGTGATCTCGGCGTGTGCCCGATGCTGTGCGCCCTATCGTGCCAGCTGCAGCGTCACCAGCCGTTTTGGCGGCGGCGGAGTTCGCGGGGGTGGGTGCGGTGCGGGGCCGCCCGGCCGCTGGGTTCGAGCCCGATTATCCGTGGATTTCATTTCGAATGACTCGCAACGGTGCGGCAACTTCTGTCCGGTGGAGGGATCGCGCATTTGCTCGCTGGCAGTTGAAGCCTTGTGATAGAACATCTTTCGTTGATAACAAACGTGTTATCGGCGAGAGATATTTCTAGGGGTAGATGTTCAATGAGCAAGCTTCGCGTGTTCGGTGTGGTCTTTATCGCTGCTGCTGCTGTGATCGGCGCGGGCTCTGGCCTGGCGTCCGCAACTGTCGACCAGGGCGTCGTCCTGCAGGAAATCGGCACCATCGCCCCGGGTGAGCCCACCCCGGGTGGCACCGGCTCGGCGGCGCTGCTTCCGGAACTTCTCAAGGCGCTGGCGTCCGGCTCGGCGGCTACCAAGCCCCCCACGACCCCGTAATTAGCGAAACCGAATTGCCCCGCCTCGCACGAGGCGGGGTATTTTGGTTTTTGCCCTCGATACCTGTTGCTGTGCAAAGGTTCTCGAGCGCCCTGTGGCTTAATCGGCGAGGGCCGGTTCGCATTATCACGAGCCGCGAGAGGGAGGCCAGTATTTCTGCCACTACTGATTATTTGTGCCGACGGCGAGTAGCGTCGCCGCACAGCGAACCTCCAGGTCGTGTGGGGAACTGGTAACCATCAGTTTGCATGGTGTTCATTATCACGACCCCGATCGAAAATCTACCGTGATAGAAATGCGCAGTCGATCGCACACGCGGTCGGATGAGGCTTAAGGAAGAAGAGTTTTCATGCGCAAGATTCGTCTGTTCGGTGCCGCCGTTGCCGCTGCCGGTATCGTCCTCGCTGGTTCGGGTATCGCCGCGGCCGAGACCCCCGCCCCCGTCCCGGCTCCCACCGGCTCGGGCAACCTCGCCGCCGGCATCGTGAAGCTGCTGGCGACCGGTTCGGGTGGCGTCAAGCCGCTGCCGACCGCCGCCACGGCAGGCTGATAAGCGCTCGATTGCGCGTCGATCCACAAGCGGCCCGGAGAAATCCGGGCCGCTTGTGTTGTCTGGCCACCCGTCACAATGGAGTTCGCAGCAGGATCACGTTGTACTGGTTGTGCACGGTCAGCATGAAGTAGAGGTCCGGCCCGGTCTGGTACGGAAAGATCATGGGTGCGTAGGCAGTCGGCAATGACGGCCCGCTGACGAGAACCTGCGGTTCGCCCCATGGGCCCTGTGGAGCCGACGCGGTGCGCATGACAACGGAATTGGCCGGGTCGGTGGTGAGCATGACGAACTTGCCGAGGTAGTTGTTCCACATCACCGACAGCTCGGCGACCTCGCCGACGATCGGCGCCGCGGTCTTCGCGTCGCCGGGCTGCCATGCGCCGCCGTCCCAATACTCATAGCCGTCGATATTCGCGATATCGGCTTCCTTTGTCCTGGAGACGAATCCGGGGTTGTCGCGGCCTCCGGGTGTGCCATAGCGGTAGATATATCCCGCGTCCTTCATGAAGGCGTTCTGCTGAAACTTCTCGTGGCCGTCCACATTCGCCCGCCGGGTGTTGGTCAGCTGGGCCCAGGTCTGCCCGCCGTCACCGGAGGCCGCGAGGGTGGTGAAGTTGGTGGCCCACTTGCCGTGGTCGCCCCATTCGCGCACCGACATCATGCTCATGAACTGCACGCCGCCCACCGAGATGCCCGCGGTCGGGATAAAGCTGATCTCGATGCCGGGAATCTTCGGACTCGGCAGGGGATTGGGCACCACGCTGTCGAAGATGATGCCGTTCGCCGGGTCCTTGGTGGTGCTGCGGAACAGGACGTTGCTGTTCCAGGCCCAGACGCTGCCCGCGAGCAGGTTGGGCACGCCGAGCCCGGCGCTGTCGCCGAAGGCGGTGATCATCCGGCCGCCGCCGTCGTCCCACATGATGCCGAGATCGGTGCCGAGCACGTTGACGTTCTGGGTGTGATTGGGGCTGTCGATCCCGGTCACCTGGAAGATCGCCTGGGCCGGACCCGGTAGCCGCGGTAGTCCGCGCGGCTGGCCGTTGAGCCCGGGAATCGGATTGACATTGTTCGGATCAGCGCAGGCCGGTCCGGCGAACGCGACGACGAATGCGGCGGTGAGTACGCCGATTCTGGCAAGGGCGGGCAGCGAGCGGTTCATCCAAACGGTCCCTTCGTCGGCACACGCGCGGCTTGCCCGATCATTGTGCACCGCTTTTCGCGGCCGATGTCCGGCGGCCGGTGTTATGCCGAGTGGTTCGTGACGGTCTTGTCAGCCGCACCGTGCTGCCGACCTATCCGCCACAGGTCGAATACGCGCTGACCGAGCGCGGCCAGAGCCTGTCGGTCCCGATCTTCGGGCTGGTCGCATGGTCACGCGATAACCACGACGCAATCCTGCGCTCGCAGGCCGAATTCGACGCCGAGCACGCAGACCGAATCGACTAGCGCACGCACTGAAAAGCACAGCGGCCCGGAGAGTCTCCGGGCCGCTGTGCTGTGTTCAGTGTGTGATAGCAGTCAGCTACCGCATCAGAACGCCGCTTCGTCGATTTCCATGATGTCGTTGTCCAGGTTCGACAGGATGGCGCGGGTGGCGGTCAGCTCCGGAAGCACGTTGCGGGCGAAGAACTGCGCGACGCCGACCTTGCCGGTGTAGAACGCCTCGTCGGAGCCGGTGGCGCCATTGTCGAGAGCCTTGATGGCGACCTCGGCGTGACGCAGCAGCTGCCAGCCGATGAGCAGGTCACCGACGGAGAGCAGGAAGCGCACCGAGCCGAGACCGACCTTGTAGAGCTCCTTCGGGTCGGCCTGCGCGCCCATCAGGTGGCCGGTGAGCGTGGCGGCCATGGCCTGCACGTCCTCCAGCGCGGTGGCCAGCAGCTTGCGCTCGGCCTTCAGGCGACCGTTGCCTGCCTCCGACTCGATGAACTTCTGCACCTGGCCCGCCACATGGGCCAGCGCGACGCCGCGGTCACGGGCGATCTTGCGGAAGAAGAAGTCCTGCGCCTGGATGGCGGTGGTGCCCTCGTACAGCGAGTCGATCTTCGCGTCGCGGATGTACTGCTCGATCGGGTAGTCCTGCAGGAAGCCGGAGCCACCGAAGGTCTGCAGCGATTCGGTCAGGTACTGGTAGGCCCGCTCGGAACCGACACCCTTGACGATCGGCAGCAGCAGATCGTTGACGCGGAAGGCCACGTCCTCGTCGGCACCGGAAACCAGCTGCGCGATATCGGCATCCTGGTGTGCGGCGGTGTAGAGGTAGATGGCGCGCAGGCCTTCGGCGTATGCCTTCTGCAGGGCCAGCGAACGACGCACGTCCGGGTGGTGGGTGATGGTGACGCGGGGAGCGGCCTTGTCGGTCATCTGGGTCAGGTCGGAGCCCTGGACGCGCTGCTTGGCGTAGTCGAGCGCATTCAGGTAGCCGGTCGAGAGGGTCGCGATGGCCTTGGTGCCCACCATCATGCGAGCGTTCTCGATGACGTCGAACATCTGCGCGATGCCGTTGTGCACCTCGCCGACCAGCCAGCCCTTGGCGGGGATGCCGTGGCCGCCGAAGGTGACCTCACAGGTGGCCGAGACCTTGATGCCCATCTTGTGCTCGACATTGGTGACGAAGGCACCGTTGCGGTCGCCGATGGTCTCGGTCTCGAAGTCGAAGTGGAACTTCGGCACGTAGAACAGCGAAAGACCCTTGGTGCCCGGCCCTGCGCCCTCGGGGCGGGCCAGCACCAGGTGCATGATGTTCTCGAACAGGTCGTCGGAGTCACCCGAGGTGATGAAGCGCTTGACGCCCTCGATGTGCCAGGTGCCGTCTTCCTGCTTGATCGCCTTGGTGCGGCCGGCGCCGACGTCGGAGCCGGCATCCGGCTCGGTCAGCACCATGGTGGCGCCCCAGTTGCGGTCGGCGATGATCTGAGCCCACTTCTTCTGCTCATCGGTGCCGTTGTTGTAGAAGACCTGCGCGAAGCCCGCGCCCGCCGCGTACATCTGGGCAGGCGGGTTGGCGCCGAGGATCATTTCGCCCAGCGCCCAGGTGACGGCGCTCGGCGCGCCGAGGCCGCCCAGCTCCTCACGGACGCCGACCTTGGCCCAGCCCGCGTCTTCGAGCGCGCGGTAGGACTTCTTGAAGGACTCGGGGAGAGTGACGGCGTGGGTTTCGGGGTCGAAGGTCGGCGGGTTGCGGTCACCGTCGACGAACGAGTCGGCCAGCGGACCCTCAGCCAGGCGACGCACCTCGTTGAGCATCTCCTTGACGGTCTCGGAGTCGAGATCGCCGTATGCTTCGCCATCGAGGAGCGCACCGAGGCCGAGTACCTCGAAGAGGTTGAACTCCAGGTCGCGGACGTTGCTCTTGTAGTGGCCCATGTCTGTCTACTCACTCTCCGTTGAGTTGGTGCGGTCGGTTGCTTGCCGTTCCCGCCCGTTGTCGCCACCGGGTAGCCATCCGGGTTTCCGCATGCTACTCGCGGGTAACTTATGAAACATATTACCGGCCGGTAATGGGGAGGCAAAGGCTCGAGCGGGCAATGTGACGCGAAAAACACTGGAAGGCGTTGCCGCGCCGCCGCGGCTCGAGTAAGAGGGAGGTTGCCGACCTGGCTCGACTGCCGAGCGAAGGCCCTGTTGCGCTCACTATTTCCTGGTTGCTGGAGCGCTACCGTTGGGTGTGCGAATCGAGACGAGCGCAGGGCCTGCCGAGATCGAGCTCGACAAGCCGCGAACGCCTGCCTTCCTGCTGCTGCTCACGCACGGTTCCGGGGGTGGCGTCGACGCGAAAGACCTGATCGCGGTGCGCGATCGTGCGCTCGAGCTCGGCGGTGCGGTGGCCAGAGTCGTGCAGCCCTATCGGGTCGCGGGACGACGTGCGCCGGGCTCGGCGGTGAAGCAGGACGAAGCCTGGCTCGAGATCGTCGCGGGCCTGCGTAAAAAGGTAAAGAAGGTCCCGCTGATCCAGGGTGGTCGCAGCAATGGCGCCCGGGTGGCCTGCCGCACCGCGATCGCCGCAGAGGCAAGCGGGGTGATCGCACTGTCCTTTCCGCTGCATCCCCCGGGAAAGCCGGAGAACACCCGCGTCGAGGAGCTGCGATCGACCGGTGATATCGAGGTGGTGGTGATCAACGGCGCGCGCGACCCGTTCGGCGTGCCCGCCGCCGCCGACGCGACACAGGTGGAAACCATTGCCGGGCAACCGCATTCGTTCCGCAGCGGCTTCGCCGAGATCGCCGACATCGTGACGCCGCCGCTGCGGCGCTGGGCCGGACTCGCACTCCGATAACCGCTGCTTCTAGTTCTGAGCAGAGCTATCTGTTGGACTTCTGATTTGGCTCGGTGACGCTGAAAAGTGCTCGGGTCGATGTCGTCTGCTGATCCGGGTCATGCGCACCGACCGTGTCTTGGGGCTCGAGGTGACCAGCGGAACGGGCATGCTCGGCGCGACTCAGGCGGGTCTCTGGTCACTCGGCGGTCTGGGATTCCAGTGCTTGCTGGTCAGGTACTGCTGCCGATCTGGTCGCGACGACCAGGGCATCGATGGCATCGCGGTCTTCGGTGGGGCGCAGGATGCGCTCGGCGATGCGGACCTGGATGTGTTCGGATTTCGGGCCGAGGTCGGCGACGATGTCTTCGGGGGTGAAGAGGACCGACGAGTCCTGCGGGCCGCCGTAGCCGTCGGTGACATTGGTGGCGTCGTGCCCGAGGATCAGCAGGGTGCCCTCGGGGGCGAGCAGATCCGCGCAGCGACGGACCAGGGTGCGGCGCTGCTCGTCGGGCAGGTGCAGGAAGACCATCAGGACCAGCTCGTACGGGCCGGTGATACCCGCCGCGTCGAGGTCGGTGACATCGGCGCACTGCCAGGTGATGCGGCCGCGTACGGAGCGCGACAAGCGGGTCGCGACGGTGCGGCCCTTGTCGACCCCCACCTGTGAATAGTCGACCGCGTGCACCTGCCAGCCGTGCGTGGCCAGCCACAATGCGTTTCGACCCTCGCCGCAGGCGAGGTCGAGGGCGCGCGGCAGCGCAGGCACATCGCCGTCCGGGGTGTCGGACTGTAGCGGTGTGCGCCGCTCCAGCCCGTAGACGTGCTCGACCACCGTGCTGTTCGGCGGTGCGCCCCAGACCAATTCACCTTGCGCATACCGCGCGTCCCAATCGGCCGCCTCCATACCCGTCAGTCTATGGACAGGCCAGGGCCGCCTCGCAGCGCCGCGTCCGATCCGGACATGGAGTCATCGGACCACCCGGGCCGACGCGCGGGCCGTGGTCACAACGTGGTGCGCATCAGAACCACGTTGTACTGGCTGTGGACCGTCGTGAGGAAGTACAGGTCACGACCGGTCTGGTACGGGAAAATCGACGGCGCGTACGCGGTCGGCAGTTCCCTGGTGTCGATCAACACCTCGGGATCGCTCCACGGACCCGTCGGTGACGGCGCGCGACGCATCACCACCGAATTGAACGGATCGGTGGTCAGCGCGACGTACTGGCCGAGGTACTGGTTGTACATGACCGACAGCTCGCCGACGCCGAACATGATCGGCGCGGCCGCGTTGACGTCGTCCTTCTTCCAGCGCTCGCCGTCCCAGTACTCGTATTCGGCGAGGTTGGCGATGTCGTTGTCCCGCACGCGGGCGACGAACGCCGCACGGTTGCGCCCGGAGCGGGTGCCGTATTCGTAGACGTACCCGCCGTCTTTCAGGAAGGCGTTCATCTGGAAGTTGGCGTCGGCCCCTTCGTTGGGCCTGCGGGTCTGCGGCAGCTCGGCCCACGTCTCGCCATTGTCGCCGGAGGCGGCGAGGCCGGAGAAGCTCGTCGTCCACTGCCCGACGTCATCCCAGCTCTGCACCGACATGAGGCTCATGTACTGGACACCATTGACCGCGATGCCCGCGGTGGGGATGCGGCTGATCTCGATGAACGGAATCTTGGGGCTGGGGATAAGGTCGCGCGCCTGCCCGAATACATCCCGCACGACACTGTCGAAGAATATGCCGTTGGCCGGGTCCTGAGTATGGCTTCGCACAAGAATATTGCTGCGCCACGCCCACATGCTACCGGCGAGCAAATTCGGGAAACCGAGTCCGGCGGTGTCGCCGAACGCGGTCAGCATTTCGCCGCTTCCGTTGTCCCACATGATGCCGAGATCAGTGCCGAGCACGTTGTAGGTCTGGGTGTTGTTCGGGCTGGCCATGCCCGTCACCTGGAAAACCGCCTTGGTCCGACCGGCCAGATTGGGCAGTCCATTTGTGCCGTTGAGCACGGGAAACGGGTTGATCGCGTTGGGGTTCGCCGAGGCTGGGGTAGTCGCGGTGAGGAGCAAGGCCGTGGCACCCGCCAGCGCGGACAGCAGGATGGATCCGGTTTTGGTCAAAGTCTTTGAGCCCTCCGGTCTCTCGCCGAAGCATGCTCGATACACCGACCCCCGTCGTGTGTTTCCAGGCACATTTCGACTGGCTGGCAAATCGTTGGAAATGCTAACAGCCAATCCCGGGCAATTGGTGGGCTTGGGTCACTAATCGGTGACAGTCAACGATTACTTCGGTGGGTTTTCGGCCCGGGACGTCGCCTTTCGCACGATCAGCGGCAGCTGAATGGCCCGCTCGATCGCGAAGGTACGGCGCACGGAAGCCTCCCAGGACCGATCGAACAGTCGCTTGGCTCCCGCGACAGCGTGCGGGGAGCGGTTCGCGATGCGTTCGGCGAGCTTTTCCGCGGTCGCGACCGGGTCCGTGGTGACCTCGGTGATCAGGCCGATGCGCTCGGCATAGGCGGCGTCGACGATGTCGGCGGTCATGGTCAGCAGCAGCGCCTTGTCGATGCCGATCAGGCGCGACAGCGTCGCGGCGCCGGTCATGTCCGGCACCAGGCCGTGCTTGGCTTCCATCACCGAGAATTCCGCGTCCGGCGTGGCGAATCGGAAGTCCGCGGCCAGTGCGATCTGCAGGCCGCCGCCGTAGCAGCGACCATGTACCGCCGCGATCACCGGGACCTGGAGTCGACGCCACGCCCAGCAGGCTTCCTGGAAGGTGTTGGTGCCGCGCCAGGGCAGTGGGATGAAGCCGCGCACGACGGCCAGTGGGTCGCTGGTGGCCTCGGCGACGTCGAGGCCGCTGCTGAAGCTCGGGCCGTTGCCGGACAGGATGACCGCCCGCAGGCCTTTGAGGTCGGCGATGGTGCGTGCGGTCTCGGCAAGCCCACGCAGCATCTCGAGGGTGAGGCCGTTGTGCTTGTCGGGTCGGTCCAGCGTGACGTAGGCGCGGTCGCCGTCCAACCGCAGCGCGATGTTAGTGCCCATTCCCGAATCTTACCCGTGAGTCAGTTCGCGCCTTCGGCCATTGCCCGTCGGGGCGGCACCTGTTCTAATCGAAACTGTAGTTACCGTCAATGCTGACGGTAACTGGAGCGTGAAGCGGAGGAACACATGCTGCCAGCGGGAATGGACCCCCGAACGCCGGTGCTCGTCGGCGCCGGGCAGATCGTGCACCGGCCGGGCGAGCCGGGACTGCCCGGACCTGTCGAACTCGCCGCCGAATCCCTGCGTCGCGCGGGATCCGACAGCGGCGCCGGCAACCGACTGCTCCGCGCGGCCGACCTGATCGCCACGGCGGCGCCGGTCAGTCGTCCCTATCCGGACTTCGGCGCACTCGTCGCCGCCGAACTCGGCGCGGCCCCGAAGCGGACGGTGCAGTCCGCGCGGTTCGGCGGTGACGCACCGCTACGGCTGCTCAACACCGTCGCGCAGGCGATCGCCGATGGGAAGTCCGACGTCGCGCTGCTCACCGGAGCGGAGGCGGTCGCATCCTGGAACGCCGCGACCCGCGGCGGCGGCACGCTCGAGTGGCCCGAGCAGCCGCAAGCGGCGCGACCGACCGACGTCATCGGCTCCGAGCGCGGACCCAACACCGACATGGAGACCGCGGCAGGGCTGTGGGGCCCGGTGTATTTCTACGCGCTGATGGAAACCGCCCTGCGCGGACGCCTCGGCCTGAGCGAACAGGAGTATCGGGAGCGGATCGGCGGGCTGTGGTCGCGGCTGTCCGGGGTGGCGGCGCGAAACCCGTATGCCTGGCAGCCCATCGAGCATTCGATCGCTGAGTTGGTGACGCCGAGTCCGGCCAACCGGCTGGTGTCGACCCCGTACCCGAAGCTGCTCGTCGCGAATCTGTCCGTGGATCAGGGCGCCGGTCTGATCGTGTGCAGCGCCGCCGCCGCCGACGCGGCGGGTGTCCCGCACGACCGGTGGGTCTTCCCGCACGGTGGCGCGACGGCCACCGATGAATGGTTCGTCTCCGAGCGCGCGGATCTGGCCGCCTCGCCGGCCATCGCCGCTGCCGGGCAGGCCGCATTGGCGGCCGCGGGCGTCGCCATCGACGATGTGGCCTACCTCGACCTGTATTCCTGCTTCCCGGTCGCCGTGCAGGTTGCGGCCGAGGCGCTCGGACTGCCGATCGACGATCCCGCCCGGCCGCTCTCGGTCACCGGCGGACTCACCTTCGGCGGCGGGCCGGGCAACAACTACACCACCCATGCCCTCGCGACGCTGGTCGGCCTGCTGCGCGAGGACTCCGGGTCCTATGGTCTGGCAACCGCTCTGGGCTGGTACATCACCAAACACGGTGTCGGCGTGTACTCGGCGCGGCCGCCCGCCCGACTATTTCGGGCCGTCGAGGCGGAAGTGCCTGTCGCACGGCGTGATACGGTGCCCGGCTACACCGGGCCCGCCATCGTCGAGTCCTACACCGTCGCTTATCGCAAGGGCAGCGGGCCCGACCGCGCCGATGAGCCGGAGGCCGTGGTGATCAGCGCGCTCAACCCGGACGGCGCACGCATACTGGTGCGGGTGTCCGATACCGAGACCATCGCGGCGTTCACCGACGGCGATCCGCTCGGCGTCGCCGTCGACATCGCGGCCGCACACCAGCTCACCCTGCTCACCGAGAGGACAGCCCGATGACCGACCTGATCCTTGTCGAACGGCGCGACGCCGTCACGCTGCTGACCGTCAACCGTCCCGAGGCCCGCAACGCCATCAACCTGGCCACCGCACAGGCCATCGAGGCCGCCGTCGACGAGTTCGAGGCCGACGACTCCGCCCGCGTGCTTGTGCTCACCGGTGCGGGCGGAACGTTCAGCGCCGGAATGGACCTCGTCGCGGCCGCCAAGGGCGAGATGCCGATGACACAGCGCCGCGGCCCGCTCGGCATCGCCGCGAAACCACCTGTCAAACCGATGATTTCGGCGGTCGAGGGGTTCGCGCTCGCCGGTGGTTTCGAGTTGGCGCTCTCCGGTGATCTGATCGTCGCGGCGCGCGACGCGCAGTTCGGCATTCCGGAGGTGAAGCGCGGTCTTGTCGCCGCGGGCGGCGGAGTGCTGCGCCTGACACAGCGCTTGCCGCGGCCGATGGCCGCCGAGCTCGCGTTGACCGGCGGCCGGATCGGCGCCGAGCGGCTCTACCAGCTCGGGCTGGTCAACCGGGTCACCGAACCCGGTGGCGCGCTGGAAGGTGCGCTGGCGTTGGCAGCGGACATTGTCGCGGCCGCACCGCTCTCGGTCGCCGCGAGCAAGCGGATCATCGACGAGTCGCCGGACTGGAGCGTCGCGGAGGGTTTCGCCAAGCAGGGCGAAATCGCTTTGCCCGCGCTGTTTTCCAAGGATGCCGCCGAGGGCGCACTCGCTTTCGCGCAGAAGCGTGAACCGCAGTGGCAGGGACGCTGACGTCATGACCGAACGCGTCCGGGAGACGCAGGCGCAGCGCAGGGCACGCATGCGCACCCGCCTCCTGGACGCGGCGGTGGAGAGCCTGGTCGCGGTCGGCTACGCGGGCACGACCACACTCGAAGTGCAGAAGCGGGCCGGTGTCCCGCGCGGTACGCTGCAGCACTATTTTCCGACAAGGGCGGATCTGCTCGCGGGTGCCGTCGAACATGTCGCCGAACGTCGATTCCTCCAGCTGACAAGGGAATTCGAGGCGATACCCGCCGAATCCGATCGGCTGGAGACGGCAGTCGAGCTGACCATGCGGATGCTCAGCGGCCCGACCTTCCTGGCCGCGCTGGAAATGTGGGTCGGCGCCCGCACCGACCCGGAACTGCTCGCGGCCTTCCTGCCGCTGGAGCACCGCCTGTTCGATCTGATGCACAACAGCATTCGCGACCTCTTCCGCGCGGAGTTCCCCGACGATCCCCGGGTGCCGACGATCACCGAATTCACCATCGAGATCATGACCGGTCTCGCGCTGCGCGCGCTGTTGACCGGTGATCTCGATCGGAACCGAATCATCCAGCACCGCTGGCGAAACGCGGTGCGCATCCTGCTGGGCACGGCGGAGCCGAGCACCCTTACCGCACCACGGTCGGACCGATAGGGCGCTACGGGCAACCGGCGATCGTGTCCCGCAGCACCTTCGCGCAGGCGGCCGGGTCGTCGTAGAACGGGGTATGCCCGCTGCCGTGCAGGGTGACGTGCCCGGCGTTCGGCAACGCCGCGCGGGCGCGGCGGCTCTGCGTGGCATAGGTCAGCAGGATGTCGCGATTGCCCCACGCTATGGTGACGGGAATGTCTGTGAGACTGCCGATTTCGTGTAGCTCCGCCGCGGCGAACGAGGTGAGCGCGTCGTCGAAGGCGGGGGCGTTGACCGCACCGCCCGCGGTGTCGATGGCGATCTGAGTGGAGACCGCCCACGGCTTGCCGAAGACGAGGCCGAGAAAGGCGGTCCGGCCCGCGGCGGTCCCGAGGATCCTCGGCAACGCGGATCCGAGCGGGCCCGCCAGCGCCTTGGACTTGCCGAGTGACTGCTGGCACCAGACGCGGCCCGCGGTCTCCCAGAATCCGATCGGTGAGAAGGCGGTCACCGATCGAGCGAGCCCGCGCGCGCCGAGGTTCAGCGTGATGAGCCCGCCCATCGAGTTGCCCGCGAGGTGCGGCCGATGGATGGCTTCGGCGGCGAGGAAATCGGCGAGCGCATCGGTGAGCGTGTCGACGGTGGTGTGCGCCAGCGGCGCGGAACCGGCGAACCCGGGCAGGTCGACGGCGATGACGTCGAAAGATTCGGCGAGGCTGTCGATGATCGGTTCCCACACCTGCCACCTGCTGCCGATCCCGTGCACGAGGACCAGCGGTTCGCCGGCGCCGACCCGGTGGTGATTCAGCGTCGTCATCCTCGTGATCCCCAGTTCTTCGCGATCGGCCGAATGAGATCACACTAACAGCAGTCACCAGCCATCAGTTTGGATCGATATCGCTGCGCCTGCTGCCGACCCTCCGCCCTTGCACCGCGACGCGAAGCACCGGCCACGACCATCCGAGCTGATTACCGACAAAGATCCTCGACGGCCTAGTACGGGCTGCGCCGGGCATCCGCCGATGACATCTAGACGGCGGCCGGTATCTCTGGCGGTGGCCGCGGCAAGAAAGACCTCAGCCCGAGTCGTGCTCGCGTGCGCTGACCGCGAAGGCGACACCCCGTCCCTGGCCGTCGAGGTCGACGAACTGGTCGAATAGGCAGAGACCTCTCGCATCGACATGTCAGCGCCCCTTGATGACGAGCCGAAACGGGCTCGGATCGGTACGATAAAAGGTATGGCAACGCGTAAGGTCACCCTTTCGCTGGACGAGGCCGCCTGGTCGTTCGCCGAACAGGCCGCGGCCAGAGCCGGTATGTCGCCCTCGGCGTGGATATCGAAGGCAGCGCGCCGCGAGGCCGTGCGTACGGGAGTCGGTCCGATGCTGGATGTGACGGCCGATGCCGCGGCGGACGAGGCGGAGCTGGCCGCCGCCGAGGAGGCGATGCGTGCGCAGGGGTGAACTGTGGACCTACTATCCCCATGGTTCGCCGCCGCGGCGCCGCACCGTCGTGCTCATCAGCAGTGATGGCATCAACGAGTCGACGAGGCAGTGGCTGATCGCCGCCGAGATACTCGATCAGGATCCGCAGGACATCCTCGCGGTGCCGGTATCACGGCACGGGTGGGTGCACGCGGGCAATATCGGTCGCATCTACCGTGGCTGGCTCGCCGAGCGAGTCGATGAAATGGAAACCGAAGAGCTCGAACGGCTGGACACCGCATTGCGGGCGGCCATGGATCTGTGACTGCTTCCCCGGGCCGGGAACTTCGGCTCGGGCGGCCACCGGGGCCTCGGTGCGGCATTATCGTTGCGGCGCCTACGAAGTGGCCGCCCTAATGAAGCTTACTGAGAAGAGGAGTCAGGTGCGGATTTTCCTGATCGCCGCGGCCGCTGTCGCGCTGCCGATGCTGGCGGCGTGCGGTAACGACACGGACGCGGCGCCGACCGCGATAACCCAGGCAGATCTCTCGAAGTCGCTGCAGGACAAGGGACTGCAGGACCCGAAGCTCGCCGAATGCGCGGCGAAGCTCTATGTGGAGCAGGGTATTTCGCAGGAGGGCCTGCGCAAGATGACAGGCAGCGAATACGACACCAAGGTTGTCGACCCGACAACCCTCGGTATGAGCAAGGAAGACGCCGACAAGGCCCGCCAGGCCACCAGCAAAATCGTCAGCGAGTGCCTCGCGCAGCACTGACCCGATCATGAGTCGAGCCGGTGCGCGGATCAGAGGATGACGACGAGTTCGATGCGCGTCGGGGATCCGGCCGAGAGCTGCTCGGCGATCCGCACCGGCTTCTTCACCGGAAGCACGTAGGTGGCCCGGGACTTAGCCGGGAACAGCGAGGTCGACCAACGGCTACCGCCGATGGTCACCTCCACCTTCACCGCTCCGAACCCACCGGCCCGGTGCGAATACCTCTCCTCGATCTCATCGGCGATGCTCTCGGGCAGGTCCACGAAATGCCACGACCCTTGCCCACCGTGTTCCCACACCTCCGCCGTGAACGAGTACCGCGCTACAGCCACCGCGTGACTGTAGCGAGCGGCGCCGACATCTGGCCGACCGATGGTTGGGCCCGGTACGCGCCCGCGTTCTGTTGCCGACCCGAGAAGTGAACCCAGTCCTTACGACGAGGGCGGGAAATTATTCGAAAAGCCCTGTTCTGCACTCTGCGCCCATACCGATAGCGGAGAACGTCTCAAAACCAGCGATCGACTTGTTAGTGCACAGGATGGCTCCGATCGCAGGTGGCGGATCGGGTCCGGGGACGAGCGCGGTTATTTCAAGCCCCGTCCGGACCGATCACGCTCACGGTGCCTTCACCACTGTTGACCACATAAGTGTGGCCGGTGTGCGCATCGACGGCGACGCCTTCCGGCCGGGAGCCGACCTCCACGGTGGCGGTGACAGTCTCGGTCACGGCGTCGATCATCGACACGAGACCCGCGTCGTGAGTGACCCAGACTCGGTCGTGTTGATCGACCGCCACGCCGAAGGGACGCGCGGCGACATCGATCGTCCTGATCACCGTTTCCTCGTGGATTACCGACACGGTGTCGGACTTGGAATTGGCGACATAAACCAGCGGCTGCTGCGGGTGCGCGGCCACCCCCACTGGGCGCAGGCCGACCGGGATGCGCGCACGGTGCCGCGGGAACCCCGCACTGATATCGAACACGGAAACGCTGTCCGCGCCGGGATTGCTCACGTACAAGAATCGATGGGGGTCCGATCCGAAAGCCACCCCATGGGGGCTGCGTGCGATGCCCGTGAAGGCAGAGGGATCGCCGCCGTCGAAAAGGGAGGTGGCGGCGGGCAGCGCGGGGCCGTGGTTGATCTGTGCCACTCCACCGTCACGGTTGAACACGACCACTATGGCCGCGAAATGCAGGTTCCCCACCCCGACCGGATGTAGTGGGATCCCCGCGAAGGGCTCGATCTCGATGGTGGCCTTCGGCGTGTTGTCGAGGTTGAGCACCGTGATGGTGCCTTCGCCGCTGTTTGCGACGAAGACGCCGGTCTGGGGGTCGGCGACCACCCCTGTGGGGCGTACGCCGACGGTGACCGTTGCGGCGACAGTGTTCGTGCCCGTGTCGATTACCGACACGCTGTTGTCATCGCTGTTCGTGACCCACACTCGACTGTTGAAGGCGGCCAGACACGTCGGCCTCGCTCCGACGGTGATGGTTGCGACGATTCTCATTTCGCCATTGTCCGCCGGGAACGATCGATCTTGTGCCGAATTAGTCGAGTGCAGCAGCGTCAGGGTGCGCTCAGCAAGCCGTAGCGCGACACGGTGTATTCACGATGGTGCACAGTTCTCCGCCGGAAAGCGGCGGCCCACCCCAAGGTGCTCCAAACCATCGCGGTGTAAGTGTATGGCGGGTTGACGCAGAACCTGACTGATATTGCTAGCGGAGTCCTGGTAGGACTTTGTCGGCTCGGCGTGGTCTGAGTTTCTTTATAGAATCTCGAGAGCATGCGCGGGTGGATATTTCCGGACTCGCGTCCGCATCGACTAACAGTTGGATTTCGTTTGTAGTGAGCTGTTTTCGTCGCTGATCCGAAGGACTGCGTCATGTTTTTCGGCGACTACAACCGGAACCAGAGGACGCGGGGGTACGGATGGTCGGTAGGCATTGTCGCTCGCGCCTGGGTCAGGCCGGCGCGCAGTTGGGTGTCTGCGGCAGTGCCAGGGTGGTCAGGAATTGGTCGGCCGCGGTGGTGGTGCAGGGGGTGCGGTGGTAGACGCCGTGGCCCCAGCCGGTGTAGGTCAGGAGGGTCGCGCGTGGGGTTCGGTCGGCTACCTGGGTTGCCCATTCGTGGGGGGTTGCGGGGTCGTGCAAGGAATTGAAGATCAGGATAGGTGGGCCGTCTTCGATCTGCGGGCGGTGCTGCGGGTTCTGTGGTGGGGTCGGCCAGCCGGAGCAGAGAGTGCCTGCGGCCCAGGCGAAATGGGCGCGCAGTGTGGGGGTGTTGGCATTCTGTTCCCGCCAGAGCCGCAGCCAGTCGTCTTGATCGGCGATGTCGAAGCGCCAGTCGGAGCACAGGATGATCTCCGGCATTGGCGTCGCCTTACCGGATCGCTCGATCGGGGCAGTCGGCATCGGGAGGACGGACGGTTGATCGCTCAGTGTTCGAAGTTCGGTTGCCAGGCGCTGCCATTCGGGCGCATAGAGCCGCTGGGTGACCGTGCGGCTCAATTCGAGTGGGCCTAGCGGGGTGTCGGGCTTTTCCGCGTCTCGCAGCTCGCCGTGCTCGGCTCTGGAAAACAGTTCGCCATAGACGCGGTGGGTGTCGGCGCCGTATAGGACGCACTGCTCGTCGCGCGTACACCAGGATGCGAATTCGTCGAAAGTGTCTTGGCCCGCTCGAGCTTCGCTGGCCAGGAATCCGCGACCGTCCAGGCTGTGATCGTCCACGCTGTCCATCAGCGAGGCACGCAATCGCTTCGGGAACAGCTCCGCGTACGCCTGCGCGGGCATGGTGCCGTAGGAGCGGCTGTAGAGCGTGAGCTGATTCTCGCCGAGTACCGACCGCAGTGCCTCGATATCCCGTGCGACGCTCACCGCGTCGAGATGATCGATCAGCGGCCCGGTGTACTGACGGCAGCTGTCGGCGAGATCTCTTGCGTACGAATGAATATCGTCGATCCGCCCGCCGGTGTCCGGCACCATGTTCGGGCGGCTCGCCGCGAGTCCGGAATCGCACTGCACCGAATGGCTGCGCTTGACCCCACGCGGATCAATGCTGACGATGTCGAACCGCGCCCGCAGCTCCGGCGAGAACTTTCCGCCACGCAGGATTTCGTCCACCCCCGAAGAGCCGGGCCCGCCGGGCAAGGAAACCAGCGTTCCGATCTTCCCTGCGGCATCGTCGGCTCGATCGCGCACCACGGCGATATCGATTGTCGAACCGTTTCGGTCCGACCAGTCGATGGGCACAGTCACTGTCGCACAGTCGAATTCGGTCTTCTCGGCACACGGTAGCCAGTTCAGTGTTCGCGCCGGACTCGCGGTGGAAGCGCAAGCGGCCAATGCCGCCGTGATCAGTGCGGCGGCCAAGCTCACACCGAGTAATTTGCGACGGAAGTGCATACGAATGATCGTCGCCGTGTTCCTCTGCCGACCACATCACTCCAGCGAGCGATCCCGCCTCACCCTCCGGTACTGCACATTTGCGAGCAGCCGGATCGCTCCAGCCCGAACGCACGCCGCGTCCGCCGAACGGGTCATCGCCCTCGGGGATCTCGAAGGCCGCGTGGTTCGCGGTCGGTCATGCCGAAGCTTGCTGATCGACTGTTTCGGCGTACCGGGTGATCTCGTCAACGTGGGGCCGGAGGTCGGAACGATTGTGATTTCCGCGTCAGTAACAACAGGGGATCATCCGACGACTACGCAGGGGCATCGAACAACCGTCCCAATTCACCAGACCCATTGCACGTCTGTCCTTTTCAGGCAGGGCGGCAGGCACAGGAGGAGAGATCGTGCGGATCATGCAGATGTTGGGTAAGGGGCGTCGATGGCGCACTGGCACGGGACTGGCGCTCGGTGTCGTGGCGCTGGCGCTGATCGTCACCGCGTGCACGGCTGACCAGGAGAATTCCGCCGCGCCGAGCTCCAGCAGTGCGAAGGTCACCTCGATCAGCGCATCGAGGACGACGCCCCCGGCCGCCACCGCGGCACCGGGCAATCCCGGTGCGGCCCAGGGAAATCCGGGAAGCGCGGGGGGAGGCGGGGGTAATACGGGCAGCGAGGGCGGAGCAGGCGCTGGACAGCCGGCCGCCGAGCAGCCCGAAACCCCGGGCGGTACGGACACCTGTGGCGCGACCTTCTGCGGCACAACGAGCTATCCGCCTCCAGCGCCGGGCGGCACCGACTACTGCGGCGACGCCCCGTGCGGCGTTTACGTGAAGTGCACCGACAAGATCAACTACGCGGGCGATCCACGGTCCAACGACGAGATCAACAACATCGGCGTACACACCGGCCAGTGTCCCGAACCGATTCACCCCACGACGACAAGCAGTGCCGAACCTCCTGCCACGACCACAGTCGCGCCGACGACTGCGCCGACGACGACCGTTACGACGACAACAGCGACGCAGTAGGAAGCGGGTCTGGAGCTCGATGCCTAGGTGCGAGCATCGGGCACCAGACGGTGTCGACCGGCATCAGCCGCGCGAGGTGCATCGCTCGTCGGTCAAGTCCAGGCGGTCATCACCGCCGCGAGATCCCCATCCGCGATATCGGCGAGATCCTTGGTCGGTGCGCGAGAGCCGGCGATCGGCGCAATCAGGTCGCCGGCGTCGTCGAGCGTTGGCCATCGCCGCACGCCCGCTTGTCCTGCAGGGAAATTGAGTTTCGAGACGCTACGTCAACCTTCGGTGAGAGCGTTCCGACGATACTGCCGGAACGCATTTCCCCGCAGGTAGCGGGCTCTGGTCAGGGTGCAATCCACTTCCACGGTCGCGGCCCCCGATGCCCCCGCAGGCAGGCGAGCCGGTAGTCCGCTTGCGCCCGAGCATGAGCACTCACGGCAGCGTGCCGCAACGCGAACAATGCCAGCTCGAATGAGCGAACA
This sequence comes from Nocardia sp. NPDC057440, assembly GCF_042802915.1. Classification (NCBI taxonomy): domain Bacteria; kingdom Bacillati; phylum Actinomycetota; class Actinomycetes; order Mycobacteriales; family Nocardiaceae; genus Nocardia; species Nocardia sp. NPDC057440. The sequence continues at coordinate 255,229 of NZ_JBHVDF010000002.1, forward strand.
TCACGAATCACGGTGTAGCCCTCCCACTCTGTGACATCTGCCCCGTAGGCATCGCGGAAAGCCTCCCAACGTGAAGGCGGATCCGACAGGGTGTCGGATTGGAACGCGCAGGTCGCCTGATCCCACTGCGGCGGACCGATACAGCACCGCTCGAGATCAACCACGTGCCCGCCGTGCGCGGCCATCATCGTGTTCGCCGGGCTCGGGTCGCCATGGATCACGCACCACGGGGCGGGCCATTCGAGGGTGTTCCACCTCGCCTTCAACTCGTCCGCGTGGTTGGTAAGCCACGACTTCGCGTCGTCGTCGGTGAGCGACTGTGCGATCCGGGAGGTGAAATCCGGCAGAACGAAGCGCGCCAAACCCAGATGTGAGGGGACACGTAGCTGGTGCAAGGTCCGCAATATGACACCGGTCTCGGCGGCATCCGCTGGACCACCGCCGCCGAGATCTTCCCAGAACGTCACGGGTCGCCCGCCGACAACAATCGGATCGGGCACCAGAGGTTCGGGCGCGCGAACGTGGTGGGAGCGAAGCCAGTCCGCCGCGCGCAATTCGCGGACTGCAGTGTCGAGCTGCCCTCGCTGGTGCACGCGGATGACAACCGGACCGTCGGTGCGCAACATCGCGTTGTCCCGCAACCGAATCGGGATGATCCGCCGTGCTGGAATGTGAGCGCCTACGCAGGCCCGGCGAGCCAGGTCCACGATGTCAGTAGTGGTCATGGTGGTACTTCTCTGGTCAGTGTTGGGTGGAAAGGGCGGCAGCGGTCTCGAACAGCCCGGCGGAGTTCGCTCCCTTGATCAGGACCACATCCCGACCGCAGAGCGCATCGGTCAGCAACCCGAGTACCTCGTCCTTGGAGGTGGCGTGGGCGACGTCAGCCGAACCTGCTTCGCGGGCGGCGGCGGCCATCAACTCGGCGTTGGGTCCGCCGACCGTGATCAGTTGTCCGATACCGAGATCGGCGACCTGGCGGCCGATCTCCTGATGCAGCCCGGGGGAAGCATCCCCCAGTTCGCGCATCTCGCCGAGAACCGCGATGGACGGGCGGTCATCGGCGGCGATGGCAGCCAGTGAACGCAGGGCCGCCGCCACACTCTCTGGGCTGGCGTTGAAAGCGTCGTTGATGACCGTCACGCCGTCGGCACAGTCGGTGACCTCCATTCGACTGCCGGACAACAATGTGGCGTCGTTGAGAATGTCGACGACGACGGAGAACGGCACGCCCGCGCTCAACGCCAGCGCGGCGGCGGCCAACGCGTTGGTGAGGTGATGTTCACCGACGACGCGCAGCTGTACGGGCGCGGCGTCGGTGTTGTAGCGCAGCGTGAAGTTGGCTCGAGCCTGGGCGTCCTGTGTGACGTCTTCAGCTCGTACATCGGCATCAGCAGTGGTGCCGAACCAGAGGACTTCGGCAATGGTGTGGTCAGCCATAGCTCGTACCAGCGGATCATCGGCGTTGAGGATGGCCGTCCCGGTGGTGTCCAGTGCTTCGACGAGTTCGCGTTTCGCTTCTGCGATGGTCTCTTTGGTACCGAACTCACCGAGATGCGCAGAGCCCACGCCGAGCACGGCGCCGATCGCGGGCCGGGCGATCTGTGCGAGTTGGCGGATGTGCCCCTTCCCCCTGGCCCCCATCTCCAAGACCAGGAAATCTGTGTCAGCCTCGACGCGAAGGACTGTATGCGGGAAACCGAGCTCGTTATTGAACGACCGCTCGGTAGCGGTCACCTTGCCGTGGCGCTGGAGGATCTGGGTAAGGAGGTCTTTTGTGCTGGTCTTGCCCGCCGAGCCGGTGATCGCGAGCACGGTTCCTGTGTAGCGCGCCGCGACCTCACGGGCGAGGTCGCTCATGGCGGTCACGACATCGTCGACGATCACAGCCGGGAATCCGGTCGGGCGGCTGGCCAACAGAGCCACTGCACCTGCGGCGAACGCGTCCGCCGCGTACTCGTGGCCGTCGGTTCGGGCACCCTCCAGGCAGGCGAACAGACCGCCCGCCGTGACGTTGCGGGAATCGAACGCGGTGGGTGCGGTGACCATGCGGAGCGGGTCCGTGATGCCGTCGAGGTGGCCTCCGGTGGTCTGGGCAACCTCGGCCAGTGTCATAGAGATCATCGGTAGTTCCTTTCAGTAGAGCGACAAAGGCGTATCTGAGGTTGAGCAAGTTCGGCATCGAAAGCCTGCCGAATCTACTCGCGTCGTTGTGGGCGGCGGGCGAGCCGGCGAGCCGTCCAGCAGTCGGCGGTCACCGTTCGCGGCTCGAGCGCGGTACGGTCCCGGTCGGTGTCACTAGATCGCAGGCCAGGGCGACCGCTCGTGCGTGTCTGCCGAAGTGGTCGAGATGCGGTGTCAGAACCGCGACAGCCCCTGCCTTGCAAACGGTTTCGACAACCAGAGTCGTGGGCATGTACGTGTCTGATCGGATCGTGAGGATTCCGGTGAACTCGGAACCGCGCTGGCGGGCCAAGTCGCTGATCACCTGCTCGTCACGGACCCGGTTCGGGCCCGTGATGTCGAGCAGCAACAGCCCGATTGCTTTGCGGTGCATGCATTTTCCCTTCGATCGCGCTGCTGGTTCCTGCCGGGTCATGACGCTTCGGTGTCGACGACGCTGGTCGGCATGATCGTGATTGCGTCGACTTTGTCCAGGTCGGTGTCGGAATCGGAGATCCAGCCGTCTTCGTCGACCCGGCTCAGCGAACCGTCTGCGCGCTGATAGATCGGAGTGCTCTCAACCGGAGCAAGTTCCAGCTTGCTGGCGGTGTCCTCATGAAACGCTGCAAGCAATGCCCGCACGGACGGAGCAACTGCGTTCGAACATGCCGGAACTATCTCGAACATCTGACTCACGCCCCCAACATGTTCGGCAGATCCTTCGCCGACACCAAGGCAGCCCAGTAGTCATCGCGAAGCGCGTCCCAAAGGTCACCGTGCGTGTGAAGCATCTCCCGCGCGGCGGCCAGATCCGCGTCCCCGTCGAACATGATCGTTCCGGGTTGCGCGGCAGGGAGCGGTGTCCGCGACGGCAGGCGATAGGCGGTAAACGACTCGGAAGTGAATTGCACACGCAGGATGCGTGCAGAACGCTGCGCTAACTGCCACACCGCGACCTTGCGACCATCCTCGGTTCGAGTGGTCCGCATCCCATCTCGGCGCATTACGCCACCTCGTCAGTGGTGCGCCCGGTGCCGAGGGACTCGACACCCCGGCACCGAGACGGCTCAGCGGGCGGGGGATGTCCTGCCCACTCTCGGACGGCCTCGGCGAAGCGTTCGACCACATCGGCCGGTGCTCCGACATAGATAGCCGGTGGGCCGACGAACGGAATGCGATTCGGTAGTATTTCGGCGGCGTTCATGGCAGCTCCTCCCGCTGATAGAAGGTCTGCCGCGCCGTCCCGTTGTCGTCATCGTCATCTTTGTCGGACCAACTCATCCCGCGCCTCCCTGCTGGCTCATTGGTAGGCACCCAACGTTGAGGAGCTGCGCACACCAACGGGCGGCTAGATGCGAGTCGGTCTGCCGATGAGGGGACGCCCCCTACCCGGCGTCGGGGCCTGATGAAAACGGTGCCGCAGTCCACGTCCGCGAAGTACCAACGTTTTTCGTACTCCGGGTACTACGGTGCGCGTTGAATGGAATGGTGACTCTTATGGGCCAAGATCGCCGTAGCGTTGCGGACCGGGTAGCACAGGCGCGGAAGTTGGCCGGGCTCACCCAGAAGACGCTGGCGGAGAGATCGAATATATCGCTCGGCCTGATTCGGTCGGTCGAGCAAAAGCGAGTGGGTGCTACCCCCGCCTTCCTCGGCGCGGTTTCCAAAGCGCTGCGGGTCAACGTCACCGATTTGACTGGGCAGCCCTTCGCCCCAACGCCCGGACAGGACGCCGAGGTTCATGCCGCATTAGCGGTGCTGCGTACCGAGCTGGCCGCCTACGACATTGACAACGCGTATGTGCCATTCATTCGTGGGCTGCCGGAGATAGCCGGTGATGTCGAGAAGGTGTGCCGATATCGCCGGGCCGCGTCGTTCCACAAGCTCGGCTATGCATTGCCCTCCCTCCTGGGTGAGGTGCGCGCGGCCGTGCATCGCAGCAGCGGGAGCGACCGCGACCGCGCGCTGACGATGCTGTGCGAGCTTTACTACTCGGCTCACAGCCTCGCTCACAAGCTTGGGTACACCGACCTGGCCGCGCTCGCGATCGACCGGCTCGCGTGGGCAGCCACCGAATCAAGCAACGAGCTGTGGATTGCAACGAGTCAGTTCCAACGCGCCGCCCTACTCACCTCGGGCGGCGACTGGAGTGCAGCACTCAATTTCCTGGAGCGCTGCCGGTCCAGCATCGAACCGCGCCTCGCTGCCGGTCGACGACATGACCTCATCGCTTGGGGAGGTCTGCACCTGCAATCCGGGCTAGCCGCCTCACGATCCGGGAAACGCGATCTTGCCGATATGCATCTCGATGAAGCACGGCAGACCGCGGCCCGCCTCGGTGACGACCGTGACCCTGTCCTGTCGTTCGGTCCGACGAATGTCGGCATCTGGTCTGTCGCGCTGGCGGTCGAGGCCATGGATGGCACCGAAGCGCTCAACCGGGCGCGGGCGCTGGTCATCCCGGCCGACGCACCGAAAGAGCGCGCGGGACACCATTACATCGACCTGTCCCGCGCCTACCTGATGCACGGAGAGCGTCGTCGCGCGTTCGACGCTCTCGTGACTGCAAAGTCGATTGCGCCGTCGCAGACTCGGTACAACCCGATGGTTCACGAGACGGTGCGCGCGTTGGCGCGGGCGGAGGCACGGTCTGTCGACACCGTGCACGGATTCGCGGTGTGGTGCGGGATCACCGACCGCCTGTAGTCAGTCGGCGGCGGGCAGACCTTTCGCGACCAGCGGTGTCAGGAACTCGACGCGGAACGAAGCGACGTATTCGCTGCGCTGGTCCAAGAACCGTCGAGTGTGGGGCTGCCGCTCGTGCTCTGCGAACGCCTCGCGATCGCGGTACACCTCGTAGAAGATCCGCGAGAGAGGTTCGCCCTCAACGATGTTGGTGGCGTAAACCAGCGTGCCGGGCTCGTTTTCAGTGATGCTCTTAACGGTCTCGGCGACGAGCTGGTCGAAGCCCGCCGCCTTCTCGGCGTCGAACAAGTCGAACTTCACCACGAGTGCGTACATCGGCCCACCGTAACTGATCGACCCGACTGCCATGTTCGGTTGGCGTCGGATTACACCAGCTACCGCGGCCCGCCGCGGTAGTAAGTGAAATGCACTGGCCAGAGGCCCTTTTCGTGTGGAGCCGATGACGGGAATCGAACCCGCGCTGTCTGCTTGGGAAGCAGAAGTTCTACCATTGAACTACATCGGCAACTGCGGCTGTGCGCGTTCGCGACTCTATCAGAGACCGGTTTGCAGACGGTAGAAACGCTGGTAAAACGGCGTTGACCTGGTCGTGATGGCCCGTTTCAGGCTGTGGCGCTGCGCTCGCGCGGCCTGGGTGGCGACCGACCCGACGGGCTCGCGCGAGAGCCGACACGCCCGATTTCCACCGTGCTGCCGGTACGGCGGGAACTGTGCTGGGGATCCGGATTGAATAGGTGGATGACCACTTCCGTGTTCGAGCGGTAGGGCTCCTTCGTGGCCAATGGCTTTTCGGTGCGGCTGCCGGTTCGGATGTTGGGTGCCATCCTGCTCGGCGCAGCCGCGGTATGCCCTGGGGCAGCGCAGGCGGAGCCGGAGGTCCTGAATATCCCGGACGTGCCGAACTTCGCGGTGGGTTGGGAGAGCTATCGGCGGCTGGATCGGTTGCCGTATCTGGGCGTGGGCGTGCAGACGTTGCAGTACTCCAGTTTCGATCGCGGTGGCGGCAATGACGACGGTGCTGGTGGCTGTCTGCGTGACGGTGGGGTCGGGTGCGTGGTGGCGGAGGATCGTGGGCCCGGAGAGATCGATTCGATCTGGTTCACCAAGGACGGGGGAGATGTCACGGCGCTCGGGAACATCCGGATCGAGCTGGATGGCAGCACTGTTGTGGATGCGCCCTTGCAGTCGGTGGTAGACGGTGCGCTCGGCGCTCCATTCGTGTTTCCGCTGGTGGCGAATGTCGTGCAGTCTCCTGGCGGGGTGTACATCAAGGTGCCGATGCCGTATCGGGAGTCGATGCGGATCAGCGTGGCGCCGGACTTGCAGTACTACCACGTCACCTACCGGCACTTCCCCGATGCGGAGGCGGTGACGACCTTCGATCCGGCCGATCGGGCGGAGGATGTCCTGGCGGTTTTGCAGGCGGCAGGTACTCGGGATCCGAAACCGGTCGTCCCGGGTGCTCGCGCGCGGGCGGGCGCCGTCGATGTGCCCGCGAACGCGGAGGTGCCGATCGCGTGGGCGACGGGGCCGGGCAGCGTGACGGCGCTGCGGTTGCGGCTGCCGGTGGAAACATCGGTGGCAGCGTTGCGTCTCCGAATCGGTTTCGACGGAAGGGAGTCGGTCGACGCGCCGCTCGCGGAGTTCTTCGGTGTCGGGCTCGGACCCGCGGTGGCTGTTCGATCGCTGATGTTCGCGGCGGACGCGGAGCCGGGCGGGTGGTTCTCGGCGTGGTGGCCGATGCCGTTCGGCCGTGGTGTCGAGGTGGCATTGGTGAACACGACCGACGATGCGATCCACGATGTCGGCACCGAAGTGGTCATCGCGCCGGACCCCCAGTGGGGTCCTGCGCTCGAAAGCGGCGTCGCCGGATACTTCACCACGCGATCGTTCGCAGGACCGACCACACCCGGCCAAGACTGGCCGTTCGTGGACGAAGTCGGGCACGGCAAGTTCGTCGGAGTCGCGCATTCGATGAGCGGCCGTCGGATCGAACCGTTCCCGGGCGACCTGCGCCCACATTTTCTGGAAGGCGACGAGCGCGTCTATATCGACGGCTCCCCGGTACCGCAGCTCTACGGCACCGGCACGGAGGACTTCTACGAGGGCGGCTGGTTCTTCGACCACGGCACCCGCTACAGCCTGCCGCTCACCGGGCAGCCGAGTGTCCGCACCACCGATGATCGATGCCGGGACTACTGCGTGACCGCCTACCGCCTGATGCTCGCCGAAGCGGTGGACTACCGATCCAGCTTGCGCTTCGGTATCGAACACGGACCGGCGAACGACGAGCAGGCCGAATACGGTTCCGTCGCATTCCTTTACACGCAGACCTAGGCCGACACCCCGCATCATCGGTGATCTCTGTCGAACTCCCTTGTGGCGCAACGCTCATCGAGCTCGGGCAGCCGCGTTCATGCCGAGCGATGGCGGCCGAGCCACGACTTGAACATTTGTCTTGTACATGTGCGTCGTCGGCAACAAGCAGCCGTGCGTGGACCCCGAGCTCGCCGAGGAGATGTGCGTCAAGAGGTCGAATGCGGCGCTGGTCACCCCCGACGCCGACCATTTCGTGCACAAAGGCGACCGGGCCGGATTCGCCGCGGCCGTGCGCGATTTCCTCCAGTCGCGGTAACTCGACGACGCCGAAGCCGGATGCCACGGCGTCGGGCCGTATCGAGCAGGCAGTAGTCTCGTCGCGTGCTGCTTTCCGATCGTGACATCCGTGCGGAGATCGCCGCTGGGCGTCTCGGCGTCGAGCCGCTCCTGCAATCCCTGATCCAGCCGTCGAGTATCGACGTGCGACTGGATCGGATGTTCCGGGTATTCGATAACACCCGCTACACCCACATCGACCCGGCGCAGCGTCAGGACGAGTTGACCAGTCTGGTCGAGCCCGGGGAGGGCGAGCCCTTCGTGCTGCACCCAGGTGAGTTCGTGCTCGGCTCCACGCTCGAGGTGTGCACGCTGCCCGACGACCTGGCCGGACGACTGGAGGGCAAGTCGAGCCTCGGCAGGCTCGGCTTGTTGACGCATTCGACGGCGGGCTTCATCGACCCCGGGTTCAGCGGTCACATCACCCTCGAACTGTCGAACGTGGCGAACCTGCCGATCACGCTGTGGCCCGGCATGAAGATCGGTCAACTGTGCCTGCTCCGGTTGACAAGCCCGGCCGAGCATCCCTACGGCAGTGCAAGCACCGGATCGAAGTATCAGGGTCAGCGCGGTCCGACACCGTCGAAGTCCTACCTGAACTTCCCGCTGCCGAACTAGGGCTGCTCGGCGAGCCTTCCTCGATGCGTCGCCGAGCATTGCGCCCTAGTCGCGGCCGAATGCCTTCGACTCCAGCCGGATTCCGCCGCGGGTGTCACGGCTCGTACTTCGACCGCACGGCCCCGGGCCGGGGCCACCCCTGTCGACTGCCAGAAATAGGGGTGGGCCCGGCTCGGGTCGGCGCCGTCGACGGCGGGGAGTGATGACGCAAAATCAATCCCCGCCGCCCGCTCCGACCGCGAGTGCCGTCGTGATGATGACGGAAAGCGGTGGGAGCGTGTCGCCCCGATTCGGCAGGCTGACCCAGAAGCACCCTTCCCGGGTCCAGCGGCCGAGTCCGGTCGGCAACATCACGGCGCTGCCGATGGCAGGTATGCCTATGTCGAGACGGTTCAATACCTCCAATACCTGTGTCCCCGGCCGGCTGTCCGGCTCGGCAAGGAAGCTCCATCGGATCTGCCTGGCCAGCATGGGGCCCCTCGTCCCCTGCTGTTCCAAAGCCGCCATGACCTTTTCGGCCCTTGCGGTCGGCAGATGTACGACACACACTCGACCGGTGATCGGCAGCATCACGAACCCGCCTCGCTCGCTGACCGGTAGTCCGAACTCGTGCCGGTAGTAGGCCACCCAATCGTCGACTGTTCTGATCCTGTCCACGTTCACGGCCATACTCCTTGCCTCCTGTTACAAGGGTCGCGGCAACGGCGGCGGTTCGGTATTGCCCGCGCGCCCGCCTTCCACTGCCATTCCGCTGCCCCTCACACGGCTGTCCGCCGCGACCACCGCCTCGCCTGATAGCGAAATGCTTTTGCCTGTGGCCGCACTCACAAACCCCTCGTACCCTGGATAGGAGTTGTTCGTTCGAAGGGATGACATCGTGGTCCGGCAATGGTCAGGTAAAGAGGCCCGTGCCCTTCGCGATGCCAAGCGGATGAGTCTCCGGGAGTTCGCGGCGCATCTGGGTGTGCACGAACGCCTGGTGTCGAAGTGGGAGGCCGGCGGCGCCCGGGTACACCCACGTCCGATCAATCAAGCCGCTCTCGATACGTCCCTGGCCAGGTCCGACGAAGTTGTGCGGGCGAGGTTTGCGGCGCTGATCGATCAACCCCTTGTTGATCGTGATGCCGTGCCAGGATTCGATGCGCATGCCGACGCCGCGGCGCGTACCAATTATTCGAGCGACGCGGACCTTCTGGCTCTCATAGACGCCGGTGCGATGAGAGGTGATGCGTTAGCAGCGATTTCGGAGAGGGATCTGATCATGGCGGCTGCCCATGAGGCCAGCGAGCACGCCGGCCAGGCCGAGAGCACCAATGTGGGTGCGACCACTTTGGAACAGCTCGATGCCGATGTCACGCGCATCGCGAACGACTATGTGCGCATTCCGCCGGTTCCGATGATGGTGGAGATGCTGCGGGTGCGCCGCCGGGTGTACCGGCTGCTGGAGGGCCATCAGCGGCCCGCCGACACCAGTCACCTATATCTGTTGGCAGGCACCCTCTCTGGTCTGCTCGCCAACGCGAGCACCGACCTCGGCTACTACGACGCGGCGGGTGAACAGGCCAGAGCCGCATGGGCCTATTCGGAACTGTGCGGCCACAACGGGTTGCGTGCCTGGACCCGCGGCATGCACGCGCTCATCGAATACTGGTCGGAGCGGCCGCGCCGCGCGGTGCTGCTCGCCCAGAGCGGGCAGGAGTTCGCGGAGTCGGCCACCGCGCGGGTGCGCCTGCTCAATATCGAGGCCAGGATCTGGTCTCGGCTCGGTAGCGCCGCCGACACCGATCGGTGCATCCGTGCCGCGGACGACGCGCGCGCGACCGGTGAGACCGACACGCTGCACGATGAGATCGGCGGCGTATTCGGCTTCAACGAGGCGAAGGCCAGCTACTACGCGGGCGCCACCTATATCCACCTAGGCCAGGCGGCCCCCGCATTGGCCGCCACCGAGCGAACCATCGAGCTGTATGCGAACGGTCCGACCGAGCAGCGCTCCTACGGCGCCGAATCCCTGGCCCGGGTGGACAGCGCCGCCGCGCACCTGATCAACGGCAGCCTGGACGGTGCGGCCGAGGCCCTGCATCCGGTGCTCGGTTTGGCCGAGGACAAGCGCATCGCCCAGTTGGAAGAGCGACTCACCGGTGTGCGGCGGCGCATCGCCGGTCCCGCCTTCCGCGATGCGGTGGAGGCGCGGTTCCTCGACGAACGCATCGAGGAATTCTGCGGCATCACCGCCGCCAAAGGCATTCCGCCGGGTAATTCGTCGGCCTGAGCCCGCGACCTCGGTTTTCTCCCGCATCCCCGCGTGTGCCGGGTTGGTAGTGGCGCAGGTCTCCTCGGTGCCGATAAGGTCGATAAGCGCTTGCGGCGGGATGGCACCATGGGACAGGTGAGCCCGAGTCATCTACCGCATCATCCGCCGCGCGTGCTGGAACAGTCGACGAAGCTGCAGGACGTTCTGTACGAAATTCGTGGTCCGGTACATGCGCACGCGGCACGGCTCGAGGCGGAGGGTCACCGGATCCTCAAACTCAATATCGGCAATCCCGCCCCGTTCGGGTTCGAGGCTCCCGATGTGATCATGCGTGACATCATCGCCGCGCTGCCGTATGCCCAGGGCTATTCGGAATCGAAGGGCATCCTGTCGGCGCGGCGCGCCATCGTCACCCGCTATGAGCTGGTCGCGGGCTTCCCCGAGCTCGATGTCGACGACGTGTATCTCGGCAACGGCGTCTCCGAGCTGATCACCATCACCATGCAGGCGCTGCTCGACAATGGCGACGAGGTGCTGATCCCGGCGCCCGACTATCCGCTGTGGACGGCGATGACCAGCCTCGCCGGCGGCACCCCCGTGCACTACCTGTGTGACGAGTCCAACGGCTGGCAGCCCGATATCGCCGATATCGAGTCGAAGATCACCGACAAGACCAAGGCCCTGTTGGTGATCAACCCGAACAACCCGACCGGCGCGGTGTACTCCGCCGAGGTTTTGCAGCAGCTCGTCGATATCGCGCGTAAGCATCGGCTGCTGCTGCTCGCCGACGAGATCTACGACAAAATTCTCTACGACGACGCCAAGCACATTTCGCTGGCGACGCTCGCGCCCGACCTGCTGTGCCTGACGTTCAACGGATTGTCCAAGGCCTACCGGGTCGCGGGCTACCGGTCGGGCTGGCTGGCGATCACCGGGCCGAAGGAGCATGCCGCGGGCTTCCTCGAGGGCATCGACCTGCTGGCCTCGACGCGGCTGTGCCCGAATGTGCCTGCGCAGCACGCGATTCAGGTGGCGCTCGGTGGCCACCAGAGCATCGAGGATTTGATCCTGCCCGGCGGGCGGCTGCTCGAGCAGCGCGATGTCGCGTGGGAGCGGCTCAACATGATCCCCGGCGTCTCGTGTGTGAAGCCGAAGGGCGCGCTGTACGCGTTCCCGCGGCTGGATCCGAACGTCTATGAGATCCACGATGATTCGAAGCTGATCTTGGATCTGTTGTTGCAGGAGAAGATCCTGATGGTGCAGGGCACCGGCTTCAACTGGCCCGATCACGATCATCTGCGGATCGTCACGCTGCCGTGGGCCCGGGATCTCGCGGTGGCCATCGAGCGCTTCGGCAATTTCCTGTCCAACTACCGTCAGTGAGGGGCCCGACTAGGGGCCCAGCATGTTCGGGGCAACCAAACCGCCCCGCTTACGGTCTAAAAACAGACTCACCGTATGGATATTGGCGAGTTTTCAAGACTAGCTAGCGCAAAAGAAGACCTTTTGTGTACAGTGGCTCTTGGCACTTTAGAGTGCCCGGTCGGGTTGTCTACCCCCCCTGGACGATCCGACCTCGAGTTCGGCCGCCTACCCCCCTGGGCGCCAGCTCGCGGGCGGCGGAGACATCCCCCTGCTCTCCGCCGCCCCCTCCCACTTTCCCCGTTCCGGATTTCGCCTCGAACGCCGCTCCGGTCCGATGCGCCGTCTTGAAAATGAAATCCTTTAAGCTCGGCACCGGACAAGCACACGTCCGACAGGCAGGAGCCCGGTAAGTGAGCGCAGCAAGCGCACCGTCGCCACAGCGCACGGCGGTGTCATGACCGACCACCATCATCACCACCACGACCATTCCGAACCGATCGCGATCGGCGCCAATGCCGCCCGCGTCGTGATCGGACTGCTCACCGCCATCGGTGTGCTGGTCGTGATCGCCGCGATCGTCCTGTGGCCGAGCGCCCAGCATGTCGACATCCCGCTGCCGATGCAGACTGCGGGCGGCGGCGCGGTGGAGACCGAGGCCGGGACGGTGGTGCTGCAGGACGTCGGCGCGTGCGGCAGCACCTCGATCGGCAAGGTCTTCGTCGACAAGCCGGAAGCGCCGCGCAACAACGCCTACACCTGCCAGCGCAGTCTGATCACCATCGACTCCGGGCCGCACAAGGGCAATCACACACTGCTCGAAATCGCGCCGGGCCCAGGACAACCCGACCTGCGCGCCGGTGACCACATCCGACTGGTCCGGCAGACCGATCCGAACGGTACGCCGATGTACTCCTTCGAGGACTACTCGCGCGGGCTGCCGTTGCTGCTGATCGTGCTGGTCTTCGTGGTGGTGATCGTCGCGGTGGCGCGCTGGCGCGGGCTGCGCGCGCTGCTCGGACTGATATTCGCCTTCGCCGTGCTGGTGGGGTTCCTGTTGCCTGCGCTGCTGGACGGAAAACCCGCGATCCCCGTCGCGCTGGTCTCGGGGGCGCTGATTCTCTATGCCGTGCTGTATCTCGCCCACGGTGTGAACCTGCGGACCAGTTCGGCGCTGCTCGGCACCCTGACCTCGATGGTGCTCGCCGCGGTGCTGTCCTGGGTCGCGATCGAGACGACGCACCTGACCGGGCTGTCGGAGGAACAGAACACCAACGTCGCCACCTACATTCAGCACGTCAGCATTACCGGGCTGTTGTTGGCGGGCTTCATCATCGGCTCGCTCGGTGTGCTCAACGATGTCACCATCACCCAGGCCTCCGCCGCGTTCGAGCTGGCCGCTCTCGACGAATCGGCTTCGCGTCGTGATGTTTTCACCGCCGCCATGCGGGTGGGCCGCGACCACATCGCCAGCACTGTCTACACCCTGGTGCTCGCCTACGCCGGCGGTGCGCTGCCGTTGCTGCTGCTGTTCAGCGTCGCGGGCCGCTCCATCCGTGATGTGCTGACCGGCGACGCGGTGGCCATCGAGATCGCGCGGTCGGCGGTCGGCGGCATCGCGCTCGCGCTGTCGGTTCCGCTGACGACCGGAATCGCGGTCATGCTCGCGCGCCCGTTCGGCGGCAAGCAGCATGCGCCGTCCGCGCCTGCGCGGCGCGCGAGGCACGCGAAGAACTGAGGGTGGGCTCGCCGGCTACCGCGGTGGTGGCGGCGGCGGGAACGGGAAGACCTCGGTCGGAATCGTCGGCAGCACGATCGTCGGAAGCCCCGGCACGACAATCGTATTCGGGCCCGGCGTCGTCGGCGGTGGCGTCGTCGTGGTCTGCCGTCGCGGTGGCGGTGCGGCGACCGATTCCTCGGTTTCGGTCGTCGTACCGGGGGCGACCGCGATCTGCGGGTCGAGCGTGGTGGTGCGCGGCGCGCTGGTCGGGGAGACCGAGGTGGAGCGCTCACTGCTCTGGGAATCGCGTTCGAGTACCTGCGGTCCGTAACCCAGTCCGAGACCGATGGCGGCGACAACCGCCAGCGCGCTGACGGTCAGGACCGCGCCGTTGATCTCACGCTTGCGACGACGCTTGGGCGGCGCGGATAGCCAGGCGGGCGACAGCTCATCGTCGTCATCGAGCATTCTGCCGGGGGGAGCGGAAGCCCGGATCGGGCGGACCGGACGGGCCAGCAGTGCCGCGCCGCGGGTGATCACCGTCTCCGGGCTGTCCGGAACGATCACCGGCACACCCATCCACCGCTCGAGTACCTTGGCGATCAGCGGAATTCGCGCGCAGCCACCGATCAGCAGCACACCGTGCACCGGGCGATCGGACCGCACGATCACATCGCGCGCCATCCGCGCCGACGATTCGATCGCCAGCATGATCAGCGATTCGAAGTTTTCCTGGGCGAGCAGCACCAGACCCTGTTCGCTCGGCAGCGCGACAGCGGTGTTCGAGGACAGCTGTTCCTTGGCTTCGCGGCAGAGCGCGTCGAGTGCGGCCAAGCCCGCCGGATCCGGGGGGTGCGCGATCCGGCCCGAGGCGATCTGCTGCTCGCGGACCAGGGAGTCGAGGTAGTCACCGCTGATATCGCTGGTGCGTTCGCTGTGGCGGACCTCACGGGTCTGGGCATCGACGACGCTGACCGAAAGTCCCGAGCTGCCGAGGTCGTAGACCACCAGCGAGGAGATGCCGCGAATATCGCCGGTGGAGTGGGCGAATTCGAGCGCGGCGATGATTTCGGGCACGAGTTCGTAATTGGTGAGCTGCTGACGGGCCATCGATGCGCGGATCGCCCTGGCGTGCTGTTCGCTGCGGTAGGCGATCGCGGTGGCCTCGATACCCGGCGTCGCCTCAAGCGTCACGCCGATCGCCTCGGCGGCCAGCTCTTCTACCTGGTGTTCGCCGACGGGGATGGTCTGCAGGTCGAACGAGTGTGGCGCGACGTGTCCGTGAGAGCTCGCGGCGTGTGGCCGCGCCATACGCACGGCGCCGGCCCCCACCGAAACTCCCAGAACCGAACTCATCAGCTACCCATCTCGTTTCACACTCCACGACATGCGAGCCTTGTGCCGCCCGCCGGTGGATAGGCCGCTCACGCCGACCCTACCGCCGATGATCGGCTATGACTAAGGCAGGACTGGTTGTCCGGCAGTCGCTCCCGCCTCGCCAGGCAACTCTACGGTGTGCCGAGTCCGGCGTACACCCATCCGGCGGCTCTCCAGGTGGCACGATTGAGACAGTTTCTGCCGTCGATGATCGAGCGGCCGCGGACCACCGGGTCCAGGTCCTGCGGTCGCAATGCGACGAACTCATCCCACTCGGTGAGGACGAGCACCACATCGGCGCGCTCGCACGCCTCGGCGACCGAGGTCGCGTAGTTCAGGGTGGGGAACACGCGTCGCGAATTCTCCAGTGCCTTGGGGTCATACACCGTGACCACCGCGCCGTGCAGTTGGATCATGCCCGCCACATTCAACGCGGGGGAGTCGCGCACATCGTCGGATTCGGGTTTGAACGCCGCGCCGAGCACCGCCACGTTGGCGCCGAGCAGTGAACCGCCGCAGGCCCGCGCGGCCATGTCCACCATCTTGGTGCGGCGGCGCATATTGATGTTGTCGACCTCGCGGAGGAAGGCGACGGCATGATCGGCGCCGAGCTCACCGGCGCGGGCCATGAACGCTCGAATGTCCTTCGGCAGGCAGCCGCCACCGAAACCGACTCCGGCATTGAGGAATCGGCGGCCGATGCGGGCGTCGTAGCCGAGTGCGTCGGCGAGCATGGTCACGTCGGCGCCGGTCGCCTCGCAGACTTCCGAGACCGCGTTGATGAACGAAATCTTTGTCGCGAGAAAGGCGTTCGCCGACACTTTGACCAGCTCGGCGGTGGCCAGATCGGTCAGCAGGAACGGCACGTCGGCCGCGATCGGATCGGCGTAGATTTCCCGCACCAGGTCCTCGACCCAGGCCGCGGCGTCGCGCTGGTTGTCGACACCGAGCACCAGCCGGTCCGGGCGTAGCGTGTCCTTCACCGCGAAGCCCTCCCGTAGGAACTCCGGATTCCAGGCCACCTCGACCTCGGCGCCGGTGAGCGTGCGTGCCCGCGCGCCCAATGCCGCCGCGGTCCCGACCGGCACCGTTGACTTTCCGATGATCACCGAGGGACGTTCCAGCATCGGCGCGAGCGTATCGACCACGGCGTGAACGTATTTCAGGTCCGCGGCGTACTCGCCCTTCTTCTGCGGTGTCCCGACGCCGAGGAAATGCACGTCCGCGTGCGCCGCCGCTTCCGCGTAGGAAGTGGTGAACCGCAGCCTGCCCGCATCCAGATTCCGCCGCAGCACTTCCTCCAGGCCCGGCTCGTAGAACGGCACGACCCCGTCCGACAGCTTCGCGACCTTGCCGGGGTCGACGTCCACCCCGATCACGTCATGCCCGAGTTCGGCCATGCACGCTGCGTGCGTGGCCCCGAGGTATCCGGTTCCGAAGACTGTGCATCGCATGATCGATTGATAGGCCCCGCCAATGGCCACACCACGTCACCGAGGCAAGAGTCGCGGCAACAGCAGGTGTACAGGTGGCGACATGAATCTCGAATACCCGTGTTGAACTGCGAACTTCTTGTCCGCGACACTCCAGCTACCATCGACCTGGTGTGCCGCCGTCGACTACTTTGGCTCCTGTCGGGCCTTGTCGCGGCCGTCGTCGTCTGCACTGCCGCGCTCTGGCCGGTGTACGTCGACCCCCGCACCGATCGGCCGGGAAAAGCCGACGCCATCCTCGTTCTCGGCGGCGCTCACGACGGCCGCGAACAACTGGCCCTACGCCTGGCCCGCGAAGGCTACGCGCCCCGAGTCCTTTTCTCCAACCCCTACGAAACCAGCCCACTGATCAACCGAATCTGCCACGGCGGCTACAGCTTCGACGTCATCTGCTTCGACCCGTCACCCCGCACCACCCGAGGTGAGGGCCGCGAACTGGCCGCGCTGGCCCGAGCCGCGAACTGGCGCCGAATCATCGTCATAACCTTCACCCCGCACATCTCGCGAGCCCGCCACATCCTCGAAAAATGCTGGGACGGAGAGCTCCTCTTCCTGGACCCCCGCCCCGGCCTCTCGCTTGCCCGCTGGGCCTACAACTACGCCTACCAATCCGCCGGCTACCTCAAAGCCGCCGTCGAACCCTGCTGACACCTCTCGATCCACTCGAAGTGCCGGCGTGCGGCACCTGGCTGCGGCACACGTCGAGAAGACCTCTTCGCCCTGTACCGCTCGTGGAGGGGCTGTCCGAGATAGAACTGCTGGCGGGTGGCTTCAGTTTGATTCGCGAGTGAGACAGTCGTATGTTGTGTCTCGTGGGCCTGAGGGCTCGTGGTGAGGCAATGACGCAGACCCCTCTGGGAGGGCAGATGGAATACGACTGGTCAGCGGCGGATCTGGCCTTTCGCGACGAGGTGCGGGATTTCCTCGACGCGAAGCTGACGCCCGAACTGCGCAAGGCCGGGCGCTTGGCGACGAGTGTCTATCCGGACCATGAGGCGAGCATGGAGTGGCAGCGCATCCTGCACGAGCGCGGGTGGGCGGCGCCGGCGTGGCCGGTCGAGCACGGCGGGTGCGACTGGAGTCTGACCCGGCACTACATCTTCAACAGGGAGGCGACGCTGGCGGGCGCGCCGGCGCTGTCGCCGATGGGGATCAGGATGGTGGCGCCCGCGATCGTCGCGTTTGGCACCCCGCAGCAGCAGGCGTTCTATCTGCCGCGCATCCTGACCGGCGAAATCTTCTTCTGCCAAGGGTATTCGGAGCCCGAGGCCGGGTCCGATCTGGCCTCGCTCAGCATGGCCGCGGTCGAGGACGGCGCGGACTTCCTCTGCACCGGCAGCAAGATCTGGACCACCCATGCGACCGAGGCCAATTGGATCTTCTGCCTCGTGCGCACCTCGCGCGCGGGAAAGAAGCAGCAGGGCATCACATTCCTGTTGATCGATATGACCACGCCGGGCATCGAGGTGCGGCCGCTGGTGATGACCTCCGGTGAGGAGGTGCAGAACCAGGTCTTCTTCGACAATGTGCGGGTGCCCAAGAGCAACGTGCTCGGGCAGATCGATGACGGCTGGACCGTGGCGAAGTACCTGCTCGTGCACGAACGCGGCGGCGCGGCGTCACCGTGGCTGCAGGTGATGGCGCGGGATGTGGCCGACGTGGCGGCGAACCAGCCTGGGCCGGACGGCAATCCGCTGATCGACGACGCGGCGTTCGCGGCCAAGCTGGCCGACGCGCGGATTCGCACCGAAGTGCTCGAGATCCTGGAATACCGAACCCTTTCCGCGATGGCGCAGGGCAAGAACCCCGGCCCCGCTTCCTCGATGCTCAAGGTGCTCGGCACCGAGCTGAGCCAGCGGATCACCGAACTCGCGCTGGAAGCGGCGGGGCCGCGCGGCCGTGTCTATCAGCCGCACGCCACCAAGCCCGGCGGGCCGATCGCCGAATTCACCCCGCCCGCCGACGGCTACCGCAGCGGCCAGGACTGGCAGGCCGTCGCCCCACTGCGCTACTTCAACGACCGCGCGGGCTCGATCTATGCGGGCAGCAACGAAATTCAGCGAAACATCCTCGCCAAGGCAGCATTGGGGCTCTGATGGACTTCACACTCACCACAGAGCAGGAACTCCTGCGCGACGCGGTCGCCGGGTTCCTCGGCGCCCGCTACGAACTGGAGAAGAGCCGCGACGCCGCCAAATCGGATGCGGGCTGGCAGCCTGCCATCTGGCGCGGCTTCGCCGACGAGCTGGGCATCCTCGGCGCGACATTGCCGGAGCGGGCCGACGGTATGGGCGGCGGTCCGATCGAGCTGATGGTGATCACCGAGGAGCTCGGCCGCGCGCTGGTCGTCGAACCGTATGTCGACACGGTCGTTATCGGCGGCGGTCTGCTGACGCGCTCCGGCGGCGAGCCTGCCGGGGAAGTGTTGCGGCAGATAGTTTCCGGCGCTGCCCGCACCGCTTTCGCCGCGCTGGAGCCGACGTCGGGCCCGACGTTCCACGACGTGTCGACCATCGCGCGCAGGGATGGCGACGCGTGGGTGCTCGACGGTGCGAAGACCGTCGTGACCAGTGCGTCGCTGGCCACCCATCTGCTGATCACCGCCCGCACATCCGGTGACCGGCGCGACAAAGCCGGTGTGTCGCTGTTCCTCACGGAATTCGACGCGGCCAACCCACCCGCCGGTGTCGAGGTGCACTCCTACCGGACCATCGATGACCGGGTCGGCTCCGACCTCGCCTTCACCGGTTTCCGGCTGCCGGGCGACGCGCTGCTCGGCACCGAAGGCGCGGCCTGGGACGATATCGAAGCGACCGTGGACGAAGCGACGACGGCCATCGCCTCCGAGGCTGTCGGCTGTATGCGAAAAGTGCTCGCGGACACCGTCGAATACGCCAAGCAGCGTCAGCAGTTCGGCGTGCCGATCGGCAGCTTCCAGGTATTGCAGCACCGCATGGTCGACATGTATATGGAGCTGGAGCAGGCCGCCGCCGCGGTGTACCTCGCTGTCTATTCGCTCGGCGCTTCCGCCGCCGACCGCGCGCGGTCGGTGTCGGCGGCGAAGGTCACCATCGGTCGCGCGGCACGGTTCATCGGTCAGAACGCGGTGCAGCTGCACGGCGCCATGGGGATGACCGAAGAGCTCGCGATCGGCCACTACTTCAAGCGGCTGACCGTGATCGAGCGCGAATTCGGCTCCAGCGAGCAGCATCTCGCTCGATACGCCGCACTCACGAGGCCGTAACCGTGTCCCGCGGCGGGGTGGAATCGGTGCGCGACGAGCCGTCACCGGCTGCCGCGCAACCATCCGCTGCCCGGTCGAAGCGCACGCGCGAGGAGGTCATCGACCTCGCGCATCGGTGGTTTCTCGACGGTCGTCGCATCGATATGCAGCAGCTGGCCCGCGAGCTCGGTATCGGTCGCGCGACGCTGTACCGCTGGTGGGGCAGTAGGGAAGTGGTGATCGGCGAGGTGGTCTGGCGGATCATCGCCGACGCGATCACCCGGGTCGAAGCGCGTGGGTACGGCGGCCCCGTCGACCGCTTCGTCCGCAATTTCGGTCGGCTCGCCGACACCGTGCGGACCTTCGAACCGCTCTCACGATTCGTCGCCGACGACCCCGAATACGGTCTGCGGGTGCTCACTTCGGGCTACACCGTTGTGCAGAGCCGGATGATCGACTGGGCCGCATCCCGATTGACCGATCTGCCCGACCTCGATCCGCGCATCGAGATACGCGATCTCGCCTATGCCATCGTCCGCATCGGCGAAGCTTTCGTCTGGAGCGACGTCATCACCGGCGACCCGCCCCGATCGGACAAGGCGACGGCCATGGTCGAACTGCTCGTTACCGCCGCATCCGGCAAGCGCTGACCCACCGCTAGCGACTGCTTGCGGGTCGCTCGAAACGACCAGGAGTCGAATTGTCCTACAACACCATCATCTACACCGTCGCCGATGCCGTCGCGACGATCACGCTCAACCGCCCGGAGGCCCGCAACGGCTTCACCACCGAGATGGCCGATGAGCTCGGCGCGGCCTTCACCGCCGCCGATCGTGACGACGAGGTCCGCGTGGTCGTCTTCGCCGCCGCGGGCAAGGACTTCTGCGTCGGCATGGACCTGACCGCGGGCGCGTCCGACGAGGACGTCACCGCGCCGGGTTGGGTCGAGTGGTCCACCAGGGTGGTGCGCCCGATGACCGACCTGAACAAACCTGTCATCGTCGCGATGCAGGGCGCGGCGGTCGGCGTCGGCCTTTCCATGACCCTGGCGGCGGATTTCCGTCTCGCCGCACAGGATTCACGCTTCGGTTTCGTCTTCGCCCGCCGCGGCCTCTTCCCCGAGGGCGGCTCCCTCTGGTTCCTGCCCCGCATCGTCGGCCTGGCTCGCGCCAAGGAATGGATGCTCACCGGACGAATCTTCGGCGCCGAAGAAGCACTGGCCGCGGGCCTGGTGACCAGCCTGCACGCCCCCGAAGATCTGCTCCAGGCAGCCCGATCCCTGGCCGCCGAACTCGCCACGCAGGTCGCGCCGGTATCGGTCGCGGCAATCCGCCGCGGGCTGGTCGCCATGTCCGGCGACAAAACCCCCGAAGACGTGTTCACCCTCGACGCCCGCCTGATCTCCTACGCCTTCTCCAGCGCCGATCTCCGTGAAGGCGTCATGTCCTTCCTTCAGAAGCGCACACCCCAGTTCACCGGCAAGGTCGAGACCGAACTCCCCGACCTCGGTGACTGGTTGTCCTAGATTCCGGCCTGATCACCTGGTTTTCAAGCGGTGATGCGGCTGATCAGTCACCGCCGCGATCGTTTGATAGTCGTTGTCCACGTGGAGGATTCACGCCCCGTGAATCTCGGCCGTTGCGGCGATGATCAAGTCTGGGATCGGTTGACGACGGGCCCCTACTCGGCCAGAAGCCGATCGGCCCAGGTCCGCGTGGACCTGGGCCGATCGTATTGAGTGGTTGCCGTCAGTTCTTGCGGCCCGGCGCCTTCGCTCCGGACTTGAAGCCGAGGCCGCCGGGCTTGGCGGCCGGGGGAGTGGCTTCGGGGGTCCCGTTGCCGTTGGTCGGCTGCTCGGGTTCCGGAGCTGATTCCACCGGTGTCTCGGCGGTCGGTGCCGCCGAAGGGGCCGGTGCGGCTGTGGTGCCCGGTGCCTTGGGGCCGGGGCGCTTGAAGCCCGACTTCATGGCGAGGCCCTTGACCGGTGCCGTCGGCTTGGTTTCGGTGGGTTCCGAAACCGGTTCGGCGGCGGCTGTTTCCGGAGCCGCGGCGGGAGCCGGTGCTTCGGCAGGTGCGGGTGCCGAGGGTGCCTTGGCTCCCGGGGCCTTGGCCGCGCCTTTCATGGCGAGGCCGGGAGCCTTGCCACCGCCCTTCATGGCCAGGCCCTTCACCGGTGCTGCGGGGGCCGCGGGCGCTTCGGCCGCGGGTGCGGCCTCGGCGGCCGGAGCGGATTCGGCCTTGGCGCCGGGTGCTTTTGCCGCGCCCTTGATGGCCAAGCCCTTGCCGCCGGGCGCCTTCGCCGGGCCCTTCATGGCCAAGCCCTTGGCGGGTGCGGCGGGCGCCGTGGTGGCCGCCTCGGCCGGTGCCTCGTCGGACGCCTTGGCGCCGGGCGCCTTGGCCGCGCCCTTCATCGACAGGCCACCGCCGGGTGCCTTCGCGGCGCCCTTCATGCCCAGTCCGCCCGGTGCTTTCGCCGGACCCTTCATCGCCAAGCCGCCACCCGCGGGCGCCGCCTTGGCCGCCACCGGCGTCTCCGCGACAGGTTCCGGCTCGGGCTCGGGGACTTCCTCGACGACGGGAGCCTTCGGTTCCTGCACCACCGTCAGGTTCTCGGTCAACGTGCCCGCGTCGACACGGTCGATGGCGTCGAGCATGAGCTGCGCGACGTCGACGACCTCGACGCCTTCGCCCTGGCCTTGCTCCTGCCGGGCCGTGACACCGTCAGTGAGCATCACTCGGCAGAACGGGCAACCGGTCGCGATCTTGGCGGGCGAGGTGGACAGCGCTTCGTCGACGCGGTCGATATTGATGCGCTTGCCGAGCTGTTCCTCCATCCACATGCGGGCGCCACCCGCTCCACAGCACATGGAACGTTCGCCGTGGCGTGGCATTTCGATGAGGGTGGAGCCGGAGGCTTCCATCAGCTCACGCGGTGCGTCGTAGACCTTGTTGTGGCGGCCCAGGTAGCAGGGGTCGTGGTAGGTGATGTTCTGCGACACCGAGGCGACCGGGATCAGCTGCTTGGTCCGCACGAGCCGGTTCAGCAGCTGCGTGTGGTGCACGACCTCGTAGTTGCCGCCGACCTGGGGATATTCGTTGTTCAGCGCATTGAAGCAGTGCGCGCAGGTGACGACGATCTTCTTGCGGCTCTGTTCCACACCGTCGAAGACCGAGTTCAACACCTCGATGTTCTGCGCGGCCAACTGCTGGAACAGGAATTCGTTGCCCGCGCGGCGCGCGGAGTCACCGGTGCAGGTTTCCTCCGCGCCGAGCACCATGAACTTCACCCCGGCCGTGGCGAGCAGCTCGGCCACGGCCTTGGTGGTCTTCTTCGCGCGGTCCTCGTAGGCGCCTGCGCAGCCGACCCAGAACAGGTACTCGTAGCCGTCGAAGCTGTCGGCGTCTTTACCGAAGACCGGGATCTGGAAGTCCATCTCGTTGATCCAGTTGAGCCGGTCCTTGGAGTTCTGACCCCACGGGTTGCCCTTGTTCTCCAGGTTCTTGAACAGCCCGGCCAGCTCGGAGGGGAACTCCGACTCGATCAGCACCTGGTAGCGGCGCATATCGATGATGTGATCGACGTGCTCGATATCGACCGGGCACTGCTCGACGCACGCACCGCAGGTGGTGCACGACCACAGCACCTCCGGATCGATGATGCCGCCCGCTTCGATGTCCCCGACCAGGGGACGCTCGGCCTCGGCCTTCGCCGCCTCCGAAATCTTCGCCAGCGCGGCCTCGTTCGGGTTGCCCTCGGCGTCGAGGAGACCGACCTCGTCGCCGCCCATGTCCTTGCGGCCGCCGGCCAGCAGGTACGGGGCCTTCGCGTAGCCGTGGTCGCGCAGCGACATGATCAACAGCTTCGGCGACAGCGGTTTGCCGGTGTTCCAGGCCGGGCACTGAGACTGGCAGCGTCCGCACTCGGTGCAGGTGGTGAAGTCCAGCCAGCCCTTCCACGAGAAGTCCTCGATCCGGCCGGCGCCGAAGGTGTCGTTGTCCGGATCGGCCGACTCCATGTCGACGGGTTGCCCCTTGGACATCATCGGCTTGGCCGCGCCGAGCGCGACGCCGCCGTCGTCTTCACGCTTGAAGTAGATGTTCGGGAACGCCGAGAACCGGTGCCACGCGACACCCCACGTGGTGTTGCGGCCGACCAGGTACAGGAATGCCATGCCGGACATCAGCTTCACGAACGCGAACAGCGCGACCATGGTGGTGCTCGCGGGCAGCAGCTTTGCCACCTGCATGGTGAAGAAGTCGGTGGCCGGGTTCGAGTGGCCGTAGGCGGAGATCTTGCCCGCCTTCACGAAGATCATGCCGAGACCCTCGAGCAGCACGATCGATTCGATCACGTAGGCGGGTGCGAACTTCGAGCCGGTGAAGCGAGCCAGCCGCTCGGGCACCCTGGGGTGGTTGAGCTGACGGATGATGATCAACGCCGAGATACCGACCACGGTGCCGATGCCGAGGATCTCGTCCCACAGGTGATAGATCGCCCAGCCGCCGATGATCGGCCAGTGGAATTCCGGATCGAAGGTCTGGCCGTATGCCTCGAACCACAGCATGAAGCCGCCGAGGAAACCGACCATCACCAGCCAGTGCGCCCAGCCGACGGTGCGGAATTTGTTCATGCGGGTGTGCGCGATGAACTCCACGAGCATCTGCTTCAAGCGGGGGAAGAACGGTCGCCAACGGTCCGGCGCGCCTTGGCCGATCATGATGGCGCGGACGATATTCCGCACGCCGCCGAAGAACGACGCCCAACACAGGAGGCTGAGCGTCGCCCCAATCGTGCCCAGCGTCACTGTCAGGGCATTCATGTCGCGACCTTTCTTTTAGAGGCAACACGAGTGTCGAGGGCGGCCATGCGCCGCCTCGGTTGGCTCGTATCCTAACCGCCAGTAAGTTACCCGCCAGTAACAACTGGTGTCCATCGTACGATTGCCAGCTGGGCGGAACCCCCTCTTACTGGGGCTCTGGCCCAAATTTGCCTGTGAGTAATGTCACACATATTCGGGCAATCCTACGGTGTCTACTACCGGCTACCACCGTAAACGTCGACCCATGCGTTGTTGCAGGTAAGGACAGGCTTAGTCCCTTGGGTTCCCAGGGCTAGTAATGCATCTCGCATCTTCATGTCGGTTCGTTTACGCTCACGTCGTTCTAATTGCTGTGCCTGCTCTTCGCGCCGCTCGGGGGGAACCCAAAGGTCAGACCGCATTGGGTTGAATGAGCTCTCGCGCGCTGGAAAGGTTCGGGAACAACCGTGAATGATGGATTGGAAACTGAATGAATCTCCGCAGAACCACTGCGGCTTCGGCGATGGTCATCGGTGCGATGACCATCGGCCTCGGCACCGCACATGCTGAGCCTGCACCTGCGGCGCCTCAGCCCCTCAGCTACTCCGTCAAGCTGGTTGACAAGGTCGTTGTCGCAACCCTCAAGGGTGGAACCTTCTCGCTGACCGAGGAGCCCGGCGCCACTGTCGACGACCCCAAGACCACGATCGCCAACGTGCGTGACGGCAAGGGCAACACCGTCGTCTCCTTCCCGCTGAACGTGGATGTCGACGGCAAGCTCGTGCCGGTCAAAGCGGATATGAAGAACGACGACACCGTGCTCGAGGTCACCCCGGAAAAGCCCGCGGATCTCGCGGTGTCGAACAAGCCGGTCGTCGCGAAGCCGGTTGCCGCCAAGGAAATCGCGTCGCCGATCGAAAACCAGCGCGCGCAGAACGAATTCGCTAGCAACTTCGGCATCGCGACCGCCGTCGGCGGGTTCATCGGTACCGCGATCGGTGCGATCGCCGGCTGCATCATCAGCATTCCGGTCGGCTGCCTTCCGGGTCTGCTGACCGGTGCGGGCATCGGCGGCATCCTCGGCACCATCGCCGTCGGCGGTCCGACGCTGGTTGCCGCGGGTCTCGAGCTGCTCAACACCATCCAGGCTCCGGATGGCACCACGAAGTGGGCCGAGAAGCCGGTGGCGCCCGCGGCCGCGCCGGTTCAAACGCCGAACTAACTCGAACCGAACAACAATCGGCCCGCTCTCGTAGAGAGCGGGGCGGGGGTGGTTTTAGGGGTGGGGCGCGGGCCCATCACAACCTGCGCGGGAAGGTGTCGAGCCCATGGAGCGC
>NZ_JBHVDF010000002.1:280941-283604 GCF_042802915.1 Nocardia sp. NPDC057440
GCTCTCGTAGAGAGCGGGCCGATTGTGTTTTCAGGTCTGGCGCTCGCGCAAATCCAAGCTGCCGCTGAACGATTCCTCGCCCTTACCGCGCCCGAACCGCCCGAACGAACGCTCGGCCACCTCGAATGAGCCGTCCTCGCGCACTAGCAAGACCGTGCTCGCCCTGGTCCCGTGCAGCGCGTTGGCGATGAACCTGGCCGAGAGCGTGCGCTCGCGCCGCAGCGGAACTCCGGTGTGCGGCAACAGCTCATCGGGTGCCTCGGTGCGATCGGCCAGCACCTCGAAGTAGCGACCCACGTTTCCCGGATCGGATTCGACCACCGTGCGCAACTCGGTGAGGCCGCTGCGCACCTTGGGCCACATGGGTTGGGGCGCTTCCAAGGCCGCTGCGGGGCCCGGCGCGGCCGACGTCACGAACCTGCCGTTGGATACGCCGTGGAAGCCCGGTGCCAGCTCCTGCGGCGGCAGTGCGCTGCGGTTGGAATGCCACCAGAGCGATTCGAGGTCCGAGACCACCACGTTGTACCCGTTGTAGTCATCTGGTGCCGCAGCGACGTCGAGAACGTACTTTTCGGGGCCGGGGAATCTGCCGCTGGGATGGCGGTCGTCAGCGCCGCGCAGAAAATCCATCAGCAGCGCCCCGCGCGAACGGGCTTCGGCGCGTTCGCAGTCCGGGTTGCGGACGTTGGTCACGGTGGCGAAGCGATTGCGTCCCTGCGCCTCTCGCGTCAGGCCGAGCCAGGTGCCCGGCAGGTCATCCGACGCCTTGCCGGTGGCCCCGAGATCGCGTCCGGCCAGCAGGCCGGCCGCCTCCGGCCACCACCGCATCGATTCGGTCGGCCTGGTGTAGAACTCGTCGCGGTTGGCCGCGACGATCAACCGGTACTCCGGATGTGCACGCCAGCCGATCAAAACCAAACACATGTAATCCAGGATGCCGGAACCCAGCGGGCGCTCACAGCGCATTCATCCCCGGACGGCCGGTAGAACAGCGCAGTGACAGCAAAAAGGCCGACAGCGACCCGCTGCCGGCCTTTTCGGTGACCCGAGGATCAGTTGGTGCGAATCCGCAGACCAGGGTTGTCCGAGAGGACCACGCTGACCGGCTGCGCGAACAGCTGCGGAACATTGCCGGTGAGGGCGCCGATCAGGTTGGGGATCTCGCAGATCGGGAAGTCGGCCACCGAGGACGCGCTGGAGATGCCCAGTGCCATCCGGCCGGTCACGATCGGGCCGCCGCTGTCGCCGGGCAGCGCGCAGATGTTGGCCGAGAAGCTCTGGGTGAGCTCACGATCGCCGACCAGCACGGTTTGATCGACAGCATTGACGATGCCGCAGCTGAAGCCGGTGCGCGAACCGGACTTGCAGACCGGCGCACCGACGACGGGCGTGGCGACGCCGTCGATCGGGATCGGCGCCCGGCCGGGCACCCGCACGCCGTTGTTCTCGAAGCGCCCCTTGGCCTGGTCGCTGATCCGAACGATCGAGTAGTCCTGCGCGCCGAGCACCGACTTCTGGAACGTGCCGAGCTGTGCGCCCGCGCGATCGCCCAGCAGCTCGAAAACGCCTGCCGCGTTGCCGCTGCCCGCCGAGGCAATGTCGGGGTTGCAGTGGCCCGCGGTGATGTTCACGGTGTTGCCGGACCGGTCGGTGCCATTGAAGCCGAACGAGCAACGCAGCGACGTATCCCCGCCGATCGAGGCGAAACCGTCGCCGCCTGACAGCGCGCCACGCGCCTCACCGGCGATCTCGCCTGCTCGCGGCAGATTCGCGGGCTCGCTCGCCACCGGCGGAGCCATCACCATGACCCGCGCCGGATCGATGAAGCTCGGCATCGGCAGACCCGGCCGGTCGACCCGCACCGCGATGCTGTTGTTGACGGTGTCGATCACCGCGCCGCGCACCAGCGCGGACACCGCCTCGGGCTGCCCGTCGAGCCACCGCTCGAACGCGGTCTTCTCACCGCGCAGCGCGGCCTCGCTCTTGGCGACATTGCGGACTTCGAATCCCGCCGAATCGGCGGCCTTGCGCGCCTCGTCGATGCCGGATCCCTGCGCGAGCGCCACCACGACACGGCCCGCGTCGTTGAGCCACGAACCGGCGAAAATCTGGGGGTACTGACGCTGTGCGGTAGTGGCGAAGGCCGCGGCCTGTTGGGCCAGGTCGGCGCGGTGCAGGTACTCCTCCGGCGAGATCTTCAGATCGCGTGCCACGGCTGCTGCCAGTTCGGGAGAAAGTCCGGCATTCGGGTCGGGTTGTGCCGTCGCTACCGCTGCTGTGGGACCGAACAGCAGAATCGCCGCCGAGGCGGCGATGACTGCTTTGCGGACCGGGGTCTGTCGCGCAGCTGATCTGAGATGACCTATACGTGGCAGGAGCATTCCCAGACTATATGGGCTCCGGCCCGGGGGTGCCTACTTATCACGGTGTGACGATTCGGTCGATGTGGACGTAACCGACACCACGTCCGGCGTGAGCAGGCTCTGACACGCCTAATGGCGTTGTCGGACGCAGTCCGCCGACAGTCGCGCAGGGTCGGGCGGAGGCGTGGCAGCCGCTATTGCGCCGGGTCGGGCGGAGGCGTGGCAGCCGCTATTGCGCCGGGTCGGGCGGAGGCGTGGCAGCCGCTATTGCGCCGGGTCGGGCGGAGGCGTGGCAGCCGC
>NZ_JBHVDF010000002.1:283700-381595 GCF_042802915.1 Nocardia sp. NPDC057440
CCGCTATTGCGCCGGGCCGAGCGAAGGCGAGGCAGCCGCCTAGCCGGCAGCCTGCTTGGTCCGCACCTCGACACCGCTGCCGAGTCCGCCGCCCGAGGATGCGTCGATGTCGGCGAGGATCGCACGGATCGGAATGCCGAGCGAGGCGGTGCCGCCGTACTGCGCCAGGCCGACGTTCGCGTCGTTGCAGTTCGGTGCGTCGGCCGCGTTGGACCCGCTGGTGATGCCGAGCGCGAGGGTGCCGGTGAAGATCGCGCCACCGCTGTCGCCGCCGAGGGTGCACGCGGAGCTGGCGAAGCCGCGCACGGTCTTGCTCACGCCCTCCGCGGTGAACAGCTGGGTCTCGACGCGATCAGCCACCACGAACCCACAGGTGAAGGTGGAAGACTGCCCCGACTTGCACACCGGTGCACCCGTCACGGGGGCGGCGGTGCCGGTGATGGTCAGTGTGGTGCCGTTGGAGCCGCGCACCGATGGCTGATCCATGCCCGCCTTGACCGCGCGCTCGTTCAGCTTGATGACCGAATAGTCCAGTGCGGTCGGCCCGCCGAGCTTCGCCTGCATGAAGGTGCCGACCTCGGGGCTGTTCGTAATGTCTTTGACGTTGGGCAGGTAGACACCTGCCTGCTGGTTGCCCTTGCCGAGATTCGGATCGCAGTGGCCCGCGCTGATGTTGAGCGCATTGCCCGCGGCGTCCACGCCGTTGAAGCCGAACGAGCACACATCGACGCTGCGCAGCTCGGCATCGTGCAGCGAGGTGGGGGCGCTGATGTAGGTGTCGCCGCCCATCGGGCGGCGCTCGATCGGACCGCCGCTGCCCGGCGACAGGATCACCTTCACGTTGGCGATGAGCGTCGGCAGATTCAGCACGTGGCCGGCCGGTGTGTTCGCGACGGTGAGGACGAGCTGGCTGTTGAGGAAGTCGACCGCGACGGAGTTGATCGTGGTGGACAGTTCACGCGGCAGGGTGTTGATCCACTGATTCAGTTGCATCAGCGAGTTCTCCAGCGCGTTCGCCGAGACCGGAGCGAGGTGGGTCTGGTAGCCGGCCGCCGAGGCGATCTTGGCGGCGTCCAGCGAGGTGACCGCGACGAACGGCCTGCCGTCGGTACCGATCCACGCGCCCGCGAAGGAATCGGGGCGTTCGGATCGGAAGTCACGCGCGTATTCGCTGAGCGCCTGGGCGCGGGCGGACCGTTCCAGATACTCCGCGGGTGTCATCTTCAGATCGCGCGAGATGGCCTGCGCCAATTCGGCGGGCAGGTTTTCGGCGGGCAGCTGCGTCGGGGCGGCCGATGCGGAGTTGATGCCGAGGAATGGAGCGAGGAAAACGGTCGCGGCGCATCCGACGGCTGCTGCCTTGACCGCGGCGCTGCGCGCCACCAACTTGCGCATGAAGTCCCTTCGTCGGCACGGGGCGTGCCAGCTACATCAGTGGGCCACAGGCTGAATCTGTTGGCGCACAGTCCTCGTCCAGCAACAGACCGATTGTCGGAGAATTTTCCGGCAACACCGGTCAGCGGATCACTTTAGGGCACAAACCGGGGTTGGGCTCTACTAAATCAGCGAGGACGTGTGATCTCCGAGGTGGGCCGCCGCTGCCATGGCGTCGGCAGCTCGATATGGAAGGGGCTCGTCGTCCGAGTCGGCCGCGAAGTGGTCGTTCGCCGGGCGGTCGTCGTCGGTGGCTCGGTGGTGGTTTCCGGTGGTTCGGTGGTCGTGGGGACCGGCGGCTCGGTCGTTTCCGGCTCGACCGTGCGGGTGATGACCACAGGCGGTTCCGTGGTCGGCGGGGGCGTCGTGATGGGCACGGTGGGGAACTCCACCGGTTGCGCCGGTGGCGTCGGGGTCACCGTCACCGGGTCGGACTTGGCGTCCCGCACCGTCGGCACCGGGGTTTTTCCGGTATCGCGGAACAGCACCGACACGCCGAAACCGCCGAGCACCAGCCCGATCACTACCGCCGCCGCGATCAGCAGCGGGGTGGTGCGGCCGGGCTGCGCGGTGGCCTTCGGCGCGGCGGGCGACTCCGGCACCGCTTCGGTCGGCAGTTGCGCGAGGATCGGGTCGGCGATCGGCATCGCCGCCGAGTAGGCCTGCATGTGTTGCGACCCGGGGGCAGGCACCGCGGGAATCACGTCGGTGACCACGGTCGAGTTCTCGGCGTCGCTCGGATCGGGCGGGGTGCTGCCCGCGGGTGTCGCCAGCACCGAGGCCAGCGCCGCGCGGGCGGCGTCGTAGGCCAACGCCGCCTCCGGGTCGCCGATATCGGTCCCGGGCAGGTCGCCCTCGCTGATCAGCACCACCGAGCGCAGGCCGAGATAGTCGAGCGAATCGCGCAAGGCCTGGACGTATAGCGGCGGCCAGCCGGCGGGATGGGTCGCATAGAACTCGGCAGGGCCGTTCAGATATTCGGCCGCCAGATTGATCAGGCAGAACAGCGCGGTCGCGACCAGATCCTCGGCCCGGTAGGCCTCGCCGTCGTCGACGGGGATACCGGCCGGATCGCCGACCCGGGAAACGAACTCGGTGATGGAGTGCGAGTGATCGGCAGGCGCCGGTCCGCCGAGGACGGTGTCGCCGTCGTCGGACATGTGCAGGATCGACTCACGGATGATGAATTGCGGTTCACCGGCGTCGGTGACAATCGCCGCGGTGCAATTGTTCTCCGCGATGCGCAGGCCGACGCCTGTGGCCATCCTCGTTACCTCGCTTCGGCTCAGTCCGCGACCCGTCACACCAGCAGCGAGCCGTGTCCCATGGCGCGGAGCATAGATAAAAGCTCCGAACGGGACCTGGCACCGATACGGCGCCGGATGCGGGCGACGTGATGCTCTACCGTCTTCGCGGAAATGTACAGGCGTGCGCCGATCTCCCGATAGGTCAAACCTAGCAGTACGAGTTCGGCGACTTCCCGTTCGCGTTCGCTGAGGATCGCCGTCGCCTTCGCCGCCGTTGCGGACGCGGCAGGCTCCCGACCGTTCAGCAGCGCGGCAGGCGCGTGCGCACGGACCATGGGTTCCTGCGGACGCGCATCGGAGCGAACCGCGCGAGCCAGCTTGAGCAGTGCGGTCGCGGTCGTGGAGTCGCCCGCGGCGAGCGCGGCCTCACTGGCGAGCCGGGCGGCGTCCCAGGTCAGGCCGATCTCGCTGAGTCCGGCGACGGCCGCCTGCACCTGCGCGACCGAGACCTGCCCGCGCAGCACGAGCACCCAGGTGCGGCCGGCGTCGGCGAGCACGGCGGCATGCCGGTCGCCGGCCTGGGCCGCGGTCTTGAGCATCCGAGCGTGCGGCAGCAGCTCTGCGGGACTCTCGTGGGCGATCGCGGCCTGCACGCCGTACCAGTGGAAGGCGTTCGCCCAGGCCGGCGGTTGATCCAGGTGTCGGAGCAAGGCGAGCGAGGCGTCCACCAGCGGCGCGATCCGGCGCTCGTCGCGCAGTCGGATGCCGGCCAGCCACAGCTCGCCGATCGGCAGCATGGTGAGCAGGTCGGCCTCCACGTCGTCGAACAGTGGACAGACAGCCCGCCAGGCCGTGGCGAGCGCGGCGTGATCGCCGCTGCGCCGTGCCAGGCCGACGGCGACGCCGTGGGCGAGCAGTTGGTCGCGGACATCGAGCGAACCCGGTTGCAACGTCGCGACTGTCGCCGCGGCCGCCTGCTCGTCGCCGCCGAGCATCGCGGCCCACGCTTGCAGCACCTGGAGTTGATGACAGCGCAGGCCGCTCGCGGTGGCCCTGCGCACGGCATCCCCTGCGCGGTCGGGTTCGCCGGTGCCCAGGCACAGCAGGGTCGCGATGGACACCGCGGTGCACGGCAGGAACCTGTCGACTCCCGAATCGGCCTGCGCCGCGTGGATGAGCGCGGAAACCGCTGCAGTGGTACCGGTTTCGTTCTCGACGATGGTCTGCGCGAGTGCCGTGGCGATCAGCCGGGCGTGCGCGTTGGTCTCGGTCGGTGGCCACTGTGTCGCCGAATGCGACAGCTCCGCCGCGGTGTGTATATCGCCAGCGAGGTAGAGGACAGTCGCGCCGACCGCCCAATCCGCGCCGATGCGATGGGATCCGAGCCAGGAGTACAACTGCGCCGCGCGCCCGACCAGACCGCGTCGGGTCAACACCGCCGCGCAAATCCGCACGGCCGCGGCGAGTTCCGGTGCACTGACACCCGAGCGGACCAGCACCGGCTCGGCAAGACGCATCGCTGTCTCGCCGTCGCCGATGCAGGCGGCCGCCTCGGCCCAGCGCACCGCGATGATGTCCGGGTCGGCGCCCGCCGCCGCGGCCGCGGCGTAATAGCGCACCGCCTCGCGGCCCGCCTTTGCCGCGGCGGCACACAGGAATTCGGCAAGTCGCTGGTCGCGCACGCCGGACTCGGCCAGTTGCAGCGCGGTGTGGTCGCGCATCAGGCCCGCGTCCAATCGTGCGGTCAGCAGCCTGCGCTGGACCGCGACGAATCGCCGATCGCCGAGCACTGTCCGCAGTGGTGTGACGGCGGGGCCGAGCAGCAGGTCGGCATCGGTCACCAGGGCGCTCGCCCTGGCTCTGTCGATGAGATCCTGGGCAGCGGCCGTGTCGACGCCGAGCACCTCGGCCAGCTCGGTCGCGTCGAGTCCGGTGCCGGTGGTTGCCACGACCATGGTTTCGAGCAGGTCCGGCCCCACGTTGTCCAGCATGGCGCGCGCCCAGCCCGCGACCGCCTCGTCGACGGCGCCGATACCGGCGTCCAGCCGCGCCGAACAGGCCGCGGTGAGTGCGGCGACCACGCCACTACGGATGCCCGCCGTCTGCTGGTGGATGTGCTGCGCCACCGGGCGCGGCACCGCCATGCCGAGCTCGCGGGCGAACGGCGCGATATCGCTCACGCCGAGTGCGCGGAGGTCGACGACCCGGCCGCGGCGCGCCACGGTGTCGGCGAGCTTGCGCAGGGCCGGGTCGTGCGGGCGTGGCTGGGCTGCGATCACCATTGTGTAGCGGCCCGATTCGACTGTTGCGCAGAGGTTTTCGAGCTCGGCATGACTCAGGGTCTGGGCGTTGTCGATGATCAGGGCCGGCCGCGCCCGCCCGGTTTCGGCGCGGGCCTGCGTGGTGTCGGCGGCGGGCACGATACGGGACGTGCGGCGCCCATTGCCTGCTGCGGCACCGAACGCGCTACGCGCGCCGACCATCGACTGGACGGCATCGCCGGAGCCGACCTCGCGCGCGGTCGTGGGCAGCGCGGGGTGATCGCGCAGTGCGATCCCGCGAGCCTGTAGCCGGGCGCGGATCACCGAGAGCAATGTGGATTTACCGGTGCCCGAGCGGCCTCGGATGAGATACACGACCGGCCGCTGATCGGCGGAATCCAGTTCGCGGAAGATCTCGCGGGCGCACGGCAGGGTATCGAACGCGATGTCAGCCACCTGAGCCTCCGACGATCTGGCCGGGCGCGCGCAGAATGCCGCCGACGCCGTCGACGACCCCATCGACGACCCCGTCGACCCCGTCGACGGTGTTGTTCAATGCGTCGGCCGGCGACTGCCTAGGCGGTTTGGGCGAGGGTGCCGGGGCAGGCGCTGGTGCGGGAGCCGGCGCTGGTGCGGGAGCCGGTGCTGGTGCCGGAGCGGGTGACTGTGGGGCTG
Organism: Nocardia sp. NPDC057440; assembly: GCF_042802915.1. Lineage (NCBI taxonomy): Bacteria > Bacillati > Actinomycetota > Actinomycetes > Mycobacteriales > Nocardiaceae > Nocardia > Nocardia sp. NPDC057440. Next base: position 289,318 of record NZ_JBHVDF010000002.1, read on the forward strand.
GTTGGGATGCTCCCGGCGCAGCAGGCGCCGGGTTGACCGGTGCGGCCTGACCGGGCGCTTGTTCGCTCGCCACGGCCTGGTCAGGGGCGGGCGCGCTATTCACCGCGGCCACCGATGTCGCACCCGGGGATGCGGAGCCGGGGTGTCCCGCTTCGGGCTTCGGGTCGGCACCGGTCGGGTCTGCCACCGATGCGACAGCTCCGGTAACCGGTGCGCCGCCGGTTCCCGCGCCGGTGGCGGCCGCCGCGTCGGACGCGCCGGTAGTGGGCTGTTCGGTGGATACGGGACGGCTCGGCTCGGGTTGGGCACCGGTGCCGATCGCGACGGTGCCGGTAGCCAGCAGTCCGATGACGACCGCCGCGCCCGCGACGACGGCGGCCCGCTGCCTGCCGGTCAGGTTGCGGATACGCGAGCCGGGCAGCGCCCCCGCCTTCGGCGGCGATGTGTCCTGCCGCGTCACCGCGGGTAGTTCTTCGGTTTTCGCCGGGGCGTTCGCCACGACCGCCGCCGCGGCTGCGAGCGGCTCGCGATCGACGGTGGCGGCCAGCAGATCCGCGGCCAGTACGGCGGCGCCGCGAGCGCTGGTGTGTCCGGGCGCCGCCGCCGCGACGACCGGAAGGCCGAACTCGGTAGAGATCAGCTCGGCAACCAGTGGAATCGCGCCGCCGCCACCGGTGAGCAGCACACGGCCGATATCGCCGATGTCGAGTCCGGCGCGGTGCACCGCATCCCGGACCAGTTCGATCGCGCTCAACAGCGGTCCGCGCAGCAGGTCCTCCAGCTCGCCGCGCACCAGCCGGATGTTGTCGGTGCGCCGATCGATGGGATCCAAGCGCACCGGAACCACGGTAGCGGTGTTTATGGAAAGCTCTTCTTTCGCATTTCTGCAGCGGTCGCGCAATGCCGACAATTCACGCTCGACGACCGGGTCGAACGGATCGAATTCATTTCCGCGTAGCGCGTTAGCCAGGACGTAGCGCATGGTCAGCAGATCGAATTCCGCGCCTGCCACATCGGTGGTGCGCAGTGGTGTGCCGAGCAGGGCCGCCTGTTCGCCGGTGCGGACCACCGAGACGGTCAGCCCGGTGGCGCCGAGGTCGTAGACGACCACCGCGCCGTCGCCGAGCGGACCGTGTGCGGCTTCGAGCCAGCGCACCGCTGCGGTAGGTTCCGGAACCAGGGTCACCTCACGCAGGCCCGCTCGATCCAGCGCGGCGCGTTGCGTATCGACCGTGTGCCGCGACCACCACGCCGGATGGCACGCGACCGTGGCCGAGCCGTCTTGCGTTGCCGCTGTATCGATTTCGTCGATCAGGCAGCTGACGGCCGTGGCCATCAGGTCCGCGGCGGCATAGCTTGTGCCGTCCTCGGCCAGGATGCCGACCGGATCGCCGACCCGGTCGAGGAAGCCCTCGAGCACCACATCGCTGGAATGCCTGCCGGTGGCGCGGGCGTCCGTCCCGAAGGCGGGCGCGGTGTCCTCGGCTAGGCGCAGGACGCTGGGGTGGGTCACAACAGAGCCGCTACCCGCGGGTCCGTCAACCCTGTCGCTGATATCCCCGGTCGCCGCCACGGCGACCGAATTCGACGCTCCGACTGTGATGCCGAGCGCCAGACGCTCTGTCATTCGAGAACCCCGTTCGAAAAACTGTCTGGTCCGATGTCGCTGTTGGTTAGTCCGCCGCTGTGGAAAAGGGCTGCGTGGATCTTGTGGGTGGATCTTGTGGATCCGTCAGTTCTGTCGGTTGCTGGCGGTCCGCCGTTACTGAATCGGGGCAGGTTCGGGGAAATTCCCCTAGTGGTCTTCGGGTCCCTAATGGGTATCGACGGCGGACAGTAGGGGTTCGCCCCGTTCCGAAGTAACGCGTTGGGTCCATAGCGTGAAATGCATTCCAACGACCGCGGATCGCGAGGGTCCGCTCATCCAGGAGATGATTTCGATGACACCCAACGCGATTCTGGAGTTCATTCTCAACCTGCTACGCCACCACGACGCCGCGGTGGCCTACTGCGCCAACCCGGGCCAGGCGCTGGTCGCGGCCGGTCTGCCCGATGTGACGCCCGAGGACATCGCCGCCGTCGCCCCGATGGTCGCGGAATCGGCACTGGTCAGCGGTGGCTCGCAACTGCCGGCGATCGTCGCGGCCGGTTCGCAGGCGGCCGTGAACGCGGGCGCTGTCGCTGCGGTCACCGCCGGAGCGGGCGCCGCCGCCGACGCGGGCCTGAATCTCGGCGGCGGTCTGCAGAACGATATCGACCTCGGCCTGCAAGCCGGAACCGGAGTCGACCTCGATCTGACCTCTGGCCTGAACACCGCGATCGGCGCGGGCCTGCAGCTCGGCGCCGACATCGGCGCCGGGGTTTCCGCAGGTCTCGATGGCCTCGCGAATGCGGGCGCCGACCTGACGGCAGGCCTCGGCGGTGCACTCGACACCGACCTCGGCGCAGTCATCGGCGCCGGCGCGCAGGTCGTCGCCGACCTCGGCGCAGGGTTGTCCACCGGCCTGCAGGGCGCTATCGATGCCGGTGCTGGTCTCGGCGGGAATGTCGCGACCGATCTGAGCGGTGTACTGGACGCGGGCGCGCAGGCCGCGGCCGGGCTCGGCGCCACCCTCGGCGCCGGCGCGCAGCTGGGAACAGATGTGAGCGCTGGTGTCACCACCGGCCTCGGGGGCGTGCTCGATGCGGGTGCCCAGCTCGGGACGGGTTTGGAGGCGGGTTTGTCCACCGGTCTCGGCGGTGTGCTCGGCACGGGCGCGCAGGCAGGCGCTGATTTGGGGGCTGGTGCTTCGACCGGTCTTGATGGTGTTCTGGACGTGGGCGCAAATCTCGGGACCAGCGTTGGGGGTGCCGCGCAGGCAGGCGCTGATCTCGGTGCCGGTGTTTCGACCGGGTTGAACGGCGCGCTCAACGGAGGTGCGCAAGCGGTGACCGGTGTGGAGACGGCGCTCGACGGAGTCGTTGACGCCGGAGCCCAGGCGGGAGCCGATCTGGGTGCGGGTCTCACCGGTGTCCTCGATGCGGGAACGCAGCTGGGGACAGGTCTCGGTGGCACGATCGGCACCGGTGTACAGGCGGGGACCGGGCTGGAATCCAGTGTGTCCACCGCGCTCGATGCCGGTGCTGATCTGGGTGCGGGACTGACGACCGGCCTCGGCGGTGCGGTGGACATCGGCACCGGCTTGGAGACGGGCTTGTCCACTGGTGTCGGTGGCGTTGCGGACGCGGGGACACACCTGGGCACGGGCCTCGAGACAGGGCTCGGCGGCGCGATCGATAGTGGACTGTCGACGGGGATCGACACGGCAGGCGATCTCGGCGGCGGGCTGTCCACAGGTGTTGGTGCAACTGTGCATTCCGGGCTGGAAACGGCTGCGGGAGTCGGTGGTTCGGCGGGGACCGGAGCGCACGGTGCGGCAGACACCGGCGCGCACGGCGCGGTGGATCTCGGCGGCAGTGTCGGGTCGACCGCTTCCTCGACCGCGAATACCTGGTCGTCGCTGGATGTTTCGAGCGCCTTCGGCTCCGGCCTGGACAGTTCGGTCGACGCACACGACGCCAGCCTGTTCTCCGAAGCACATGCGGGTGCCGACGTCGCCGGAAGCGGCGTCGCGGACCCGCACGGCGATATGTTCCTGCACTGAGGGAGAGCGATAACGCGATGGGGACACCCGCACCACAGGCAACACCACCCGCGGTACCACTGCTTTCGGTACTCGGTGAAACCATCGCCGCGGCGCGCGCCTCGGGCCGCACCGACGTGGTCGGCCGCCTGGAAGTGGCGGCCGATCGGGTCCGTGATCCGCGGCGGCGCATCGTCATTGCCGGACAGCTCGATCAGGGCAAGAGCAGGTTCGTCAACGCACTGTTGAACCTCGATATCTGCCCGGTGGGCGATGATGCGACCACCGCGGTGACGACCGTGCTTTCGCACGGGCCCGAACCACGTGCCGAGCTGGTCGTCACAGGTCACGGTGGTGGGCAGGAGACGCGAATCCCGGTGCCGGTCGACGAGATCGGCACGATCACCGCTCGCGCACCGTTGGCCGAGGGACGCCGGATTCTCCGACTGGAGATTCAAGTGCCGAACCCGCTGCTCGCCGACGGCATCGTGCTGGTGGACACGCCCGGGGTCGGCGGGCACGGAAGTTCTTACGCGGCGAGTGTGCTCGGCATGGTGCCCGCCGCCGACGCGGTGCTCGTGCTCTCGGACGCCTCGACCGAGCTCACCGAGCCGGAGCTCGCCTTTGTGCGCCAGGTGCGCGAACTGTGCCCGACGGTCGCGCTCCTGCTCACCAAAACCGACCTGTATCCGCATTGGCGGCAGGTGCACGAGGCCGACCTTCGCCACCTGGAGTGGGCACGGCTCGACGTCCCGATGATCCCGGTCTCCGCGCTGCTGCGCAGCCACGCCATGCGGTTGCAGGATCAGCAGCTCGGCATCGAATCCGGCTTCGGCCTGCTCTACCAGTTCCTGCGTGAGCAGGTGGTCGCCCGTGATGTGGCCGCGACGCGCCTTGCGGTGGCGCGCGACATCCATTCCGCCGCAGAACATTTGGCGCTGGCCCTAGGCAGTGAACTGGTCGCGCTGCGCGATCCCGAGCAGGGCGCTGCGGCCGTGCGCGAATTGCAGTCGGCCAGGACCGCGGCCGAGGACCTGCACCGTCGCACGGCGGCATGGCAGCTGACACTCGCCGACGGAATCACCGACTTGGCGGGCGATGTCGATCACGATCTGCGTGATCGGTTGCGCACTATCGCCAGAACCGGTGAGGAGTGGATCGACGCCCACGATCCCGGCAGGCATTGGGGCCGGATCGCCGAATGGCTCACGGGCACCATCGATACCGCACTGGGCGACAACCTGCTGTGGACGCATGCCCGCGCGGTGCGACTCGCCGAGCAGGTCGCCGAACACTTCACCGAAATCGGGGCCGTCGACCTGCCCGACGTGCACCCCGTCCTCAACACCGACGAGAGCCGCGCCGGGTCGGGCACTCTCGCCGACCTGGAGCCCGACATCGGCCTCGGCAGCAAACTGCTCGTCGGAATGCGCGGCTCCTATGGCGGCGTGCTGATGGTCGGTCTGGCCAGCACCTTCGCCGGGCTTGCGTTGCTCAACCCGCTCTCGCTCGGCGCGGGTCTGCTGGTCGGCGGCAAGGCTTTCCGTGATGACAAGCAGGCCAGGATCGGGCGCAGGCGGAACGAGGCGAAGATCGCGGTCCGGCGGTTCGTCGACGATGTCGCCTTCCAGGCAGGCAAGGAATCCAAGGACCGGCTGCACGGTATCCATCGGGCCCTGCGCGACCACTACACCGGCGTCGCCGAGCGCAGCCTGCGCTCGATCGACGATTCGCTGCGCGCGGCGCAGGACGCGGCGACGATGGAATCCACGCGGCGCGCCGAGCGGTGCACGGTGCTCGAGCGGCAGCTGCGGGTGGTCGCGGAGCTGCGGCGCTATGCGGATGCCATGCAAACCGTGCGGGTGATCGAGCGCGCAGCGCCGTCGGAAGGGCAGGTCGGTACGGTGGGCCGATGAGAATCGATGCCCGGATGGCTCCCGGGATCGTCGCCGAGGCCCATCAGTTGGTCGGCGCGGCCCGTCAAGCGTTCGCCGGTGAACCGCGCCCGCGCGCGCTGCTCGCCGACTGCGCACGGCGACTGGATCAGCCTTTGCGTGTCGCGCTGGCGGGCTCGCTGAAAGCGGGCAAGTCGACGCTGCTCAATTCCCTTGTCGGACAGGACATCGCGCCGACCGATGCCACCGAGTGCACGCGGGTGGTCACCTGGTACCGGTATGGCTCGACACCGAGTGTGACCGCGCACGCACCCGATGGCGCCCGGGCGAATGTGGTGGTGCGACGCGGCAGTGGAGCCCACGGGCTGACCTTCGAGCTGGACCGATTGACCTGGGACGCGCCCGCGCCGCGGGAGGTCGACCATCTCGAGGTCGAATGGCCCTCGGCCGCGCTCGCGCACACCACGATCATCGATACGCCCGGCACTTCGTCGTTGTCGCGGGAGGTGTCGCAGCGCACCGCGCGGCTGCTCACTCCGGGCGAGGCCGGGGTGGACATCCCGGAGAACATCGCCATTCCCGGTGCGGATGCCGTGGTGTATCTCCTGCGCAGGCTCGATGCCGCCGATATTCGGTTCCTCGAGCAGATCGGAGCCGGCGCGGCGGGCGATTCGGGAGTGTCCGGCCCGCTCGGCGTTGTCGGCGTCGTCTCGCGGGCCGATGAGATCGGGGCGGGCCGGATCGATGCCTTGCATTCCGCTCGCGATGTCGCGGTGCGCTTCGCAGGCGAGTTGGAGCGAACCGGCTTGTGCCAGGCGGTGATTCCGGTCGCCGGACTGCTCGCGTTCGCCGCCGCGACGCTGCGTCAGCAGGAGTTCGCGGCGTTCGAGGCATTGGCGGGTGTTCCGGTCGACGAGTTGAGCGCCGCGCTGCTGTCGGCGGATCGTTTCGCGCGCGCCGATATCGCGCTTCCGGTGTCGCCAGAGCTGCGCGCGCAACTGGCCGAGCGGTTCGGCATGTTCGGAATCCGGATGGCTGTCACCCTGATTCGGCTCGGCGTCCGTGATTCGGCCACGCTGGCAGCGGAATTGACCAGCCGCAGTGGCGTCGATGAGTTGCGTTCGGTGCTCGACGTCCAATTCGGCCAGCGCGCCGACCAGCTCAAGGCGCATTCCGCCCTGACTGTTCTGGCTCGCGTACTCTCCGCTTACCCCGGCGCCGCCGCCGAACAGCTGCTGCCCCGAGTGCGTACCCTGCTCGCCGACGTGCACGGCTTCGCCGAGCTGCGTCTCCTCGGCCGCCTGCGCACCGACGAATTGACCCTTCCCGCAGATGATCTCGCCGAACTCCATCGACTGATCGGCGGATCCGGCGTCGCACCGCACCTGCGCCTCGGCCTACCGATCGACACTTCACCGGAGCAGCAGCACGCGCACGCTGTCGCGGCCGTCCGTAAATGGCGCGCCCGAGCCAAGCATCCACTCGCCGATCAGCTGACCATCACGGCCTGCCTCACCGTGGCCCGCAGCGCGGAGGGCATCCTCGACCTCCTGTCGAGCTGAACAGGTCACCGCGTTCTTCGGTGATCGCGCGCAGCGCCTCGGCCAGATCCGCGCCGGTCGGAGCGTGCTCGGGATCGATGAGATATTGGGCCGCGAGGCCGGTCAGTAGCGCTGGTAGAGCGCTCCGATCGCGCGCCCCTGCTCTTCGTCTCATCGATGCCTTCGAAGACGCGGGCGAGTCCTCGTCGCGCCTCGCCGTCAAGGACTACACAACGCCGTAATGCCGATGGCCGGTGCGTGATCGGGCTCACAGGAACTATCCATGTCGCGCGGTCACAGCCGCCGCGAATCCGGTGTCGAAACAGAGTGAAGGCAAGACAATCGGAAGGAAACAGTCATCATGGCTACTGTCGTCACACTGAACCCGCAGGTCCTCGGCCAGGCGGAGAACGCACACCGCGCGATGCTCGACGAAATTCTGCGCGGCCCCGGCATGACCTACCACCAGTGGGTCGGCCTCACGGTTGCCGCCACGGCAGGTGAGCAGGTTCCGCTCGAGCAGCTCATCGGTCGGCTGACCGGCGCTTTGAAGACCGATAACGGCACGGTCCGAACCACCCTCGCCGAACTGACCGTCGACGGTCTGATCGACCAGGACTCGACGACCGTTCGTGTCACCGATCTCGGTCGCATCCGCTTCGCCACGATCCGCTCGGATATCGAGGCCGCGATGCAACAGGCCTACGCCGACATCCCGGCCGCGGATCTGGACACCGCGGGCCGGGTCCTGGCCCAGGTCACCGCCCAGTTGAACGCGGTGCTCGCGGCCGCGTGAGGATCCATGACCACGGCGGGTGGGGTGTAGCCGCCCTCGCCCGCCGTGGTGGCCGCGGGTCCGACCGTTTTGTAGTGGGTCCTGCCTCGGCTAGTTGGTCCCGTTGAACGATGGCAGGAGAACCACGGGGTGACAGGTGAGCTGTGGATGATCTCGCCGGCCTGGGGTGCGAACTCCTGATGGCTGTTCTCTGTACGACCGGGTGGCGGCGGTGTAGAAGTGGAAGAGTCGTGCCCGTCCCGGTCCGCAACCGAAGGTCGTGACTTGATGACCGACAGCGTCGAGGATTCATTCGCCCAGGTGCGGCTGGCCGCGGGCGGTCTGTTCGTGCGCGGCGAGGAGGTGTTGCTCGTGCACACCACCTACGGCGGTGGCTGGGAGATTCCGGGCGGCTATGTCGAGTCCGGCGAATCACCCGCTGCCGCGTGCCGCCGTGAGATTCTCGAAGAACTCGGCATCGACCGCCCGCCCCAGCGACTCCTGGTGCACGACTGGGCGCCGAGTGCCGACGACGGCGACAAGATTCTCTATATCTTCGACTGCGGCGTCCTCGGCGACGAGAAGGGGGTCCAGCTGCAGCAGGGCGAGCTCGACCGCTGGCAATGGGTTCGCGTGGACACCCTCGACAACTTCGTCGTGCCCCGGCTGGCGCGCCGGCTGTGGCACGCGTTCCGCGCCCGCATGGAGGACCGCCCGCTCTACCTCGAACACGGCCGAACAGCGTTGGCGTATCCCAGCGCCGACGCCGCGCCCGCGTCCTGGCTCGACCGCCAGGCCGACCGCGACCGCCACCTCGGCTGAGCGAGTCACCGAGTCGACTCGGTTGAGCCGCGTTAGCTCGAGTCGGCTCGGTGGGGCCGGCCCAGGCCGTGTCCTGCAAGTCATCGCGGTCATAGGATGAGGCGACGATGGTGAGTTCGGCCTGGTAGTACCGGAGTGAACTCCCGCTACGGCCCCAACACCGCTAGCCGCGATAGATCTCGACGTAAGCGTTGGTGGTCACGGCGATGACGCCGGGACCCATACCCGTGCAGCCTGTGGTGATGCGCTGGCCTGCCGGTGTGAAGGGGTAGCTGAGTACAGGATAGGAACCGACGCCGTACAGGGGGAACGGCCCGCTGGCATAGAGGCCGAAGCAGTCGACGTGCAAGACGTAGTTGCTACCCCCGTCGGGTTGGCACGTCGCCGACGCACCGGAAAGATCTCGCTCGACGATGCAATCCTGCGGCGCCGCTTGGGCGGCGCCCGAGCCGATAATCGCTACAGCGGCCAGACCCGAAAAGCCGGCGGTCGCGACTCGTGCGGCGGCAACAATTGTCTTCTTCATGGGAACTCCTCCGGTGTCAGGTGATCTTCGGGTGGGAGCCGCTGAATGTTACGTTCCGTACAGCATGGTGTTGGCGGCATTCGGTGCTGTCGCGAAGGGCATTGCCCTGGTGAGCGCGTGGACAGCGTCCATACCGAAGATCGCGCGGGCTCGGCTGAGCTACGTTCGGTCGAGTGAACTCGGTTCGGGCGTGTCAACCGAGTCGACTCGGCCGACCTGTCTGTCGGCGCCGATCATTCGGCGCGGGCCGAGTAATCGGGTCAGGGCGCGATAGCGGTACTGCTCGGGTCGATCAGGATTTTGGCGTGCTGTTCGGGGTTGCCGAGCGCGGTGAAGGCATGGTCGATGCCGTCGAGGCCGACGGTGCCGGTGATCAAGGGCGCGGGGTCGACCTTGCCGTCGGCGAGCATGTGCAGAGTGTCGCGGAATTCGCCGGGGTCGTAGCCGAGGGCGAAACGAAGTTCGATCTCCTTGTTGATGGCCATGGCGGGCTGAAATCGGTCGGTCTCCATACAGACACCGACAACGACTACGCGGGAAAGCGGCGGTGCCGCGGTGAGGATCTGGTCGATGATGCCGGGGACCCCGACACATTCGAAAATGACCGGACCCGAAGGTCCCGCGTTCAACGTGTGTGCGAGGCGAAAGACGTACCACCACGGCGCATTCGGGATGCGACGCAGCTTTTCCATGGTGTCGAAGCCGAGGCTGAGAATGTCGGTGACACCATTGATGCGCCCCTTGGCCGGAGCGGCGGACCACGGAGATTCGGATGCCGGGTCGACCACCACGTCCGCGCCGCACACGGCGGCGAGTTCCCTGCGGCGCGGCGAGAAGTCGCTGGCGATCACGGTGCGCACGCCCGCCGCTTTGAGCATGCTGATGACGGCGAGACCGATAGGCCCACAACCGATCACGAAGGCATTCTGGTTTTTGCCGACGCGGCCTTTGCGAACCGCGTGCCATGCCACGGCCATCGGCTCGGTGAGCGCGGCATGCTCGGCCGAAAGTCCGTTCGGGACAGGCAAAGTCATCGACTCCTGGACTACTACCTGTTCGGCGTATCCGCCGGGTGCCGCCGTCGACAGGCCGACAAGATGCGGGTGTTTGTCGTGGCGCACGATCGGTAATGCGACAACCCGGGTTCCGGTCGACCAGCGTTTGCGACAGCCCGGCCCGTAATCGACTATCTCTCCGCTGAATTCGTGTCCCAGCACCACACTCTGATCGGCGCGCATGAAGTGGTCGTAGCCGGTGGCGACGGCGAGATCGGCCATTTCGTCGGCGTGCGTGCGCGCATGCAGGTCCGAACCGCAGATGCCGCAGCGGGAGACGTTGATCAACACCTGTCCCGGCCCCGGCGTCGGCGTCGGTAGGTCCGCGACGGTGAACTTGCTCTCGGTGCAGACGGCTGCCCTCATGGCGAACTCCTCGAATCGGCGGCGCGCGGCAGGGCTGCCGACGCCTGGGTCGGCCCTCGGTGCGGTTTCACGTTACTGCTATTCGGCTCACTCGTGAGGAGTACGACGAACAGCCGGCCGGGGGCCGACCGCCGATCCGGTACTCCCGCCGCGCTGCGGTTATCCGCATCCTCGATGGCCGGTAGGTGCCGCGCCCCGAGGGTTGTGGTGTCGCGCTCGATGCCGCCGAACGGCGGTTCGAGCCTCTCACTGTCGGCCGCGCAGGAGCGGCACCACTTCCTCCCGGAGGTAGACGTCGATCTCCCGCCCGGCTCGCCGCGCCTCGAGCACCGTGACGCCGCGCTGCTGCGCCCGCTGTTTCAGCAATGCACGCGATTCCCGCTGCACACCGCCGCCGATCAACAGCGTGGTGACCTCACGCGCATCCAGCAGGGTGACGGCTTCGTCGTCCGCGATCACGCCGTGAGCGGTGAAACCGAGCGATCGAAGCTGTTCGGTGGCAGTGTCCACGGTGCGGCGGCTACGGCCGATGATCAGGATGTCGAGGCCGGTCACACCGTCTGCAGGGCTTCCTCTTCGGCGCTGCGGCGGTCGTAAGCGTCGCGGGCGGAGGCGATTTCGTTCTGGTGTCCCTCCGTCCAGACGACCAGTGCCTTGATGGTGGCGTGCAGGCTGACGCCCAACGGGGTCAGGGCGTAGTCCACCCGTGGCGGGACCGTCGGATAGACCGTCCGCTCGACGAGTCCGTCGCGTTCCAGATGTCGCAGCGTGCGGGTGAGCATGCGCTGGCTGACGCCGTCGATCTTGCGCTTCAGTTCGGTGAAACGCAGGCTGCGCTGGTCGAGCAGGGCGATCACCAGCAGCGACCATTTGTCGGCAACGCGGTCGAGGATCTGCCTGACCTCACAGTCGACGCGAGTGTCCCACTGGAGAACGTCGTAGTCCTCGTCGGTATCCCCGCAGTAACCGGGTGACTTCAAAGTGCCGTCTTCCATGGTTACCGATTCTGCCGAAGACTCATGGTCGGTATCAAGAGGGAACCGACCTCACTATCGGTAACCGTGTCTGTTGGGAGTCGTTCGATGTTGGAATCGAGACCCGCCGAGGTCTTCACCGAGATGTCCGGCCGTGCCTGGGCGGTGCTCGCGGTGCTGTGCGGCGCGATCTTCTTGGAGGGCATCGACGTGGCGATGCTCAATGTGGCGTTGCCGTCGATCCGGTCCGATCTCGGCCTGTCCACCGGGATGCTGAGCGGGGTCGTCTCCGCCTACGTCCTCGGTTACGGCGGGTTCATGCTGCTCGGCGGCCGTGCCGCCGATCTGCTCGGGCGGCGGCGCATGTTCCTGCTCTGGCTGACGGTGTTCCTGCTGTTCTCCGGACTCGGCGGCTTCGCGACCGAGGGCTGGATGCTGCTGACGGCACGCTTCGTGACGGGAGTGGCCGCCGCTTTCATGGCGCCTGCCGGACTGTCGCTGATCACCACCAACTTCGCCGAGGGGCCTGTGCGGAACAAGGCGCTGCTGGTGTACGCGGGTATCGCGGCGGGCGGCTTCTCGCTGGGCATGGTCGTCGGCGGGCTGCTCACCGCGCTCGGCTGGCGCTGGGTGTTCTTCGCTCCGGTCGTGCTGTCCGCGCTGATCCTGGCGGCGGCGATTGTGCTGGTGCGGGATTCCGGTGTGCCGCGACGGGTTCGGGGCGGATTCGATCTGCTCGGCGCCTTCAGCGTCACCGGCGCGATGCTGTTGCTCGTCTACGGTGTGGTCCGGCTGGAGCATCCCGGTGACGGCCCGGCGCTGACCGCCGCGGTGTTCGCGGCAGGGCTGCTGTCGCTCGCGCTGTTCGTGGTCAACGAGCGTCGCACCGCGAACCCGCTGGTTCGGCTCGGCATCCTGCGTTCGGGAGCCCTGGTGCGCACCAATGTGGTCGCGCTGCTGTTCGTCGGTTCCTTCGCGGGTTTCCAGTTCCTCGCCACGCTGTACTTCCAGGAACTGCGCGGCTGGTCGACGGTGCAGACCGGTCTCGCCATGGCGGTGATCGGCGTCGACGCGGTGCTCGCGCCGGTGCTGACGCCACGCCTGGTGGACCGATTCGGCAATGCGCGAGTGGTTTTCGGCGGTGTCGTGCTCGCCGCGATCGCCTACGCCTTGTTCCTGCCGACCGATATCGATCGGGCCTACGCGGCCATGTTCCCGGCCATGCTGCTGCTCGGCGTTGCCTTCGCCCTCGTCTACGGTCCGCTCACCATCGCCGGCACCGACGGCATCGCGGAGGAGGATCAGGGCCTGGCAAGTGGCCTGCTGTACACCGCATTCCAGTTCGGTTTCGCGCTCGGCATCTCGGCGGTGACGGCGGTCGAGGTCGCGGCTGTCACGGCGGGTCAGTCCGGAATCGAGGCGGTGCGAACGGCATTGATCGTGCCGGTGGTCGCCGCGGCCGTCGCCGGGCTGGTCGCCGCATTCGGTCTGCGTCGTAGCGCCGCCGCCGAACCGGCCACGGATTCCACGTCAACCCAACTCGCACAGGTCTGAAGGGAGCTTTCGAAATGACCACCTCGGTGAAGTCTTTCCACGAAATCCGCGACGAGTTCGAGGCCTACATCGGCGACATCGTCTACGCCACCATGGTCACCGTCGACAGCAAGGGCCGCCCGCGCTCGAGGGTTCTGATCCCCGTGTGGGAGATCGTCGACGGGAACCCCGTCGGCTGGCTGGCCACCTACCGGACGCCGGTCAAGGAGGCGCACTTGGCCGCCAACCCGCACACGACCTTCGCGTACTGGACCAGGAAGCAGAATCAGGTACACGCCGATGTGCTGGCCGACTGGGTGCCGCTCGACGACCTCGCGACCAGGCAGCACGTCTGGGACCTGTACGAGCAAACCAGCCCGAAAGGCGCAGGCTATCCGCTCGGCAATTTCTGGCAGGGCATCGATGACCCGAAGCTGCACATCCTTCGGCTGTCGCCGTGGCGGATCCAGGTCGTCCGCGGCCGTGACCTGCGCAGCACGATGTGGAAGGCGGCAGCCGAAACCCGTTGAGCGGCACGCGCGATGCCCGACGTTCTCCCGTGAATCAAGGAGGACGCCGGGCATCAGTGCGTCTGAGTCAGCACCACTGTGCTGTGCCTCAGGCGAGCGGAGACCGCCACTATTGCAGTGACGGAATCACCACCTCTTCGAGGTAACCCTCGATGCCGCGCCCATTGCGCACGGCCTCGTGCACGGTGACGCCATGCGCGGCCGCGTGCTTCTTCAGCTGTTCTCGCGAATCGGGCTCCACCCCAACGCCGATGATCAGGTGGGTGATCTCGTCGGTGTCGAGTGCGTCGAGTGCTTCGTCAGCGGCGATGGTCCCGGCTGCCGGGTAGCCGTGGGACTGGAATATCGCGACCGCCGTGTTCACTACGTCTTGTTCGCGTCCGATGGCCAGTATTTTCATGTCAGACTCCTGCCGGTGTGAGATCTGTTGGCTCGGTATCGAGTTCGTGCTGCTTCAGTCGAGCGTCCTTGGGTAGGGCGAGGAAGCCGAGGCACATCAGGGCCAGGATGGCGATGCCGTACCAGAGCGTGTATTCGAAGGTGTTGGCGAAGTTCACCGCGTTGGCCTGCGCGCCTGCTCGGGTAAGTGCTTGTGTCACACCGTAATTGCCCGGTGCTGAGCCGCTGCGGCAGCTGTCGGGAACCACTGTCGGATCGATTTCGGCGGACCGGTCCTGTACGCAGGCCAGGAAATTGGCGAGAATCTCGTCTTGTGCCTGCTGCGGTAGTCCCATCGTGGCGAGCTCGGCGCGCACCTGCGGCGTGACGGCCTCGACCCCGCGCGCCGAATCATGGTCCAGCTGACCGAAGAACACCACGCCGACCAGTGCGACGCCGAGGGCGGTGCCGAGCTGCTGGCCGGTATTGAGCAGTCCCGATGCCGAACCCGCTTCGCGGGCCGGGATCTGGCCTAGCAGCAGATCGATGGTCGGTGCGACCACCATCCCGAATCCGATGCCGGTGACGATCAGCGGAATCACCATCTGCCACGAGGCAATCGACGCACCGTAGTGCGCGGCCATCCACCCGTAGAGACCGAACCCGCTCGCATTGATCAGACCGCCCGCGATCAGCACTCGACGCCCGAACCGCGGCGCGAGCACGCCCACCGATACACCCGCGCCGATGCCCGCGCCGACCGCGAAGAACACTGCCGTCAGTCCGGCCCGCATCGGCGACCAGCCGAGGCCCGCCTGCATGAACAGCGTCCACACCAGGAAGAAGCCGCCGAGTCCGATCCAGAACAGCAGCCAGCTCGCGAGACCGATGGCGAACGGGCGGGAGCGGAACAGGTCGAGATCGATCAACGGCGATCCGACGGTCCGTGCCCGGTGTCGTTCGTAGGCGACGAAGAGGCCGAACGTCACTGCCGCCGCGCCCATCATGATGAAAGTCCAAGCGGGCCAGCCCAATCGGCGACCTTCGGTGAGCGGGTAGGCGAGCAGCAGCACCGCGGAGATCGCGAGCATCATCCCGCCGAGATCCAGTCGCGGCGCGGCGCTGTTTCGAGCGTCCGGCAAGCCGTCGCTCGCGACCGACCGGGAATCCCGCATGACCACGGCCGCCGCGATCCATGCGGCGATCCCGACCGGGATATTGACCAGGAAGATCGGCCGCCACGCCAGATCGAACAGATCCCACTGCACCAGCAGGCCGCCCAGTGAGAGACCGACGGCCGACGCGGATCCGCCGACGCCGCTGTACACCGCGATCGCCTTGGCGCGTTCGTGTTCCGGGAAGGTGGCTCGGATGATCGCGAGGATCTGCGGCACCATCAGCCCTGCCATCGCGCCCTGCACGAACCGCGCGCCAATGAGCATGGCCGGTTCCGCGCTGAGTCCGCAGGCGGCCGAGGCGAGGGTGAATCCGGCCATGCCGATCAGGAAGATGCGCTTGCGACCGTAGATGTCGCCGAGGCGGCCGCCGGTGATGAGCACGGCCGCGAAGGCGAGGACGTAGGCCGCGATGATCCATTCGATCTGCGAGTACTGCGCCCCGAGATCGGTCTGGATGCTCGGCACGGCGACGTTGACGATGGTGACGTCGAGTAGATCCATGAACCCCGCCGCCAGCACCACGGCGAAGGCGATCCAGCGGCGTGGGTCGAGCATGGGTGGGGCGTCGGCCTCAGGGGTGGTGTCGGTGTCCACGGGGCGGCTCCCTTCGATTCGGTACGGATGTGGCGACTCTTCAAACTATGCACTTGAAGTGATTATCAATCAAGAGGGCAATCAATTATTGTGCATTAATTGCCGTTATGCTTGGTAGGTGACCGACGCCGATCTGCCCCTCGTGCCCCTGTCCGAGCACCCCGCGTTCCTGCTCGGACAGCTCGGATTCCATGTCACCAACCGGTTCACCGAACTCCTCGCTCCCCTCGGCATCAGCCCGCGTCACTTCGGCATGCTGCGCATGCTCGGCGCGAATGACGGCCAGTCGCAGCAGCAGCTGTGCGAGGTGTTGCGCATCCATCGCAACGTGATGGTCGGGCTGGTCGACGAACTGGAGAAGCGCGGGCTCGTCGAGCGCCGCAAACACCCGACCGACCGCAGGGCGCACGCGGTGTACCTGCAGCCCGCCGGACACAAGGTGATAGCGCGGGCCGAGCGGATCGTCGCCGGACTGGACGTCGAAATCCTGCGCGCACTCGACCCGGCCCAGTGCGCGACGCTGACCGAGCTCCTCCAGCAGACCGCGGTGGCGAACGGCCTCCAGCCGGGCGTCCATCCTGGCCTCAGGCCGGCCCACCACGACTGACTGTATGAGTCCGCGACGTTGGTGACGCCGGTGCGGAGGCGGCCGGCTGGGTTTCCGGCGATGTCGCGTGTCGGTTGGTTGATGATCGTGGCGGCGCAACGCGAGCCTGGTCGAGAAGGTGCGCGCCGTCGCCCCGCTGCCAAGGCGCTCGGAAGGCGTTCCGGCTCAACGGAATCGGGCGACTACAAGGGCGCCTGACCCTACTACGTTTCGACTCTGGCGAGGGCGGGCGGTATCGATGTGTCCGGCTTCGCCGTGTACGTCGGTTCTCCAGGCAAGGGAATGCTTTAGAACTGAGTTCAGCACGGGTTTTCGCAGCAGGCAGGAGCTCAGAACATGACCTCGAAAAACAAGCTGGCGGCCGTTCTTGCGACAGCGGCTGTCTCCGTGGCGGCGTGCGCCGCGCACGGCGCGCCGGAAGCAGCAGTGAACAGGCATGAAGGTGTGGCGGGCTGCATCCAGTGGTGGTGGAACGAGGACGGCA
The DNA here is from genome assembly GCF_042802915.1 of Nocardia sp. NPDC057440. Taxonomy (NCBI): domain Bacteria; kingdom Bacillati; phylum Actinomycetota; class Actinomycetes; order Mycobacteriales; family Nocardiaceae; genus Nocardia; species Nocardia sp. NPDC057440. The sequence continues at coordinate 306,199 of NZ_JBHVDF010000002.1, forward strand.
CGTCGACAACCACAACAACCATCCATTGGCACAACATGTGCCCGACTATGCAGCGTCTGATGGTCTCGTGGCGGAACAATCGGACGACTGTGGATCCCGATGACGTGCTCTACGGAATTCCGGGCGGTCATGAGGGCTCCGAGACGTGGGCGGGCGTTCCGATCGCCTTCAAGCAGCTATGAGACACATCCACCCGCTCGTCCACCGTCCGATCTAGCAACGATGCCGGTAAGGATCATGCCGGTGTAGCGGTTGTCGTCAATCGATCGATTCTCAACGCACGCCTCCTTGGCCGCTGGTCACGGCGTCGGTAGGTTCGACATTCGCTGGTTTGCCGAGACAGTCGTCGCGCGACCCATATGCCGAGCTGCTCGGTGAGTGGCGGTGAGCCGATGGCGAGGGCGCGGTGAGCGCCGCGGCCGACACTGTTCCCATGACAACGACGCAGCAGCTCACCAACAAGACCGTTCTCATCTGCGGCGCCAGCGTCGCCGGTCCGGCACTGGCGTATTGGCTGACCCGGTACGGGTTCACCGTCACCGTGGTCGAGCAGGCGCCCACCCTGCGCGAGGGCGGCTACAAGGTCGACATCCGTGGTGTGGCGATGGAGGTCATCGACCGGATGGGCCTGTTGCCGGAGGTCGGCAAGGCCTCCACCGCGATGCGGGGCGGGGCGTGGGTCGACGACAAGGGCAAGGCGCTGGCCACGTTGGGGCCCGAGCTGATCGGGCTGCGCTCCCCCGGCGACGACGAGGTACTGCGTGGCGATCTGGCCCATATTCTGTTCAACGCCACCAAGGGTGGGGTCGAGTACCTGTTCGGCGACTCGATCACCGGACTGGTGCAGCAGGCCGACGGGGTGAGCGTGCGGTTCCGCGACGCCGCACCCCGGGTATTCGACCTGGTAATCGGCGCCGACGGCATGCATTCGACGGTGCGCCGGTTGGTGTTCGGGCCCGAGGAACAGTTCGCCCGCCACACCGGCATGGCCGCCTGCGTGGTCTCGGTGCCCAACTTCCTGGACCTCGATCACTGGGAGCTGATGCATCCCACACCCGGGCAGGTGGTGCAGCTGTATGCGACGCAGCGCAGTGCGGCCAAGGCACAGTTCATCTTCCAGGCACCAGCGCAGCTGCCCGACCGCCACGACCGTGCCGCGCAGCAACAGCTGGTGGCCACCACATTCGCCGACGCCGGCTGGCAGACCCCGACCCTGCTGCACGCTCTGCCGCAATCCCCGGACTTCTACTTCGACACCGTCAGCCAGATCCACCTCGACCGCTGGTCATATGGGCGCGTCGCGGTCGTCGGTGACGCCGCGTGGTGCCCGTCACCGCTGTCCGGGCAGGGCACCAGCATGGCACTGGTCGGCGCGTATGTCCTTGCGGGCGAGCTGAAAGCCGCCGCCGGCGACCAACGCGTCGCGTTCGGCCGCTACCAGGCCGCGCTGCAGCCCTACATCACCGAAAACCTGACCTTGGGCTGGAACAACGCCACCCAGATGGTCGCCGCCGACCGTCGCGCGATCCGCACCCAGACCACCATGCTGCGCATGCTGCGGCACATGCCATGCAAGGGCCTGGCTCTGCGACCGATCATCAAGCCGCTGCAGCGCGCCGCCAATGCCATCCAACTCACGGACTACTGAACCCCCCAGCGCTCGCCGGCCGAGCAGGCCGGCACCGCCGGGCAGAACGCCCGCGCGGCCGGACAGGCCCGACCGCGAATCCGCTGAATCACCCGAGCCGACACCCACGTTCTTCGCTCGACCCTTATGAGGAGTACCACGATGAGCATCGTCACCGGCCCCATCTTCCAGCTGGCGTGGGTTGTCCACGACCTCGACACCGCCGAACAGGAATTCACCGACCTATACGGCGTCGACACATGGGTACGCATGCCCCGCATGCACTTCGGCCCCGAGCAGGCACGCTACCGCGGTGCGCCCGCTGACTACACCATCGATGCCTCCCTCGGCTACGCCGGTGGTCAACAACTGGAACTGATCGCCCCGGTGTCGGGTGAGAACCTGTACACCGAACAGCTCGCCCGGTCCGGCCCGGGTCTCAACCACATCGCCTGGGTGCCAGACGATTTCGACGCCGCACTCGCGGAGGCGCGAACCCACGGTATCGAGATCGCCCAACACTGCACCGTCACCGAGATCGGCATGGAATTCGTCTACCTCCCAGGCGGACCCCTCGGCTCCTACATCGAACTGCTCCGGCTGCCCGCCGACGGCCGCGCGCTGTTCGACAGTATGATTCCCGACGGTTACCACAACCCCTGGTCCCGCAAGTAGTCACCGAGGCAGCGGCCCCGTCCTGGTCACGGGGTGCCCGTAAGGATGTGTCACCAGCGGCATATGATCTGCCGCACTCCGAGCGTTTACACAGCGTGACAAGCCTCGGGAGCACATCCCCGTCAAGATCTCCTACTTGCGGCTCGCCGTAGCTTCGGGAGACTTCGGTTTGCCGTACCGGCCACGCCGACTTCATGTGCGTGTCGAATAGGTCGCGCTGCAGGGGCTCGGTCAGAAGTGACTTGGCGTCGACCACATCCATGACCTGCGCAAAGCTGTGGAGTAAGCCGACGCCCCTGGGAACGGCTATCAACTGGGCCGGTCACAGTCGAGCCTGCGAATCATCGGACCTGACGGCACCGACATCAACGTCGCGGTTCCGCTGGCGAAACTCACGCCGCAACAGAAGGAAACAGTCCTCGACCAGATGAAAGGCGGTCTCATCCGCTTCTTCAAGGAGAACGAACAGAAGATCACCAGCGGCAAAATCAAAGGCGTCGAGATCGGCGCCGCCTACGGCATCGGATGGACTGCCGTGCTGACCGTCGTCCCACCGCTGGGCGCGTTGGAAGGATTGACCCGAGCCATATTCGGTGTCGGACTCGGAGATCTGGCCGTGAACATCGGCAAGTACTACGGATCGATCGTCGATGAAGTCGCCAAGCTCCTCGAGAACGAGTCCGTCATTTCGGTCGCCGAGACCATCGGGTCTGATGCGCAGCAAACCGGCCGCGCCGTCTAGGGTGTGGGTGCGGCGAAGCCGCGCGGTCAGTTATGCGTGAACAGCGGTACGTTCCGTGGTTATTTCCACCGAATCGAAAGGCGCTGCATGGCAAAGGATTTGACGCAATTTGAACTACTGACGGAGCTCGAACCGGTTGTCGCGGCCAACATCGACCGGCATTTGGCCACAGCCAGGGACTGGTGTCCGCACGATTATGTTCCCTGGGATGAGGGCCGCAACTTCGCAGCAATGGGCGGTGACGATTGGGATTCCGAGCAGTCACGGCTTTCGGAGGTCGCCAAAGTCGCGATGATCACGAATCTGCTCACCGAGGACAACTTGCCTTCCTACCACCGCGTAATCGCCGAGAACTTCTCTCGCTCCGGTGCGTGGGGCACCTGGGTCGGCCGCTGGACTGCCGAGGAAAACCGCCACGCCATCGCCATGCGCGACTACCTCGTGTGCACCCGCGCTGTCGATCCCGTCGCTTTGGAGAACGACCGGATGGTGCATCTGACCCGCGGTGTACACGCGCCGGAGGGTTTCGGCGGTGTGCTCGATCAGGTCGCGTATGTGACCTTCCAGGAGTTGGCCACTCGGGTCAGCCACCGCAGCACCGGACGAGTCTGCGCCGATCCGATCGCCGAACGGATGCTGCAACGCATTGCGGCCGACGAGAATCTGCACATGATGTTCTATCGCAACGTCACCGGTGCCGCGTTCGACATCGCCGCTGATCAGGCGATGGAGTCGGTGACCACCATCGTGAAGACGTTCGCCATGCCGGGCACTGGCATGCCGAACTGGCGTCGCAATGGGGTGCTGATGGTCAAGCACGGGATCTACGACCTGCGTCAGCACCTGGACGAGGTCGTGCTACCGGTCCTGAAAATATGGAACGTCTTCACGCGCACCGACTTCACCGCACGCGGCGAACGCAGCCGCGAAGAACTCGGCGAGTACATCGAAAAGCTCACTCGCGACGTCATCCGGTTCGAAGAACAACGCGCCCGCATCCTCGCCCGCGAGGCGGCGCGGGTCGGGTAGGCACCCTGGATGTCACAGTCACCGGCGAACACTCACACGACTGTGACGTCCGGCCCGGCGCCGGTCGTCGCGTTCACGCTCTCGGCCGGTCTCGATGGAGGTATCGCGGTAGTACTTGCCGGAAAAACAACGGATATAGCGCAGTGCCTGGTGAGAGCCTCGGACGTGTCGCAATGCCCGCACCCGCGCAGTCTCGCTGAGCGTGACTTTTCCCGTCAGTGGCCATGCATGTGGGATTTGTCAGCTCTGTGTCAGCGTCCGTGTCAGCACGGGATCAGTCCGGTGTCAGGACAGCGGGCGATTGTTGCTTCCGTAATCAGTTCGGCGAGCACGACATACGCCGACCCGGACAGCACAGATTCAAGGGAGCAACCACCATGTCCATCACCCTCACCCTCACCGACCAGGACAAGGCCACCCTGCGGACCGCCGCGTACGGTGCCGTCTCGCTGATCGCCGCCGCTGATGCCACCGGCAAGCCCCACAAGGCCGCCACCAACGGCAGCAACGCCCTGTACGCCGCGACCGGCCTGGTCGGGCACGTGCTGGCCGCGAAGTCCAAGGACATCAAGCTGAAGGGTAAGAACGTCGCCGAACTCGCCGATCAGGTGCTGCCGGCCCTGACGGCGGCCATGAGCATTCTCGGGCAGCAGGATCCGGCCGAGGCCGAGAACTTCCGAAGCACCGTCCTCGTCGCTGTCGACGCCGCGACCCGCCACCAGAGCCGGCCCAGCCCCACCGTGGCCGCGATGACCAGCAAGATCACCGGAGCCCTGTACGCCGCGTGAGGGGATGGGGCCGGGAAAGGATTGCGCGAGCAGCCGCCAGCTCGCTCATGAATGCTCGAACAGTCATGAGTGGCTGGCGCCTGTGAACGTCGACGGTGTCGCTGAACGTCGTCGTGTGGGAGTGTCCGGCCTACATCCGGTGCCAGGCAGACCCGTAGGCCGAATGGGGATTCTCGATCTAGGGCATCGAACCTCCTTGGATCAGAGAGGAATAGGACGAATCCCGGAGCGGACGTGACAGCGCGCAGGCGAGGTGGACGGACATCCGGCGCGCGATCTCGTATGCGGCACCGATGGTTCGGGGCGCGGGTGGCGACGTCGCGCGGGGCGGGTCATGGCATTCGACAGAACACGCTGACAGTTCTCGGCGCGGGCAATCCGCTCGTCCGCCTCCTCCCGGGCTGCAAACGGCAGGGTCGGTGGAGTACCGAGAAGCTCGGGACAACCACGCTCTGCACGGCATCCCCGAGACCCTCCGGGCGATCGAAGAGCACGCTGAATATCGACCGGCGAGGTAGAGGAAAGAGAAGAAGGAAGGAGAACTACCCCTTCCCATTCTCAACTTATATCGCACCTGGGGGCTTGCGGCAAGACCCGGGTCGTGCCGCAGAATCGCTCATCGAAGCCGGAGCCTGCGGAAATGAGGATTTGAGAATGGGTACTTCTGACGTGAACCCTCTGACCGTCGATGCGTTCGCACTTCCGGACCGCCTCGCCGCCAAAGCCGATCCAGTGCTGATCGCCGAGGATCGGCGGCACTTCGCAGCCATCGCCGAGAGCCTCGAGCAGTCCATCGCAGACCTGTCCGACCGTCTCGATGCCGTGCGCAAGGCGCCCGTTTCCCTGGGCCAGGAGGTGGTGGAGCGGGATCAGGAGGTCCGTCAGCTGACCGGTCGCCTGCGTGCTCTGCGCCGCTTCGGTCTGGATCTGTGCCTCGGACATTTCGTCAGCGCGGACAATCCCGAGCCGGTGTACGTCGGACGACTCGGCCTGACGGACAGCGCGGGTAATCGGCTGCTGGTCGACTGGCGTTCCCCGGCGGCCGAGCCGTTCTTCGCGGCGACCCATGCCAATCCGATGGGTCTTTCACGCCGTCGCAGGTACCGCTGGACTTTCGGCCGGATCAGCGACTACTGGGACGAGGTATTCACCGCGGATGGGTTCGAAAGCAACGCCGCGCTCGACGACCAGTCCGCCTTCATCGCCAGCCTGGGCAGTAATCGGTCGGCCCGGATGCGAGACGTGCTCGGCACCATCCAGGCCGACCAGGATGCCATTATCCGCGCAGGCTCCACGGGTGCCCTCGTTGTCGACGGCGGTCCGGGTACGGGCAAAACCGTCGTGGCTCTGCACCGCTCCGCCTACCTCCTCTACGCCGATCCGCGTCTCGGCCATCGCCGGGGCGGAGTGTTGTTCGTCGGTCCGTCCCGGCCCTACCTGGCCTACGTCGCAGACATCCTGCCCAACCTCGGTGAGGAAGGCGTGCGGTCCTGCACGCTGCGGGACCTCGTGACCGAGGGCGCCGGGGCCACGATCGAGACCGACCCCGACGTGGCCCGCCTGAAATCGTCCGCGGATTTGGTGCGGGCGATCGAAACGGCCGTCAAGTTCTACGAGGAGCCACCTGCCAAGGGGATGACGGTCTCGACCGACTGGGCCGATGTCTGGCTCAGCGCCGACGACTGGGCTGAAGCGTTCGAAGCACCGGAACCCGGTACTCCGCACAATGAAGCGCACGACCAGATCTGGGAAGTGCTTTTCGCGATCCTGGCGGACAAGCACGACGATGACGTTCCGGCCGAGGCGCTTCGAGAGTCGTTGCGGCAGAACAAGGAGCTGCGCACTGCTCTCAACAACGCGTGGACGCTGATCGAAGCGGCCGATCTGGTCGGCGACCTGTGGTCGGTGCCCGCTTACCTCCGCAGGTGCGCTCCCTGGCTCAGCCCCGACGACGTGCGGAAGCTGCAGCGAGTGGACGCTCAGAGGTGGACGGTGTCGGACCTGCCGCTGCTGGACGCCGCCCGGCAGCGCCTCGGCGACCCGGAAGCGTCACGACGTCAGCGTCGGTACGAAGCCGCTGTCTCCGTCGAACGCGAACGCATGGCCGATGTCATCGCGGACTTGATCGCGTCCGCTGCCCATGACGACGGTGAGGGCCTGATGACAATGCTGCGCCAGCAGGACATGAAGGACAGCCTGGTCGACGAGACCGCACTGCCCGGCACTGACCCGGACGTGCTCGCCGGTCCGTTCGCGCACATCGTCGTAGACGAGGCTCAGGAGCTGACCGACGCGGAATGGCAGATGTTGTTGCTGCGCTGCCCGTCTCGGAGTTTCACCATCGTCGGCGATCGTGCGCAGGCCCGGCACGGGTTTACCGAGCCCTGGCAGGAACGGCTCGAGCGAGTCGGTCTCGACCGGATCACCGTGGCCGGCCTGAAGATCAACTACCGGACACCGGAGGAGGTCATGGCCGAAGCCGAGCCGGTCATCCGGGCCGCACTTCCGGACGCGAATGTGCCGACCTCCGTCCGCAGCAGCGGCATCCCCGTCGTACACGGATCCGCGTCGGATCTGGGCTTGGTCCTCGACACCTGGCTTGCCGAACATACCGAGGGAATCGCCTGTGTCATAGGTGATCCGACGTTGCGGGGAACATCCCGCGTCCGGTCGCTGACCCCGGAGTTGGCGAAGGGGCTCGAGTTCGACCTTGTCGTCCTTGTCGACCCGGAGGATTTCGGCCAGGGCATCGAAGGAGCGGTCGACCGCTATGTCGCGATGACCAGGGCAACACAGCAACTCGTCATCCTGACGAGCTCCTGACACCGGATTATCGAGCCGGCGTCTCGATTCGGGGACGCAACGGCGGCGACGAGCGTTCGAAGTGCGCGCCGGTGGTGTCAGATCAGCACGCCCGGGTTGAGGATGCCTGCGGGGTCCAGCGCGGACTTGGCCGCCCGCAAGGCATGCGCGAACGGGTCGGGGCGTTGCCGGTCGTACCAGGGCCGGTGATCGCGGCCGACCGCGTGGTGATGGGTGATGGTGCCGCCTGCGGCTGAGAGTGCTTCGGAGACAGCGGCTTTGATGTCATCCCACTGAGCGAGGGTGCTGCCCCAGCGCCCTGCGGCGTAGATGCCGAAATACGGTGCGGGGCCGTCCGGGTATACGTGGGTGAAGCGGCAGGTCACTACGCCGGTCGCGCCGACGGATCGGATGGCTTCGTTGGCCGCCGCGGTCACTGTCGCCTTCAGATTATCGAATGCGTCCCAGGTGCAGGCAGTTTCGAAGGTTTCGGTGATCATCGACTGCGCGGCCAGCGCGTCGCGCTGGTAGGGCATCCGCAGGAATGATGAGCGCCAGGTGTCGGCGGCCCCCGCACCTTCCTGATGCCCTGTCGACTCGGTGTAGCGGGCGGGCTCGGGAAGCGTGCCGCCGTGGTCGGCGATCAGTTCCAGCGCGCGTTCCATCCAGGCATGGGTGGGGTGATCGGCGGATTCGAAGCCGAGCACGAGCACGCCGCCGCTGGCCGCCGTGCCCGCGTTGAGGAACGCTTCGGCCGGGTCGAGCAACCGGCAGTTGGTCGGGTACAGGCCGGACTGGGCGATCGCGCGGGTGGCGGAGACAGCGGCGGCATAGTCATCGAAGTGCACGGAAGCTGTTGCGCGCCACCGCGGCCGATCCTGCAGACGCATCCATGCCTCGGTGATGATCCCCAGTGCGCCTTCGGATCCGAGGAACATTCGGTCCGGCGATGGTCCCGCGCCGGAGCCGGGCAACCGCCGTGACTCGCTGATGCCCGACGGCGTCACCACCCGCATCGACTCGACCATGTCATCGATGTGGGTGTACAGCGTCGCGAAATGCCCACCGGCCCTGGTGGCCAGCCAGCCGCCGAGCGTCGAGAACTCGAACGACTGCGGAAAATGCCGCAAGGTCAGGTCCGCGCCGCGCAGTTGATCCTCGAGCGCCGGGCCGAATACCCCGGCCTGGATTCGCGCGGCGCGGCTGGTGCGATCGATCTCGAGAACTCGGTCGAGTGCGGCGAGGTCGAGGCTGACCGCACCGGCGAAGTCGTGATCGCCGCCGGAGTCGCCGATCCTCGGCTCCACCCCGCCGACCACCGAAGTACCGCCGCCGAAAGGGATGACCGCGACATTCGCCCGTGACGCCCAGTCGAGCACATCGACGACATCGGCCTCATCGCGTGGTCGAACAACAAGATCGGGCGGGTTCTGCACATCGCCCAACAGATTGCGCACCACATCGCGAAACGCCTGCCCGTGGGCGTGCGCCGCTCGGTCGGCCTGGTTTGCCGAGGCGAGTCCGGCGAGCGAATCGGGCACTGCGACGCGAGGTTCGGGCAGCTCCAGCGATTCGACCGAGGGCGGCTCGTGCACGGTGAGATCGGTGCCCGGCAGGATCGCCGCGACCCGCTTCGTCAGCGCCTCCCGCTCCGCGCCGACGACGGCGTCCTCGACATTTCCCCAACCCCACCAAGACCGCGTCTTCGCTGCCACGACCACTCCTCTCGGCGGTTCGATCAGCCGCACCGCCGCCCGCCATCCTCGTGGAGTGCGGATCGCCAGGCAAGCATGTGCTCCGACGCTCATCGCGGCCGAGGCCGGTGCTACGACTGCGGCGGCGCGAGCTGGGCGTCCATTGTGCCGCGTAGCGCGGCGAGCAACGTTTCGAACTGCTCGAGGAGTTCGGGTGGGTACCCGGCCAAGACGGCGTCCTGCTCGGCGTTCACGGGCTCGAAGAATTGGTCGGCGTGCTGCTTGGCCTGTGGGCTGCAGCGCAGCGTGACAATCCGCCGGTCGGTGTGCTCGCGGCTGCGGATGACGTAGCCGGCCTGTTCGAGCCGATTCAGCAGGGCGGTCATCGCTCCCGAGGACAGTGCGATGCGCTTGCCGAGCAGTGCGGGCGACAGCGGTGCGCCGGCCTCTTCGGCGACGGCGATGTCCATGAGGGCGAAGGCGTCGGTGGTGTGCACGCCGAGGTCTTCGGCGAAGCGGCGGCCCAGTTCGGTGAAGCTCGCGCCATAGGCCATCAGCCCTTCCGCGAGCCGTTGCCGTTGCGACGCAATGTCGCCGGACGTCTGCCCCATGCGCCTACCTCCGTTTCCTCCGGTCCTGGATTGACAACCTACCCTCATGAAAGTAACTTCACCATGAAGTTACTTTACTATGGAGGTAAATTGCACGCCGAAGCCGACACCCCTCCGCTGCGCCTGTGGTTGGGCCTGATCGCCGTATCGCTCGGCGTCGCCCTGATCGTCGTCGACCTCACGATCGTGAACGTGATCCTGGCCCCGATCATCGAAGATCTCTCGATCACCTCGATCGAGGCCCAGTGGATCCAGGAGTCCTACGCGATCGTCTTCGCCGCCCTGCTGTTGCTCACCGGACGACTGGCCGATCTGTACGGCGCCCGGAAACTCTTCCTGGTCGGGCTGTTCATATTCGGTGTGACCAGCCTGTTCGCCGCCGCAGCGCCGAATGGCGAGCTGCTCATCCTGGCGCGGTTCCTGCAGGGCATCGGCGGGGCCATGATCCTGCCGACCTCACTGGCACTGGTGAACGCGACCTTCACCGGGAAGGCGCGCGGCCAAGCCTTCGCGATCTGGGGATCCACCATCGGCGCGGCCGCCGCGGTCGGCCCGCTGCTCGGCGGCTGGCTCGCGGACTTCTCCTGGCGCTGGGCGTTCGGCATCAATATCCCGCTGGTGCTGCTGATCATGGTGGGCATCGTGGTGTATCTGCCTGCGTCGCACCGCATACGCGGCCGAGTCGATTGGCCCGGCGCGGCGCTCTCGGTCATCGGGCTCGGCCTGCTCGCCTTCGCGCTGATCGAGGGCCGCGCCCATGGCTGGCTTGTCGTCACCGAACCGCTCACCATCGGCGGATTCGCCTGGCGCACAGGTCCTTCGCCCGTTCTCGTCGCCTTTGCCGCCGCGGGGATCGCGCTGTTCGTGTTCTGGCGTAGGCAGGTGGCGCTTGCTCGCGCGGGCTCCGAACCGCTCATGCATACAGGCCTTTTCGCGATCGACTCGTTCCGCAGGGGCAATGTGGTGACGCTGATCGTCGGGCTCGGCGAGTTCGGCATCATCGCCGTGCTGCCGTTGTGGTTGCAGTTCACCCTGAACTACAGCGCTCTGCAGACGGGCCTCGCGCTGGTGCCGCTCGCCGTGGGCAGTTTCTGTGCCAGCGGCGCGAGTTTTTCGATGACGAACGCGATTTCGGCGCTGGGGCAGGTGCGAATCGGCCTGCTGCTCGAGGCTGCCGGGCTGGTGCTGCTCGGGTGGTGGGCCGCTGCCGACAGCAGCTGGTGGTCGATCGCCGCCGCGCTGTTCGTCTACGGCATCGGTGTCGGATTCGCGACGGCGCAGGTCACCAATGTCGTGCTCGCCGACGTCCCGGTCGAGTTCTCTGGTCAAGGTTCGGGAATCCAGAGCACGGCAAGGGAACTGGGCTCCGCGCTCGGCATCGCCGCGCTGACCACCCTGTTCCTCGGCACGTTCGGATCCGGCCTGCGCGACCGCCTCACCGATGCCGGAGCGCCGGGCCCGGATGCCGATCGGCTCAGCGCCGCCGTGACCGAGAGCGCGGGATCATCGATACCCACACTCGCGGCCGAACCGGCGACCGCCGGCGTCGCCGAAGCCGCCCGTGAGGCGATGTCGAGTGGTGTCGCCGTTTCGAGCTATGTCTGCGCCGGGTTGCTCGTGCTCGCCCTCGCGACAACGGCATTCGTCGCTCGGAGTACCGCGGCTGTCGAGGAGCTTGTGGAAGAGCCCCGGTCGTAGCGCCGGGCTTCGTTGCCCGGTGTGCTGCGGCTGTAGGTGTGGGCAAGCCTCGGTCGTAGCGACGGACCTGGGGTTCGCATCGGCTCAGGCGGACTCGATGATGCCGCCGTCGATCAGATAGATGGTTGCAGCCGGCAACCCCGGCGGCCAGGGCGGAGAGCGGAAGGTGACGAGGGCGGCTACCGCGTTCGGCGATCGCACGCTCATGCCGACGTCCGGACGGCGCTCCCCGTCGGAATCGGCGACAGCGAGGAGCACGCACTCGCGCAAACAGGAATGCCCCCGTTCAGGCGGGGGCATTTCCCTGTGCCCACGGCCGGTCTCCATCAACCGGCCAACACGGATGTCCGAGTAGTGAAATGGCGGCTGCGAGGTGATTCAGCGCCACCATTTCACTACCGTCCCTATCAGAAGCGAGGGGCGTCACCCTGTTCCGGGACTCAGTCGCTACGGCCCGGGGTGAAGACGCTTCTCGATCTCGGCCTGCTCGACCAGCTCGCTATAGCTGCCGGGGTCGTCGAGATCCGCCACGTTGATGATTCCGCCGCCAGACCACGGAATCGGGCATGGTGGTGCGTGTTCGGGGTCAGGGCACAGCAGCTCTTTGATCCGGTCCATAGTCTCTTCGGCCTGTTGCTTGGTGGCATAGATACCAAGTCGTAGTTCCCACACACTCGAGTTGTCCGGCATCGGTCCATCCTGCCGGGTGGGTCGATCCGTGGCACGCCAATTTCTCGCGAGCGCCATTCTTCGATGACAACGCCCGAGCCTGCCCTTGTCGCCGAAGATGGCCCACTACAGGTCAGAGGGCCGCGCGTGGGCCAATCGCCGACTTCACCGAAGCGGCCCGCGAGGCGATGTCGAGTGCTGTCGCCATTTCGAGCTATGTGTGCGCGGGGTTGCTCCTGCTAGCAACCCCACGGCTGGGCGGCCGTACGCCCCAGGTTTCGATAAGGTGGCGACGGGGGATGCTTCGATCACCCCGCATCGGTGTCGGCAGGCAAGGAGTTCCCACTGTGTCCATCCCGCCCCCGCCCGACCCGTATCGCGGCTACGCCCAGCCGGCCCCGCCCCCGCAACCGCAAGGCAATCCGGCGATGGGCGTGCCCAACCCGTACGCCGCGCCCCCCGTGTACCCGCCGGCCAACCCGTACTCCCAGGGCCCCGGTTACGCTCAGCCCAACAGTCCTGCCGGGGCGAGTATCGACCGAGTGGCCGGGATACTGATTCTGCTGACCGCTCTCATCACCGGCGGGTGGCGGCTGGCGGCAACCTACGGATTCCACTGGAGCGATGTTCCGTTCGCGATCATGATCATCGTCGCGATCGGCGTATCGATCGCCGTGCTCACCGGGGCGGGCGCTCGAACCCCCGCCTTACGAGCCCTGGCCACCGTCGGTGCGGGCATGCTGCTGATGACCACTTCCTTCGAGTTGGTATCCCGGTTGGAACTGTCGTTTCTCTTCGAGGACCAGGGATGGCTGCTCATCCCCGCGACGATCGCCGCGCTGGCGGCCACGATCACCGTGGTACTCGCGGCGAACTCGACTCGAGCCCCAGCTGCGCCACCGGCCCAATTCCCCGCCCAGTGGCAGTACCCGACGTCCGGGTCTCCGCAGCCGCCGGTAAACCCTTACCCGCCCCAAAACCCTTGGCCGCCGCAGTAGTCGAGTCAACAGGCCATCCACTCTGTGTGCATCGCAGCCTTCACGCAAGAAGCCGCCCCGGTTTGTCCAGCCGAGGCGGCTTCTTGTCTATCGAGCTCAGTGGCGGTTGCACTCGCCATCCGGGACGCCTGAGGGCGTCCGCTGGGGTGAAGTCCAGCGACAGCAGGCGTACCAGCGGCTACTTCGCCGTTGTGGTGACCGTCGTCTCGGCAGCAGACGAAGTGGTCACTGTGGTCGTTGGCGCGGCTGACGTCGTCGCGGTCGTCTGCGGCGCGGCCGAAGTGGTGGCCGTGGGCGGAATCGGGTCGGGGCACTTGCCGAGATTCATCTCACCCAGGGCGTTGATCTCGGCATTCGATCGTGGATCGCCCGCATAGTTGATCCGGTCCGTGCACTTCGGTATTTCGCCGCATTGGTTTGGGCCGCAGTTGTCGGTGCCGCCGACCGGGGGGACGACGCCGCATTCGACTGTGCTGTCGCAGTTGTCGGTGCCGCCGACCGGGGCGACGCCGCATTCGACTGTGCTGTCGCAGTTATCCGTGCCGGGCGCGGCTCCTGGCTGTGATCCGCCCGCGCCTTGTGATCCGCCCGCGCCTTGCGATCCGCCCCCGGCTTGCGATCCGCCTGCGCCTTGCGATCCGCCCGGATTTCCTTGTGCAGCACCGGCACCCGCGCTCGTCGGCGTTACCGCTTTCGCTCCAGTGGTCGACGTTTTGGCCACCGCGCTCGACGTCGGCGTACCGGAGTCGGACTCTTTGGTCGTACACGCTGACAGCACCAGCACCAGCGCCGCCAGACCTAGCAATAAACCCACGGCCGCACGCAGCCGACTACCCATCCGCACCATTTACTGTTCTTTCTCCTCCGGCTGCCAACGCAGCCCACCGCTACCCGGTCCGAGCCTAAGCGGGTACGGCTACTGGAAGGTATCGGACGCCTTACCTATGGTGGGTATTCCGACCGAAGTTCGTGATCATGGTGTGAGTTGGGATCGTCGCTGGTAGTGACCGGTTCGAGCGCGGTGTTGCCGTCTCGACGCCAGTTCGGCCAGTGCGGTCTGTGTGTGAGGGCACGGGCGGGAGCGCGGGCGAGAACGCCGAATAGGTGTGCGCTGCGCGGTCCTCGATCCCGATGTTCGCGGTGCGGCGGCCGCCCGGCTGTCAGATGCTCCACCAGCCATGGGGCATGCGATCTGCGTTGGGAATCCCGCCGCACGCAGACGATCTACGCACAGGAGCTGCTGGCCCGCGCAGTAATTCGGCTCGATGATCACGGCCGATACTGCGCCCGATCAAGCCATCGAGCTGGACAATGCCGCAACCTCCGCACAAGAAAGCCGCCCCCGGTCCGGCTTGGTTTCAAGGGGCCGAGGCGGCTTCTTCGCGCTTGTCAGGCTTACATGCGGTTGAATTTGCCGTCCTGGACGCCAGCGGTGAAGGCGTCCCATTCGGTGGGGGTGAAGACGAGGGCGGGGCCGGTCGGGTTCTTGGAGTCGCGAAGGCCAACGACACCGTCTTCGAGGAAGGCGACTTCGACGCAATCAGCTTGAGCGGCGCTGCGGCTGCTCTTGAACCAATGAGCTTGGGACAGATCGGAGGTCATGTCTCGCTCCTTTGCGCGTCCGGTCAACCGGGGCGGCTTCTTCGCGTTCCCAGACTTACTGTCGGTTGAACTCGCCGTCCTGGACGCCAGCGGTGAAGGCGTCCCATTCCGTGGGGGTGAAGACGAGGGCGGGGCCGGTCGGGTTCTTGGAGTCGCGAACGCCAACGTGGCCTTCATTAAGGAACGCGACTTCTACGCAGTCCTGTCCCATTGAGCTGCGGCTGCTCTTGAACCACTTCGCCTGGGCTAGATCAACGTTCACGCTCGAACTCCCTTGCTCCCTGCCGAAGCAGGTTCCTGCTCGTCACCGCGTCCAGCGCCGCTTGCTGGATGACTATGGACGCCGCGCGATAGCGGTCGACATCCGTTGTGTGCTCAAGGTACATGGCACCGGTGAAGCTTTCGACATAGATAACCGTCGGCTCCACCACGTTACCCTTCGCGTCGGAACCAAAATCGAGCATTGTGAACGGGCCGACAGGTCCGCCGACGGGGAATCCGGCTTTGAAGGGCAGGACGCGAATCGCGATGTTCGGCTTGGTGCTCAGATCTGCCAGGTGACGCAGCTGTGCGGACATGACCCTCGGTCCGCCGACCACCGCGTGCAGAACGGACTCGTACAGAACGATGTCGACGCGGGCGGGTTTCGTCTTCCGAGTGATGACTGTCTGGCGGCTCATGCGCAGTTGGATGCGGCGGTCCTGCTCCTCTTCCGAATCCTTGGCGAACCAGATCCGGTCGAGTGCGCGAGCGTAGTCAGCAGTCTGGAACAGGCCGGGCACCAAGTCCGGTCGATAGATGGTCATCTCAACCGCTGAGGTCTCCAGCCCCACGAACACGCTGAAGCCTTCGGGTATGAGATCTCCGAAGCCGTGCCACCAATTCTTGACCACTGCCTGCTGAGCGAGGCCTTTCATCGCCGCCGTCTGCTCGGTGTCGAAACCCAATATCTGACAGAGCAACTCGATGTCCCTGGCGTAAAGCTTGCCCGGTTCACCGCGCTCGAGGCGCGATAACTTGCTCGGGCTCCACTGCATCATGGGCGCGACATCTTCGAGCTTGAGGTTCGCATCTTGACGACCCTTGCGTAGATATCGACCCAGCTGACGACGCGGCAGCGAGGTACCCGAGTCTTCCGTAGCCATGCGAATCTCCTTGAGTCACTATCAAAATGACAACCGATCCGGATCAGATTGACTGCTTTCCTGGGGATTTTCGGCACATTCGCGAAATTGCCAAGATGACAGCGTCACTTCTGGCGGCCGATGGTCTGCTTGGGCCATGCTCCCGGCAGATGGGTCTACCCAATTCGCCTCAGAACTTCCATCTTCGGGGGCTGTTGCGGCCGCCCATCGGCGGCCGGACCAACTCGAGCTCGCCGAAACGACCAGAGGTCTACAGATGGACCAGACTCCTTTCGGGGACACGCCGTTGTCCCGATGCCGGTACTACCGGCAGGTGTGCGACCTGCCCGCGATCGTGGATCCACCACAGCTAGGCAGAATCATCGTCAAAGCGGGAATGGTGTGGGCGGTGATGATGCCCACGCATCTCGGGCACGCGGTGCGGCTGGAACTCCAACGCCGCCAACAAGATATCGGCCCGATCATGTCGCACCCTCGCTCGAGCAGATGGACCTACTTGGTGCGTCCAGACCTGCCGAACGACGACAGCTTGTTCGCCGAGATGTTCCGGATCAACGTCTCGATAGTGCGAGCAGGTGGGGCGATCGCACTGCCTTCCCCAGCCGACCGGTGCACACAATTCCGCTGCTGGGTCGAACCGCCGCGCTGCGCATACCGGCCTTCCGGACAGATGGTCGTCGCATCGATACGGGCAACCGCTGGGGTGCGTGCGCGGTGACAACCAAAGACCCACTGCCGGGGAAGAATCTGATGTTGGCCGCGTGTCGTGGCGACGTGCACAACGACGACCCGCTACTGCGGTCGGCCAGCGAGTTGGCCGAACTGCACGAACGGCGACTCGGTGCCAGCCGCGAGCAAGCCGACGCGATCGACCATGAACGGGCGCGCTTGGTCCGCGAAATCGACCACTGGGTCTGTGTACAACTCCCGCCGTCACTCGGTGCCGCGCGTGTGCACACAGAAACGATCGGTGCGGTGGTCGACCGGCTCGGACAGTTCACCGCCTGCGCATTCGCGGCGTTGGCAAGCGGTTCGAAAGGGGAGCTCGGTGATGCCTGGGAGAGGCTCGCCGAACTGGCGATCGGCTACGAAGATCTGAAAGATGAAGTGTCCGTGGGACATCGCCGCCTTCCCGGCGGCCCATAGCTTCGTGACGTGATCATTCGGCGGCGAGGTCTCGCGGGCATAGTCCTCTTCTACTGCTATCTGCGGCAAAACGGCGCGGAATCCACCGGTGTGCTGGACGAGGCGCTGCACTGGCACAAGGCGTAGTGGACCGCGACCGAGGACCCAGGCCGGCAGTGTCGACGGTCTCGTAGCCCTCGGCCCGCTCGCCGTCGCCGTCGCCGACGTCGACGTCGACGTCGCCGGCTTCTCCATCGACATCACGTCCGAGTACTTGCCCCAGATGCTCCTGGAGTACGCCGGGGTCAGCGAGATCGACACCTGAGACTGTGCAGCGCCGGTTGTGAAGTGGGCTCGAGTTCGTCTGTGATCGCCGGTGCGGATTCACGGCTGTGTGCGGATACCGCATTCAGTCAACGCCCCAGCCGAGATGCGCTTGCACCATCCGTCTTCCGGCCACTACCTTCAAGTGAGCTGATAGGGGGCGGATGAGCCGGTCCGGCCCTACCGATACGGCACGCCACCGGCGGTGAGGAACCGATGACAAGCAGGGGGAACGTGCTGCGCGGTTTTGTTCTCGCGATCGGCGCTGTGCTGTTCTTGGCTGGGTGTGAAGACTCCACCAGCCCAGTCCCGACTACGACTGGCGCGGCGAGTGCGACGTCGACGGCTGCGGCGACGAAATCTGCTGATCCCGATGCGGCACTGTGGAATCCGTGCGACCTCCCGGAGTCGGCGATATCTGCGACCGGACTCGACCCAGCAAGTAAGACCAAGGATGCTGCTGGTGTGGACTTCGACGGCTGGAAAGTGTGCAGTTGGCGCGCCACCGCGCAGTGGTACAGCCTCGGTGTTATGTCGGGAACCCCCACTCTTACGGCTGTCGAGCAGCGCCGTGACTTCGAGTCGTTTACGCCGAAGACCGTCGGTTCGCGCCGGGCAGTTGAATTCCACGATGTCGGCGACACGAAGCAGCTCAGGTGCAGCATTGCGGTCGAGCTTCAGCAGGGGACAGTCATCTTTCGGAGCCTTGTCCGCCCGGTGGTTGGCAAGCAGGGCGATCTGTGTGTCGAGGTGCGCCGTCATGTCGACGATCTAGCCAAGTATCTACCGGGGACCTAGGAGGGGCCATGGAGTTCGGCGTAGATCCGGTGGAGTGGCGCAAGGTTCTCGATCTGGCCAACGCGGGCGAGATATCTCTTGACCCGGAGGTCGGCAAGGGGTTGGACAAGGTGTGTGACGACTACCTTGACCAGCTCGGCAGGATGTTCGATTCTGTTGACGTCGTAAAGGTTCTCTCCGGGTTCGGGCCGTTCCCATCGAGCAAGGCTTTGGAAGAGAAATTCAGCTTGAAAGCCGCCGGTACCGACCAGTCGATGGAAGTGGTGCTGTTGCAGCACATCGAGACCGTCAAAATGGCGAAAGAAGTTGTTGCCAAAGCAATCTCGAACTTCGTAGAGATCGACCAAACCCGCGCCGATCAGCTCACCGGAGTGGACATCCCCCAATGACCTCCTACGACGACTACCGCAACCGCATCATCGCCGCGCAGGAGCAGTGGAACCGCGACCGGGAAGCGATCTACACCAGCACGAACTCCTTGACCGGCGACTTCACGGGCGAGTTCGATCCACCCAAAATCCCAGGTCCGGACAACTACGACAGCATGACGCTGGCGCAGATGGTCGAAGCGGTCGATGTGATGCGGCCGAGTGCCGCCCGGCAGGCCGGGGAGGCGTGGCTGAATATCGGGGCGCAGCTCGCTGCCGCGACAACGATGTTCAACCTGCAGTTCGCCCGCACCGTCAACGGTGATGGCGGGCACGGCGGGTGGACGGGGCAGTCCGGCGCGGCGGCGGCCGCTGCGGTGAACAACTATGCCAAGAAATCCGAAAACCTGCCCGGGGCAGCGGCATTGGTGAGCTACAAACTGCTCGAGTTGCACACCGGGCTGGAGCAGACCCAAGCCTTGATGCCGCAGGCCACGCAACGCCCGGACCTCCAGGGCAAGACGCTGCCGCAAGAAGGCGTGATGAAGAGCGGCGACTACACCGAGGAGGAGGCCACGCAGGAGGCGCGCCGCGTGCTGCGCACAGTCTTCGGTCAGGTGGTGAACCAGACCGACCACGGCGTTCCCGTCCTGCCTGCCGCGCCGCCCATCGTCGACGATCCGGTGCAACCGCCTGTCGCACCACCCGGTGGCACATCCCCTGGCCCGACCGGCTCCGGCGAACCCGGAAAACCGAGCGAAGTCCCCGATGGCACCGGAAACCCTAGCTCGGAAGAATCGGGCGACAGCCCCGAACAGCCACTCGCTACCGACCCGGCCGCTACGACACCACAGTCGGTAAACCCGGCCAACGCGACGCAACAGCCCGCGTCGCCCGCGAACACGCCTGGCATCCCGGCGAACACGCCGAGCGGCACCGGCACTCCGAGTCCGACCACCCCGACCCCGACAATTCCACCGCGCTCCACCGGCGCACCCAGCACACCCGGAAGACCAGGCAGCCCAGGCATTCCCAGCACTCCTGGCACCCCGGCTCCGGGTCGCAGCATCCCCGGCGTGCCTCAGCAATCCGGCGCGAACCCGCTCGCCGCGTCCGCGGGCACCGGCAACCGGCCGGGTACCGCGGGCACGTCCGGCGTCGCGCCAGGCGCGGCAGGCAAAGGTAAGGACGACGAGCGTGAGACCTCCGGCACCAAGGACTATCTGATCAACAAACAGAATGGCGAAGAAGTCACCGGCCTGGACTCGCTGCCGAAAACGGTGCCGCCGGTCATCGGTGGGGGCCATGGCTGAGTGGCGCTTCACCGGCCAAGAGTTCGAGATTCTCTGGGCCGCCTACGGTCGTGATCGGCTGCCCTATCCGCTCCAATTCCGTCCCGAGGAAATGGATTTCAGTGCGCTGAAAAGGCAGCGTGAGGCCGCGGTCGACGCCTTACTCGGCAAGTACGCCGCCGATCTGGAACGAGCACTGGACATACTGCTGGAACCGGATACCCGCATCGAGTCGAAAGGTTTCGACAACCGAGACCCCTTGGCCATCTATCGATTTCACGGCGCGGTGCGAGGCAGGGCGGGTGCGACCCTGGTTCAGTTGCCAGGCGCGGCTCTCGACACCGGCGCTGAGGTGATCGTGAGCTACTGCCCCGCGAAAAGAGTCGCCGAACAGGCGGTCGCCGCCCTGCCGAAGATGCGTGCCGGAACCAGTAAGCCGCTAGAGGTGCGTCGCGAAACACTCGCCGCCGACCGCGACCGCGCGGTCCGCGCACCTTACGAAATCAGCCTTGTCGAACAGCTGGATCGCCTCTTCAAACGCCCCCGGCTCGCCATCGGCGAAATCACCGTATTCTCCGGCCCTGCCCTCGACGCCCGCCCCGGCTTCGGCCGCGGTTTCTGGTGGATGGACTACGACGACGGCCGCTACTACGTCAAAACTGGCGACCCCATCATCGCCAAACCCCTCGCTCCCCAGGCCATGGCCGCCGAAATCCACCGCTTGACCACCCTGACCCAGCGCTTCTACCGCGAAGACTTGGAACACGACGAATACCTGCGCACGCGGCGGTAGCAAATGGCGGCTGAGTATCGCCAGAAATTCGGGAATGCTCCGACGACTGAGCCTTGCTTTAGCGGATCGTATGCCTACAGATAAGCCGGTCTACGCCGGTTAGCGGTTGAACGTGTTCGTCCAGGAATGTTGGTCAGCCCGTGACTGTCGATGATCGGTATGCCGTAGCGGTGTTCGAACGTGGTCCGCTGTTCGACGTTGGCCCGCACCTCGCCGCAGATGGAGAACCGCACCGACGAGGTGTTCGGCCGTATCGGGGCGGGCAGATCGGACAGCGCCGTGTACATGGTCGGGTCCGCGGAGAAGTAGGTGGCATGGCTGCGCTCGATCCGGTCGAAGAACGACGTGGGACTGAACCGGCCGGCTATGGTGGCGCGGCCACCGGCGAGCAGCGGCGACAAGGTGCCCACCACGATGCCGTTGACATGGAACAGCGGCAGGATCAACAGGCTGTGGTCGGCGTTGTTGAGTGCGAATGCCTCGATCGCCAATCGACACATTGCGTCGAGGTTCATGTGGTCGAGGATCACGCGGTTCGGCCCGATGGTGCTCCCGCTGGTGTGGATGATCAGCGCCGGTGCGTCGTCGCTGGGCCACGCCGCTTCCAGGACGGCGGCGTCTGCCGTGGTGAGTTCGTCGGCGGATATGACGGCTTGGACCGGAGCGTCGAAGGCGGGCCGCTGCGCGGCGACCAGCACCTTGGCGCCCGCCTCGGCCATCTGGTGGCTGGCCTCCGGGGCGGTCAGCGAGGGGTTGATCGGGGCGGCCGTGGCACCCAAACGCCATGTGGCGAACAGGGATACGACGAGGGCGGCGGAATCAGGCAGCATGATCGCGACTACGTCGTCCGTCGAAACGCCCGCGGCGCGCAGGGAGGCGGCGGCCCGTCGCACGGCGGCCAGAAATTCGGTGTTGTTCAGGTCGATGTTGTCGTCGGTGACGGCGGGTGCGTGCGGCGCGGCGGCGGCGCGACGGTCCGGGAGGGTCGAAAGAATCAAGGGCGGTCCTCGAAGAGGAGGTGTGGTGCGAGGAATGTCCACAACAGTAGAAATGTCGGTGCGGCTCGTCATCGTCGTGCGTTGACGAAATTCGTCGCGTGCTTTGTCGCCGGAGAACAATGTCGACCTCGTATTCGTCGCCCTAGGTCGCAGCGGTGTAACTACCATTGGGTGGTGACGACTTTTCGTCGCGACGGTGATGTCGATGTGAGCCGCTGTATCGCGAAGATCGCCGCCCGCATGAACGAGCGGGTGACGAACGTCAACGTGAGTATCTCGCGCGTAATCGAGGACGAGATACCTGAGTTGCGCGCCGACGTTCACACCATCGAACTGCTCGGGGCCAGCGTGGAGAGCAATATCAACACACTGCTGCACGCGTTGCAGCACGACATTCCGGCGGCGCGGGTCCACGCGCCCGTGGCGGCCATCGAGTACAGCAGGCGCCTGGCCCAGCATGAGGTCCCGCTCAATGCGCTGGTTCGCGCTTACCATGTCGGCCAGCGGCGTCTGACCAAGTTGATTTTCGCCGATCTGCTGGCCAGTGATATCGCGCCGGTGGATCAAGTCATCGTCATGGAGGCGATCACCACCAGGCTGTTCGAATACCTCGACCAGATCATCCAGCAGGTCGTCGCCGCCTACGAAGGCGAGCGCGAGCAGTGGCTGGACGACCGCGACAGCACCCGTGCGCTTCGGGTCCGCGAAGTGCTGGCGGGTAAGAGGACCGCCGATATCGACGGCGCCACCGAATCGCTCCGTTACCCCCTGCGTTGGTTCCATCTCGCACTGATCGTTTGGTATCCGGTTGCCCGCGCCCATGTCGACGAGCTCGCCGGGCTGCAACGATTCGTCCGCGAATCGGCCGAGGTGGCAGATGCCGGCGCGCGCCCGCTGTTCATCGCCGACGATCGGATGAGCGCCTGGGCATGGCTGCCGTATCGGTCGGCGCAGCTCGACGCTGTCGCCAAGGTCCGTGGTTTCGCGGCCACGTATCCGGATGCGCCGCGGGTCGCGATCGGCACGGTGGCCTCCGGAGTGTCGGGGTTCCGCCGGTCGCATCGGCTCGCCCAAGGTGCGCGCTCGGTCGCGTTGGCGCGTGGCGACGCGGAACCGAGCATCATCGCAGCCGGCGAGCCGGGCTTGTCAGTGGCGGCGGCCCTGCTCAGCGGCGGGATCGCGGAGGTCAGGGAATGGGTTGGCGAGGTGCTCGGCGACTTGGCCGCCGACGATAAGAACGACGCATGGCTGCGCGAGACGTTACGGGTGTTCCTACGCACCGGGTCCAGCTACAAGGCGGCCGCCGCGGAACTCGATCTGCACTCCAATACGGTGAAATACCGGGTGGGGCGGGCGGTATCGCGGCGCGGCAGGCCTATCACCGAGGACAGGCTCGACGTCGAGCTCGCGCTGCTGGTCTGCCAGTGGTACGGATCGCCGGTGCTGCGGCCGGATACGGCGTAACTGCCCCACCAGGCGACCCTTCCGGGTTGAACCGGGCCTCGATCGGGTGCACCTAGGACGCGTTGGTCGGGAATTCGGGTCGTCTTGTTCGCCGAGAAGTTGTCGCAGATCACGCCGACCAGCTCGGTGGCAACCTCGCCTTGACACTCTCCGACCAGCTATGTGCTGGTCACAATTGGCGCACATTCCTGGCCTGTGATGACACGGCTGTCGAGAATGGCGGGCAGCCCCCGGGCCGGATTCGGGAATAGATCGCTGAGGGCCCCGGTTGAGCTGTTCGGCAACGTTGAGTATGCCTGGCTCAAGTTTGAGTTGACTCCTGACCGCAAACCGGTGCAGGATTGAGCCGACCACGCTCAGCGTTGCTGGGACCGTGCTCCGTGAGGTGCTTGGGGCTAGGTCTCGCGGCACAGGACAACTGGCCGTAGGGCGATCGTTCGCCCAGCACCGACACAAATAGTTACGTCAACTAGGAGGAAAACCATGGCTCGTGCGGTCGGAATCGACCTCGGGACCACGAACTCGGTCGTCGCCGTTCTCGAAGGCGGAGAGCCGGTCGTCGTCGCCAACTCGGAAGGATCGCGCACCACCCCCTCGATCGTTGCTTTCGCGAAGAACGGCGAGGTATTGGTCGGACAGCCGGCCAAGAACCAGGCGGTCACCAACGTCGACCGCACCATCCGCTCGGTCAAGCGCCACATCGGCACCGAGTGGAGCGTCGAGATCGACGGCAAGAAGTACACGCCGCAGGAGATCAGTGCGCGCACGCTGATGAAGCTGAAGCGCGACGCCGAGGCCTACCTCGGTGAGGAGATCACCGACGCGGTCATCACCGTCCCCGCTTACTTCGAGGACGCACAGCGCCAGGCCACCAAGGAAGCCGGCCAGATCGCCGGCCTCAACGTGCTGCGCATCGTCAACGAGCCCACCGCGGCCGCGCTCGCCTACGGCCTGGACAAGGGCGACAAGGAACAGACCATCCTGGTCTTCGACCTCGGTGGCGGCACCTTCGACGTCTCGCTGCTGGAAATCGGCGAGGGGGTCGTCGAGGTCCGCGCGACCTCCGGCGACAACCACCTCGGTGGTGACGACTGGGACGAGCGCGTCGTGACCTGGCTGGTCGACAAGTTCAAGGCCAGTGCGGGCATCGACCTGACCAAGGACAAGATGGCGCTGCAGCGGCTGCGTGAGGCGGCCGAGAAGGCCAAGATCGAGCTGAGCTCCTCGCAGAGCACCTCGATCAACCTGCCCTACATCACCGTCGACGCGGACAAGAACCCGCTGTTCCTCGATGAGCAGCTGACCCGCGCCGAGTTCCAGAAGATCACCTCCGACCTGCTCGACCGCACCCGTGCGCCGTTCCAGTCCGTGATCAAGGACGCGGGCATCTCGGTCAAGGACATCGACCACGTCGTGCTCGTCGGTGGCTCCACCCGTATGCCGGCCGTCACCGAACTGGTCAAGGAACTGACCGGCGGCCAGGAGCCCAACAAGGGCGTGAACCCGGACGAGGTCGTCGCCGTCGGCGCCGCGCTGCAGGCCGGTGTGCTCAAGGGCGAGGTCAAGGACGTCCTGCTGCTCGATGTCACCCCGCTGTCGCTGGGCATCGAGACCAAGGGCGGCGTGATGACCAAGCTCATCGAGCGCAACACCACCATTCCGACCAAGCGCTCGGAGACCTTCACCACGGCCGATGACAACCAGCCGTCGGTGCAGATCCAGGTGTTCCAGGGTGAGCGCGAGATCGCCTCGCACAACAAGCTGCTCGGTTCCTTCGAGCTGACCGGCATCCCGCCGGCCCCGCGTGGCGTGCCGCAGATCGAGGTCACCTTCGACATCGACGCCAACGGCATCGTGCACGTGACCGCGAAGGACAAGGGCACCGGCAAGGAAAACACGATCAAGATCCAGGACGGCTCCGGCCTGTCCAAGGAAGAGATCGACCGGATGGTCAAGGACGCCGAGGCGCACGCCGCCGAGGACAAGGCCCGCCGCGAGGAGGCCGAGACCCGCAACCAGGCCGAGTCGCTGGTGCACCAGACCGAGAAGTTCATCAAGGAGAACGAGGACAAGGTCCCCGGCGACGTCAAGGAGAAGGTCGAGGCGGCCATCGCCGAGGCCACCGAGGCGCTCAAGGGCACCGACATCGCCGCGGTGAAGTCGGCTGTCGAGAAGCTGGCGACCGAGTCGCAGGCGCTGGGCCAGGCCATCTACGAGGCGTCGGCGGCGGAGTCCGCGGCCTCGAGCAACGGTGCGTCGAGCTCTGCCGACGACGACCAGGTCGTGGATGCCGAAGTTGTGGACGAGCCGGTCGACACGGAGAAGAAGTGACCCACGGAAATTCGGGGGAGCGTAACTCCGAACAAGAGCCGATCACCTTCGTCGACAACCGCAAAGTTGATCCCGAGACCGGCGAGATCCGGGAACCGGCCGCGGCAGACGCCGCCGCGGCCGGGGCGGAGGGGAGCAACGGCGCCGACGCCGTGCTCGGCGCCGACGAGGGAGCCGCGATTCTGGCCGACAGCATCAGCGGTGAGCTGGCCGAGCGCACCGCCGACCTGCAGCGGTTGACCGCGGAATACGCCAACTACCGGCGTCGGGTCGAGCGCGACCGCAAGGCGACCATCGACGGCGCGAAGGCCGCGGTGGTCACCGAATTGCTCGGCGTGCTCGACGATCTCGATCGGGCCCGCGCGCACGGCGACCTGGAGACCGGGCCGCTCAAGGCGGTCGCCGACAAGCTGTCCGACGCGCTGACCAAGCAGGGCCTCGAGGAATTCGGTTCGGAGGGTGAGCCTTTCGACCCGACCCTGCACGAGGCCGTGCAGCACGAAGGTTCCGGGCACGACCCGGTGATCGGTGTTGTCATGCGCAAGGGCTATCGCTTCGGCGATCGGGTGCTTCGGCACGCGCTGGTCGGGGTAACCGATGGCGTGGCCGATCTACCGGTGAACGAACCATCGAACGCTGGTTCCGATGCCGGCACACCCAACCAATAAGGCCGCGGCGCGAGCGACGGGTCCGGTGGCGGTAGCGCAGCGTGACCACGGAGGGCCCCTGGTGGGCCGCAAGGCAAGCACTGTGAGAGGAGGAGATGCCCGGTGAGTCAACGGGAGTGGATCGAAAAGGACTTCTACAAGGAGCTGGGCGTTTCCTCCAGCGCCTCCCAGGACGAGATCAAGAAGGCGTATCGCAAGCTCGCTCGTGACCTGCACCCGGATGCCAATCCCGGTGACACCAAGGCCGAGGAGCGGTTCAAGTCCGTCAGCGAGGCGCACGCCGTGCTGTCCGATCCGGCCAAACGCAAGGAATACGACGAAACGCGAAAGCTTTTCGCCGGTGGCGGTGCGTATGGCCGGGGCGGCGGGTTCACCCCCGGTGCGGGCGGCGGGTTCTCCCAGGACTTCAATATCGGCGACATCTTCGGCCAGGCGAATGCGGGCGACGGTGGCCTAGGCGACCTCCTCGGCGGCCTGTTCAACCGGGGTGGCACACGGACCGCGAGCAGTCGCCCGCGCCGTGGCGCCGATGTGGAGACCGAGACCACGCTCGGCTTCCGTGAAGCCGCACAGGGCGTCACCGTTCCGCTGCGGATGACGAGTCCGTCACCGTGTACGACGTGTCACGGCAGTGGCGCGAAGCCGGGGACAAGTCCCCGAGTGTGCCCTATCTGCAATGGAAACGGCGTTATCAGCCGCAACCAGGGCGCGTTCGGTTTCAGTGAACCCTGCGACGAATGCCGTGGCACCGGCTCGATCATCGACGACCCGTGCGTCGACTGCCACGGCAGCGGCATCCAGAACCGGACCCGCACCATTACGGTGCGGATCCCGCCGGGTGTCAGTGACGGACAGAAGATTCGGCTGGCCGGACAGGGCGAGGCGGGGTTGCGTGGTGCGCCTTCGGGCGACCTCTTCGTCACCGTGCACGTCAGCCAGGACAAGGTCTTCGGCCGCAACGGCGACGACCTGACCCTGGTGCTTCCGGTCAGTTACAGTGAATTGGTGCTGGGCACAACGGTTTCGGTGCCCACGCTGGAAGGGCGCGTCGGCGTCAAGGTGCCTCCGGGCACCGCGGACGGCCGCATCCTGCGGGTGCGCGGTCGCGGCGTGCCGAAGCGCGGCCCCGGTGGCGGCGCCGGTGATCTGCTGGTCACCGTCAAGGTCGCCGTGCCGCAGAAGCTGGACGACAATGCCTCCGAGGCGCTGCGGCGCTACGCGGATGCGGAGAAGACCAGCGGGTTCGATCCACGTGCGGGATGGGCAGGTGCGTGATGTCCGGTGATCCGAAGAATGCGTCAGGTGGGCCCACCTCGGGCCGTACCGAGGCTCAGGTCTTCATGATCTCGGTGGCGGCACAGTTGGCGGGCATGCACGCGCAGACACTGCGCACCTATGACCGCCTCGGGCTGGTTACGCCACAACGGACTTCGGGCGGCGGTAGGCGCTACTCGACGCGGGACGTCGAGCTGCTGCGCGAGGTGCAGCGGTTGTCCCAGGACGAGGGCGTCAATCTCGCAGGCATCAAGCGCATTATCGAACTCACCAATCAGGTGGAGGAATTGCAGCAGCACGTCGCCGATTTGGCGGCCGAAGTGGAGCGGCTGCGCGCGGGCTATCGCCCGGATCTTTCACCGCCACAACGCAGCACCGCCTTGGTGGTGTGGCAGCCCCGCCATCGGCGCTGACACTTCCTGGCAACCATCGGGCCCCGGTGTTTCGGTTCATCACGCATGAACCGAAGCCCGGGGCCCGATGTCGTCGAGGCGCGGTGATAGCGGGAGGGATGCCGGATCCATTGGCGCGCACGGCGGCCCGCGTGGTGGATCGGTCGGCCTGTGATCCGGCGATTTCCGGGCGGTCGCCGGGCGGCGGAGTGCGTGAAGGTTGCTGACCCTAGGTAATTAGTAACATTTCGGAGTTGCCGGGTGATCGCTCGATGTGCTGGATCAAGATGAACCTTGCAAAATGGACCTCACAAATTCAGTGAGTCTGTGACTGATTTCATCCAAATTATCGATCCCCCAGTCGGTTTCTGCGGCGTTTCGCGTTTCGCATCCTCGTTTCAAGAGAATTTCACGCGTGATGTTTTCACGGAGGATTCCGTTGCTGGCAAACCTCACCTACACTCGATTGCGTCGGCTGCTGTCGAGTGTCCCGCAGCACCTCACTCGCCGGCTCGTTTTGTGTACGAGTGCGAAATGGGGTTGTGACACAAATGGATTCGCGGACTGTCGCTTTGATCAGAACGACGTTCAAGGCGGTTGCTGCGGAGGAGGGTGGGTCCGCCAGACTGGCCAGTTCGTTTTATGCGATCTTGTTCACCGACTACCCGCACGCTCGCGAATTCTTCCCGGCAGCGATGGACGCCCAGCGTGACCGATTGGTCAAGGCCATCTCCTACACGCTGGACCGGCTCGAGGAGCCGAACAAGTTATTGCCGTTCCTGGCCCAACTAGGCCGCGATCACCGCAAATACGGTGTGCGGCCCGAGCATTACGTCGCGGTGGCCAACTCGCTGAAGGCCGCGATGCGGATTTTCGCGGGCACCGAGATGTGGACCGATGAAGTGGAGCGGGCCTGGGACGAGGGTCTGACCATCATCGGTGACACCATGATCGGCGCAGCCGAAAAGGAGACCACGCCCGCGGTATGGACGGGAACCGTGGTCGAGCGCCGCGACGTGCTGCGCAACCTGACCGTCGTGCGGTTGCGACTGGACCAGCCGATGCAGTTCGCCGCAGGTCAGTACATCAGCGTGCAGATACCGTCCCGGCCGCGGATGTGGCGCTACCTATCGCCCGCCGTCCCCGCGAACGCCAACGGAGAGATCGAATTCCACATTCGTAGCGTGCTGGGCGGCTGGGTCAGCCCGGCGATGGTCGGCCACACGAACATCGGCGACAAGTGGCTACTCGGGTCCGCCCTCGGCGGGCTCGGCATCCCACGCAACATCAAGCGCAAGATGCTGATGGTCGGCTGCGGCACCGGCCTCGCCCCATTGCGCGCCCAGCTCATGGCGATGGCGCAGCGGCGGGTCAATCCTCGCGTGCACCTATTCGTCGGCGGGCACCACCCCTGCGACCTCTACGATCTCGAGACGCTCAGCGCGCTCGCCGTCGCCAATAAGTGGCTCACCGTGACACCGGTGACCGAGAGCGACGAAAACCCGTGGTGGCACCTGGACTCCGGTGAACCGGAACGTGCCTGGCCCGGGCTGGAACCACGGATGACCGGACAGATCGGCAAAGTCGTCGCGAGCTACGGGCCGTGGGCCGACCGCGACGTACAGATCGTCGGATCGCCATCCATGGTGCAGACCACCAAGTTCCGCCTGATGGCAGCAGGCACCCAGACCAAGAACATCCGCCACGACCCGTTGTTCTGAATCTTTGGCAGCGCCTGCGGCGCTGCGTGTTCGCGGCCCCCTTGGTCTCGCTTCCGAGCCGTCGAGACTTGCGACTTCGTCGCGTGCGCTTCGACGGCCGGGCCGCGAACTCTAGTGCTGGGTCTCGCTTCGCTCGGAAGGTGTCATCGTGCCGAGTGGGTGTGTCTGTGGGGATCTTGCGACTTTGTTGTCTGCGCTTCGGGTGTTGTGGGGATGGGGCGGGCCGCGAACTCTAGTGCTCGGTCTCGCTGTGCTCGGGAGGTGTCATCGTGACGAGTGGGTGTGTTGGTGGCTGAGCTTGCGACTTTGGTGGATGCGCTTGGCTGGTGTGAAGGTGGGGACCGGCCGCGAACCTAGTGCTGGATCTTGCTTCGCTCGGAAGGTGCATCGTGCCGCGTGGGCTTGGCGGGGATGCTTGTGACTTCACGGGGTGCGCGGGCGCTGGTTGTGAATCGGCCCGGAGTGGGTCGCTGGTAGGAACTGTTCGAGGCCGGTCTCTTGGTCAGATTCCCTCGAATTGGATGCTCGCGGCGGGGGTTCCGGTTGAGATGAGTCGGTCGACCGTTGCGCGGGTCATGGCGGGGGAGCCGCAGACTAGTACCTGGTGGTTCGAGAAAGAGCCGTGTGAGCCGACTACGTCGGCGAGGGTGCCGTGGAGCATGTCGTCGGGCGGGAAGCCGATGTCTACGCGGGACTGTTCGTACCAGTCGTCGACCCAGCGGGGATCGTCGGGGGTTTCCACCACCGGGATGACGGTGAGCCAGGGCAATTCGCCGGTCAGCAGGTAGAGCATGTCGGCGGCGTATAGGTCGCGGGGGGAGCTGCCGCCGATGAAAAGGTAGGTGGGCGGTGGGTCTTCGTGCCTGGCCAGGTCGAGGATCTGGGCGCGCATCGGGGCGAGGCCGGTGCCGCCCGCGATCATCACCACCTCGTCGCCGTCGGGATCGACGGCGAAAGCGCCTGCCGGAGCGGTGATCTGCCATTGGTCACCCGGTGCGGTGTCGGCGACGATGGAGCCGCTGCACCAGCCGCCGGGCACGGTTCGGACATGGAATTCGAGCTTGCCGTCCAGCGAAGGCGGCAGGGCGGGCGAGAATCTTCGCCGCATGCTCGGCTGCTGCGGCACCCGCACCTCGACGGACTGGCCCGCGGTGAACGGCACGAACTCGCCGATCAGCCGAATTACCGCCAGGTCGTGGCGCAGCCGATGATGGCCGACGACGGTCGCCTTCCATTCGGGCGGGGCGTCGAAATCGGGCAGTGTGCGGTTATCGGGCGAAGCACCGTTGCCGTGCAAGTCCCCCAACGGAGCCTCCTCGTTTCTACACAGGGTCGGAGCTGATAATCGACTCCGGGGTGCCCACCGCTGTCAGCGCGCGGCGGGTGTCGGCGATCATCCGCGCCGATCCGGCGATCTGGATCTGCCGATCCGCCCACGCCCCGAAGCTCGCGACCACTGCACCGAGATTACCGATCAGCGTCCGGTGCATGCCGTAGGGCGCATCCGAGGGCGGATGCGGGTACCACCACGGGTTGGTCTTCTGTTCGCAGACCGGGACGATGGTGAGCCACGGATTGCTCTGCGAGAGCTGCCACATGTTCTCCACGTCGTACAGTTCGCACGGGTAGCGGCCGCCGATGAAGAAGTGCACGCGCGGGTTGATGCCGCGCTGGCCCATTTCGATGAGCTGGGCGCGCAGCGGGGCGATGCCGGTGCCCGCGCCGATCAGCAGCACGTCGCGGCCGCTGTCCCGATCGACGTGCAGCCCGCCGAGCGGGCTGGCGATCATCCACTTGTCGCCGACGCGGGTCTCGTTCACGATCGCGGGGCTCACCCAGCCGCCGCGGATCTTGCGGACGTGGAATTCGATCTCGCCGTAGGGATTTGCCGGAATCGCCGGCGAGAGATAGCGCCA
This sequence comes from Nocardia sp. NPDC057440, assembly GCF_042802915.1. NCBI lineage: Bacteria > Bacillati > Actinomycetota > Actinomycetes > Mycobacteriales > Nocardiaceae > Nocardia > Nocardia sp. NPDC057440. Next base: position 337,744 of record NZ_JBHVDF010000002.1, read on the forward strand.
CATCTTCGGTCGCTGCGGCACCACGATCGGCACGTACTGTCCGGCCTGATACGGGATCGGGCTCTCGGACTGCAGTCGCACGATCGCCAAGTCCTCCAGCACCCGGCGATGACCGACGACTGTCGCCTCCCAGAACGGGCGCGACTTGTCGGAGTTGGCGCCGATGGCCATGGATGCGGAGATGAGGATGGTGATGTCGCGCCAGCCCTCCTCGAGCGCGCGATTCCAGACGCCGCTGTTGTAGGAGCGGCACGCGGACAGCAGGGCGCGACCCGCCGCGTCGTAGTGCGTGGCCAGCACGCCGTACTTGCGATGATCGCGAGCCAGCTGCTCGAGAAACTTCTGCGCCCGCCCCCAGTCCTCCAGATGGTCGAGCACGTACTGGATGGCCGTGACCAGCCGTTTCGGCTGCATGTCCATGGCAGGCGGAAACAGTTCACGTAATTGGGGGTTTTCCGCGAAGAGGTGACCATAGAACGCACTGATCAACCGCTCGGGTCCGTTCGGCGACTCGGTCACCGAACGGAAGTTGGCGCGGACCAGCGCAGCCGAACGCGCATCCACGACGTGGAGCTTCCTTTCCCTCTGATTGCTGCCCGAGGACATACCCGTAACCGGCGGTCCTCCGCGGTCAAGTATCCCCGAAAATCCCGTGGTCGTGTGGGTATGGCCCATCACGGCTCGGCCAACGGTAATCGGTGGGCAAACACTGCGCACGGCGGGCCTGTCTCACGGGTTGTAGCAGGCGATTTTTCCCGCGCGTTTGTGCGGGCCGCGGGCGCGACCGGTTCGGCTTTTCGGTGGATCTGTTCGACCGCTTTCCAGCGACCGGCACGCCATCGCCGACGGCTGGGCCCGGGTACATCACACGCTTCAGATGGTCAGCACTGTCTTGCCGCGTGCGCCCTTGGCGCCGATCACCGACGCCGCCTCGGCCAGTGGCACGGTCGCGTCGATCGGCACGACCACGTCACCCTCGGCCACGCGAAGCATCAGGCGAGTCAATTCCGGTGCACCGCCGGAGGATTCGATATTGCCGCCCTTGATGCCGCGCTCGCGCAGCGCCGCCTCGTCCGCGGACCAGATGGTGGAATAGACGGTGCCGCCGTCGCGGACCAGCGTGGTCAGCTCGGCGAGCGCTTCGGGCGGGCTCACCACGTCGAACAGCACGTCGACGCCCGCGGGATGGGCGGCCGCGACCTGCGCGGTGACCGAGCTCTGGGTGTAGTCGACGGTCTCGGCCGCGCCGAGGCGGTTCATCTGATCGGCCGCGTCGCCGCGCGCGGTGGCGATGACGTGGGCGCCTGCCATATTCGCCAGTTGCACGAGGAAGGAGCCGACGCCGCCGGTGGCGCCGACCACCAGCACTGTCTGGCCCGGCTGGATCCGGGTGGCGTCCACAATGTCCTGTGCGGTGACGCCCGCGGTCGGCAGTGCCGCGGCCGCGCCGGTCGGGATGCCGTCCGGGATCCGCGCGAGCGCGCCGGTCTCCGGCAGTACCGCGTACTCGGCGAAGCTGCCGTGGCCTGCCGGGGAGGTGAGGAACTTGCCGACCACGCGGTCGCCGACCGCGAACCTGCTCACGCCCGGCCCGATCGAGGACACCGTGCCCGCGCCGTCGACGCCGAGGATCATCGGAAAGTCGTGCGGTATCTTCCCGTCCAGGTATCCGGTGGCCATCCGCTGATCGAACGGGTTGACCCCGGCCGCCTCCAACTGCACGCGGACCGCGCCTGCGCCGGGCTCGGGCACCGGCATGTCGGTCAACTCGGGTGTTGCTCCGAAATTCCGTACCACGATCGCGCGCATCTGTTCGCTCCTTGTAATTGGGAGAAGAGGTGACGCATCCGACGGCAACCGCCGTCGTAGGTATCCATACACCACCGACATCGTGATTCATCGCATTCGACGGTGTCGCGGCGTAGCGTTTGTCAAGAGCCGAGAGGCTGGAAGAATTTCAAAGTTGAGCGGAACAGACTCAACCTTTCCAACGTTGAACGGTGAGGAACGGCAGCGGGCCGCGCGACCTATCGTGCGGTCGAGCGGAATGCGATCCCTCGGTGCCGTGCACATCGACTAGTAGGAAGGTGACCGTGGACTCGTTCAATCCCACCACCAAGACCCAGGCGGCGTTGACCGCCGCGCTGCAAGCGGCGTCTGCCGCGGGTAATCCGGAGATTCGTCCGGCGCACTTGCTGGTGGCGTTGCTGGATCAAACCGACGGCATCGCCGCCCCCTTGCTCAAGGCTGTCGCGGTGGATCCGGCGACGGTCCGTCGCGAGGCACAGGACATCGTCGACCGGCTGCCGAGGGCGACCGGCGCGACCACGACCCCGCAACTCGGCCGCGAAGCCCTGGCCGCCATCACGGCCGCCCAGCGCCTGGCCACCGAGCTGGGCGATGAATACGTCTCCACCGAGCATGTCCTGGTCGGCCTGGCCGCAGGCGACTCGGACGTGACGATGCTGCTCATCAAATACGGCGCCACCGCCGACGCGCTGCGCGAGGCGTTCACCACGGTGCGCGGCAGCGCCAGGGTGACCAGCCCCGACCCCGAGGGCAGCTACCAGGCGCTGGAGAAGTACTCCGCAGACCTCACCGAGGCGGCCCGCGCGGGCAAGCTCGACCCGGTGATCGGCCGTGACACCGAGATCCGCCGCGTCGTCCAAGTGCTGAGCCGTCGGACCAAGAACAACCCGGTGCTCATCGGCGAGCCGGGCGTCGGCAAGACCGCGATCGTGGAGGGCCTCGCCCAGCGCATCGTGGCGGGTGATGTGCCGGAGTCGCTGCGCGGCAAGTCCGTTGTCTCGCTCGATCTCGGCGCGATGGTCGCGGGCGCGAAGTATCGCGGCGAGTTCGAGGAGCGGCTCAAGGCCGTGCTCGAGGACATCAAGAACAGTGCGGGACAGATCATCACCTTCATCGATGAGCTGCACACCATCGTCGGCGCGGGCGCTACCGGTGAATCCGCGATGGACGCGGGCAACATGATCAAGCCCATGCTCGCCCGCGGTGAGCTGCGGCTGGTCGGCGCCACCACATTGGATGAGTACCGCAAGCACATCGAAAAGGACGCCGCACTGGAGCGCCGCTTCCAGCAGGTGCTGGTCGGCGAGCCGTCGGTGGAGGACACCATCGGCATCCTGCGCGGCATCAAGGAGCGCTACGAGGTGCACCATGGCGTGCGCATCACCGACTCCGCGCTCGTCGCCGCGGCCACCCTCAGCGACCGCTACATCACCTCCCGGTTCCTGCCGGACAAGGCGATCGACCTCGTCGACGAGTCGGCATCACGGCTGCGCATGGAAATCGATTCCCGCCCTGTCGAAATCGATGAGGTCGAGCGCGCGGTGCGGCGGCTCGAGATCGAGGAAGTCGCGCTGAGCAAGGAGACCGACGATGCCTCCAAGCAACGTCTGGAGAAACTGCGCCAGGAGCTCGCCGACGATCGGGAGAAACTCAACCAGCTGATGACCCGCTGGCAGAACGAGAAGAGCGCGATCGACCAGGTCCGGGTCCTCAAGGAGGAGCTGGAGACCCTGCGCGGTGAATCCGAGCGCGCCGAGCGCGACGGTGACCTCGGCAAGGCCGCCGAGCTGCGTTACGGCCGGATCCCGGCGCTGGAGAAGCAGCTCGCCGAGGCCGAGAAGGCTTCTGCCGCAGCCGGTGACGGCGAGGTGATGCTCAAGGAAGAGGTCGGTCCCGATGACATCGCCGAGGTGGTGTCGGCCTGGACCGGAATTCCCGTCGGCAGGCTGATGGAGGGGGAAACCCAGAAGCTGCTCCGGATGGAGGACGAGCTCGGCAGGCGCGTCGTCGGTCAGCTGGAGGCGGTGCAGGCCGTGTCGGACGCGGTGCGACGGGCGCGTGCGGGCGTCGCCGATCCGAACCGCCCGACCGGCTCGTTCCTGTTCGTCGGCCCGACCGGCGTCGGCAAGACGGAGCTGGCAAAGGCGTTGGCGGACTTCCTGTTCGACGACGAACGCGCCATGGTCCGCATCGACATGAGCGAGTACAGCGAGAAGCACGCGGTGGCCAGGCTCGTCGGTGCGCCGCCCGGCTACATCGGCTACGACCAGGGCGGCCAGCTCACCGAGGCGGTGCGGCGCAGGCCCTACACCGTGGTGCTGTTCGACGAGATCGAGAAGGCGCACCCGGATGTCTTCGACATCCTGCTCGCCGTGCTCGACGAGGGGCGGCTGACCGATGGCCAAGGCCGCACGGTCGACTTCCGCAACACCATCCTGATCCTCACCTCGAATCTCGGTGCGGGCGGCGATCGGGAGTTCGTGATGAACGCGGTGCGCGCCGCGTTCAAGCCGGAGTTCCTCAACCGCCTCGACGATGTGGTGATGTTCCACCCGCTCGACGAGGAGCAGTTGGAATCCATCGTCGACATCCAGCTCGACCAGCTACAGAAGCGGCTGTCGCAGCGCAGGCTGAAGCTGGATGTCAGCGATTCGGCGCGGTTCTGGCTCGCGGTGCGCGGCTACGACCCGGTCTACGGTGCGCGGCCGCTGCGCAGGCTGATCCAGCAGGCCATCGGCGACACCCTGGCCAAGGAGTTGCTGGCCGGCGAGATCACCGACGGTGACACGGTCAAGGTGAGCGTGACGCCGAACGGTGAGAGCCTCATCGTCGGCAAATAAGCGAGGCGTCCCTCGCCGAGGATCACTCGACTCGTGCGGGTACCTCGGCGAGCGAGGCCTCGCGGCTGCGGCCGACGAGGCCACCGCCGACCGCGAGGACGAGCATGGCGCCGACCAGTGTCCACCCGGTGGTGGCGGCGCCGAGCGCGGTCAGCACATAGCCCGCGAGCAGCGCACCGAGCGCGACAGCGCCGTCGGTCACGAGATTGCCCGCGCCGATTGCTCTGCCCAGCGTGTCTTCGGGGATGACGCGCACCCGGAAGAGGGTCCGCGCGACATTGACGACGGTGCCGACCGCACCGACGCCACACCACGACACCGCCATGATCGCGGGGTTCGAGCTGAGCGCGATCGGCACCAGTAGCGCCGTCCACGCCCACAACGATCCGCGGTAGACGGCGTGGGCGCTGAAGCGGCTGGTCAGCCCGGATGCCGCGAACGAGCCGAGAATGCCGCCGACACCCGCCGCGCCGAGTACGACGCCGACCATCCACGCAGGTCCTCCGCTGGTGCCCAGTTCGAAGATCAGCAGCAGGATGACGACCTGGATGACCATGTTCGACAACCCGCTGATCGCCGTCGAGGCACGCAGGAACGGCTCGGCCCATACGATCCGCACGCCCTCCCACGCGGCGCTCCAGCGTCCGCCGCTGGGCCGGTCGCCTTCCGGCTTTCGTGCTGCGAAGTCGCCGCGAATCGCCGAAAGTGTCGCAAGGCAGAACAGGTACGAGACGGCATCGGCGACGAACGGCAGCCACCGTGCCCTACCAAAGGCGGCCGCGCCCAGTGCGCGGCCGAGCACGATGCCGATGGGCTGCTCCGCCTCGAAGAACGAGAACGCCGCGGGGCGCTGCTCGCTGTCGACGATGTCACGGATCGCACCCAATTCGCTGAGTGTGAAGAAGACATAGGCGGTGCCCTCGACGAAGGCCGCCACGATGAGGAACGGCCCCGGGTTCGGCACGTGCAGAACGACAACCAGGGCGGCGACACACGCCGCGGTCAGTCCGGACAGTTGGCAGATCAGCAAGGTGCGCCGCCGATCCGAATAGTCCGCGGCGATGCCCGCCGGGATCTGAAAGATCAGGCTCGGCACCGTGATCACGAACCCCGCCCAGCCCATGAGCGTCACCGAACCAGTGACCGAAAGTGCCAGCAGCGGGTAGGCGATGCGGATGCCGTAGAAGCCGGTCAGTGAAACAACATTGCCCGACCACAGCAATACGAACGCCTTGTTCGTGTGAATTCCCTTGCTGTTCAATCGAACACCGTCAGCCAACGGCTGCTGCGGTGATGTCGGCCCTGATGCGGGATTCGATGTGGCGGATCAACTTCACGAGATCGGCACAATAGATCGAGGGATTCCGGAAGCCGGTGCCCTCGCGATAACGGTGCACGTAGTGGCCGCCACCGCAGACATTGTGGAGAGGGCAGGCTCGGCAGCTGTCGCTCAATGCCTCGATACCGATCTGCCGAGCGATCACATGCGGATCCCACAACGCTTCATCGAGCGGGTTGCCGGTCGCTGCCTGCTCGATCTTGGTGGCGCCCGCGAAAGCCGACTTCAACTCGTCGACCTGTTCCAGGGTCCCGTCCGTCTCGAACACCGCCAGGCGGACCGGAGCCAGGCCGACTGCCTCGGCCGAGGCGTTGCCGCCGAGCAGCAGTTCGATCACCACATCGAAGAGCCGGACCCTGGTCTCCACTTCAGGGGCGTGGTACCAGCGATCGAAGATCGGGATCAGCCAGTCCGCGTACGGCGTGTTGGTCGCGTCCGCGGTCTTGGCCGGTGGCGGCGTGGTCCAGTTGCCGTGGGGCAAAAGGAAATCGAGCGCGGGTGGGCCGAATTGTACAAGTGCCTCATAGGTTTCGATGGGATCGTTCTCGACATCGACCGTGCACAGCAGCCCGGAGTACAGATGCCGATGGTCGCCGCTGATGAGTTGCTCCAGCCCTTTCGCGACATCGTCGAAGCTGCCCGTGCCACGGCGATACTTCCGATGTCGGTCATTGGCCTCGCGATCGCCGTCGAGGCTGACGCCGATCTGGATGCCCCAACGGTCGCAGATCCGAAGGAACTCCTCGTCGATCAAGACGCCGTTCGTCTGGATTCCCAGGCGCACCTGAGTGATCGGCTCCAACAGCTCGCGCGCGGACCGGGCGAAGTACTCCAGCTTCTCGTGTCCGACGAGTAGCGGTTCGCCGCCGTGCATCACCAGATTCACCGAAGGCAACGCGAAGCGCCGCGCATGCTCGGCGATTGTCTTGCAGGAGTCGGTGAATACCTGATCGTCCATGTTCTTGGGTTGGGCGCGCCAGCTCTGGTCGGCCATTTCATAGACGTAGCAGTAGTCACAGGCCAGGTTGCAGCGACTGTGGATCTTCATGACGTACTCGACGAAAGGGAGGGGCTGCCAACCGATTCGGCGCAACCCTTCGACGTCCAGTCCGACGGTAGGCCATGATGCGCCCTCGGGATTCATCTTCTTCGCCTCCTTGGCGATGTCCGGTCGACTCGTCCGGGTGGCCCCGGCGCGCCGAAACGGACGCGCGGGGGCCACCCGGAGTTTCGGCCTGTTGCGTCGGACTACAGGTTCGGGCTGAGGGAGGAGTTGGAGGCGTGGTCTTCGTTGGTGATCGCCGAGTTGAATGCCGGGTTGGTGATCGCCGAGTTGAACGCGGGGTTGGTGATCGCCGAGTTGAATGCCGGGTTGGTGATCGCCGAGTTGAATGCCGGGTTGGTGATCGCCGAGTTGAATGCCGGGTTGGTGATCGCCGAGTTGAACGCGGGGTTGGTGATCGCCGAGTTGAACGCGGGGTTGGTGATCGCCGAATTAAAGGCGTGGGCTTCGCCATCGATGCGCGGAGTCAGATGACGCTGCAGCGCGGGATGCACAGCGGACCCGGTCGAGAGCCTTCCGGCCAGCTCGGCAAGACCGATTCCGGCCGCGGCGCCGGTCGGAGCGGTGAGTGTTGTTGTCATGGCGAATCCTTACCAACAAAGGTGATCGGCCGACCTCGACTTGTAGTCGGCCGGCTCGGGGCCGAAGTCCGGATGGCGTGTGGCAGCACGTTTCTCGCGGATATCCCGGCTGTTGCCGACGGCCCCAGCAGGACCCTACGGGCGCGAAACCACCTGCGGTATCGGACAAATGTCGGATATCTGGCGGGTGCGGGTGAGCCGGTTCGTCAGTATTCGCCGGACGAGCCGCGCCTCAGGTCGACGCGTGCCAGACCATTCCTGTTGGTAACACCCAGCTTGGGAAAAGCTCGATAGAGATGGTGGGCAACAGTTTTGGGGCTCAGCAACAACCGGGTGGCGATCTCCTTGTTCGTCGCGCCTGCCGCCGCGAGCCGCACCACCTGTAGTTCTTGCGGAGTCAGCAGCGCGGCCGGGTCGGACCCAGCCGGCGCGGCCGCCTCGCCTGCCGCGCGCAGCTCGGTGCGGGCCCGTTCGGCCCACGGCTCGGCATAAAGCCGCTCAAAGGTCCGCCACGCGCCGCGCAGCACCGAACGCGCCTTGGTCTTGGAGCGGTCGCGCCGCAGCCATTCGCCGTACAGCAGTGCGGTGCGGGCGTGGTCGAACCAGCGTTGTTCGCTGGCGTGCAGTTCCAGTGCGCGAGCGTACGCCTCGCCGTTGCCGTCGAGCATTCCGCGACAGCGCAGTAGATGCGCCTGGATCCATGGTGAATGGGTGGCCGCGAACCACTGTTCGAGTGCGGCGATCGGTTCCCGCGCGCGGTCCGGGCTGCGCAGTCGGACCGCCGTCTCGACACGGTCGCTCATGAGATGAATCCATTGGCCCAGCGCGCGGTCCGGCCGCTCCCATAGTGCCTCGAACCGATCGATCGCCGCCTCGTAGCGACCGTAACCGAGGTCGAGCAGTCCCAGCGCCCACTCGGCGTGTGCGATATCTATCGCGTTGAAATCGGTACTCGCTTGGCACAAAGCATGTTTGGTGAGCTTGCGGCAGCGTTCTTCGTCGCCACTGATAGCGGCGATGACAGCCAGAATCGACTCCGCCTGGCCGACCCGGTTGGGTTGGTTCACCTCCCGCGCGATTCGCACCCCCTCGGTCAGTGCCGCCTCCGCTTCCCGGAAGTGGCCGAGCAGCATCTCGACGGTGCCGAGGGCGCCGTTGACAGCGGGCAGTGAGCCGTCCATCGTGAGCTCCCTGCACATCCGAGCCAGCTCGACCAAGATGTCGCGGGCGTCGTCGAGATCACCTGCGGCAGCCGCCTGGTTTGCCACCGCGACCAGTACTGTCGGCCTGCTGGATGGCTGGGATCTGGTGTGCCGCACGTTCGTCCGAATGAGCCGCACTCCCGCGGCGTGATCATTGGAATGCAGCGCGAGCAAGCCGTCCACTGAGGCGAGCAAGGGTGCACGCTGCTGTCCGAGGTCGAGTTCGGCCATTGTTATCCGTGCGGTGGCCACCGCCGACAGATCCCCGGTGGTCCATGCCGCGGTGGCGGCGCCGATCAGCAGCCGGGCCGCGAACCGCGGTTGCACGGAAGCGAGGTCCGCGGCGCCATCGACAAGTAGGCGGTATGCGGCGCGCAGTGAGCCGCGGTCGAATTCGACGCGGGCTCGGACGATGGCCAATCGGGCCCGTTCTTCCGGCCGCGCACCCATCGAGTGGACCGTCTCATCGGCGAGTTCGAGGGCTCGCTCGTGTTGGCCGGCGTCGAGGGCCGCTTCGGCGGCGGCGGCCAGGCGGCCTGCCCGGGCGATCGGGTCGGGGCTGAGCCGGGCCGCTCGCTCCCACGCCGTTGCCGCGCCCGCGTATCCGGTGCGGGTGGCTGCGCGCCGTGCGACCGCCTCCAACGCGGCGGCAGCTGTTTCGTCAGGCCCGGTGGCGGCCGCGGCGAGATGCCAGGCCCGACGGTCGGGCTGATCGGTGAGTGCCGCGGCCAGTGCCGCATGCACCGCGAGGCGCTGCGTGAACGGTGCGTTGCGGTAAACGGCCGCCCGCTCGAGTGGATTCGGAAAATCGATCGATTGGTTCATCACGGTCACCACGCCGGACCGTTCGGCGGCCTCCAGCGCGTCGACCGTCAACCCGAGATGGGCCAGGACCCGTAACACCACATCCAGATCACCGGTTTCCTCGGTGGCCGCCACCAGCACCGCCGTCTGGGCGCTCTCGGGCCTGTCGACGATGTCGTTGCGACGACCCATCGGCGTCGCGGTCGCGCGGTCGCGCAGCTCTGTCGTCCGTGCTGCCGCCAGCACTCCCCTGGTCGCGACACCAAGGGGGGCCAGTCGCAGCTCGGGCAGGCCGTGTCGGGAGAACTCCGGCCCTCCCGCCAACAGGATCGCGATCCGCTCGTGCCGGAGGCGCCGCGCGGCGGACAGCAGCACCTCGGTGGATGTCTGGTCGAGCCAGTGCGCATCGTCGATCAGGCACAGCACCGGTTGGGTGCTCGATAGCTCCGTGAGCAGCGCCACCACGCCGATGACGACCTGCGTGCGATCGGCCGCCGGTGGCATGTCGAGCACCCCGAATACGGCAAGGAGTTCCGCACGCTGTCGCCCCGGCAGTCCGCCGATATGACCGATCGCGGGCGCGAGCAGCGGCCGCAGCCCGCCCAATGGCGCCTCCGGCGCGTTCTCGATGCCCGCGCAGCGCAACACCAGCCAGGAATTGCCTGCCATTCTGGCCGCGAGATTCAGCAACGCGGACTTTCCGGTGCCCGGTTCGGCGACGATCAGCATGACAGCACTTTGTCCCGCCGCCGCGCCGTTCAGCAGTGCCCGGATCTGTAACTGTTCTTCGACCCGGCCATATAACACGCGATCTAAAGTAGCTGGCCCACAATACTTCCGAACCCCCAATCTTGGCGGCAAACCTAAGAATGAGTAAAGGTTTCCGAACGCCGTCGCGACCGCGGCCCGCGCGCCGGATGGCCAGGTCTGACTGCCTCATCGGCCGACCCGGCTTACCCTGGACGCCATGACGAACCGGGACGATCCGTGGGCGCAGCGGCCGGAGGATGCTCCGACCGAGCATCTCGGTACGCCGGACAAGTCCGGATTCGAGCAGCCTGCGCACACGACGGAGTACACCGAGGCATACGGCCATGGCGCAGGCCCGGCGTATCCCTCCACCGAGCAGTTCGAGGCGTGGCCGCCGCCGCCGATGAACTCCACCCGCGAGTTCCCGCCCTACGACAACCAGTGGGGTTCTTACGAGAGCGCCTATGGCCAGCAGTGGGCGGATCCGACCTTGCAGGACGCAGGCCCGCGGCCGGGCCAGGGCGGCATGGTTGCGCCCGGCCCACCGCAGCCACCCAAACGGAACACGGGCCTGTGGGTCGCGCTCACGCTCGGCGTCGTCGCGCTGGTCGCGGTGGTCGGTGTGGTCGCCGGGCTGATGCTCGGCGGTGACGACTCGGCGTCGTCGAGCGCCGCGAGTACCTCGACGCTGCCCGGTCCGGCCAGAGTGACGGGCACGCCGAGGTCGGGTCAGTCCACCGCGCCGATCCCGAGCATCCCCGGGCTCGGCAATATCGACGAGCTCGGCGCGACCATGGGCACCATCACCGCCAACAACGGCGGCACCCTGACCCTCGATACGATGACGGGCGGCTCGGTCACCGTGCACACCGACGCCAGCACTCAGGTGATCTCGCTGTCCGCGACCAAGGTCGCCGATCTGCCCGTCGGTGACATGGTCGTCATCCAGGGCGACAAGGCCGCGGACAGGTCGATCCAAGCCAGAATCATCATCAGCACCTCGTTGCCGGGAGGACCGAGATGAGCGACCCGACGAGCTATCGGCGGGCAGTGACAGGCATCAGCGCTCCGGGCTGGAAAGGCGGCTGCCTCGCCTTCGCTCGGCCCGGCGCGTCTATCGACGGACTCCGTCCGGCAGTGCCACTAGGCGGCTGCCTCGCCGTCGCCCGGCCCGGCGCGACTATCGACGGACTCCGTCCGGCGGTGCCATCAGGCGAGTTCCGACTGTCGGAGGACTCCGTCCGGCTGGGACATATGGCGATTTCCTCGCCTTCGCTCGGCCCGGCGCGGGGCCAATGTCGGACTCCGTCCGGCTCGGACTATTAGGCTGGACGGCGATGACGGCATTGTGGTTCGGGTTGGCGGCGATCGCGCTGGTAGGTGCGATCGTGCTGCTCTATTTCGATCGGGTCCAACGACAGCGGACCGGTCATGCGCGCCAGGTCTGGGCGAAATCCCAGGGATACACGTATGTGTCGGTGGAACCGGCACTCGCGTCGACCTGGCGCCGCGGTGCGTTGGCCAAGCTCGGCTACCTCTCCGCGGTGGACGTGGTGTCCGGTATCCGCAAGGGCGAGAAGTTCGTGCTCTTCGATCTGGAAGACGCGGCGACGCTGGTCGCGGTGCGGCGGCAGATCGGCTCGGATATCGACGTCGACATGCGCCTCAAGACCGCGTCACCGCCGAAGGACGCCGACCTGGAACTACTCGGCGCCATCGGTGACCGGGTGGTTTTCGCGACCAATCCGGAGATCGCCAGGCACGCCGTCGACCAGCGGATGGTCGCCTTCATCGAGACGCTGCCCGACACGGTGCAGATGCTGTGGAGCGAGGGCAACTGGACACTCGGCATGCTGAATGTCGGCACCGCCGCGCGGGATTGGGAAACCACCATCGACGCGGTGCTGAGGCTGTCCGGTCTGCTGCACGTGTTGCCGCCGGTCAGCGATGTGCTGGGGATGGACTCGGGTGACCACGACCCCGGCCGCCCGCATCCGCGCACCCGGACTCGTCATGACGAGCCCGGCGAGCGCGGTGAGCCGGATGGTCCGATCGGTGCAGGCCGGGTGGCGTCGCCGGACATGAAGAAGGGTGTCGACTCCTACGACGATTCGGCACACCGCGATTCGTCGTACGAGGAAGAGGATTCCGAGTACGACGATTCCGAGTACGAGCAAACGGGCTTCGACAAGTCCGGATACAAGAAGCCGAGCTACACCGCTGCCGCCTACGACGATCCGGACGAGGAGCCCGAGCAGACCGCCACGGCGGCTGTCCAGGACCCGCCGCGCAGGCCGTCGCTCGCGGTGGTGCCAGACGCTCGTTCTCGTCCGCGCGAGGACCGCTGGTCGGCCGAGGACGAGTCGTCGCACGTCACCGCCGAGGTGGACGACGCATGGCCACCGATCAATGAAGCACCGGAGCAGCCCGGTGGCCCCTTCCATCCGGGATTCCGCCCATACCAGGGACCTGTACCGCAGTGAGCGGCTGTCACAGATTGCGCAGACATGACCGATAGTCCTGTTCCCGCGCGCCTGCCCGGCGCGACCCGTCCTGTCGCGTTGATCACCGGACCGACCTCCGGTATCGGGCACGGGTACGCCGTGCGACTTGCCTCACTCGGCTACGACCTCGTGCTCGTCGCCCTCGATGAGCAGCGCCTCGCCGGGCTCGCGGCGGAACTGGAACGGAAGTTCGCCACCCGTTCGGAGGTGCTCGCCGCCGACCTGGCCGACGCCGCCGACCGCGAGCGGGTCGCGGCGCGAGTGGCCGACGGCATCGAATTCCTGGTCAACAATGCCGGATTCGCGCATTCCGGCGAGTTCTGGACGTTGGCGCCGGAGCAGCTACAGGCGCAGTTGGATGTCAACGTCACCGCGGTGCTGCGGCTCACCAGGGCCGCGCTACCGTCGATGATCGCCGCGGCGAAGGGGTCGATCGTCAACGTAGCCAGCGTCGCCGGTCTGATCCCTGGACGCGGCTCGACGTATTCGGCGTCCAAGGCCTACGTCGTATCCTTCACTGAAGGGTTGGCGGGTGGACTGGCCGGAACCGGCGTGCGGATCCAGGCCTTGTGCCCGGGCTTCGTGCGCACCGAATTCCATGAGCGAGCAGGCATCGAGATGTCTTCGCTGCCGAAACCGTTGTGGCTGAGTGTCGATCAGGTGGTCGCCGGTTCGCTGCGTGATCTGGAGAAGGACCGGGTGCTCAGCGTGCCCGGCGTGCAGTACAAAGCACTCACCACCGTCGCCGGACTGATCCCGCGAACCCTGGCGGCCCGAATGAATCGCGGCCTGTTCAACGCACGCGGACGGACTTAGGCATGGGTGGTCGGGCCCGGAGGCGGCAGCGCATGCGTAACCACGGAGGGCCCCGCCCATGCCAGAAAGGAACATCGACATGATCGACCAGGCAACAAGCAATGACGCGGTTACCAAGGACGCCGGGTCCGACCGAGACAGATTGGCCGCGCTGGTGCGCGAGCTGGCGGTCGTGCACGGCCGCGTGACCTTGTCTTCGGGCAAGGAGGCCGATTACTACGTCGACCTGCGCCGCGCCACCCTGCACCACAGCGCGGGACCGCTGATCGGCAAGCTGCTGCGCGAGCTGGTGGCCGATTGGGACTTCGAATCCGTCGGTGGACTGACCATGGGCGCCGACCCGGTCGCGCTGGCCGTGATGCATGCGCCGGGGCGTCCGATCAACGCCTTCGTCGTGCGCAAGGCCGCCAAGACGCACGGCATGCAGCGCCAGATCGAGGGCCCGGATATCGTCGGCAAGCGGGTTCTGGTCGTCGAAGACACGACCACTACCGGAAACTCGCCGCTCACCGCCGTGCGTGCGCTGCGCGACGCCGGTGCCACGGTGGTCGGGGTCGCGACGGTCGTCGACCGCGAAACCGGGGCCGATCAGATCATCGCCGCCGAGGGGCTGGAGTACCGGTCTATCCTTGGACTGAAGGATCTTGCCCTCGGTTAAGCTGCGTTTGCGGGCCCGGGTCGGGTTCGGACTTCAGCTGGGAGCGACGAGCGACCGATAACGAGGCAACGCCGCGACCCGATATACGGAACGTATACGCCGAGCGCAGCGAGGCGGTCGGAGACAGTGAAGGGTCGTGTGGGTTACCTGTGGTGAGCATTGCAGTCAACAAGAGTCGTGAGAACGTCGCGATGCTCGGTATCGGTGCTTATCGCCCCCAACGCGTCGTCAGCAACGAAGAGGTGTGCGAGGTCCTCGACTCCACCCCCGAGTGGATCTACGAGCGCACCGGCGTCCACAATCGCCGCTGGATCAGTGGTGACGAGACCCTCCAGTCGATCGCGGCCGCGGCGGGCGAGCGCGCGATCGTCAACAGCGGTATCGATCGTTCGAAGATCGGCGCGTTGATCTTCGCCACCTCCAGCTGGCTGACGCTGACCCCGCACGGCGCCCCGAAGGTCGCCAACGACCTGGGGATGAACGGGATCGCGGCCTTCGACCTGACCTCCGGGTGCGGTGGTTTCGGCTACGGCCTCGGTGTCGCCGCCGACCTGATCCGCGCTGGTTCGGCCGACTACGTGCTGCTGATCGGGGCCGAGACGATGACCGTCGGACTCGATCCGACCGACCGCGGCACCGCGATGATCTTCGGTGACGGGGCGGGCGCGGTGGTGGTCGGTCCGAGCGAGGAGAACGGCATCTCCCCGACGGTGTGGGGCAGCGACGGCGAGAACGCGGCCGCGATCGCGCAGGACGTCGATTTCCTCGAGTACATGGAGCGGGCGCAGGCATTGCAGGGCACCGACCCGGCGGTCGAGCCGGTCGGCCGGATGTCGCTGCGGATGGAGGGCCCGCGGGTATTCCGTTGGGCGGCGGTCACTTTGCCGCGTGCGCTGTCCGCCGCGCTGGAGATATCCGGTGTCGCCAAGGAGGACATCGAGGTGTTCATCCCGCACCAGGCCAACGCCCGCATCAACGATCTGATGAAGAAGAACCTCGGGCTCGCCGACGACATCCCGGTGGCCAACGATATCGAGAACACCGGGAACACCTCCGCCGCGTCGATTCCGCTCGCGATGGAAGAGATGCTGGTGACCGGCAAGGCCAAGGGCGGCCAGACGGCCCTGCTGCTCGGCTTCGGTGCGGGCCTGAGCTATGCGGGCCAGGTAGTCACTCTGCCGCCCGCTCCGGCCGAGCCGAGCTTCAGTGTCTGATCGGGGCGAGCTACCGTCGCCGGGCACGTCGCGGCTTAGGCGGCCGTTCCGGGCCGGCTTCCTCGTCGCGGCCGCGGTCACCGTGTACGGGGCTGTCACCGGGCGCGAGAAGCTCCAATGGCTCGCCAAACCGTTGCTGATGCCGCTGCTCGCCGCGGATGTCGCACTCGACGGTGCGGAGCTGGACCCCACCGACCGGGCCCTGTTGCTCGGGTCGCTGGGCGCCGCGACGGTCGGGGACGTCCTGCTGATCGATCCGGACAATGATCGTCGCCTGATCGCGGGCGCTTCGTCGTTCGCGGTGATGCAGACCGGGTATTCGGCACTGTGGTGGCGGCGCGGTGGGCGACCGCACGCCGCGGTGGCCGTGCCGCGTCTTATTGCCTGGCTCGGTGCGGGCGCGCTGCTGCGGGCGAAGGCGCCCGGTGTCGCCGCGCCGCTGACGGCCTATGGCGCGACCTTGGGGACCGCGGCCGTGCTCGCCTCCGATCCCGATGTGGCGCCGTATACGAAAACCGTCGCCGGAGTGAATGTCCCCGGTGCCGACCCGCGCAGTCGGCTCGGTGTCGGTGCATTGCTGTTCACCGTTTCCGACGGGTTGATTGTGCTGCGCCGTCTCTTCGCGCGCGGCGAGCGATCTCGTCGCGTCACCGAGGGCGTCATTCTGTCCACCTACGCCGCCGCGCAATACCTGCTCGCTGACCCGAGGGCGCACGCGAAAGTAGCTGTCGCGGTATCGGAATGAGTCAGAGGACCAGAATGATGCGGTCCCGGTTCTGTGGATCGACTCGGATCGAGATGGTCTCGCCGACCGTGAGCCGCGGCTTATCGGCCGGTGTCACGTCGAAAACAATGGTCCCCCGGTAACTTTCGGACCCGGGCACGGTGAGTTCCAGATCGAATTCGGTGAGTTCGGTGTGGTGATCGGTGGGGCGCAGCGGATGCGCCCCCTCGATCGTCGCCCAGCCCTCCAGGCCGTGCCGCCACAGCCGCCGATCCGCCCGCGACGGCCGCACGGCCAGCATCATCCCGATGCCGACGCACGATCCGAACACGCCGACGAGCGCGATGATCTGATAGGGCTCGGTGCCGGGCGGGGTGTGTGGCAACAACCAGCCCAGCCACAGCCCGAGCAGAATCAGGTACCCGGCGGTTACCCCGAGCACCGTGCGGAAGATGCGCGCGTGGTCCATACCAGCCTCCACCCAGACTGTTCTGCCCCCTCCAGGATAGGACGCCACGCTCGGCTGTGAACGCGCCTTGACGAGACTCGCCGGATCAGCGAGGGAGTGTTGACACCCCGATGGCGGTTCGCCCTCGTCGGTCCCTGATCTGCTGTCCGACCAGGGCGGACCCGATCCGGATTCGTTCGGCGGGTGCTGCCGAGCCACCGGGGCCCTTCTGGGCGATCAGCCTTTCAAGCGCAATACCGCGAGCACACGGCGATGATGAGTATCCGACGGCGGCAGATCGAGTTTGGTGAAGATATTGCCGATGTGCTTTTCCACGGCGCGCTCGGTCACCGTCAGCGCCCCGGCGATCGCATTATTCGACAGGCCCTGCGCCATCAATTCGAGGACCTCCCGTTCCCGTGGCGTGAGCCTGGCCAGAGAATCCTGCTGCCTGGATGCGCCCATCAACTGACTCACCACCTCGGGGTCGAGGGCGGTGCCACCGGTGGCGACCCGGTTCAACGCGTCGATGAAGTCGCGCACGTCGGCGACCCGATCCTTGAGCAGATAGCCGACACCGCTCGCGCCGCCCGCGAGAAGTTCTGTGGCGTAGCGGGTTTCGATCCACTGGGAGAAAACCAGCACCCCTGTCATGGGGTACTTCCTGCGCAGCTCGATCGCGGCGAGCAGGCCCTCGTCGGTGAAGGACGGCGGCATGCGCACGTCCACCACGGCGACATCGGGGTTGTGCGTGCCGACCACGTCGCTCAGCGTGCTCGCGTCACCGACCATGGCGACCACTTCGTGGCCGCGCTCGGTGAGCAGGCTCGCGAGTCCGTCACGCAGGATCGCGCTGTCTTCGGCGATCACGATGCGCAAGGGCGTGCTGGACGGTGGCATGGTCATTGCGGCCCGGCTTTCGGTAGCAGGATGGTGACCACGGTAGGTCCGTTCGTCGGGCTCTGGACGGTGAGGGTGCCGTCGACGGCGCGCGCTCGCGCCGCCAGGCCCGCGAGTCCGCTGCCCACGGTGTGTTCGCCCGCCGCGGGCGGCAGCACGCCGCCGATGCCGTTGTCGCGCACAGTGACCGCGATGGTTCGAATGTCGGTCGGCACCACCGATACCCAGACGCGGTCGGCATGAGCATGTTTGACCACATTGGTGAGCAGTTCGGCGACGGAGAAGTAGGCGATCGCCTCGATGGCGGGGTGCGGCCGTTGTGGCAGATGAACCCGCAGCTCCACCGGAACCGCGCAGCGGGCCGCCAGGGTTTCCAGGGCAGGCGCCAGCCCGAGTTCCAGTGCGGGCGGATGGATTCCGCGCACGAGCTCACGTAGTTCGGTCAACGCCTCTTTGGAACTGGCGTGCGCGTCGGCGATCAGATCGGCGGGGTCGCCGCCCATGGCCAGCCGCTCCTCGGCCCGCCCGAGCGCCATGGCGATGGTGACCAAGCGTGCCTGGGTGCCGTCGTGCAGGTCCCGCTCCACCCGGCGCAGCGTGTCCGCCGCGTTCTCGACCGCGGCCTTCCGGCTCGCCTGCAGTTCGGCGACCTGGGTATCGCGCGCCGTCGCGGCGAGCAATGTGACGGTGAGCGCTCGGTGCAGCAGGCAGGTGCCACGCAACAGCCATGGCAAAGCGAAGCAACCGAGGATGCCGACCGCCGAGAACAGCAGCGCCTTGGGCCAGGTGTCGATATAGAAAGAACCGAACTGCGCGAGCGAATGATGCTCGACGCCGTTGTCGTCGACATTCGTCGGGTGGAACAGCACCCACGGAATCGGCGAGATCGCCGTGAACACCACCACCGCTATCGCGATGAGCACGAAATAGCCGACGACGACGCCGAGCACGGCTTGGGCGAAGAGGAAGAGGATGGCCCGCCAGCAGGCCCGATCGGTGAACGCGCTCTTCAAGAATCCGAACGGCCCCGGCTGCGGTGCGAAGCGCGGCGGTGCGACGACCGGTGTGCCGAGCAGGTCCTTGCATAGTGCGCGATAGACCCGGCCCCAGGTCCGCCCACCCAGGAAGACCAGTGCGAGCACCCACAACCCGATGATGAACATCGAGGCGAGCAGCCCGCCGAGGACGCCGAAGAACACATAGGCGATGGCGACGCAGCCGAGCACGAAAACCGTGAAGACGTAGGCGAATTCCTTCCAGGTCCGCGCCTCGATCGGCGCCCGTAGCACCGCGCGAAGCACTTCCTGGGCGGCGGATCGGCCGGGCGGCCCGGTCGGCACGTCCAGCACGAGGGTCGGATCGGTGTCTGTCTCGGTCATGGCTCCATGGTTGTCGTCGCGGCCGTGGGATTCGATGGAGCTGTCCGCCGAACATGTGGTGTAGCCAGCTACACCCACTACCATCCACGCATGAGCTACCCGCCACCGCCGCCGCAGTACGGCTATTCACCTTATGGCTACGGCCCGCCGCAGGACCATCCGCAGGCCACCGTCATCTTGATCCTCGGAGTTCTCGGTCTGGCTTTCTGCCAGGTGCTCGGACCGGTCGCGTGGGTGATGGGCAAGAAAGCGCTCAACGAGATCGACGCGGCGGGCGGCACGATCGGCGGGCGCAGCAATGTCATGGTCGGCTACGTGTGCGGCATCATCAGCTCGGTGATGATCATCGTCGGCGTGCTGTTCGTGGTGTTCTTCGTGATTCTCGGCATCACCGGCGCGCTCGACTCCAGTTCGAGCTATTGAGCCGGCGCGCATCCGCCTCGTGTGACGGCGGTGTCGCGACCGGAATTAGCATCATCCGAGTGAATGACCCAGTGCCGGGCACCTCGGAGCAGCAGCCGCCAGGACCCACCGAGTGGGGCGAGCATCCGCACGGCCTCGGCCCGTGGGCCGATGAGCACGCCGAACCGCCGCCGGAGGATCCGCGCTTCGACAAGGAGCTGCTCGCGGGCGGCGACCGCCGCAATGTGGTCGACGCCTACCGCTATTGGACGCGCGAGGCCATCATCGCCGATATCGATCGGCGCAGGCACCCTTTCCACGTGGCCATCGAAAACTTCGGGCACGACGCGAATATCGGCACCGTGGTGCGCACCGCGAACGCCTTCGCCGCGGCCGCCGTGCACATCGTCGGCAGGCGACGGTGGAATCGCCGCGGCGCCATGGTCACCGACCGCTACCAGCACATCGAGCATCACACCGATGTGGCCGAGTTGCTCGCCTACGCCGCGAGCGCGGACCTCACGGTGGTCGCGGTGGATAACACGCCTGGCTCGGTGCCGCTGGAAACCGCGGTGCTGCCGCGCCGCTGCCTGCTGCTTTTCGGGCAGGAAGGCCCCGGCGTCACCCAGCATGCGAAGGACGCGGCGGTCATGACGGTCTCGATCGCGCAGTTCGGTTCGACCCGCAGTATCAATGCCGGCGTCGCGGCGGGAATCGCCATGCATGCGTGGATCTGTCAACATGCCGATTTGGCCTCAGCTTGGTAACGAAAATAGGCGTAAAATCCGGCGTCCAACTGGCACCATTGAGCTATGACATCGCGGAGCCCGCGTACCGGGCAGGGCACGGGTGGGGACAGAGCGGCACCGACGCCCGCGGTGTGGTCGGAGCGCGCCGACATGGCGGAGTCCGCGATCGTCTCCCGGCACTTGCGCGCACTGTGGGCTTGTCCCGGAACGGAATTGGGCGTGGTCGGCTGGCCTGCGACCAAGCGCGAACGCACCTTCGTCACCTGGCACTACTGGTGGCAGGCGCATCTGATCGACTGCGCGACGGACGCGGCCAACCGGGTGCCGACCCCGGCGCGCCGTCAACGTATCAGTGCGATCACGCGCTCCCACCGCATCCGAAATATCACGGGCTGGACCAATAACTATTACGACGACATGGCCTGGCTCGCCATCGCGCTGGAACGCGCCGAGCGCACCCAGGGCATCACCGAGGCGCGCGGCGCGCTCGTGGCGCTGGAGAAGGAGCTGTACGGCGCGTGGGATCCGGCCCGCGGCGGCGGCATCCCGTGGCGCAAGAGATCGGATTACTTCAACGCACCGGCCAACGGCCCCGCGGGTATCGCGCTGGCCCGCCTCGGCAGGCACGCGCGTGCCCAGGAGATGGCGGACTGGCTCGACGAGATGCTGCGCGATCCGGAGACCGGCCTGATCCTCGACGGAATCCATTTGCCCTCAGGCGAAATCGAACGTCCGGTGTTCAGCTATTGCCAGGGCGTGGTGCTCGGTCTGGAGACCGAGCTCGCGATGCATACCGGCGAGCCGAGGCACGCCGAACGCGTGCGCCGGCTGCTCAGCGCGGTCGAGGAGCACATGACCACCCGCGGTGTGATCAATGGTGGCGGTGGCGGTGACGGCGGGCTGTTCAACGGGATTTTGGCCCGTTATCTCGCGGTGGTCGCGGTGATGCTGCCCGGTGACGATCGCGAGCAGGTCGCCGCTCGCCGTGACGCGGCCGCGATCGTGCGGGCCTCGGCCGCCGCGGCCTGGGCGAACCGGCTCGATGTCGAGGGGGAGCCGTTGTTCGGTCACGACTGGAGCAAACCGGCCCAGTTGCCCGGGGGCAGATCCGGTGCCGGGCATTTCACCGCGGGGGGTTCGGTGACCTCGTCGCGGGTCCCCGAGCGCGATATGTCGGTGCAGCTATCGGGATGGTTGCTGATGGAGGCCGCCTACCAGGTCAGCGCCGCCGGGCTCTAGACGCCCGCCTCGCCCTACGCTCGGCCGAGCGCGGGGCTGCTTCGATCCGGGGCTCAGCGCTCGGACTCGAGCATGCACGCGGGAGCGGATTCGAGATCGAAGTCCTCGGCGGGCTTGCGCATCTCCTGCCGGTAATGCCGGATACCGAGCACCGTCCCGATGATCAACCCGACCACGAGCGTGCCGATGACGCCGGGCATCAACCACGGCACCCGCTCCAGGAAACTACCCGCGTAGTAGCCGATGAGCAGCAGCACCGGCGCCCAGATGATCGCGCCGATCGTGCTGGCCACGGTGTATTTGCGGTGGTTCATCCCGGCCGCGCCCGCGACCATCGGGCACAGCGTGCGGACCCACGGAATCCAGCGGGCGATCAGCACCGCGAGGAACCCGTGCTTCTGCAACAGCTCGGTGACCCGTTGCAGGTTGCGGGTGTTGATGTACCTGCCGTTTTTCCGCGCGACCAAATGGTGGCCGGTGCGATGCCCGATGACATAACCCACCTGGTTGCCGGCGATGGCGGCGAGCATGGTGCCTACCGAGAGCGCCCACACCTGGGTCTCGCCGGAGGCATGCCCCGCCATCACGATGCCCGCGGTGATCAGCATCGAGTCGCCGGGCAGGAACAGTCCGATGATCACCGCGCACTCGATGAATACGAAGATCAGCACCACCGTCCAGACGAGCGCGGGGCCCGCCGAGGTCAGTGGATCGAAATTGCCCACTGCTAGGGGCAACGACGCCATGAACACCGGCTCAGTGGGTCGGCTCGTTCGCCGAGGCAGCCAACTCGGCATCGGGCCGGGGCGCCTCGTCCTTGTTCAGCAGTCGCTTCGCCACCGCGAAGATGCCGGGCAGCACCGAGATCAGCACGATGAGCAGGAAGATCGCCTCGACGTGGTCTTTGATGACGGTGACATTGCCGAGGAAGTAGCCGAGCACCGTCACGCCGCCGCCCCACAGGATGGCGCCGACGATGTCGAAGGCGACGTACTTGCGGTAGTCCATCTTGGAAACGCCCGCCAGCACCGGCATGAAAGTGCGCACGATCGGCACGAACCGCGCGAGGATGATCGTCTTCGGCCCGTGCTTCTCGAAGAATTCATGCGTCTGTGTGACGTAGTGCTTCTTGAAGAACCGGCTGTCTTCCTTGTGGAACAGCGCGGGACCGATCGCCCTGCCGATCCAGTAGGCGCACTGATCACCCGCGAACGCGGTGATCGCGACGGCGGGCACCAGCACCCAGATCGACACCGGCGGGTTCGGCTGCGCGGCGAGCAAGCCACCGGTGAACAGCAGCGAATCGCCGGGCAGGATCGGGAACAGCAGCCCGGTCTCGATGAAGACGATGACCAGAATTGCTGGAAGAACCGCGTTCTTCAGCCACGTCTCGGTGAGCAGATGCATCGGATCCAACAGCTGGGTCAGCGCAACATTGCTTACCGATTCTGTCGCTGCGAGCAGAATCACGCGGCCTCCTGTCCGAGTACGGCTGGCCAACTTGCTAATCGTCACGCGGGTTGTGTCACCGCGTCGGTAGCTGCCAGCGCAATTACGCGGCCCACAGTACCGGGTTCAACTGAGAAAGCTGTATCGAATCTGCGGCGCCTGCGGCGCTGCGGGTTCGCGACCCCCTTGGTTTCGCGGCCCACCAGCCGAGATTCGTTACTGCGGCGCACGCACTTCGGTCATTCGGCCGCGAGACGGGCCGCGAACGGCCGCTCGTAAAACTCGATCTGTGGTTGTGGGCCGGGAACAGGCCGTCGGGACGCATTGTCTTGCCCGTGAAACACCGCGAAACGTCGCTGGCCTACTCTGTGGCCTGACAGAATTGTCTATTGCCGCACAACACGGAGGTCTTCACAGTGCCCATCGCGACTCCGGAGGTCTACGCCGAGATGCTCGGTCGGGCCAAAGCGAACTCCTTTGCCTTTCCCGCCATCAACTGCACCTCTTCCGAGACCGTCAACGCGGCCATCAAGGGCTTCGCCGACGCGGGTAGTGACGGCATCATCCAGTTCTCCACCGGTGGTGCGGAATTCGCCTCCGGTCAGGGCGTCAAGGACATGGTCGTCGGCGCGGTCGCGCTGGCCGAGTTCGCGCACGTGATCGCCGCGCGCTACGACGTGACCATCGCGCTGCACACCGACCACTGCCCCAAGGACAAGCTGGACACCTTCGTGCGCCCGCTGATCGCCATCTCCCAGGAGCGGGTGAACGCGGGGCAGAACCCGCTGTTCCAGTCGCACATGTGGGACGGTTCGGCGATCCCGATCGACGAGAACCTGGAGATCGCCAAGGAGCTGCTCAAGGCGTGCGCCCAGGCGAACATCATCCTCGAGGCGGAGATCGGCGTCGTCGGCGGCGAAGAAGACGGTGTCGAGGCCGAGATCAACGACAAGCTCTACACCTCGCCCGAGGACTTCCAGAAGACCATCGACGCGCTCGGCGCGGGCGAGAACGGCAAGTACCTGCTCGCCGCGACCTTCGGCAATGTGCATGGTGTCTACAAGCCGGGCAACGTGGTGCTCAAGCCCGAGGTGCTGGCCGAGGGCCAGCGGGTGGCCGCCGCCAAGCTCGGTCTCGCCGCCGACGCGCAGCCCTTCGACTTCGTCTTCCACGGCGGATCGGGCTCGCTGAAGTCGGAGATCGACGACTCGCTGCGGTACGGCGTCGTCAAGATGAACGTCGATACCGACACCCAGTACGCCTTCACCCGTCCGGTCGCCGGTCACATGTTCGCCAACTACGACGGTGTGCTCAAGATCGATGGCGAGGTCGGCAACAAGAAGGTCTACGACCCGCGCAGCTACCTGAAGAAGGCCGAGTCCGCCATGGCGGCAAGGGTTCTCGAGGCGTGCAATGATCTGAAGTCCGCGGGACGGTCGATCAGCGCCTGACCCGCTCAACCCCCCGGGGGCTCCCAGCTCATGAGTCTTGATGTGCGTGTGCTCGGGCCCGTTCGGCTGCTCGTCGGTGGTGAGCCGGTGGCAGTCGGCGGGCCCAAGCCGCGGGCGCTGCTTGCCGCGCTCACCGTGAATCGGCGGCGCGCGGTGGCCTCCGCCGCGCTGGCCGACATGGTGTGGAACGAGGATCCGCCCGATTCCTACGCCGCGAGCCTGCAGGTATTCGTCTCGAATATCCGTAAGGCGCTGCGTAATTCGGGTGTGGATCCGGCCATGGTGCTGCGCACCGAATCATCGGGCTATCGCCTCGAAATCGCCGAGGACGCTTGCGATCTCGGCCGTTTCGAGGCGGCCCGGGATGCGGGTACGCGCTGTGCGGAGGTCGGCGATCACACCGGCGCCGCGCAGTTGTTCGGCACCGCGCTGCGGGAGTGGAGTGGTCGCGCGCTGGCCGATCTGGCCGGGCTGCAGTTCGCCGACGGTTTCGCCACCGCGATGGACGAGGAGCGGTTACAGGCAGCCGCGGCGCGTGTCGATGCCGAAATCGCCTGTGGACGCGCTTCTTCGGTAATCGGCGAGCTGGTCGCCATGACGACCGAGCATCCGTTGCGGGAGCCGCTGTGGGGCCAGTTGATCACCGCGCTGTACCTGTCCGGTCGGCAGGCCGACGCGCTCGACGCCTGCCGCCGGGTGCGCGCGGTGCTCGCCGAGGAGCTCGGCATTGATCCCGGCCCGATGCTGGTCGAGCTGGAGCAGCGGGTGTTGCGTCAGGAACCGCTCAGTACGGTCGAACTCAAGCGCACGGAGCGAATGGCCGCGGCGATGACCGAGACGGTCACCGAGATGCCGCGCGCGGTGCGCAGCGGCCAGCTGCGGATGGCCGACGGCCGGGTGCTCGCGATCGGTCACGGCGGTTTGCGGATCGGCCGGATGACCGACAATGACCTGGTGCTGGAGGACCCCAAGGCCAGCCGCTACCACGCGCACATCATGCCGAGCCGGGCCGGCCTGCTGATCAAGGACCTGCATTCGGCCAACGGCGTCTTCGTCAACGATGAGCCGATCGAGACCGGCGCACTGCTGGCCGACACCGACATCATCCGAATCGGCACCACCATCCTGGTCTTCCAGGCCGTTCAGTAGTCGCAGGCGACTCCGTCGCCATCCGGGTCGAGATACGGCGCGTACCCAGGCATCCCCCGATACAACGGCAGCCTGCCCTCGGCCCGCGCCTGATCGCAGTTCGCGTAAAACCGGGGCTCCTCCGCCGCAGGTTCTTTCGGCGGCGGCACATTGTTCCCCTTCGGCCCCGGCCGATAACTCGGTATCGGAAGTGAGTCATCCGGCCCGGATATGGCGGACGCCTGCGGTGCGTCGGCAGCGGCGGTCGGCATGAGCGCCGACCCGCCCGCCAGCAGACAGGCGGCGCCGAATGCGGCCAGCAAATGGCGGTGGATCGGTGAGATGTTCACGCCCTCCATCCTGCGCCGAACCCTGGGTACGCGCCTGATGATTCGGTCGGGGTGTCAGCGGCCAGGTAGGTCTGCGCGGATGGGGCCAGGAGTCTCACCCGCCGGCGGACACCGGATTTCCCCACGGGTCCGTGGCGGGGTGGGATTGTCAGTTGGTATGGGCTGTGGGTGTCTGCTCGATGAGCGCGGCGGTGGCGCGGTCGAGGAATTCGCAGAGCAGCTTGTGCTCGTCGGAGGTGAATCGGTCGGTCAGAGCGCGTTCGAGCACGATGACTTCCCGGTAGGCGTGATCGAGTACGTCGCGACCAGCCGGGGTGAGACTGGCGATCATGACTTTCGCATGCAGGGGAGACGGTGTGCGATCGATGACTCCCTTGTTCTGCATCCCGGTCAACACGGTGGCCATGCTCTGCTGGGTGACTCCGCACGCGCGGGCCAGCTGGGCGCCGGACATGTTGTCCTCTCGGGACAGGGTCAGTAGCACCGTGTACTGGGTCATCGTCAGCCCGTAACCGCGCAACACCGCTTCGTGGTGGGCCATCAGCGCCTGCTCGGCGCGACGGATCCGGGTGCACACGTATTCCCCGACCGGCACGTCCACCATGTAACAACTCCCTAAGTTGACTCAGTTACCTGATAATGCTTTAGTTCTGAGTATCAGGATACTGAGTTGACACAGAAGGTTGAATGTGATGAAGGCTATTATTCTGGGCGCCGACGACCAATTCCGCATCTCCGAGGTGGCCGAGCCCGTGCCCGGGCCGGGCGAGGTCGCGATCCGGGTCGGCTACGCGGGGGTGCAGTACGGTGACGTGCTGGTCCGTGCGGGGCATTTCCCGATCCCGCGCCCGTTCGTGCCGGGCTTCGAGGCGGCCGGTGGGATCGTCGCGGTCGGCGACGGCGTGGACGAGACGCGGATCGGTGAGCAGGTGATCGCGCTGGTCGGCGGGGGCGCTTACGCCGAGGTGGTGATCGCGCCGGCCGTGCTGGCGATCAACGCCGCCGGCATCGGCCTGCGCGATGCCGCGGGGTTCGGGTGGGTCGCGCCGACCGCCTACGACCTGATCAACTCGGTTGCCGGGGTGCAGGCTGGGGACAGTGTCCTGATCCACGCCGCCGCCGGTGGTGTCGGCTCGCTGGCCGGGCAGTTCGCCGCGGCCGCGGGTGCGGAGCGGATCGTCGGGGTGGTCGGCAATGCCGGACAGGTCGATTACGCGCGCCAGTTCGGCTACCACGAGGTGCTCGTGCGGGAGGAGTTCCCCGATGCGGTGGGCGAGGAGAAGTTCGATGCGATCCTCGATCCGATCGGCGGCGCTACCCGGGTCGCGAATCTGGCGCGGCTGGCGCCGCACGGCCGGATCGTGGTTTACGGCAACATCGCCACCTTCGAACCGGTCACGGTGTCGGCCAACGACCTGCTGATCCAGGGCCAGTCGCTACTGACCTACAACAGCAACCTGGCCAGCCAGATCAACCCGAAGCGGTTGGCCGACAGCGCCGCCCGCGCTATGACCCTGGTCGCCGACGGGTCGGTGCGTATCGACATCACCGCCGAATACGCCCTCGCCGACGTCGAGACCGCGATCGCCCACCTGGCGGGCGGAGCGACCCGAGGCAAGAGCATCGTCCACGTCGGGTGAGTCCCGGTCGCCGATCCGGCCGGGACTCACCGTCGCGTGCTGCGCTGGATCGGTCACTGCGCTGTGTTCGCCCAGCTGCGCCCAGGCCTCGCGCACGATGATGTCGCCGCCGATGGCCGGTGGCGAGCTTCCGGTCCTCTGGCGCCGCCTCGTCGGACCTGGTTATTCGCAGGCGATTCCGTCGTTGTCGCGGTCGAGGTGCGACGCGTAGCCGGGCTGCCCGCGGTACAGCGGTGCTCTTCCGGCCCGGCGTACTTCGTCGCAGTTCTTGTAGTAAAGCGTCGGTTCCGAGCGTGGCGGCGGGTTGTTCGGCCGGGCGGGCGGACAGAATTGCGTGGAGCCCGAGTTGCACAGCAGGTCGGTTATGGGATCGGCTGCGGCAGCGGGTGTTCCGAGTGCGATAGCGGCGGAAGCGAGCAGGCATGTTGCCGCCGTGCCGAGGAACGGTCGGAGCAGTGCTGAAGTTTTCATAGTGGCGAGTCCCCTGATTTCGCAAAGCGGAAGGCGCGGGCCCTCCGCATTCGGTTCGAAAATTCCCCTCCGGAGGCAATTTTGACCCCGGTGGCCGGCCACTCTCCCCGACAGGAGTCGTCGTGGCGTGGACGCTAGCAGGATGCGCGGCCCAGTTCGGCAAAATTAATGAGAATCATCCTTTTAATTTCATGGGATTGGTTCGCCGGAATCGGAAAGTCGCGACTGTCTAATCGGGTGTACCCGGTATGGTCGTTCGCTGGTGGCGGGTACTCCGAGGGATATCGAGGGGTGGCTATGGCTGGGCGACTGGTGGCTGTACTCGGTGCTGTCGTTGTGGGGGCGGGGGTGTTGGTGTGCGCTGAGCGGGCTGCTGTGGCGGCGCCCGAGGCGAGTGTGGTGGTGGGAGTTGGGCCGTGCGTGAGTGATCCGGTGGCCACCCATGAGCCGTTGGTTCCGAAGACGATCGAGGTGCCGATTCCGTATCCGGTGGTCGCTGTGCTTCCGCCGCAGCTGCCCGCGCCCGCGCCCACGCGGGTCGTGATGGAACTGCCGGCCGATCCGTGCACCAATCCGTGTCCCGATCTCACCGACGGGCCGGTGCCGCCGCCCGGTCTGGCAGGCCGGCTCGGGATTCCGGAAGTTCTGTTGAGCCTCAAGCCTTTCTACTTCGCTGTTCCCAGACCAGGACCGGAACCGGGGCCGGTGCAGCCGCGGCCCGCTCGGTTCGATCCGCCGACCGAACCCGCCGCGCAAGCACCGCAGCGGCGTGCGCCGCGAGTCGGTGCGGTGCGCGAGGTGGCCAAGCAGACCGGTGCGAACTCGGTCAACCGCACCGACAAGCGGTGGCAGGTGGACGGGACCGACCTCGGCATCATGTGGGAGAGCGCGCCGGGGGAGATCGCGACCGCCTTCGGCGACACGGTCGGGCGCGGCTTCCACCCGCCCGGCGGGATGGGCATGGACTGGCGCAGCAATGTGCTGGCCTTCAGCACCGATCGGGATCTCTCCGACGGCATGACCTACGACCGGATGGTGACCGACGATCGTTGCCACGCAGCCGAAGTGCTGTCCAGTCGCAAGCTCGATAATGTCGAGGTCACCACGATTCCGACCTCCGGGTTCGCCATCGGTGACCGGCAGTACCTGAGCTACATGGCGATTCGCACCTGGAACAGCATCCCGGGCACCTTCTTCACCAACTACGGCGGCATCGCCTATTCCGACGATCACGGCGAAACCTGGACCAAGGACCCGTACGCGCGTTGGGACAACATCTTCGGCCTCGCGAACTTCCAGGTCAGTGCGATGGTTCCGCACGGCGACCACGTCTATGTGTTCGGGACGCCCAACACTCGCCTCGGCGCCGTCGGCCTGGCCAGGGTGCCGAAGGATCAGATCCTCAACACCACCGCGTACCAGTACTGGCGTGACGGACAGTGGACGCCGGTCGGCGGATTCGCCTCCGCCACTCCGATTGTCGATGCGCCGGCCGGTGAGTTGTCGGTCCGCTTCGACGCGGCGCGAAACATCTGGCAGATGAGCTATCTCGACACGGCGAAGGCGGCCGTTGTCGTCCGCGAATCGGATTCACCGCAGGGCGTGTGGTCCGATGGCGCGCCGACGGTGCGGGTGACGCACTACCCGGAGCTCTACGGCGGCTTCATCCACCCATGGTCCTCAGGTTCGGACCTGTACCTCAATGTTTCGACCTGGAGCGACTACAACGTGTACCTGATACACGTCACGGTGGACTGATTCGCGCGAAAGTCTTGCGTCTCAGGCGAATCGGATCTCGGCAATGGCGCGCCCGAAGAGCTTGCGCCCCTCCGAGGTGCCCGCCATCATGACCGTCGCGGTCCGCCGCGCCGGATTCAAGGACTTGATCTTGCCGGTGAATTCGATCGTGCTCGGCGCATCGCTCGTCACCGGAACGAACCCGGAGAACCGCACGCTGAACTTCTCGATCGCGGCCGGATCGCCGACCCACGAGGTCAGGTAGCCGGAGGCAAGGCCCATGGTGAGCATCCCGTGCGCCACCACGGTCGGCAGCCCGGCCAGCGTCGCGGCCTGCTCGCTGAAGTGGATCGGGTTGGGATCACCCGAGACGCCCGCATAGTTGGCCAGGTCGCCACGAGTCACCTCGGCGGTACCGGCCGGGAGCTGATCGCCGACCGACAGTTGGTCGAAGTCGGGCAGGCTGTGCACGAGCGCGCTCGGCGGCGACAGCCGCGCAGGCTCGACCTCATCGGTGTCGAGGGAGATGAGTGAGCCCTTGGCTGTCACGGCGGTGGTCGACGGGACGGCGTGCATCACGATGCTCTCCACCGTCTCGGCGATATTCGCGTCGACCTCTACGCCGCGGCGCGCGACGATCGTGGTCGATCCGGTCTGCACGACCGCACCGTGCTGGTCGGTCAGCGCGAAGCCGACCAGGATGAAATCGTTGTCACCGAACTGCCGGATCGATTCGATCACGACCTCGGTGGTGAGCCGGTCGCCCGCGAGGATCGGCCGCACGATCTCGAAGACCTGGTCGGTCTGCAAGATCTGAGAGAGGTCGTATTCGGTGAGCACCGAATCGAGCAGTGCTCGTGTCGCGGTGATGCCGATGACCGAGGAGAAGGTCGGCGGCGCGATGATGCCGTCGTAGCCCAGCTTGCGCGCATCCGGCTCGCGCAGGTGCGCGCCGTGCTGAGCCTGGACCGCGCGCGCGAACTCGCGGACCTTCTCCCGGCCTACTACGTAATGGTCGCGGCTGCGGAATCGTCGTCCAGCCAGCGTCGGTGTCTGCGCCACAACATCCGATTCCGGGTGTGCGATTGTCTGTTCCGTGCCCATGATCCGGGCCATGCTACTGGCGAACCGGTCCCATGACCAGGTCAATGTGACGTCCGGCACCGCCTGATGTGACTGCTGCTATGGCGTCGCGGTCGGTGGATCGCAGACCTTCCAGCCGTCGTCGGTGTGTTCCAGATCGAAGGTTCGCGCCGATCGCTTGGCGGGATCCGCCTCGGTGTAGACGGTGGCCTGCGCGATCGCGGTGTTGTCGGTGATCCGGATCGCGTCGACGCTGTCCACCACCGGAATGTTCTTGCGCTCCAACGACAATTGGTGCACACCCGCGAATTGATCGGTCGGGATGTTCTTGTAGAAATCCTGCAGCGGACCGCATGTGGTGTCGCGCAGCGTTGCCAGGTCACCGGTCTTCAAGGCCTGGGTGTAATCGGTGATGGCGCTGCGGACCTTGGCCTCGGGGGTGTTGTTGCGGGAATTGTTGATGAGCACCACTGCCAATGTGATGATCGCCACGACGACGAGCGCCGCCGCGGCGAGCACCGGGGTGGGCCAGCGCTTCGAGCGTCGAGCCGGTGGTTCGGCGGCAGCCTGAGCCTGCTGTGGCTGAGCGGGTGGGATGCGCTGCGGCGGGGCGATCTGGCGCGGCTGCGGCGGGCGCGGGGCCGCGGGCGGACCCGACAGCGACTGCGCCGGTCGGGTTACCTGCATATCCGCCGGTGACGGCGCCGAGTTGACCTGTCGAGGTGTTGCCGTCGGACGCGGTGGCGACGCCTGGGTCTGCTCGGTCGGCGGTGTGCCGGGTGCGTTCTGCGGCGGTGCCGAAGAACCCTGCGCTGCGGGCTGCTTCGGGCCGGACGCGGGCCGGGGGGTGCTCGGCGGCCTGGTGATCGGGGCCGGACGACCGGATGGCGAAGTGACGCGGTCGGTGCCGGGTTTCGTACCGGCAGCGGGAGACTGCATCCGCCGGGTCGCGTCGTTGTCGGCGCGCTTCTGGATCGGTATCGCCGTGGTCTTGGCGTCGTCGGCCGGGTTGGGGACGATCCGCATCGCGACGGTCTGCGCGTCGGCGTCCGCGATATTCGGCTGCTCGCGGGGACCGGCGTCCTGCGGTTTGCCGGTCGCCGATTTGTCGGCAGCCGGGGTCGCCGTCGGCAAGGAGACGGTCTTGGCATCGGCGGCCGCGATATCCGCGGGTGCGTCGGAGGGCGCGTCGCCGCCGGCGGGCTTGTCTGCCGGGGTCGACCTGCGCATCACCACGGTTGCCGCGCTGGAATCGGCCAGTTCTGCCGCAGCGGCCGCGCGTTGCGCGTCCTCGGTTGTCTCGGTATCGGCCTTCGCCGGGGCGTCACGCCTGATCACCGCGGTTTCCGCATCCGGGCCAGCGGCGGGGGCGTCCGGCGTCCGGCTCGCCGAGCTGTCGCCTCGGATAACGGTGGTTCGGTCGTCACCACCGCCGCTAGCGCCGCCACCGCCGCCGGCCTCGGAGGCGGACTTCGCGCCGGGGCCGTCGGCTTTGGCGGACTCTGCGGCGTTCGCGCCTCCGGACACGGATGGGATCGGGCGGCCGGGAACCGTCTCCGCGTCGGGTGCACCCGACGCCGCTGCGCCCGCCGCTGCACCGGAAGACGCAGTGTTCGAAGCGGATTCGCTCGCGGCTTTGCCGGAAGTGGATTCGTCTGCGGTCTTGCCCGACGCCGATTTGCCCGCGGCCTGGCCCGACGCCGATTTGCCCGCGGCCTGGCCCGACGCCGATTCGCCCGGCCTGATCGGTGTCGTTTCCGGCTCGGGTTTCGGGTTGGTGTCAGCAGGCTTGCTGGACGCAGACCGGATGGGTGTGGTTTCCGGAGTCGTGTCGGCAGGCTTGCCGGGCCCGCTCGGAGTCGGAGCATCAGGCCGACTGGACGTTGCAGACGCAGGTGCGGACGGTGTCGCGGCGGTTGGTGCGGACTGCGTTCCGGCGGTTGGTGCGGACGGTGTCGCGGGGGTTGGTGCGGCTGGTGTCGCAGCGGGCGGCACGGACGGTGTCGCGGCGGTTGGTGCGGACTGCGTTCCGGCGGTTGGCGCAGATGGCGTCGCGGGGGTTGGTGCGGCCGGTGACCCAACGGGCCGCGCAGATGTAGCCGCGGCGGCCGATGTCGTGGTGTCGGTGTCCTTCAGATCATCGGATCCTTCGGACTTGCCGGACTTGGCGGGCGTACCGGAGGCATCCGTACGAGCCGCGGTCCCCGACTGCTTCTCGGCAGCCGCGGTGGCAAGGGGCTGGGTCGGCGCGGCTGTGCCGCTCTGCGCGGTATCCGAGGCGGATGTCCGTTCCGCGGGCGCGTCCGGGCGCGCGTCGTCCGCGGCCTGTTCGGCGGCGCCGGCGCTACCTTGCGCCGGGTTCTTCTTGTCGTTCGGGTCGGACAACTGACACCCCTCGCTCACGCGGAACTGTTGAACTCGACGGCCAGCCTAATGGGCGCAGCCGGAGGTAGTTCGTCTTTACCGGTCCGGTTACGGCTTCTGCCCGTCGCTGGTGATTCCCCTGTCGCCGCAGTTCGCCCCACCGGGTGCACAATGATCGGCATGACCTCGTTCGGTGACCTGCTCGGACCGCAACCGGTACTCCTACCCGAAAACTCCGAAGCGGAGGAGGCCTTGCTCGACAAGGTCGACCCCGTACTGGTCGCGGCCGCCCATCCCGCGGCCTCGATCGCCTGGGCCTACCTCGCGGAGGCCGCGCTGGCTCGGGGCGGCAGCGACGACGCCGCGGCGGCGGTCAATCACGACATCGTCGCCGCGTACGCCTTCGCCCGCACCGGCTACCACCGTGGCCTCGACCTGTTGCGCCGCAACGGGTGGAAGGGTTTCGGGCCGGTGCCGTGGAGCCACGAACCCAACCAGGGTTTCCTACGGTGCGTCGGCGCGCTGGCCAAGGCGGCGCGTGCGATCGGCGAGACCGAGGAATACGCCCGCTGCTTGGATCTGCTCGAGGACTGCGACCCGCGTGCCGCGTCTGAGCTCGGTCTCGACTGAGCCGTAGTTGTTCGACCTGAACTCCCGCGTGGACGTTGCGCGGACGAGCAGTATGGACCGGTTGCGCAGCTCTTGGCGGCGGTTGCGGTTATCCGCACTGCCGATCCTCCAGTGTGCCGTCGGCGCCGCGCTTGCCTGGTATATCGCGCACCACCTCATCGGCCACAAAATACCGTTCTTCGCACCGACCGCGGCCGTGGTGTCGATCGGCATCTCCTTCGGCGCCCGGCTGCGCCGGTCGGTGGAGCTGGTGGTCGGCGTCGCGGTCGGCATCGGCATCGGCGATCTGTTCATCACCCGCGCGGGCACCGGGGTATGGCAGATCGCTCTGGTGGTGGCCGTCGCGATGGCGGCAACGGTGTTCCTCGACGGTGGCTCGATCATCTCTATGCAGGCCGCCAGCTCCGCTGTGCTGGTCGCGACGTTGCTGCCGCCTTCGGCGGGCGGTGGTTTCTCGCGCATGATCGACGCGTTGGTCGGCGGGCTGGTGGGAGTGGTCGTCGTCGCATCGATTCCCTTGCATCCGGTGCGCAGGGCCCGCGAGCAGGCCGCGGAAGTTCTTGCGGTGATGGGCAAATCGCTCACCGAATGCGCCGACGGCCTGCTCGAGCAGGACCCGGACAAGATCCGCGCGGGACTGGACGCGTCCCGCGCGACGCAGCCGCAGATCGATGGTTTGCGCTCAACTCTGGAGGGCGGCAGGGAGATCAGCAGGATCTCGCCGCTGTACTGGAATTCGCGCACGCGACTCGAACGCATCCGTGCCACCGCCGACCCGCTGGACAACGCGATCCGCAACACCAGGGTGCTGCTGCGCCGTTCGCTCACGCTGGTGCAGGACGACGAAATCCTCGACCCGCGGCTGATCGACGTGGTCGAGCGGCTCGCGCAGGCCGTCGACGTGGTGCGCCGGATGATGCTCGCCGACCCGGGCGATCAGCCCGACCAGGCCGAGGCGGCGCGGGCGCTGCGTTCGGTCGCTAAGAGCGCGCAGCCGGAACTCGTTGTGGGCGCGGGACTTTCGGCACACGTGGTGTTCGCTCAGGTGCGTTCGATGTTGGTCGACCTCATGCAGGTGTGCGGCATCCAGCGCATTTCCGCCATGGCGCTGCTGCCGCCGACCGTGCCGCATCCGCACGTGCCGCCGGCGGAATGACCGGACTACTCAGCGGATTTCGGACACTCGATCGATCTGCGAGCGTGTCACACCACCCTCCGGCATCCGAAGGCTGATCTTGGAGTAGTCCGCTACTCGTGTTCTCGCGCGCTGCCGGTCATAGCTTGTAGTGGTAACCGCAGTGCGAGGGGTGTTGCGGTGCACCACTTCGCACGACTGTGCACGCTCAACCGGCCATATGGCGTGGTGGCCGGCCTGGTCGGGCGCGACGCGGTCGGCGGAGATCGGTCGCCCGGTCCTGACATTCGGACCGGGCGACCTGCGCGATCGACCGCATCGATCGATCGGGCCGCGTGCTCAGCCTGGGAGTCAGGTCCAGAAGCGGGTCAGGAAATTGCCGAAGCGCGACCAGTCGGACGGGACGCCGGACAATTCGTACAAGGCATAGACCGCGTCGAAGAACAGCCTGTTGATGGCGGGCGTGAACAGCAGCGCGAACAGGATCAGCATGCCGAACGGCTTGAACTGGTCGAGCGAACGCCGGGTCTGATAGCTCAGCGACGGCTCGAGAATCCCGTAGCCGTCGGTCCCCGGGATCGGCAGGATGTTCAAAAGCGCTGCGGTGACTTGCAGGAACGCCAGGAAGCTGAGCCCGTACCAGAAGGCGGGATGGTTCTGCGCGCTGCCGAGCAGGCGCACGATCACCAGCAGCACGACCGCGCAGAACGCGTTCGTCGCAGGCCCCGCGCCGCTGATGAGACGCTGGGTGCGCGGGCTGAAGTCGGATAGTCGCACGTAGACCGCGCCGCCGGGCAGGCCGATGCCGCCGAGCGCGATGAACACCATCGGCAGCACGATCGACAGCAGCGGGTGGCTGTATTTGAGTGGATTCAGCGTGAGGTAGCCGCGCAGCTCGACCTCGTTGTCGCCCGCGCGCCACGCGGTGAAGGCGTGTGCGAACTCGTGCAGGCAGACCGTGATGATCCAGCCGAACAGCACCAACACGAACACGCCGAACTTCGCCCGCGTCGAATCGAGCTCGGCGCCCCACGCCAAGACGCCGCCTGCCACGGTGATCGCGACGACGAGCAGGAAGATAGGGCTCGGCCGCACCGCGCCGAGACCGGAGCGCCGGTTCTTGGGGAACGAACGGCTCATCGGACCAACAGCCAGGGTTCGTGATGCCGATAGAACGTCGAGCGCGGTAGGACGCGGTCGTTGGGGATGCCGTCACGGGTCACCACAGCGCCGGGGGTGCCGAGCTGCGCGGCCCGGCCCGCCACCCAGCGGCGCTTGCGTATGCCCTTCCGGACCGAAGCGCGAACGCCGGGCATCTCCAGCGTCGGCGAAATGTGCATGGCCGTCACTTTGCCGGAGAACAGCAAGGTGTCATCCACGTAGGCCTCGCCCTCCAGCTTGTCGCCGCCGGGGCCGGTGATCGTCGCACGGCCGACCAGCACGGTGCCGGTGTCGTCGCGGATCAGCGGCGTTTCCTTGGCCCTGCCCTCCAGCGCCCGTTTGGCCGCGGCATTGCCTGCGCCGGTCTGATAGGCGCGGGAGCCGTATGTCTTGTCGACCGGCACGTAACCGATCTCCACATGCAACCGTTCGGTTCGCATCAAGTGCGTCAGCACCACAGCGAGCGCGGCATCGGCGCCGAGCACGATCAGCCGGGGCAGGCTGTCGGCGGCGAGCACGGGCAGCAGCTCATCGATCTGGCCGGTATCCGGAATGGCAGAGGTCTGGGAGTTCGGTAGCGACGAGAGAGCGATGGGTACCGGTGCGCCGTCGCAACGGAGAACGTGGGTACTCAAACTGCGATACACCCTCCTGGTCCAGCCGACGACCGTCGGTTTCCACGAACCCCCTGCTGGTCCGCTTCGCGTGTCACCATAGCCGCGTACGGCTTCGGTCACACGGTCGCCAAGCCTACGGGCTGAACCGGTTCGCTGCCGCCGTCGGCGCTTCGGCTAGACTGTGCTTCCGGCCACCGCCTCAATACGGCAGGTAGCTGCAACACTGGGCTTTTCCCGCCCCGCCGACTTCGTCGGCTGCCATCCCCCGGGGTGTTGCGCGTCGAACCGTAGGAGACGAGACAATGCCGGCAATCGTCCTGATCGGCGCCCAATGGGGCGACGAGGGTAAGGGC
Organism: Nocardia sp. NPDC057440; assembly: GCF_042802915.1. NCBI lineage: Bacteria > Bacillati > Actinomycetota > Actinomycetes > Mycobacteriales > Nocardiaceae > Nocardia > Nocardia sp. NPDC057440. The sequence continues at coordinate 374,734 of NZ_JBHVDF010000002.1, forward strand.
AAAGCAACCGATCTGCTCGGTGGCAGGTTGCAATGGGTGGTCCGGTATCAGGGCGGCAATAACGCCGGCCATACCGTGGTGTTGCCCAACGGCGACAAGTTCGCGCTGCATCTGATCCCCTCCGGCATCCTTACTCCCGGCGTGACCAACGTCATCGGCAACGGCGTCGTCGTCGATCCCGGCGTGCTGCTCGCGGAGCTGGCCGGACTGGAAGAGCGCGGCGTCGACACCTCGGGTCTGCTGCTCTCGGCCGACGCGCACCTGATCATGCCGTACCACGTGGCCATCGATAAGGTCACCGAGCGGTTCCTCGGCAACAAGAAGATCGGCACTACCGGTCGCGGCATCGGCCCGTGCTACCAGGACAAGGTCGCGAGGGTCGGGGTGCGGGTCGCCGACGTGCTCGACGAGAAGATCCTCACCCAAAAGGTCGAAGCGGCCCTGGAGTTCAAGAACCAGGTTCTTGTGAAGATCTACAACCGTCGCGCGCTCGATCCGCAGCAGGTCGTCGACGAGGTGCTGGAGAAGGCGGAGAGCTTCTCCCACCGCATCGCCGACACCCGGCTGCAGTTGAATCTAGCTCTGGAGCGGGGTGAGACCGTGCTGCTCGAGGGTTCGCAGGGGACCTTGCTCGATGTCGACCACGGCACTTACCCGTATGTGACCTCGTCCAACCCGACCTCGGGCGGCGCTGCCGTCGGCGCGGGCGTCGGGCCCAACAAGATCAACACGGTGCTCGGCATTCTCAAGTGCTACACCACCCGCGTCGGCTCGGGCCCGTTCCCGACCGAGCTGTTCGACAACTACGGTGAGTTCCTCGCCAAGCAGGGCGGCGAGGTCGGCGTGACCACCGGCCGGGCCCGTCGTTGCGGCTGGTTCGATGCGGTCATCGCCCGCTACGCGACTCGGGTCAACGGCGTCACCGACTACTTCCTCACCAAGCTCGACGTGCTCTCCAGCTTGGAGACAGTGCCGGTCTGCGTCGCCTATGAGATCGACGGCGAGCGGGTCGAGCAGATGCCGACCACACAGACCGAATTCCATCACGCCAAGCCGATTTACGAAGAAATGCCCGGCTGGTGGGAAGATATTTCGCAGGCCAAATCTTTCGAGGAACTGCCCGCCAACGCGCAGGCGTACGTGCTGCGGTTGGAGGAGCTCTCCGGTGCACGTATTTCGTGCATCGGTGTCGGTCCTGGTCGTGATCAGACCATTGTCCGCCACGACGTGCTCGCCTGAGCGGCTGACCGGTCTGTACTTGCCCCGGCGCGGTGTGGGCTGACTTTGTCCGCCCGCGCCCACCACGGACAAAAAACCGTCTGAATTGCTGTGGCAGTTCATCGTTCGTTGGCTTCGATCATGATCGGTGAAGAACTACAGTTAGAGCATGGCTCGGAATTGGCCGATGATCGAGCGCGAGACCGAGTTCGAGGCGATCCGCGCAGCGCTCAGTGGTACTGACTACGTCGGTACGGTGCTCACCGGCGACGCCGGGGTGGGCAAGACGACGCTGGCGAGACAGGCGACGGCCGCCATCGGCGGCAATATTCGATGGGTGGCGGGAACCGAATCGGCGCGCAGCATCCCGCTGGGCGTCTTTGCGCACATGGTCGGGATTTACACAGCCCGTGATCCGGTGACGTTCATGTCCGCGGCGCGGGAAGCGCTGCTCGCAGACGGGCACACGATCATCGGCGTCGACGACGCACACCTGCTCGACCAACTGTCGGCCACGCTGCTGCTGCAGCTCGCGATCGATAAGGCCGCTCATATCGTGGCGACGGTCCGCAGTGGGGTGCAAGTTCCCGACGCGGTCACCTCGCTGTGGAAAGACGGCCACCTGCTGCGCATCGACCTGCGCCCGTTCACACAGCGCCAGAGCGTCGACCTGGTCGAGTCGATGCTCGGCGGGCAGCTGGAGGGCTTCACCGCCAACCTCATGTGGGAGTCCTCCGGCGGAAATGCCCTGTTCCTCAGGCATTTGGTGGAGGGCGCGATCGAGGCGGGCACGCTGCGTCAGGTCAACGGCGTGTGGCAGCTGCGCGGCCGGGCCGCGGTCACCTCGGAATTGGCCGCGCTGCTGGAGGATCGGGTCGAGCAACTGCCGGACCCGGTGTTGCGGGTGCTCGAGCTGCTCACCTTCTGTGAGCCGATCGACCTCGACGTGCTTGCCGAGCTGGCCGGCGAGGAAGCCGTCGAGGCTGCCGAAAACCGTGGTGTGATCAGGGTTGTCGAGAACTCGCACCAGCTGATCGTGCGCTACAACCACCCGCTGTTCGGTGAGGTGATCCGGCGCAGGCTCGGCATCGCTTCGGCTCGCAGGCTGCGTGGACGGCTGTACTCCTCGCTCAAGGAGCGGCGCATCAATTCCGCCGCCGACCGCATCCGACTGGCCGAATTGGCCTTGGACAGCGATAAATCCGCCGATCTCGAGCTGTTCGAGGCGGCGGCGGCGGACGCGATCGGGCTGGCGAACCTGCCGCTCGGTGAGCGATTCGCCAGGGCGGCGGTGGAACGTCAGGGCGGTGTCGAGGCGGCGGATCTGCTCGCGCGGGCGCTGCTGTGGCAGGGCCACCGCATCGAGGCCGAACGCACCCTTGCCACATTCGATCCCGATCAGCTGAACGAAGTGCAGCTGGCCCGTTGGGGCAGCACTCGGGTCTCGAATCTGCTGTGGGCCGTTGGTGATGCCGATCGCGCCGACGAGGTGCTCGCATCGATCCGAGCCAGGGCGAAGCATCCGAAAATCGTGGCGACGCTGACCGGGCTCGCCTCGGCGTGCGCGGTCAACGAGAACCGGCTCGACGATGCGTTCGCCGATGCCGAATCTGTGATGTCGGCCGAAGGATCGCCGCCGTGGGCGGTGTGGTGGGCGTCGTTCGGCGGTGGACTCGCCTTGGCGCTGATGGGCAAAGGTGAGGCCGCCCGGCAGTATGCGGCGCGAGGGCATCAGGTGGAATCCCACATCGATGGGCTCAACCGGTTCATTTCGACGCACGCCGAGGTGCTCGCCCTGACCTTGACCGGTGACCTGGAAGCCGCTCGGCGTTGCGCCGCGGCATATTTCGGCTATTCCGCGCCGGGCCAGTATCTGGCGTGGGGCATGTCGAAGATTCTGCAGGGCACCGTCGACGTGGCCAAAGGCCAATTCCTGGATGGCATCGAGCATCTCGAACAAGCGGTGGCCGCGCTCTCGATGGAGGGCGCGGCGGCCTGGATGATCCCCGCGAGAATCCGTCTGGCGGAGGCGTATTCGGCGCTCGGTCGCACCACCGAGGCCGCCGAGACCATTGCCGAGGTCGCCGCGCGCGCCGGCAGGCACAGTGCGGTGTACGACCCGCAGCTGGAGATCGCCAAGGCCTGCATGGCCGCCGCCGAAGGCACCGTCACCCCGGCCATTCGATCGGCGATGGGCGCGGCCGACGCCGCCGCCCGGTCGCATCAGCACGCCATCGAGGCGATGGCGCTGCACGTGGCCGCCCGGTTCGGTGAACATTCGGTCGCCGGCAGACTCGCCGACCTGGCAGCCAAAATCGATGGCAGGCTGGTGCAGGCGCAGGCCAAGCACGCGGTCGCGCTAGCCGCCCACGACGGGCCGGGGCTCGACGCGGCTTCGGCCGAGTTCGAGCAGATCGGCGCGCTGCTCTCGGCCGCGGACGCTGCCGCCCAGGCCGCCTCCGCGCATGAACGTGGCGGCGACCGCCGCCGTCTGCTGGAGTCCGCCGCGGCGGCAAACCGACTGTCCGCGGCCTGCGGCGGCGCGAGCACCCCGGCGCTGCGCCAGGCCGCCCAGCCGCTACCGCTCACTTCTCGCGAACGCGAAATCGCGAATCTCGTTGCGGCGGGCCTGTCCAACCGGCAAATCGCCGACCGCCTCACCGTCTCGGTCCGCACCGTCGAAGGCCATCTCTATCGCGCCTGCATCAAGATGGACGTCACCGACCGGGAGTCGCTGGGCGCGCTGATGCGAGGCGACTCGGGCTGACGCGGCATACGCCACCGGCCAGCTATCGTTGTGGGCATTGCAGGGGATGTTCGAATTCGGCTATCGCGCCAGTTCACCGTCTTGCTGGGCGGTAGTGCGAGCGGGCAGTTGACGATCGGCGAGTTCTGAGCCAGCTCCGGCGGCAAGGGCATCTCCTACAGCAACGCAGCGGTAGCACACAGATCCTGCCACTGCAACAAACCTGCCAGTGCCAAAATTGGCCGATCCCAACATCTTCCACCGCAAGACGGTGTCAGCCTTCGCCCATCGGCGGTGTCGTAGATGACCGATGTAGCCACGCGACCTGGCACGCCGACTTTCCGGTCGTCTGACCGCCTATAACCGATGGTTTCGACCGTGTCGGGTGCTGCCGAAGGTTCGTGCGGGGATCGGAAGTGGAATCCGGTGCCGCGCTTGCAGAGGCCGGAGACGATCCGAGGCTGTCACGCCGAGGACGCAGCGTTACAGGTGGCGGCTGGCGGTTTGTCGGCGGCGGGGCTGAGAGTTCGGAGAAGTTTCAAGGAACACCCGGATTGCCCCGATGAACACCAGTGCAGCGACCAACATGTGTACGACAACAAGGATATTCGGCAACTGTGTCACCGACTGGGCGAATCCCACTCCCATCTGTGTTGTCAGAACGAGCAGCATCCATGTGGTGCGGACGCGTAGGCCGGTACCGGGAGAACTTGAGCGCCAGATGTTCGCGACCGTGACGACGACAGCGCCGGCGAGCACGGCATGGATCCAGGTCATCGTGGCCCAGTCGAACGGCATTCGCTGCACGTCACTCGAATCACCGGCGTGGGGGCCTGCCCCAGTTACCGCTGTTCCTACGATCATCAGCGCGGTAGTGGCAGTCACCAATACCCAGGCCAGCCGCCGTTGCTCTGTTCCGTCCGCAATGGCCGGATGAATTTCATCGTGATGGGGTCGGTTCGCGATGTCCCAAGTCACCGCCGCCGCGGCGAGTAGCAGCGTGGCGGCAAGAAAGTGCGCAGCGACCAGAAATGGGTTCAAGCGTGCCAGCACCGTCAGGCCGCCGATTGCAGCGTTCAGCACGACAACCCAGAACTGCGCCCACGCCCACCGGGTGATCTGAGGCCGGGGTTCTCGCTGAAGGCGCGCGACCACGATCAGCGCTCCGACGACTACGCAAACGACGCTGGTGAGCAGCCGGTTGACGAATTCGACGACTGCATGAATACCCATCTCGGGGGTCGGGGACAGCGAACCGTTCGCGCATGTGGGCCAGTCCGGGCACCCGAGGCCGGAGCCAGTGACACGCACCACTCCACCACCGACGACGATCGCGACACTCGCCGCCACAGCGGCGACGGCCGCCAATCGCAGCGCCCCACACCCAAAACCGATCTTTCCCTCGAGGTATGAGAAGGGAGTTCTCAGCAGCTTCCGTTTCGACCCGGTCGTCACCATCATGAACCCCCTCAATCCTTTCGTCACGGAACCACCGGGACGCTTATCGACCTGGACATCCTGTCACGCTGTCGAGTGCGTGACGCTCGCGGTCGACAGCTGACAGTTCCGGCCCGCGATGACAGCAGAATCCAGCGGGTTACGCGTCTCCGCCCTGTCGTGAAGAGTCACAAAGAAATTCGTCGAAATCTGATGGAACCGGTACGCGATGGCGCTCGTCTAAGCCGGTGTAACCAAATGTGGGGGAGCGAAGACGTTGTGGTCCAACGGATTCCCCATCTTTTTTGACGGAGGGGTTGTCATGATGTTCGCTGATGAAGGTTCGCTGGCGGTGTGCGAAGTCGGTTCTCACCGACCGAAGTCGCAGGCCGGAAGCGACTCGGCCATACCGAGGCTCGCCGTAGGCGGGGCTTCCAGCTTGGGACTTGTCCGGATGTTCATTCTTGCCATAGCAACAGGTCTGGCGATGCTGGGATCACTTCTTGTAGCTCCGGCCGCGTCAGCCGGTCCGGAGTACTACCAGCAAGGGCCAGCAGGCTCAATCAACATCACGCTGCGGCCGTTCGACGCGGGGCGGATTGCCCTGACATATGACATCGTCAACACGCAGGGGGCCACAGGAATGGAGGTCACCTTGTCGCCGGTCGGGTTGAACTCGGAGTCATCGTCATCGACCTTCGGTGGTGGCAGGGCCACGAAGACCGTCATATACCCCTACACGGCAGGCGACCAGGTGAGCGTGGGCGTGCACGTCAAGTTCTTGACTCCTCATGGAGTCCAAGACAACTCGGCCAACCCGTTCGTTGTAAGCTACCCGAGATGACGAACACGGCGATTCCGGTATTGGTGGGCCAGCTTACGACCGGCCGAACTGAGGCGGTTTCGTGGGCCTTGTGGCCAGCGGAGGTCTATTCCACCGGCTGTCTCTTGCGTATCCGCCTAGCGCCTGAAGGTGAACGGCCTGAATATCAGGAATCCAAGTCGCTGTTCGCCACGATCCAGCTTTTAGAAGGGCATGAACGTGAGTTGATCACGGTCGAGTCCGGTCACGGCAAGGTCCAGCTCAGTTCCGGTCGGCTGCCGACGCGAGGGGGCGAGCCACCGACCAGCGAGCCGTGGGAGTACGTGTGGACCCTCGAGTACTGGTGGCCGCAGGAACGATGGGATGACAAGCTGACGCTGGCGTGGCCCACCTACGACCTTCACCTCGACCTGCCGGTCGACATCGGTGAGCTGAGGACAGCAAGGGACTCGAATTCTGGCTGAGCTGACCAAGGAAGAGCCGAGACCCAGTGGAATCGACAGATAGCCGCTGATCGCTGAAACGAAGTGGGGGGGCCCCGGCCGGGGGGGCGCCCCAAAGCCTAAAAACCGGCCCCCCGCCCCCACGCCCCCAGTTTTTGGGCATTGCCCCCCCCGGGGGCGGGGGGCCGGGGCAAA
>NZ_JBHVDF010000002.1:381605-467976 GCF_042802915.1 Nocardia sp. NPDC057440
CGTATTCTTTTGGGGTTGCTGTTCACCTTCTCCGCGCCACCCCGCTTTTCACCCCCGTCCGCGCCGCCCCCCCCGCAACCTCGGGGGGGTGGGGGGGGGGGGCCCCCCCCCACTTCGCTATACCTCGTCCGCCAGGCACGAAGGCAGCAGTTGTTCGTCCTTGCCGCCATCGGGTAGCGGCGATCGTGGCAATCCGCTCGTCGTTGCGGTCGGAGTCGGCCGGCTGAGTACTTCAGGGAGTTGACGTTGATCGTCAGTTCCTTCGGTCCCGACCTTCGGATACGTGACGTCGAGTAGTTGAGGTTCGGTGGTTAGAGGTTCCTATGCTTCGATCAGGCGGACTGCACCAGCTCGCAGTCTGCGGTGGCCAGCTGGTTGGTGCTGAGCTCGGGCACGTCGGGGGTTAGTGATATAGCCGCTGGTAGTGCTCAGGGGCATGCAGTACAACCAGGTGCGGCGTTCACATCCGTTGTTTATCGGCGATTGCTACCGGGCCCCCTGGTGGCGTGGGCGGGGCGTCCTCGGTGACACTGCGGGCGCCCGTTTCGGCGTGACCACCCAACTCCGCGATCCCGCCGCCGCTACCGCGGCGCGACCAGCCGTTGCAGTAGATCGCGCAGAGTTTCCTGTTCGGCTGTCGTCAGCGGCGACAGCGGCGAGTCGGTGTGCAGACGGACCAGTACCTCGGCGCGGCGGTCGTGACCCGTTCGGGTGAGCACGATCTGTTTCGCCCTGCGGTCGGTCGGGTGCGGGTGCCGTTCTATCAAGCCCTGCTGTTCGAGTCGATCGAGGACGAACGTCGCGTTGGACGGTTCGCAGAAGATTCGGGCCGCGAGTTCTCGTGCGGTGATCGGGTCGGAGAGCTCACGCAGCATGACGACCTGAGTCGGTGTCAGGCCGAGTTCGTCGGCGACGCGACGCACGTTGGTGTCGAGCTGGTGCGCGAACTGATGCACCAGCCTGCACATATCCCGGTCGATCTTGCTGTCCGCGGATGTGTCCGGCCGTCTTGCCATGGCTCGAGTCTAGCGCTGATGATTCGAACTGTGATAGTTCTAGTTCGAATCATTACAGTTAGAACTACCTTGGAGGACGTGGATGCCACTTCCGCTGCTTTCCCTCATGCTCGTCGTCTTCAGCCTCACCACAGGCGAATTCGTGATCGCGGGCATTCTCCCGGACGTCGCCGCCGATCTGTCGGTGTCGGTTGCCGCGGCCGGTCTGCTGGTCACCGCCTATGCCGTCGGCATGATCGTCGGCGGGCCGATCATCACGATCGCGACCGCGCGGCTGGCCCGTAAGCCGCTGATCGTCGGTCTCGTCGCGGTGGCGGTACTGGCGAATCTCGGTTCTGCGGTCGCTCCGAACTATGCGGTGCTCCTGATCACCCGAGGCGCCGCGGGACTCGTCGTGGCCACATTCTTCGCCGTCGCGATCGCGACCGCCGTGTCGACCGCACCGCCGGATCGACAGTCCGCCGCGGTGGCCAAAGTGGCGCTCGGCATGAATCTCGGCATCATCCTCGGTACCCCGATCGGCACCCTCATCGGCCAAAGCTTCGGCTGGCGAGCAACATTCGCGACGGTGGGGGCCTTCGCTGCCGTCGCGGTGCTGATGGTGCTGCGGTTCGTTCCGGTGCTGCCGGTGCTGCCGGTGCGGGCGACCGGGCCGGTGCTGCCGGAACTGCGGGTCTTCGCCAACCGTGATGTCCAGTTGGCGATCGCGCTGACGGCCGTCGGCAATGTCGGGCTGGTCATGGTCTTCAGCTACATCGCGCCATTGCTCACCGACGTCGCCGGGTTCGCCGACGGCGCGGTGCCCATCCTGCTGCTGGTGTACGGCGTCGGCGCGGTCATCGGGAACTTTCTCGGCGGCTGGTTGGCGGACAAATCCCTGCTGCCCTCGGTTGCCGGGCTGCTCGGCTGCCTTGCCGCGGCGCTGGCGGTGATGTGGGCGGTCGGCGCGGATGCGCCGTCGGTGGCCGCATCGACCTTCGTGATCGGCGTGTTCGGATTCGCGATCATCCCTGGGATGCAGACTCGGGTGATGGCAAGCGCCAGTGCCGCACCGACATTGGCGATTGCGGTGAACGCCTCCGGATTTCAGCTGGCCGCCGCGTTCGCGGGGTGGCTCGGCGGGCGAGTCGGCGACAGTGCCTTGGGCCTGCGGTCGATCTATCTCGTCGGTGCGCTGCTGACCTTCGCGGGGTTGGCGATCGCGGTATACATGGTGCACCGCGATCGCCGACCGGCGCTTACCGTCTGATCGCAGCAGGCCCGCGGCGGCTAGATCGCGGCCGCGGGCCGCGGCGGTCAAGCGTCGGATCCGGCCCGGGTGAGGAATTCGGCGGCAGTGGGGGGCCAGAATCTCGATCGACGGGTTATGGCTGAGTTCCGCGAGCTCCTCGCGCTCGGCATCGGGCAACCTTCAGCAGGCCGAAGACGGCACCGCCGACAAGTCCCCAGCGGCCCCGAGGAGCGGGTTCTTGAAGCAGCCGCCCAAGGCGGGGAGGACGAAGCTTGCCGCGGTACTGAGCAACGTGTTGTCGGTGTTTGCCAAGGGTCACATCTCCGCCCAGGCCCGGTCCGTCCGAATGCAGATCGAGGAACACCACGTCACTATCTACCGAGTAATCGGTTTCTCAGAACAGTGTCGGTTCGCCGAATCCGGGGGTGCGTTCGATCTCCAGGAGATGCTGTTTGGTGGTGATGCCGCCGGGGGCCGAGAAACCGGTGAGGGCGTTGTCGGCGGCCAGTACCCGGTGGCACGGGATGATGAGGGGAATCGGGTTGCGGCCCAACGCTTGTCCGACGGCCTGGGCCGCGCCGGGGGCATTGATGCGGTCGGCTACCTGTCCGTAGGTGAGGGTGTGGCCCGGGTCGATGGCTCGGGTCACCTCGTACACGGCGCGGTGGAAGCTGGGAATCGTGCTGGTGTCCACGGGAATCCAGCGCAGGTCATCGAGGCTGCCGTCGAGGTGGGCGCGGATACCGGCGATCGCTTCGGCTATCGGACCGCGCGGCGTCTGCTCGGGAATGTCGGGGCTGTCGGCACTGCCGCCGCGGCGGCGGGTGATCCGTGCCCGGGTGGCCGCGGGGCTGGACTCGGGCAGCTGGAAGCGAATGACGGCGCCCTCGCTCCAGGCGATCGCGCAGATCCCGATCGCGGTGTCGAAGAGCGCCGCCCCGGTGGACGTGCGAGCGGATTCACTCATACCGCCAGTGTGCCTCCCGCGGCCGACAGATTTTTGCAGACAAGTCCAGTTTTGCGTAACTGGACTGGATTGCATTCGGCGATCGGTCCGGATTCCGCGCGCCGCGCGCCGACGGCCGGTCGCGCCGCGCTTCCCAGGTCGGGATCCGGCACGTCGCTGCGCCCGTAGATCGCGGCGAGATCCGAGTATCGGCGCTGGTCTTCGTAGTACGACGGAGACCAGTCGGTGAGTGGGCCCGGTGCGCGGAACCGGTCGAGCCGGAAGATCTCCTCCGGCCGCTTCGGGGCGTAGTGGGAGATGAGGTAAGTAACGAATCCGATGACGAGCACCGTGAAGATTGCGGCCATAACGGACAGCGTGCGCCGACTGGCCTTGCCAAGAAATATCCACTTGGTCGATACTGGACTTTATGTCGACGAGAGTGATCGGTGCCGCCAGCTTGGCTCGGGACCTGGGGCAGTGGCGCAGTGCGGACGAGGGCGCGGAATCCGGAGAGTCCCGCAGGTCCGCGCGCCCGGCCTACCTGGCCCTTGCCGAGGGCATTCGGCTGCTCATCCACGACGGCAGGGCCCCGCTCGGCGTCGCCCTGCCCAGCGAACGCGACCTCGCTGCCACCATCGGCGTCAGCCGCACGACCATCACCTCCACCTACGCATTGCTGCGCGAGCACGGTTACCTGATCAGTCGGCAGGGCTCCCGCAGCACCGTGGCCCTGCCGCCGGCCATCCAGCACGACGGCGCCAAGCCCGCCCGCAGCATTCTGGCGCTGATGGCGCAGCCGGAATTGCCGACCATCGACATGACTTATGCCGCCATGGCCGCCCCGCTGGAAATGCAGGACGCGTATTCGACAGCGCTGCAGGGCCTTCCGCCCTACCTCATGACCCACGGCATGGACCCGGTCGGCGTGCTCGCGCTGCGCGAGGCGGTGGCGCGCCGCTACACCGAGCGTGGCCTGCCCACCGGAGCGGACCAGATCCTGATCACCCTCGGTGCCCAGCACGGTCTGCGGCTGCTGCTCAATGTGCTCACCGCTCCCGCCGCGCGGGTGTTGATCGACCACCCCACCTATCCGAACGCCATCGAGGCGATCCGCGATGTCGGCGCCCGCCCCGTGCCGGTGCCGCTGCGTCCGGAGACGCCGGGTTCGGGCTGGGATCTCGATGGAATCCGCAGTGCCGCACGGCAAACCGCGGCCACGCTGGCCTACCTGGTGCCCGACTTCAACAATCCGACCGGCCTGCTGCTGGACGCCGAGGGCCGCGCGGAACTGGCGGCCATCGCCCGCGACACCCGCATGACCGTGGTGATCGACGAGTCGATGATGGACCTGCACCTGACCGACGCCACCCCGCCGCCGCCCGTCGCCGCCTTCGCCAAGGGCACCGAGATCGTCACCATCGGCTCGGCCTCGAAGTCCTTCTGGGGCGGCCTGCGCGTCGGCTGGATCCGGACCAACCAGGCGCTCATCACCAAGCTGCTCGGCATCCGCTCCACCGTCGACCTCGGCACCCCCGTGATGGACCAGCTGGCCACCACCTATCTGCTGGAGAATGCCGAGGTCATCCTCGACCGCCGCCGTGGCCAACTGCTCTCTCAGCGTGCCGCTCTGTTGACGGCGCTCGCCGAAGAACTACCCGATTGGCGCGTCAGCACCGGCGCCGGTGGCATGTCCGTCTGGGCTCAGCTCCCGGCCCCGGTCTCCACTGCCCTCGCGGCCACCGCCCCCAACCATGGCGTATTGCTGGCCGCCGGACCGAGATTCGGCGTACAGGGCGCTTTCGAACGCTTCTTGCGCCTGCCGTTCACCCACCAGGAACCCGAACTCCGACTCGCGGTCAAGTCGATCGCCGCCGCCTATCAAGCGCTGACCCCCCGAGCGGCCGACCCGCTCCAGCCGCTGACCTGCTACTGAGACCCTTTCGGCCCGAAGGGTTTCGGGATGCACGGCCCTTCCTCAGTACCCCAGCTCGAGATCTGCAAGAACGTTTCAGCGACACCATCACCGATTCACAAGGCTGGACAACGAGCCGAGCATCGAACCGCGGACCACCACGCACGAGCCCGCCGCACGCTAACGGGAAAATGGGGGTTTACCCGGAGGCGGTAGTGGACCGTCCTTGATACCTTTGCTGCACAGAACGTTTCGATGTGCTGTGCGGACCCTGCGGTGGGGTTCCGTTCGAGTAGGAAGCCGACCCTTGCTGACAAGAATGAATCCGGGCCGCGCGCGGGTGACGGTGGCGCGAGCCGTCGTGATCACGACAATGGCGCTGGCGCCCGCAGCCGCGGTGGCGCCCGCGCTCGCCGCTCCCTGTACGACGGCCGTGACCATCGGCTGCCAGTCCGACGGCTACGACGCCTTCGGTTACGACAGTTTCGGCCGGGACCGCTTCGGCCGCGACCGATCCGGTTACGACAGTTTCGGCCGCGACCGCTTCGGTCGGGACCGATCTGGTTACGACAGCTTCGGTTACGACAGCTTCGGTCGGGACCGCTTCGGTCGGGACCGCTTCGGCTACGACGTCTTCGGCTACGACAGCTTCGGTCGGGACCGCTTCGGTTACAACCGACAGGGTTGCGCTCGAAACGGCGAGGACAAGCCCGAGGCCGACCATGCCGCATGCGAGAGTGCGCGTCAGGCGCTTCCGCCGACCGGCAGCGCTTCTTGAGTTGAGCGGATCGGGCGCGGTTCAGCGTGCGCGAGCTCGTCGACGTCAGTAACCCCCTGGACGCGGCGTATCGGATCATGATCCTCGAAGACCAGCTCGCCGAAGCCGAACGCATCGACACCGACTTGCAGCGCGCCCTCGACGACCGGCCGCCCGGAAACCCCTCTGCGAGCTGAGTGATCCCGACCGCCGGTAGGCGATGACCAACGCGACCACACCGCCGACACCCCGCAACAACGGTCAGCGCGGCCCAGGTAGCGTCGATCTCGGCGGCGGCCGTGGTCGCGTCGACCGGAGTGATCCAGCGCAGGAATCCGTAGGCGGCGATCGCGACGACTAGTCCGCCCCCGAGCGCAAGGAAGACCGCGGGGAATAGGCGGATTCGTCCAGCGAAGTAACCAATTGCCTTGTTGCGCTTTCTCACCCACACGAGCACCGCTCGATGGTGCTTGAAACCATGCCTTACCGCCCGTGGTTCACACACCGGAGGCTGATTCGTCGTATACCGGTGTCGAAAATCGATCGGTTACCGACACCTTGGGCTCGAGGGCTGGCCGTATGACGGGGCGGACTGGCCGTGTGGGGCCGCCGGCGGGTGCGGCGGCCCAGCCGGAAACTGGCCCTGATGCGGGTGCTGGCTAGCTTTGATCCGGTGGGCAGTATTCGGAACTGCCGCGAGAGTCAGCGTTGCCAGCAGAACCGCGACGCCAACCGCTGACAGCGGGCTGAACACACCAAACAGGGCTGAACTGGCGACCAGGTTGGGCATGGCCAGTGCACTGCCCATGAGCACCAGGACACGATTTAGCTGTTCAGATGGGGTATCGGTGGATCGCTGATACCCATCCAGATGTCTCGACCACGCCGCTGGTCGCCTTCCATGCAACGGGCGCCCCGGCGGTCGGGATCCCCTCTGATTATTCAATATTTAGCTACAGTGCTAAATTGCGAATATGACCGAACTCGACCCTGAGGAGGAAGCCGGTGTGTTCCGCGCGCTAGCCGACTCGACGCGCAGGCAGATCCTGGAGGATCTCCGCTCCGGCGAGTTGACCGCGGGTGATATTGCCGCGAGGTTTCCGATCAGTGGTCCTTCGATCTCCCGGCATCTGGGCGTACTCAAAGCAGCCGGGCTCGTCCGAGAGCGACGAGTTGCCAATCGGATCTTCTACTCGCTTGCCGAGGAACGACTGGCGTTGTGTGTCGGCAGGTTCCTGAGCGCGATCTGCCCGGAACAGGTCATCGTCAGGCAGCGCAGACCGCGAACCACGAAGAACGGGAGTGCCGGATGAGACCTCCGCGGATGTCCAGCGTCGTCGAGCGACGTCTTCTTGTGAACTACCGAGTCGACCCCGAGTCCGCCGCGCGCTTGGTACCGCCGCAGATGCGACCTCAATTGGTTGGTGGTTGGGCGGTTGCCGGCATCTGCCTGATCCGCCTCGGACAGTTCCGGCCCGGTTGGTTACCTGGCGCGGTCGGGCTGCGCAGCGAGAACGCGGCGCATCGCATCGCGGTTGAGTGGGATGGTCCGCGGGGACGCTCGACCGGTGTGTACATCTCGCGTCGTGACAGCGGCTCGGTGATCAATGTCCTTGCCGGTGGCCGACTGTTTCCGGGTGAGCACAGTTTGGCGCGGTTCGACGTGCGGGAGACAGCGGAGGACCTGCATGTGGCCTTCGCCAGTCGGGACGAGACGATCTCCGTGAGCGTGGACGTCCGGACCGCCGAGCGGTTCCAGGGAAGCGAACTGTTCGCCGATCTGGCGCAGGCATCGGACTTCTTTCGACGTGGCTCGGCCGGATTCTCGGCCACGCATGGCGGTCAATGCCTTGACGGGCTCGAACTTCGAACGGACGCATGGCAAGTCGAGCCGGTCGATATTCGCTCGGTTCGGTCCACGGTCTTCGACGACCAGGACCGGTTCCCCTCAGGCAGCGCGGTGCTCGACTGCGCCTTGCTGATGCGCGAGGTGCCTGTGACCTGGCGCCCCCTTCCGCCTCTGCGAGTCGTTGCTGGCTCCGCGACTGCGGGGAATAGCGCACGCTAGGAATAGCACCCTCCACCAGTAGGCCAGAAAGGGCGAGTCGAGACCAAGCAATGGTGCCCGCAGCTCGCCGTCTGTTCGGCAGTCGTGGTGGCGCTGGTGAGGTGCTGTCCGCCGCAAGACATGTCGGCCACCACCGCTGTGGCCGCTGCGCGAGGCGGACCGCGGGCGCGGTCGACTACCGTGCGTGTCCGGCTCCGACGCCGCCGAGGAGAGTGTCGATGACGCGGCTCGCCAGCGTGTCCGGGTCGGTGGTCGTATCCAATTCTGTTGCACCATGGACGGTTTCGGTGATCAGTGCTAGGTAGACGCGGCGCACCCAGGTGAGGTCGGCGTCGGGCGCGATGACACCTTCGGTTTGAGCGCGGGCGAATACCGCGTCGCATTTCTCGAAGACGTCTGCCTGGATCTCGGCGACTTCGGGGTCGGTCATGTCGATGCGATCGAGGGCGTAGGAGGCGCCGTACTTGATCTCGATGACATTGGCGGTCGCCTGATGTAGGGCGACGAGCGGCGGTGCGGTCTGCGGGCGAGCCGCATCGACCGCCGCGCTCATTCGCCGCCATGCGGTGAGAGCCATGGTGCGCACCAGATCCTCGCGGTTGGCGAAGCGGCGGTGCACGGTGGTCCGCGCGACGCCCGCGACTTCCGCGATCTGTTCCAGTGTCGCGTTCGGGTTGTCGCTCAGTACCCGCTCGGCCGCGTCGAGGATGGCGCGCACGGTGCGTTCGGCGTCGGCGCGTAGTGGGCGGGCGGATGTGGACGGCATGGACTCCTCTTCGCTGCTATCTGTTGGACATAGTACATGCGGTGATCATTTCCAGAATTAACTGCAACATGAATGTTGCAGTTTGTGGAAATACGGCTACTGTTGTGTTGCATTCGATCGAAGGAGTTAGACATGACCCGCTCTGGAAAAACCGCACTCGTCACCGGCGCCTCCTCCGGCATCGGCGCCGAGTTCGCAGTCGCCCTCGCCGCCCGTGGCGACGATCTCGTCCTGGTCGCCCGCTCGCTGGACCGCCTGGAATCCCTTGCCACGGAACTGCGTGACCGCCACGGCATCCG
This sequence comes from Nocardia sp. NPDC057440, assembly GCF_042802915.1. Lineage (NCBI taxonomy): Bacteria > Bacillati > Actinomycetota > Actinomycetes > Mycobacteriales > Nocardiaceae > Nocardia > Nocardia sp. NPDC057440. The sequence continues at coordinate 390,604 of NZ_JBHVDF010000002.1, forward strand.
CGTCGAGATCATCGGCCAAGACCTCGCCGAACCCGATGCCGCCGCTCGCATCGCGAACGAGCTTGCCGCTCGCGGACTTTCGATCGACACCCTCGTCAACAACGCGGGCTTCGGCAGCGCGGGCCGTTTCGAGGAACTCGCCGCCGATCGCGAACACGACCAGCTGATGGTCAACGTCGTAGCGCTGGCCGGCCTTACCCGCCGTCTGCTGCCCGGCATGCTCGCACGCGGCAGCGGCGAAGTCGTCAACGTCGCATCCACCGCCGCCTTCCAGCCCGCGCCCTACTTCGCCACCTATGCCTCGGGCAAGGCCTTCGTTCTCAACTTCAGCCTGTCGCTGTGGAGCGAATACCGCGACCGCGGCATCAAGGTTCTCGCTGTCTGCCCCGGCCCGACGGAGACCCAGTTCTTCGACGTAGTGGGCACTCGAAAAGCCGCCATCGGCGCACCGATGGGCAACGTCGACGGAGTTGTGCGTTCCGCCTTGCGCGCGCTCGAACGCAACAAGGGCTACGTCGTCCCCGGCGCCGGGAATTTCGCATCGGCTCACCTGATGCCCCGCCGCCCACGCACTTTCGTAGCCAGAATCGCGAAACTGGTCACCCGTGGAGTGGCCGATGCCGCCCGCCCGGCCAACGCGGCGAACGCCACGACATAAGCCCGAAGCATTCGCCCCGCCGCCCGGCGCGCACAGCCCCAGAGTGCGAGGGCTGGGGCTGGGGGGCTTGCGGCCGCCGCCGTCGGTGCGGCAGGCAGGGGTGGGGAATGGACGTCGGGCTGCTGGGGCCGTAGCACCCGGCGACGCTGCCGTGGTGCCCGCAGCTGTCGTGGCAAATGCCGAGAATCCGCCCCGCCATGTCCCATTCGACGGAATGCGGTGTGTACGGCTGCGGCGGCGGAGCTGCGCCGTCGACTGGACAGATGGGCGGCAAGGCGGGAGGTCGACCGCCGCCGGAGCGAGTGGGGCAGTATCGAGGGCATGGGCTCCACCACGGGACCGCACGTCCCCGAGAACGTCGATGACTTCCGTGTGCTCGCGAGCACACGACTGAGGGAGTTTCCGCACATCGAAGTCCCGGACGCCCCTGGCATCCGTCGTGCTGCCGTGCTGTTGTGCGTGGTGGAACAAGCCGACGGGCGACCGTCGATCATTGTCATCAAGCGGGCCTACCGCGGCCGCAACGCCGGGCAGTGGGGACTGCCCGGCGGCCGACTGGACGACGGCGAAACCGTCGAGCAGGCCGCATTGCGCGAGCTGCACGAGGAACTCGGCCTGACCGCCACCCCCGCCGACCTTCTCGGCAGGCTCGACGATTTCCCCGCCGCATCAGGATTCGTGATCGCCCCGTTCGTCGCGGCCCTCGCCGACACGAGCGAGCTGACGCCGAGCCCCGCCGAGATTCACTCCGTACATCTGGTGGATCTCGCTCGACTGGCCGCCGATGACACGCCGCGCTGGGTCCACCCCCGCGCGGCCGTGCGGCAATCGGCACTGCGGGACGATGTGCAGGAACCAGGCACCGAGGGACATGGCCTGCTACAGATGCGCCTCGGCAGTGACATGACGATCCACGCCCCGACCGGCGCGATGCTCTGGCAGTTTCGTGAGATCGTCCTGCTCGGCCGCGATCCGTCCGAAGCTCGCATAGCCGACTTCGTTCAGCCCGACTGGACCCGTCGGTAGCTGTCGGCGTCGGGGCTGCGCACCAGCGATGCGGTACTGCGTTGCGGCGGTGAAAGTTCCGGGCGACAGTCCGCTCGCGGCCGCTCCATTTCGGCGGAAAACTCGGCGATATGCTGCCGTCGTTCCATGGCTGAATGTGTACGAAAACCACAGTGCAGCAAGGTAATCCTGGATGTTCGACGTTCGACGAGCGACAACGGGTGCGATCGTTGCGCGGAAGGGTCGCCGCCCGACAGCCGAACGGCACGCTCGATGACGTGTGGTCATCCAACGTGCCGTTCGAGTAGTGCGATGAATGCCTAGTCGGCCCAGACGGATTCGAATGGGGTCGCCTCCGTCGGCGGTGGGGTGGGGGTGGCGCTCGGGGTGCGGGAGAAGCGCGGGGCGGGTGCGTGCTGGACGACGCCGTCGAGCTCGATCAGGCCGGTGCGGGCGACGATGTGCGGGTTCTGCTCGGCCTCGGTGAAGGTGAGGACGGGGGTGGTGCAGGCGTCGGTGCCGTCGAAGATCTCGGCCCACTCGTCGCGGGTTCTGGTCTTGAACTTCTCGGTGAACAGCTTCTTCAACTGGTCCTGACCATTGGGGTCGATCTGCATCGGCAGGCCCTCGGGATCGATCTCGAGGCCCTTCAGCAACTCGGCGTAGAACTGCGGCTCGATCGCGCCGACGGCCATGTATTTGCCGTCGGAGGTCTCATAGGTGTCGTAGAAGGCCATGCCGGTGTCGAGCAGGTTGGTGCCGCGCTCGTCGGACCACAGGCCCATGCCGCGCATGCCCCAGATCATGTGCGAAAGGGCAAGGGCCCCATCGATCATCGCCGCGTCGATCACCTGGCCCTTGCCGGAGCTCTGCCGCTCCACCAGCGCGGCGAGGACGCCGAACACCAGGAACATCGAGCCGCCGCCGAAGTCGCCGACCATGTTCAGCGGCGGCACCGGGCGCTCACCTTTGCGGCCGATCGCGTTCAGCACACCGGTCAGCGAGATGTAGTTGATGTCGTGCCCCGCGCGGTCGGCGAGCGGACCGTCCTGTCCCCATCCGGTCATCCGGCCGTAGACGAGACGGGGGTTGCGCGCCAGCGCGGTATCCGGCCCGAGGCCCATCCGCTCGGTGACACCGGGGCGGAAGCCCTCGATCAGTACATCGGCCTTCTCGACGAGTCCGAGCACCTGCTCGATATCGGCCGGATCCTTCAGATTCGCCTCGACAATGGTGCGCCCACGCCACTGTGGCCGTTCCATGAAACCGGGGAGCAGGTTGGGCCGCTGCACCCGCACCACGTCCGCGCCGAGATCGGCCAGCAGCAGCGCCGCATGCGGACCGGGACCGATACCGGCCAGCTCGATGACCTTGATGCCCGCGAGCGGGCCCTGCTTGGTGGCGGTGGTTGGTGTGCTCACGCCCTACCTCGGTTCGTCGTTGATCCTGTGCACCGGCGTCGCGGTGCGTCCGCCCGGGAGCGGCCCCGGGGGTGTATTGACAGTATGACAATAACGTCGGATCGCCTGTCCGGAACCTCTCCGTGCTTCGATCCGGCCGAATCGGTTGACCACGACGGGCCTAGGGCACGGTCTCCAGCTTTCTGACCGTCGGTCCAAGATTGGCGAGCGCAACTCGTAGCCGACAGCTCCACTCAGCGGTTCGGGTTGAACGGTTCGGTGCCGAGGACCAGCGAGAGTCCCGAGATGCCGGAATGTGCTCGGGCGTAAGCAAGTTCGTGGCTGATGTCACCGATGTTGTTGACGATCGGCAAACCGATGCCCAGTGTCGACAGCGTGCCGAGGGCATGGCCGTTGCGGTCGAGGAACGCGCTGCCGCTGTCGCCGGGTATCCCTGGCATGGTCACGTTCAGCGCGTGTGTCCAACCGGCGGTAACAACCGCGTCGGCCTTGCTCTGGCCGGTCCGAGGGGACAATTCGGCGATTCCGAACCGCAGGCCGGAGTTGCCGTAACCGTAAACGCGGTCACCGGTGCCGGTTCCGGTGGTGTTGATGCCGACGGGACCACCCCAGTACGGCACGGTTGGGTTGACCTTGCCGATGTCCTCGGGGGCGACCTTCACCAACGCGAAATCGTTGTAGGCACAGGTATTGCGGTCCTGCTCGCCGTTCTGCCGCATGGCCAGCCAGCTGCTATAGACCAGACGACCGGTACCGACGACCTCGCCCGGGAACGTCAGTAGGCCGCCACGGTTGAAGGTGACCGCGGTGCCGAGGGGGAGACTGTCGGCGGTGCAGCCGTCGGGGTCTTTCAGGTTGCCGATACCCGTACCCGCGCAGTGCGCGGCCTGACCGAGGTACACGTTGCCGGCATCGTCGACGAAGGTGTAGTTCGCCGTGCACTGTCTCGCACCTTGGGTGTTGGTCTGCACCCCAGGCGTTACGGTGGCGGACGCGGCGGACGCCCATCGGTGCCCTGCCTTGTCCGCGGTAAGGGTGAACTGCTCGGCGCTGCCGCTACCGGACCACGGCTCTGACGACGCAGTGCCGCATCCGGCAATGAGATGTGCGCCGGTGGCTGCGACGACGGCGGTCACGGTGACCGCGAGAGCACGGTAGAGACTGGATCGCTGCATGGGATATTTCCCTTTCGCTGTGAAGTTCGACCGCTCTACTGCGCCGTGGCCTCCTGGCGCGGCACCCAGTCGATATTAGTAGCTGATGCTTAGCTGAACGTCGGAACGGCACGTGGGAACGCAGACCCGCTGGCGGCGGGGTGAACGTAGTGGCTCGATTGCCCCAGGTGCCCACGAGGTGAGCGAAGACCAAGCCGGATTTGCTCGTCGGATGAGGTCTGTCCGGTTGTCCATTCCCGGGTCGCCGAGGTCGGCGGGAAGGAGTCGAACACCGGCGTCGTGGACCTCCTGCGCCGCTAGCGATCGCCATTTCTGCCAGAATCCAGGCAGCGTGAACGACGCACGACCGGAGGGACCAGCAGTGAGTGTGTGGGGTGAGGTCGTTGTCGGCCGCTGTTGACGTGCAACGTCAAGTCTCCGACCCACACATTCATTGTGGAAAGCGCACGGCAGCAACAGTTGTCCAGCCATGGGACAACACACCCACTACGGTTGGCCGGGCGTCCGCCCCGGCCCGCGCAGGGGATCACGCTCCGCGACATGCTCAGCGCTACCACCAGCTCGTGTCGCCGGGTTTCACGTTCACCGCATCGACGTGATGCATCCGCCACCTCCCGCACCTTGCCCGGTCCCAAATCGAGGCGGCCAGGTTCTCGTGAGAACTTGGGACGTGCGCTATGTCTGGCAGGGTGCCGTTAGGCGTACTGAGAGGGGGCCAAGTACCCGGGGCAGTGGGTTGGGCAATCGAACCGTGTCGGCCCCGGCACAGGTTGACCGGGCCCGGTTCACCCCAGGGGCAACCCTGCCCCTGTCGTTAGACCGGCTCGCAATGCGGGTGTCGAGTTCTGTACGGGTTTTCAGCCGAACGCGGAGGGTCCGCGTTGCACCTCGCGGCATGAAGAAGAAGCCCCAGATTCGCCCTGCGTGGCTTGCAGTCTCAGCGCAGCGCCCAAAAACCCCTTCTAGTCAGGTTCGCGCCCAAGCGTGCGCTGGCGCTCTCGCTCCGCCACACGCTCACGCTCTCTGGCTTCCTCGCGGTATCGGTGGTCAGCGCCATTCGCCTCGTCCACAGATTCCGTTTGACGCTGTTCCCCTGGCTGATCCCACTGGAGTTGCACAATGCGCACCGAATCCAAGATGCCCGCTCGCTCGGCACGTTCACGTTGCGCCGCAAACGCTTCCCGGTGTTGATGGACCCGCTCCGCCGCTTCGGGTTCCCGTGCCCGGCCAGGTTGCTCCCGAGCCTTCTCGACCGCTTCACGCTCAGCCCGTGCTTTGTCGTGTACACCTTCCCCACCGTCGGTGGCTTCCCGCCCCAAGAGCTGACTGGGCACCAGGAATTCCCGCGCCACCCGTTCAGCAGCCTCACGTTCAACCCTTGCGCGCTCGTTTTCCGGTGCTTCCCGCACCTTGGCTCGCTCGGCTTGCTCTCGTGCCTGTAGGGCACGTTCGGCTTGTAGGCGACGTGGAGCTTCCTCCCGGCCACGAGCGATGCCATCGCGAAACTTCTGCATCTGCTGGAATCGCTCGGCCTTTTCTTTCGCCGGCACGATTTCGCGTATCTTCGCGAGACGTTGACGGGCACGGTCGGCGCGATCCAGCTCATACGCCCGGACCAGTTCGAGCTGTTGCGATACCAGTGACTGGCCGAGCTTTATTGCGCGTAACGCGTCCTCGCGGGAAACAGCAATATGCTGAAACCTGTCGCCAAAATCGCGGGCCATGTCCCGCAGGTCTTGGCGTATCTGCTCCGGAATCTTCTCGCCAGCTACGGTTTCCCACCGCGATTGGGTCAACTTGCCGGTTTCAAGCCCATCCCGTTCTTTGTCCAGCTGACGCTTTGTCTCCCGATCTGAAATGCGTCCCGATTTACGCTCGACGCCACGCGTACCTTTTCCGTCGGTACTCGCCGAATCCAGCACACGCGGACCCAAGTCGGTTTGCAATGTGAATTGCCGAACCCAGCCGCGCTCGGGAGTTTCACCGCATATCCGCGCTCGACCGAGTTCGAAATACAGACCCTTCTCGTAGTTGGTCAGCTTTCTTCGGAAATCGTCGTACTCGTCGGGCACGATAATGCCCACCCCCGTTTACCAGATGCTATGTGGCTTTTCGGGCCTTGCGTATATCGCGTACGGTCGCCGCGAGTTCGTATTCCGCCATATCCGGGCCACGGTTCTCGCCCAGTAGGTACCTTGTCACCGCCAGCATGTTCCGAACTTCTTCACCGTTGCTGCCGTGAACTGCCGGACTGAAATCGACGTACAATGGAGCGCTGCTCCGCTCGGGACGGTTGGTCCAATGCATTCCAGCGCGACGTACGAAGCATTCGCCATAGAATCTGATAAATTGATCGGCAGCATCCCGATTTTCGGGCGCAAGGAACCCTTCCCGGTCGCCAAACAATTCTTTAGACGCTTCCAAGATTCGTATCGTGAGTGGAGGATTCCACCAGGTATCCCCATAATCCGCTATGCCAGGAACCGTGTCAGACAAGAATTTCCGAATTTTTGACTCCATGCGTTCGGGTGCGACCCAGTCAAGGAATGCTTGGGTCTTGTCATCGAATTCGATCTCGAAGCCGATCTGTTCGTCGTCCACTGGCCGGGCCTTCCCCTCGTGCTGGCTGCCTGATGTCATGGCGCATCGAATCTAGTCGGCTTGTGGGTGTCGCAGCGGTGAGACGCCACCCTTTGCAGGCGGGCCGCAGCCACGTTGTATGCATCCGCGAGTGGCCCGGTCGAGGGAAGGCCCCGTCATGAAACGCATCCGAGGCGCGCCGGAACTCAGCAAGGGCGGCTTGGTATTCGTCGTCTGGTGTGCTCATGACATGCCTCCGCGCCGATCAGGGGAAGTGCAGGGGATGCGGTGGGTCGGGGTGATGAGGTCGCAGGCTATTGCGATGGCGCGGGCGTTGTGCTTGATGTGATCGACGCTCGGCGCGATAACCATGGTGGCACCCAGGTTGCGTGCTGTGGCGACGATGAGCACGGTCGGCATGAACGTGTCGTGCTTGATGGTGACCAGCCGTATCAGGGTGTAGCCGTGCTGGTCGGCCAACTCGGTGATGACGCGTTCGTCTCGCAACAGGTGCGGTCCGCTGACATCGAGCTGTAGCAGCCCGATTGCTTTGACAGTCATTGGGGTTCGCTGTTCGAAGGGTCGGTGGAAGCGTGTACCGGTGGTTGTTGGGGTATGAGCACGGGGCGGTCATTGATTACGCGCACACCGATGAACGAGCAGCGGCCGGAAGCCATGCCGTCGTGGTCGCTGATCTTTTCGTCGACTAGGTCGACCATGGTTGTGCAGAAGCGGGACGGGCACGCCACCGATTGGACTTCACCGGTTGTGCTGTCGTATCCGGCCATACCGCACATCGACACCGTGATCCACGGGCCGCAACCGCATTCAGACATCCGCCACTTCCCGCACCTTGCCGGGTCCCAAACACGCGCGCACCGAGGCGATCACAGCAAACCCAGAAGGCCGGAACGTGTCTCGTGGCGGCTTAACCCAATAGCGGACTTTGCTTGACCGCGCCGTGGGTGACGGCAAGGTCACCGCGCTGCTGTCACGGATGACGGACACATGGTTTCGAAACAAGTCAGCGAGCACAGCGGCGTCCTCGGGGACGTCTGCGCGGATGAGGTACATCCACTGGTCCGACCGTGGAAGCGCCAGGATTGGACCGACAGCCGCACCGCGACGGCCCATATCGTGTCTGACCGCTTGCCCGAGCGGCACAGGCATTCTCACCGCCCACACATGTGTTGCTTTCATGATGATGCGACCCAAGCTCGGCGGATCGACGGTCGCGGGCAGATCGCACACCCGCCGATAGAAGATGCAACGAGACATCGGTGTATCCCCAAAAGGTATGTGGTCCATCGGGTTACACCTCTGCTTGCGTCGGTGGCGGTGTGGTGCGCCCGATGGCGGGGGGCTCGTCACCCCGCCACCGGGACGATTCCGCGGAGGCCGGCGGCGGGCCTGCCCACTCCCGAAGCGCGACCCCGAACGATTCGCACAGATTGGTGGCGGCTTCGCCCGTGCAAACGACTTCGTCCATGGCTACTTCGTTGTCGGCATAGATGGTGGGGCCTGTGTAGGCGGTTGGTGGCCCGGTGAACGGGTCTCGTTGTGGAAGCTCGTTGTTCGGCATCTGCCGACCTCCGGGGCATCGACTGCGGTTAGGGTGCGCCCGGCCACTGACAACTCCTGATGAAGGGGAAGGAAGTCATCTCTCCGGGCGCATGTTCAGTAGACCTCAAAATCACTGCACTGGAACGTCCAGTGAGGCAAGTCCACCGAATATGCTGGACATCCATTCCGGGGTGATTCCCGTGGGTTATTCCACGACGGGCACCCCGTGCGGGCGCATTCCAGTACGGTCGAACCCAGATAGCGAGGCTAACGAAATGGCAGGGTCCACGATCCCCCGGCGCGCATTGGGGCGACTCTTGCGTGAGCTACGAACCAAGGTTGAAAAGAGCCAGCTAGCGGCCGGTTTATCGATCGAGGTTTCGCCCCAGAGCATCGGCAGGATGGAGGACGGGCAGCCGGTCAAGATCAGTACTCCGCAGATGGACGTGCTTCTGGACTTCTACCAAGCGAGCACGGAAGACAAGGCGGTTGCGCTTGAACTGCTGCGAGAAGTCAAGGCCGCGAAGGGTGATCCGGCCGGATGGTGGCGAACGTACGCCGATGTCGTGGCATCTCATTTCGATCACTACATGAGCCTCGAAGAAGCGTGCTCACAGCTGGCGACGTTCCAGCTCACCTTGCTGCCGGGGTTGCTCCAGACCGCTGCCTATCGCCGATCGATGATCCTCACCGAACGGCCGGAGATGTCAGCAGTAGATGTTGAGCGGAAGATAGAGCTGGCTGTGCGACGACAGGCCAGAATCCGGGAAGATCCGGACTTCTCGATGGACGTACTTCTGTCGGAGGCGGTGTTGCGGCACCAAGTTGGGGGCCGACAGCTCATGGCTGAGCAGCTTCTGCACCTCATTGAGGTGGGTCGCTTGCCGAACGTCTCGATACGTGTCCTACCACTCGATGCGGGCAGCCACCTCGGTCTGGTCGTGCAAAGCTTCACCTTGTTCGAGTTCCCGCCGTTGCGAGCAAGCCGCCTGATCGAGCCTCCCGTGGTCTTCGTGGAAGGCTACGACGGGGCACTCTTCCTCGAGGAACCTCGCGTGATCGAACGCCGCCAGAAAGCCCTGGAAGATGTGGGCCGGGTAGCGTTGGATCATGACGACACCAGACGACTGGTTGTAGGTATTGCAGAGGAGTATGCAGCGTGAATATCGACCTGTCGGGCGCAAAATGGTTCAAAAGTAGCCGGAGCCAACCCAGTGGGGATTGCGTGGAGGTGGCACACCTGGACGGGGGCCTAGTCGGTGTGCGTGACTCCAAGAACCCGACTGGTCCGGCGCTGGTGTTCACCCCTGGCGAGTGGGACGCGTTCACCGCTGGCGTGCAAGACGGCGAGTTCGCGCGCCGATAACCCGCCGCCAGGAGCCCTGTACCTCGGTTGGTCGTGGGGGTGCGGGGCTCCTTTGCGTATGCGCATACGGTCGTGCCGGATTCGACGCTCCCACTCCTGAACCGCGAAGCCAGCGTGCCACCCGGTCGCGTCGCTGGACATGCAGGCACTGAACAGTCTCGCGAAAAGTGTTGTCCCGCAATCTTGGTGAGTCTTGTAGTTGAGCAGAAAGTTGGGAACCGGAAGAGGAAGAAAAGAAAAAGAACCGGTAACCAACGAAAGAACTTGCCGAATTTCCCTCTACAGAATCAAGAGCGGCGCGCTACGCGCGCCGCTCGGTGCACCCGCCCTCCCGCTCCGCTCCCGGGCGGGCACCCCGGCGAGCAACCAGGGGAGAGATCCGAACTGCCACAGCGATTCCGAGTCACGACATACGATCAGGGCGCAGAGTTACCGCCTTCGTCCGCCTCCATATCGCGGCCTCGAACTCCGCGACGCCGCCACGGGATCAACCCCATCAGCTGATCCATGACCGCCAACGCAACGGCTACACGGCGTTCGTCAGGATGGAACAGCGCTACCGCGCCACACACGCCGATGTATAGCATCACGAGTGTCACAACGATGAGCATCAATGTGGATGCTGAAAACATGCTTCGCGCACCTCTTCCGAGGTCACACGAGGCGCTCCGCCCTCGTATTCCCGACGCGCGCGTCGGCCGTTAAGCGATGAAGCATGGCATTGTTGAGTTACGAGAGCGTCCAACCCGTCAGTATCGTCGTGCGGCGAGTAGGTCACTGTCGGATCGTGACAGTACCGCCCTCGTATAGTCTGTGCAAGCCTTTACGCACGGCACGAGCGACATGTCGTCGAAGGTCGGTCTGCTCTGGCCGCCGGGGTGGCTGTTGGCACTCGCAACGCCGTCGGGTCTGTGCCCACTCCCAATGGCCGTGTGCAGTAATCTCTTCCACCGACACGTCCTCATGCTCCGCTATGAACATCTCCGCAGGTTTGAGGCAGATCTTGCAGCGCATTGTCAAAACATGCCACGGAAGCGGGTCGGGTGACACAAACATGTCGTCAATGGGTTCAGACTCCCCCATCACTTCTGGCCCACCCTTCTCGAAGTAGTTACAGTTATCAGTTTGCGCTCGACGTTGAACGCGCCACACAGGTTCTGCCAGAACACTGCCGCACCCCTCCGGGGCTTGCCATCTGACAACAGCGGTCGCGACACGAATGCGCCAAGCAAATGCTCCATGAACAGGTGAAACGCCATTCCGGGTTGCTATCTAGGCGCAGGCTCCACCAGCACCCGCCCAAGCACCTCAACGAGTTCCGTGTTGCGCTTGTTCGCCTCCTGTAGCTGCCGATTTTGCTCTATGAGCGTCGAATCTATCTGTTTGCTGTTCTCGTTAGTTTTCTGCGTCAACTTATATATACCGACAAGATTTGCCACCAATGCAAGAGTCATAGCGGAAGTGGCGACGATGCCAGATAGACGCATCCCACGGCCGCGTCCGCCTTCGGTATCATCGGTGCGCTCCGACCACGATACATTCGTATCGGCCACAATTTCTTTGCTTACGTTGAACTTGGAATTAGGGTCGCCGTCAACGATTGCAGTGATCGTGTACTGGCGATTCCTCCTGAAGAGGCTGGGCGCAATCTCGATCGTGTTCCCTGAAACGGATGATTTTACACTGCCTTCGGTTGACCCATCCTTAATTATTGCAACAACTGACGCATTTACATCAATGATCAGCGGCGCATCATGCGCAAAGTCGCTAGGCCGTACGTCTTTGCTGCCTGAATTGACAAAATTCACCTCCACCAGATGTGGATTGCCAACGGGTTCATCGCCGTACGTCACACTGATCTTTTCGTGTACCGCACTAGCGGAGATCATGCCTTTCGACGCAATTTCGAACCTCAATTGGTTTGAGCGTCTATTCATCCAAGTTATGAATATTGTAACCAATATTGCGAGTATTCCGACGGGCGGGATTACGCTGAGCCAGTTCATTGACGAATGATTGCACTCGCCACTCCATTGCGGAAGCGACACGCGCGAGGGACACGCCGCACTGTGGCTCGTAAGCTTCAATTCATGCCGCAGCCTTGCCTATAGGAGCATCAGTTCCCGACTGACCGTCGCAAGCAGTGAACCAAGACGTTGCCGCAAGGTCATCGACAGGCCAGGAGTCTCTACTGTCACCACTGTCGGCTTCGCCGAGGTCGACAGCGCTGAAGTCGCAGGCCGTCAATCCTGGATGTCTTGACCATCCGTGGCGGCGGTGCCTCGCTGTACCAAGTCTCAGGGGTTCGATTGCCTGGCTAGGAACTTACGCCGTAGCCCTCGGCCGTCCTTCCTGCTGAGTGTGACGGGCTCCGCCATGGCGGCTCGCCCCTGCCGCGAAGACCCCTTAGGCTTCACCAGTGGAAACGTACGCCCATGAGGGGTGGTTTTTAGTACTTGTCGGCCTGGTAATTCTTGTCGGACTGCTGGGGATAATCGTCCCGATACTCCCCGGCGTCATCCTGATCTTCGGCGCGATCGCGGTCTGGGCGTTCGTCGAGGGCGGCGCTACCGCGTGGACTTTTTTCGCCGTCAGCACCGCGTTCCTCGTGCTGTCCGGCATCATCAAGTACACCTGGCCCGGCCGGAAGATGAAGGACGCGGGTGTCTCCAACCGGGCCCTTTTCCTCGGGGCGGTCCTGGGCATCGTCGGTTTCTTCGTGATCCCGGTGGTCGGTCTGTTCGTAGGTTTCGTTCTCGGCGTTTACCTTTCGGAACTTCAGCGCCTTCGCGAAAACCAACAGGCATGGCAGGCAACAGTTCACGCGTTGAAGGGCGTCGGCCTTTCGATGCTGATCGAGTTGTTAGGGGCGCTGCTGGCGACAGGAGTCTGGGTTATTGGCGCGATAGTGACGTAGAGGGAGTCATCCCAGTGCTGTGGCACGACGCCAAATCCATTCTCTCTGGAGCACGCTTACTCGAGGGCTGCGAGTCCCGACCCCTGCTCATGACCGTCCAGAGGCCTCGGCGCGGTGATCGACGGGTTCGCAGTCGCTTAGTCAATGTTCTTGACAGCCAGACTTTTCGGGTGGGTCGGGTATCCGAACCGGTTGACCGGCCCCGTGCTTCAGTGTGTAAAGCCGGCCTCACAGTCGGCGGCAGCGATCGCTTCGTGAAAGCGCTTGTGGATCCAATGGCGCTTGCCCAGGATGTTCACCCGACCCCATCGGCCGGAGACCGGACCGAGCTGGGTGTGGCGCGGCAACGTGTCCAGCAGTTGCTGCGGCCTGGCGCCGCCCGACAGCTTGCTGCTCTCCAGCACGTATATGGCGTCCTGAGTGACTGCCACGCAACGGTATTTGTTCCAGAAGATCGTCAGACCAGTGAGATACGTGATGAGGAAGAAGCCGAAGTTCGGCGCGGTCTGACAGATGAACACCTGCCGGATTTCACTGCCTGTGGGAAGTAGGGGTGCCGCACGCTCCACCAGGTCCTTCCGGGGTTCGGATCGCGCCGGGTGATCTGGGGTGGGGCTGCTTGTCACTCGCAAATCTCCTGGTGGTCACTCTGTGCGTGGGATTCGATCTGGGAGTTCAATTTTCGGAGTTCGAGTTCCAACGTGAATTCCAGCGGCCGGTGCGTCGACGGTCGCTACTGCGAGCTGATCATCTACCAAAAACCTCTCGGACGAGGTCAGCTCCTCGACGAACGACTCGAAATCAGGTGCGAGAAAGACGACGTCCGGCCCATCGGAGTCGATTTCCACGACCGATGGTTCGCCTGTCGGGCCGCAGGCACGATAGTCCAGCGCGACCCACCAGTGCCCGTCGCCGTGCAGGAGCACGACCGGTGAGGGAAGTTCCCACTCCCGCACCAGGTACGGCGTGTCCAGGATCGTGGGGGAATCATCCTCGTCGAGGATGCCTTCGAGGTAGTCGAAGCACGCGTAGTGCTCCGACCACGATGAACCCTCGACCGGAAAGGCGTCCCAGTGGGCGGCGACGTGGCCGCCGTTGCGCACCCGGAGCAGGCGCAGCAGCGAGGCGGGAAGTCGCACACCGAGTTTTTCCTCGGCGTCTCGGATCGCCGCATCGGTCAACGCCACATGGTTGTCCTCGATCGGGTCTTGCCAGAAGGATGTGATGACTTCCTCGAACTTCGCCACGGCCGAAATACTAGGGGCACAATAGATTTCGATAACTTCCGTAGGTGGGAAGCGCTGAGTGCGTCAGCTGGGCTCTCCGCTGAGGAAACTGACGCCGCTATTCGATCGCCGGAAACGGGATCGTGTCCGCCACCGCTTCGAGTTTCGGGAGTTCGTCGCGGCGCAACGGCAAAGTCGGCTGTTCGGCGCGGAACAGGGGAGTGGTCGGGTTGGGATCGCCGGGGAGCGCGCGGACCCGGGCCGGGAGCCGGTAGAAGGCGCGGGCGTTGTCTTCGAGGACCTTGAACATGTCGGTGCCGACGACGTCGCAGATCAGGTCCACATCCGAGTCCTTGAACGGGCGGCCTGCGCGGGTGCCGGGCAGGTCGGAGCCGAACATGAGGGCTTCGGGGTTCACCGCGTGAATCCGGCGCACCGTGTTGGCGACATTCATGGCGACGCGGCCGAAACCCGTTGCCTTCACACGGGCGCCGCGGTCGACCAGGTCGAGCAGGTAGGGCAGGCCCTCGTCGGACATGCCGAGATGGTCGATGGACAAGGCGGGCAGTTTGGAGATGACGGGCTGCAGCGAGCCGAGCATCTGGCCGTCGATGTAGACCTCGACATGCCAGCCTGCCAACTCGTGGGCGCGCAGTGCCTGCAGGGTCATGCCGGTGATGTCGGCGGCGGCGCGTTTGAGGTTGAAGCGCAGCGCGCGTACGCCGATCTTGTCCAGTTCGATGATCTCGTCGTCGGTGGCGTCGAGATCGAGGCGGGTCACCCCGACCCAGCCCTCGCCCAATTCGGCGAGTGCCGCCTTGAGATAGGTCTGATCGCTGCCTTGGAAAGAGCCGCTGACCACGGCACCACCGCCGATATCGAAGCGCGACATGCGCTTTCGATAGTCGGCGATGGTGAACGGGTCGGGCAGGTAACCCTCGTTCTCGGCCAGCGGGAACCGCGGGTCGAAGATATGGACATGGGCATCGAACACTTGTACAGAATGCCTCAGTGCCGGAGTTTTCGCTGCCGTAGACGTGACAGTACTTCCGCTCCACGCACGGACGGATCCGGTGCGATCACACCATGCGCCGCTCAGACCTTGTGCGGCTCGCTGGCACGCAGCATGTCCTCACGCTCGACGACCTTGACGCGCTCGCGACCCTCCGGCTCGCCGAGGGCGCGCTCGTGCGCGTCCAGGCGGTACCAGCCCTGCCAGGTGGTGAACGGGATGCCCTTGCTCTCCAGGAACGCGGTCACCGCGTCCAGCTCCGGCTGGGCGGCCGGGGTGAAGTTCGCGCTGTCGTCGAGCAGGCAGGCCACGGTTTCGTTGGCGTCGCCCTTGGTGTGGCCGATGAGGCCGACGGGGCCACGCTTGATCCAGCCGGTGACGTAGGTGGCGGGCAGGTAGCGGTCGGCGCCGTCCGCGTTCTCGTCACCGATCACGCGACCGGCCTCGTTGGGCACGGTGCCCGCTTGATCGTCGAAGGGCAGGTTGGTGAGGTTCTGCGACAGGTAGCCGACCGCGCGGTAGACGGCCTGGACGTCCCAGTCCCGGTACACGCCGGTGCCCTTGACGTTTCCGGTGCCATCGAGCTGGGTTCGCTCGGTGCGCAAGCCGACGACCTGGCCGTTCTCGCCGATGATCTCCGAAGGGGACTCGAAGAAGTGCAGGAACAGCTTGTGCGGACGGTTGCCCGCGTCGCGGATGGCCCACTGCTCGAGGGTGTTGGCGATCATGTCGACCTGCTTGGAGTGCCTGCGCGCGGCCTCGGAGCCCTCGTCGTAGTCGATGTCTTCGGGATCGACGATGACCTCGATGGTCGGGGAGTGGTCCAGCTCGCGCAGCTCCAGCGGGGTGAACTTCGCCTGCGCGGGGCCGCGGCGGCCGAACACGTGGACCTCGACCGCCTTGTTGGCTTTCAGTCCAGCGTGAACGTTCGGCGGTATCTCGGTGGGCAGCAGTTCGTCGCCGGTCTTGGCGAGCACCCGCGCCACGTCGAGCGCCACGTTGCCGACACCGAGGACGGCGACCTTCTCGGCCTCCAGCGGCCAGGTGCGCGGCACATCGGGGTGTCCGTCGTACCAGGACACGAAGTCCGCCGCGCCGTAACTGCCGTCGAGACCGATGCCGGGGATGTCCAGGGCGCGGTCGGCGTTGGCGCCGGTGGAGAAGATGACCGCGTCATAGAAGGTGCGCAGGTCGTCGAGAGTGATGTCGGTGCCGTAGTCGATGTTGCCGAGCAGGCGCACCTGTGGCTTGTCGAGCACCTTGTGCAGGGCGGTGATGATGCCCTTGATGCGCGGATGGTCGGGCGCGACGCCGTAGCGGATCAGCCCGAACGGAGCAGGCATGCGCTCGAACAAATCGATCGACACTTCGGCATCGGACTTCATCAATGCGTCGGCGGCGTAGATGCCGGCCGGCCCTGCGCCCACGATCGCGATGCGGAGCGGGCGGGTCGCTGCACTCTGTTCGGTCATCTCTTACGCGCACCCTTAAGGTCGAAAACAATTAATGGCGTCGGTCTTAGCCTAGGCTAACTCGACGCGCCGCTGTGGTTGCACCTGATGTGCGGACACTGGTGCCGACTCGCTGTCATATCAGCTATGACAGCAGGCCGCAGTCTCGCGATTCTATCGGTGGTCCGCCCGGCAGCCCGCGCCGGTGCGGTGACCGGCCCGCGGCCAGGACGGCCTGCCTCTCGTTGCTTACCCACGGTGTGCTCCGGGGTAACCGCTGTGCGCACGAGATCCTCCGCGGCGTGTCGTCGAGTTCGGGGGCGGGCGCTCGATAACCCCGCCGACCAGGGATCATCGTGGACATGACCGATCAGCGAGGCACCGACGGCGACGATGTAATCGAGGTCGACCAGACCGACTCCCGCACCCCGTGGCCGTTCATCGCGGCGGCGGTGGTGGCGGTCATCGTGGTCGTCGGGATCGTGCTCGGCGGGTTGCTGTCACCGGCTGAGAAAAATGTCACAGAAGCGGACCGCATCGCGGCGGCGGTCCGCAACTACGCCGACGCTCGCGGCCACAGCGACCTCACGCCGCCGCCGGGTGTGGCGTGCGATGGATTCGACGAGGGCAAGTCGTCGCTGGCCGCGCAGCTCGGTGGCCTCGAAACCGGAAAGACCGTCGAGATAACAAAAATCGAGAATCCGATGGTCGACGGTGACCGGGCGAAGGCGACAGTCACCACCGAGGTCAATGGCAAGGCAGCCACGGCGACCTGGAATCTGACGCGATCGGGCGACGGCTGGCTCATCTGCGGTTGACCGTCCCACGTCGTGAACTGGGGTTTGACAGGGTGACCCCCGCCCAGGCAATCTCAGAACCAGGTCATGAGAATCAGCGTCAAGCCCCGGCTTGCTGGTCGGCAACCCTCCTCCGCGGCGGGGTGCTCCGGGTGACGACCTGGCCGCGCACCCGAAACCAAGGTGCGGCAAGAGCGGATTCACAGGAGGTCCACATGAGTTATGCCGGTGACATCACCCCGCAGCAGGCGTGGGAATTACTGCGGGACAACCCGGAAGCCGTCCTGGTGGACGTGCGCACCGAAGGCGAATGGCGCTTCGTCGGAGTTCCCGACACCACATCGATCGAGCGCCCGACGGTGCTGATCGAGTGGGTCGACGGCACCGGCACCCGCAATGGCGCGTTCGTCGAGCAGCTGACCCAGGCGCTCGACGGCCGCGACCCGGAGGCCCCCGTCGTGTTCCTGTGTCGCTCCGGCCAGCGTTCCGCGCATGCCGCGAACACCGCGACCGGGGTCGGGATCGGACCGTCCTACAACGTGCTGGATGGCTTCGAGGGCGGCCTCGACGCGACCGGTCATCGTGGCGGCTCCGGCTGGCGCGCCATCGGCCTCCCGTGGCGGCAGTCGTGATCACCGGCGGCTCCTTCGACAAGCCGCTGCCCGATGGCGTCGGCCCGGCGACCCTCGGCGTGCGCGGTGGCTTGCGGCGCTCGGGGTTCGAGGAGACGGCCGAAGCGCTGTATCTGACCTCCGGCTTCGTCTACGAGAGCGCCGAGGCCGCTGAGGCCGCGTTCACCGGCGATGTCGAACATTTCGTCTACTCCCGCTACGGCAACCCGACGGTCGCCATGTTCGAGGAGCGGCTGCGGCTGATGGACGGCGCCGAAGCCTGCTTCGCCACGGCGAGCGGCATGTCCGCCGTCTTCACCGCGCTCGGCGCGCTACTCGGCGCCGGTGACCGGCTTGTCGCCGCGCGCAGCCTGTTCGGCTCCTGCTTCGTGGTGTGCAACGAGATTCTGCCGCGCTGGGGAATCGAAACCGTCTTCGTCGACGGCGACGACCTCGATCAGTGGGAGCAGGCACTCTCGGTGCCCACCCAGGCGGTGTTCTTCGAGACGCCTGCCAACCCGATGCAGACGCTGGTGGACGTGCGCCGGGTCACCGAACTCGCCCACGCCGCGGGCGCGAAAGTGGTGCTGGACAACGTCTTCGCCACACCGCTGCTGCAGCGCGGCTTCGAACTCGGCGCCGACGTCCTGGTGTATTCCGGCACCAAGCACATCGACGGCCAGGGCCGGGTGCTCGGCGGCGCGATTCTCGGTCCGCAGGACTACATCGACGGCCCGGTGAAGAATCTGATGCGCCACACCGGCCCCGCATTGAGCCCGTTCAATGCGTGGACCCTGCTCAAGGGCTTGGAGACGATGCCGCTGCGGGTGCGTCATTCCACCGAATCCGCGCTGCGCGTCGCTCAGTTCCTCGAGGGCAACAAGTCCGTCGGCTGGGTGAAATACCCCTTCCTGGAATCACATCCGCAGCACGCGCTGGCCGTGAGCCAGATGAGCGGCGGCGGCACGGTGGTCACCTTCGAGCTGAACGCGCCTGCGGATGAAGGCAAGAAGCGTGCCTTCGAGGTGCTCAACCGCCTGCGCATCGTCGACATCTCCAACAACCTCGGCGACTCCAAGACCCTCATCACCCACCCGGCCACCACCACCCACCGCGCGATGGGCCCGGAAGGTCGCGCGACCATCGGTCTCACCGACGGCGTCGTCCGTATCTCGGTGGGCCTCGAGGACGTAGAAGACCTTCTCGACGACCTGGACCACGCGCTCA
The DNA here is from genome assembly GCF_042802915.1 of Nocardia sp. NPDC057440. Lineage (NCBI taxonomy): Bacteria > Bacillati > Actinomycetota > Actinomycetes > Mycobacteriales > Nocardiaceae > Nocardia > Nocardia sp. NPDC057440. The sequence goes on from NZ_JBHVDF010000002.1 coordinate 409,613, forward strand.
GCTAGTGCGTCCCGCGCCGCGAGCGGGACATCGTCGAGTAACGAGCACAGCGATGTCCCGTTCGGCGACCCGCGGCGGCGCCGCGTGCCTACCCTGGACGTATGCGGATCTCGGTGGCAGCGGACGAGCGTGTGGGAGTGGCGAAGGAACTGATCGAGGAGCTGCATCGGCGCGGGCTGGAGACGCTCGCGCACGGGGCGCTTTCCGAGATGGAGCGCGACGACTGGGCCTGGGCCAGTGCGGCGGCCGCGCGTGATGTCGCCGAGGGGCGAGCCGAGCAGGGCATCGTCTGCTGCTGGACCGGAACCGGTGCCTCGATCGCCGCGAACAAGGTGGCCGGTATCCGGGCCGCGCTGTGCGGTGATGCCGTCACCGCGGCCGGTGCGCGCAAGTGGAATGACGCGAATGTCCTGGCGCTGAGCCTGCGCACGACCTCGGGTGCCCTGCTGACGGAGATCCTCGACGCCTGGTTCGTGACGGAGCCGAGCGCGGACTCGGATGATCGAGCCAATATCGCGCACCTCTCGAAGCTCGAGCGCGCACGCTGAGCGAACCGGGTCTGCCCGTTCCTTTGCCGATCCGCAGGTCGTGCACCCTTTTCCGGTCTGGCGAGCACCTGAACCCCATGGTGTCGCGGTGTGCCCGTGCGGGTCTCGAGCGGTCGAATGAGCTGCGCTCGGGAGCGACTTCGATTGCGGAATTGACAGTATTCTGTCAAATATGACAGGATACTGTCATGATTACGCAGACAGTTCACATGGCCGTTTTCGACACTCTCGCCGACTGGGAGGTCGGTGCTGCCACTGCGCACATCAACAAGCACACCTGGCACAAAGAGCCAGGAAAGTTCCAGGTCAAGACGGTCGGCTTGACCACGGATCCGATCACCACGATGGGTGGGATGCGGATCGTGCCGGATGTGGCGATCGCCGAACTCGCCCCCGCTGACAGCGCGATGCTGATCCTGCCCGGCGCGGATACTTGGGTTACGGGCGAACTTGCCCCGTTCGCTCGCCTGGCCAAGGCGTTCCTCGATGCGGGTGTACCGGTCGCCGGCATCTGTGGCGCCACCTTCGGGCTGGCGCAGGAGGGTCTGCTCGACACTCGCGCACACACCAGCAATGTTGCGGAATTCCTTGCCTACACCGGCTATTCGGGCGGCGACCGCTACGTGAACGAGCCTGCGGTGACCGACGGCGATCTGATCACCGCGAGCGGGACCGCGCCCTTCGAATTCGCCCGCGAGGTGCTGGGCAGGCTCGGTGTGTACGAGCCGCACGTGCTCGACGGCTGGTACCGGCTCTATGCGCACAGCGATCCGGCAGGTTATGCCGTCCTCGCCGAGTACGAGGCGCAGATGGCGGGAGCCTCCCACTGAGGGACAATCCACGGTGGTCCGATCGAACGGTCGGACCACCGACGATCCATCACGAGGAGGCGGCATGCCCGGCACCGAAAGCCGTGCGGCACAGGGGGACTGCTCGGCATGAGTGACACCCCCGAACAGGAACTCTTCAGCACCGCCGCCATCACCTCGTTCCGGCTCAACGGCCAATTCCTCACGATCGCAGAGGAACTCGCCGAGCCCGCGGGCATTACGGCGGCCTGGTGGCAGGTGCTCGGGGCGGTGCTGCGCGAACCGCTTCCGGTGGCGGGCATCGCCAGAGCGATGGGCATTACCCGCCAGAGCGTGCAGCGCATCGCGGATCTCTTGGTGGCCAAGGGACTCGCCGAATATCGCCCGAACCCCGCCCACCGCCGCGCGAAACTGGTCGCGATGACCGAAGCGGGCCACGACGCCATCGAGCGCATCAACCCGCAGCACGCCGTCATCGCTCAGCGTCTGGCGGCCGAACTCGGTTCCGAACAATTCGCCGGCATGGTGGACGCGTTGACCACACTGTCCGCCGCCCTCGACGCCATCGCCACCGACGAAACCTGAGGTCGGTGGGGTCTATTCGAAAGGTGTGCTGGTGCGGCCGAGGAGGTCGGCGACGGAGTCGACGACCAGGGTCGGGCGGTAGGGGTATTGCTCAACCGAGGCGCGGGTGGAGATGCCGGTAGTGACGAGGATGGTTCGCATACCCGCCTCGAGTCCGGAGATGACGTCGGTGTCCATTCGGTCGCCGATCATCACGGTGGACTGGGAGTGCGCGCCGATGCGGCGCAGGGCCGACCGCATCATCAGCGAGTTCGGCTTGCCGACGTAGTACGGCTCCTTGCCTGTCGCGCGGGTTATCAGAGCGGCGACCGAGCCGGTCGCGGGCAGTAGACCGTCGCGGGACGGGCCGGTGGCGTCCGGGTTGGTCGCGATGAAGCGTGCGCCGCGCTCGACCAGGCGAATCGCGGTGGTGATCGCCTCGAAGGAGTACGTGCGGGTCTCGCCGAGCACGACATAGTCGGGATCGCTGTCGGTCAGCACGTAGCCGATCTCGTGCAGCGCCGTGGTGAGCCCGGATTCGCCGACGACATAGGCGGTTCCGTTCGGGCGCTGGTCATTGAGGAAGGTGGCGGTGGCGAGGGCGGAGGTCCAGATGGCCTCCTCCGGGATGTCCAATCCGGTGTGGCGTAGCCGGGCCTGCAGGTCACGCGGGGTACGGATCGAGTTGTTGGTGAGCACGAGGAACGGGATGTCGTTGGACCGCAGCTCTGCCAAGAACTTGTCCGCGCCCGGGATCATGTGGTCTTCGTGCACCAGCACGCCGTCCATGTCGGTGAGGTAGGACAGGATGGGCTCGTCAATGGCGGTCACCGGTCAATTGTCCACCATGGCGCAGCCGGACGAAGTCCGTCGCCGGCCAGCGCCGCCCTGAGCGAAGGCGATGCAGCCGCTCGCGCTGGGCTGAGTGAAGGCGATGCAGCCGCTTGTGCGCCGGGCTGAGCGAAGGCGAAGCAGCCGCCTAGTGCGGGTGATCGTGGCGAAACGATCGACTCGGTGCGACCCTGCACACACCATGGCGAGTCGCTGACTATGGTCGAGGAAGGCCGTCTGAAACGCGGAGGACCGTCGTGCGGCGTTGCGCCGCGACGCGGACTATCGCGACACGATGAAGCGTTGATACGGCCGAAACGGGGTGCGGGAACGCCCGCACACGAACCGTGGCAGCTAAGCGATAGGAGTGGCGCACATGGGTGAGCTCAAGCTCGGGTACAAGGCATCGGCAGAGCAGTTCGGACCTCGGGAGTTGGTCGAGATCGCGGTGCTCGCCGAGGAACACGGGCTCGACAGCGCCACCGTGAGCGACCACTTCCAGCCGTGGCGGCACAAGGGCGGGCACGCGCCGTTCTCGCTGGCCTGGATGGCCGCGGTCGGCGAGCGCACCGAGCGCATCCAGCTCGGCACCTCGGTGCTCACCCCGACCTTTCGCTACAACCCCGCGGTGATCGCGCAGGCCTTCGCCACCATGGGCTGTCTGTATCCGGACCGGATCATGCTCGGCGTCGGCTCCGGTGAGGCGCTCAACGAGATCGCCACCGGGTTCACCGGCGAATGGCCGGAATTCAAGGAGCGTTTCGCCCGCCTGCGCGAATCGGTCGACTTGATGCGCGCACTGTGGACCGGCGAGCGCACCGACTTCGACGGTCAGTACTACCGCACCGTCGGCGCCTCGATCTACGACGTCCCCAAGAGCGGCATCCCGGTCTACATCGCCGCGGGCGGTCCATTGGTAGCCCGGTACGCGGGCCGCGCCGGTGACGGTTTCATCTGCACCTCGGGCAAGGGCATGGATCTCTACACCGAGAAGCTGATGCCCGCCGTCGCCGAGGGCGCCGCGAAGGCAGGCCGCACCGTCGACGACATCGACCGGATGATCGAGATCAAGATCTCCTACGACACCGATCCCGAACTGGCCCTGGAGAACACCCGCTTCTGGGCCCCGCTGTCGCTGACCCCCGAGCAGAAGCACAGCATCACCGACCCGATCGAAATGGAGGCCGCCGCCGACGCCCTCCCCATCGATCAGATCGCCAAGCGCTGGATCGTCGCGAGCGACCCTGACCAGGCCGTCGACCTCATCAAGCCCTACCTGGACGCGGGCCTCAACCACCTGGTCTTCCACGCTCCCGGCCACGACCAGCGCCGCTTCCTCGACCTCTTCCAGCGCGACCTGGCACCCCGCCTGCGCGCACTCGGCTGACAATCGAACATGGCCACGCGGCGCTTGTGAGAGTCGCCGCGGCCATGTCCCATCACCCGCGGTGTGTGTTCTAGCGGGTATTCCCAGTTCTGGCGGCGGATTTTATTGTGCTGAACCCTGTTCCAGGGAATGATCCGGTCATGTGATGAACCGACGAATTCATGGAGCCGTCCTTCTTGCCGCCTCCGCGGCGGCCGTAATGTTCGCCCCCACTACCGCGGCACCCGCAAGCGCCGCGACACCGTTCAAAGCCCCTGACATCACCTTCGCGGGCACCGGACCGGGCACGGTCACCGCGACGCTGCACAATCCGAACGATCAGGGTCAGTGCTGGGCCGAGGCCGGCGTCGGACCCGACAACAACCACGTGTTCTTCGGCGGTTCTCGCCCGGAGTCGCTGGCCAACCCCGGCCAGACGATCAAGACGTCGCTGGAAGGTCTCGAGCCGGGGACGACGATCACGGCCAGGGGAGGCTGCGCGGGCGACGCGGGATACGAGTTGTCGGAGCTGGTCACCGTCACCGTCCCCGCCGCCAAGCCCGCAACCGGTAGTTTCGGGGGCTAGATCGACGGTGTGGTGGCGGCCATCGCATGGGTCCCGCCACCACACCATCCACTCCTTCGCGGGACTGCGGCAGGTCGTGAGCGCGTCTCAGGCTCGGGTGAGTGCGAAGATGCGCAGGTCGCGGGTGGTGCGGGAGCGGTAGGCATCGTATGCGCCGGTGATGTCGACGAAGCGGGCGAAGACGGCGTCCTTATCGGCCTCGGCGACGAGGGTGGCTTGGACAGGGATGCGCTCACCGGCGATGGCTACGGTGGCCTGCGGATTCGCCAGCAGATTAGCGGTCCAGGCCGGGTGCCTGGCCTGGCCGAAGTTGCTGCCGATCACATACAACGTGCTGCCGTCGTGCACATAGAGCAGTGGCTGGGTGCGCGGCTCGCCGGACTTGCGGCCGATGCTGGTCAACAGGATGACGGGCGCACCGATCGGGCCGAGCACGGTGTACTTGGCGTCGGTGCGCTCGAGCAGCGCGCGATCCAGCGGCGTGATCTTCCGAATGAACCACGAACCAGGCTTGGTAGCCGCGAACTTATTCGCCACGCGGGAAAGAACATTGGTGCGCGAACCCCATTGCCGGTCCGGGAACTGCTCAGCCATGACCGGACTATAACGCCCCCGGCTCCGCTCGTCCGGGCACGTCCAGGGGCGGACTTCGTCCGGCTGTGCCGATCACAGTTCGTCGCGCTCGGGCACGAGTCTCACGACGGAGCTCGTGATTTCAGCCGTGATCACCGTCTCGCCACACGGTTGTGGTTGCCATCGGTTTACTAAGCTGCGGATATGGCCGAATCTGCTCCATCCGCTGTGTATATCGCGTCTCCGGAGGGTGACACCGGAAAATCGACGGTGGCGCTCGGGATGCTCCAGATGCTGTGCGCGACTACCGCCCGGGTCGGGGTGTTCCGGCCGATCACTCGCTCCACCACCGAGCCGGATTACATTCTCGAACTGCTGCTCGAGCACAGCACGGCCGATATCGACTACGCGCAGGCCACCGGCGTCACCTACGACCAGGTGCACGCCGATCCCGATGCCGCGATCAGCGAGATCGTGATGCGTTTTCACGAGGTCGCCAAGATGTGCGATGCCGTGGTGATCGTCGGCAGCGACTACACCGATGTGGCCAGCCCCAGCGAGCTGCGCTTCAACGCCAGGATCGCGGTGAACCTCGGTGCACCGGTGCTGCTGGTGGTGCGCGGCTCCGACCGCACCTCCGAGGAGGTGCGGCATCTGGCCGAGCTGTGCGCGAGCGAACTGGCACTCGAGCACGCGCAGCTGGTCGCGATCATCGCCAACCGCTGCGATCCCGACCAGCTCGACAAGGTGTGCTCGGCCCTGCAGGGCTTCGATGTGCCGTCCTGGACGCTGCCGGAAGTGCCGCTGCTGATCGCGCCGACCATGGCCGAGCTGTGCACCGCGATCGATGGCGAAATGTACAGCGGCGACCCGGAATTGCTGCAGCGCGAGGCGCTGAAGATCATGGTCGGCGGCATGACGGCCGAACACATTCTGGAGCGGCTTGTCGACGGCGTCGTGGTCATCGCGCCGGGCGACCGCTCGGACGTGCTGCTGAGCGTAGTGAATGCGCATGAGGCGGAGGGCTTTCCGTCGCTGTCGGGCATCGTCATGAACGGCGGCATGCTCCCGCATCCCGCGGTCGCGCGACTGATGACCGGTCTGAAGCCGAAGCTGCCGATCCTCACCACCGAGCTCGGCACCTACGACGCGGCCAGCGCCGCCTACCGCACCCGCGGCCGGATGTCGGCGGGCAGCCCGCGTAAGGTCGACACCGCCCTCGCGCTGATGGAGCAGCGTGTCGACGATGCGGAGTTGTTGCGGCGCATCGATGTTCCGCGCAGCGCGGTGGTGACCCCACAGATGTTCGAGTACCAGCTCATCGAGCGGGCGCGCGCGGACCGCAAGCGCATCGTGCTGCCCGAGGGCGACGACGACCGCATCCTGCGTGCCGCGGGTCGGGTGCTGCAGCGCAAGATCGCCGACCTGGTCATTCTCGGTGACGAGGGGTCCATCCGGGCCCGCGCCGCCGAACTGGGCGTCGATATCGCCGCCGCGCAGGTGCTCGATCCCGCCACCTCGGGATATCTGGACGATTTCGCCGCGGAGTACGCGAAGCTGCGCGCGCACAAGGGCATGACCGTCGAGCGCGCCCGCGAAACCATGACCGACATCTCGTATTTCGGCACCATGATGGTCCACAAGGGCATCGCCGACGGCATGGTGTCCGGCGCCGCGCACACCACGGCGCACACCATCCGGCCGTCGTTCGAGATCATCAAGACCACGCCCGGCGTCGCCACGGTGTCCAGCGTCTTCCTGATGTGCCTTGCCGATCGGGTGCTCGCCTACGGCGACTGCGCGGTGGTCCCCGATCCGACGTCGGAGCAGCTGGCCGATATCGCCGTCTCCTCGGCGGGCACCGCGGCCAGGTTCGGCATCGAGCCGCGGGTGGCAATGCTGTCGTACTCGACCGGTGAATCCGGCAGCGGCGCCGATGTGGACAAGGTGCGGGTGGCGACCAAGCTGGTCCGCGAGCGTGCGCCGGAACTGCTGGTGGAGGGCCCGATTCAATACGACGCGGCGATCGAGCCGACCGTCGCCACCACCAAGCTGCCGGATTCCGAGGTGGCGGGCCGCGCAACGGTGTTCGTGTTTCCCGACCTCAATACCGGCAACAACACCTACAAGGCGGTGCAGCGCAGTGCGGGCGCGATCGCTATCGGCCCGGTGCTGCAGGGTCTGCGCAAGCCGGTCAACGATCTGTCCCGCGGCGCTCTGGTCGCCGACATCGTCAACACCGTGGCGATCACCGCGATTCAGGCGCAGGGCGAGTGACGGGGTGGCCCGCGGCACAGGGGCAATACGGAACATCCGTGTCGTGATCGCGGTTGCTGAACGTGTGCGAGAGCACCACAGAACCCTGGAGGCGATGTGACCTCTCGCGGGACACAGGAGGCGTCATGAGCAGCGAACGTGCCGATGGTCTGGTGCTGGTGATCAATTCCGGGTCGTCGTCGATCAAATACCAGCTGCTGGACCCGGAGTCGAGCGCGGTCGCGGCTTCGGGCATGGTCGACCGGATCGGCGAGGCGAACGCCGGGATCGAGCATCGTGCCGAGGGGATGACCGTCGAGCGTCATGAGCCGGTCGCCGATCACACCGCCGGACTGCGACTGGTCTTCGAGATGTTCGCCGAGACCGGCCACGATCTGGCGAGCGAGGGGGTGCACGCGGTCGGGCATCGCGTGGTGCACGGCGGCGAGGTGTTCTACCGGCCGACGCTGATCGACGATGCCGTGGTCGCCGCGATTTCGGAGCTGTCTTCGCTTGCGCCGCTGCACAATCCGGCCAACGTGGCGGGCATCGAGAGTGCCAGGAAGCTACTGCCTGGCGTACCGCAGGTCGCGGTGTTCGACACCGCGTTCTTCCACGGACTGCCCGATGCCGCGAAGACCTACGCGATCGATGCCAAGGTCGCTGCCGCGCAGGGCATTCGGAAATACGGTTTCCACGGCACTTCGCACGAGTATGTCTCGGGGCGGGTCGCGCAGCTGCTCGATCGCGATCCCGCCGACCTGAATCAGATTGTCTTCCACCTGGGTAACGGCGCTTCGGCCTCGGCGATCAAGGGCGGTCACCCGGTCGACACGACAATGGGTCTGACACCGCTGGAGGGCTTGGTGATGGGCACCAGGTCCGGCGACCTCGACCCGGGCATCGTGCCGCACCTCATGCGCTCGGCCGATTTGACCATCGACCAGGTCGACGAGCTCCTGAATCGGAACTCGGGCCTCAAGGGGCTGTCGGGTGTCAACGACTTCCGTGAGCTGCAACGGCTCATCGATCAGGGTGACGCCGCGGCGAAGCTCGCCTACGACGTGTACATCCACCGACTGCGCCGCTACCTGGGCGCGTACCTGGTGGAGCTGGGTCGCCTCGACGCCATCACCTTCACCGCGGGCGTCGGGGAGAACAGCCCACAGGTTCGCGCCGACGCCCTCGCCGGGCTCTCCCGCTTCGGCATCGCGGTCGACCCCGCGCTCAACACCGCGAAAGACCGCACGGCCCGGCATATTTCGGTGCCAGGGGCCGAGGTGGCCGTTCTGGTCGTTCCGACCAATGAGGAACTGGCCATTGCCCGCGCGGCGCAGCGCGTGGTGGCCGCCGAACAGGTCTAGAAACCCTCACGAAAACCTCATGATCGATACGCCAGTATTGGTATCGGATCAAGTTCGCCGGCCCACCGAGATCCCGGACGACCCGATCCGCGTGCTCTCGGGTCAGCGATGCCCTCGCCCCGCCCGAATTGCTCGCTCCGGCTGCCCCCGGAGCTCGCTGGGTGCACGCGGATCCCAGGTTTCGGTGTGCCGGCTGTTCCGACAGATCCGACCCGGCCGGTCTTCCCTCCCGGCCGGGTTTTTTCTTGGTGCGCGCCCGAAAACCATCGTCAGCCGTGGCTGGTCGGATCCGGCGATGGTGGGCTCGATGGTGCCGGATCGACGAATGTGGTTGCGGATGAATGAGGTTCGGTCCGGTGTGGCGCCGCCGGAATTCCGGTCGCTGACACTGTGCCCGCCGGTTCACGCGTAGGGGACAACAGCACGAAAGTCGGCGGCCGCACACGGCGACCAGCCGGCGGGGCGTAATCGTCGAGGTGCAGACATATTGTGCTGGTGCACAATACGATATCCGTGAGCTGACGGCGAGGGTGGTCACTATGCAGTGCTATCGCGTGACCGCGAGCGATTCGCGGTCGTGGACGACGGTCGCCAACAGCTTCGTCGGGATGGACTATCAGTACCGCGACCCCGAGCGCTGGTATTCGGGGCTGACGGTTCAGGAGTCGACCGTCTATCGGTTGTTGCGCTGGGAGCAGCGTGGAACCAGCACCTCCTACCGAACGCGAACGCACATCCGCCGAGGTCCCTGCGATGACTTCTACTGGGTCGTCCTCCCCGAACGGGGCTTGTACTCGGTCCGCTATCGGGATGAGGTGACCTGGACGCATCCCGGCCATGCCGCGCTGACCGCCCTCGATGACGTGTGCCAGCTACACATTCCGGAATTGTCGGCGTACGCGTTCCAGGTGCCACGCACCGAGATCGACCATCGAGCGGGGTCTTCCGGCCCAGGCGCCAGGGTGCTCGACCTGCGCTCCGGCCTCGGCCGCATCACGCAGGCCATGATCCGCAGTGCCCACGCTGAACAGTCGAACCTGTCCGACCGTGAGTTCAACGCGGTCTGCGATCGAATCGCCGAGCTGCTGTCGTTGATCTCGCTCGGAGACACCCATCCGCAGCGGGCTCATCACGCGCAGATCGCCGAGCATATTCGGCGATATGTGCGGGCGAATGTCGGCCACGGTGACGTGCGATTGCCCGCGGTGGCACATGCACTCGGCTGGTCGCCACGGCACCTGCGAACGGTCCTGCAGCAGTCGGGTACCACGTTCCGAGATGTGCGGCGGGACGAGGCGCTGCGCGCCGCCCGCGACCTGCTCGAGGACCCGGCAAGGGAGGCAGTGCCCATCCGTGACCTGGCCATCAGCAGTGGCTTCACTCCCGGCTGGTTCTCCACGGCGTTCAAAGCGCGGTACGGCGAGTCGCCGCGCGATTTCCGGCGCCGCAGGCTGGACGAACTCACCGAGCACGGCGGCGCGCCGCAGTCGGTGGCGGCGCGTTGACCGAGCCGGATGCCGCAAGCCCGCATCCGGCCGACATCGTCTAGGTGGCGGAATCGAGCCGCACCGGAAGTTCGAGTGGTCCGTTGGTGCTGATCTGCGGGGCGTACTCGATATCCGCCGGATCAACCGCGAGGCTCAACCGCGGAAAGCGATTGAACAGCATGGAAAGTGCGATGCGGCTCTCCAGTCGGGCCAGTGGCGCACCGAGACAGAAATGCGGGCCGCGACCGAACGCCAACTGGTCGCGGTGGTCGTGGTCGATATCGAACGTACCGGCGTCCGGGTAGCGCCGCGCGTCCCTGCCTACTCCGCCGTACCACATCACCATGCTGCCTGCGGGAATGCCGACTCCCGCCACTGTCACATCATGGCGTGCGTATCGCATGAGGGCACCGACCACAGATGACTTGTACCGCAGCATTTCCTCTACGACATCGGCCCATCGGTCCTCGACGAGCGCCTTGGCGCGTTGTTCGGGATGGGTGCACAGCGTGACGACGGCGTTGCCCAGCAGGTGCACAGTGGTCTCGTGTCCGGCCACGATCACTATCCAGAGCATGTTGCACAGCTCGTCGTCGGTCAGCTCGTTCGCTGCGTTGGCTTGTAGCAGTGCGGTGGTGAGATCGTCGCCTGGCTCGCGCCGTTTACTGTCCAGCAATTCGGCGAAGTAGCCGAGCATGCTCGCCATCGCGTTCTGCGCCTCTTCGCCGGTACTGGTGTGCGAGATGAGCGTGGTGGTCCAGTCTTTGAGCTGCGGCTGTATCGCTGTCGGTACGCCGAACAGTTCACAGATCACACGAACCGGGAACGGCGTGGTGAAGGCCGAGACCAGATCGATCCGGTCGCCACTGGGAAAGTCTGCGATCAGGTTCGCGGCGATCTTCTCGATGCGCGGTTCGAGCGCGGCGACCCTGGCCGGAGTGAACGCCTGGCTGATGGTCTTGCGCAGCCGCCGGTGGTCGAGGCCGTCCTTGTTGAGCATGTGGTCGATATCGGTGAGCGCGCGCATGGGCCAATCGGCCGGAATGGTGCCGTCGTGCAGGGCGGGACACTGCGCGGCACTCTTGCTGAACAGTTTGTCGTCAAGGACTTCACTGACGGCCTGATAGCTTGTCGCGATCCAGGCCGGCACCCCGCCTGGCAATTCGATAGGAACGACTTCGCCGCGCTCACGAATTCGGTCATAGGTGTCGTAGGTGGACTCTCCCGCGGTGGGCAGCTGGATCACTTGCTCGGTCATGCTGTCTCCCAACAAATTTCGGATTGCTGAGGAAATACTCGGTTGTCCGCGTGTGCGGAACGCGCGGTACGCGCGTTTCCGGCCCCAGACCGGAACCGGAAGAAACCAAAACGGAAGTGAGCACCCGAGAAGCTCGCAGCCGTCTACATGCTGGTGGTAGTCGTCCAGAGGTACTGCTGCTCACCCACCGTAAGGACTCGGCGGCGGCTTTCTTTCACCATCGCGCGATGCTCAGGACACGAGGGGTTGCTCGTCCGATTCGGTCAACGTCACGGTGCACAATCCGCCGCGCTCGGCCTTGACGTTTGTCACCTCGAGCTGAGTGCCCGGCAAGAGGACGAATTCCTCTTCGTCGGTGAACGCGGAGAAATTCCGGATGCTCACGGCCCGGGCGGGGAGTACCTCGAAGAGTGTTCGCTTGCCGCGACTACCGAGGAATGCCCGTGCCACGCTGGGTTTGGACGTGCAGGACGACACTCCCCACCAGGTCACGGTCCGACCCAGCGGGTACTGCGCGCGCAGGTCCAGCGACACCCCGCGCCACAATGGCTCGCTGCGGGCGGGAAGCCGTGACACCGCCGAGAACAGCAGCCGCAGGTACGGGAGGTACGGGGCGAGTTTCGCCCGGTCCGGGGCGCGCAGGACGGCGTTGATCTCCCGATAGAACGCGGACTCGCAGGTGTAAAGGTGAAGCGTGGCAATCGCGTCGGCGGACAGGCTCCCGGTCGTCTGATCCGCCCGCCTCTTGCCGAACTCGTGCGATAGCACGGCGTGCCGGTCGAGACCGGAAAGCAGCTTGGCGACCGGGGCGATGGCATCGTGGAAGTCCATGAGCGGTGTGTCGAATACACCGGTGATCGCGGGGAGGACGAGCCCCTCGTCTTTGACGCTCGCGAGCCGTTCGAGGTACAGCTGGTGCAGCTCCATGGTGGACGCGATGAACGCGCCCATGCGTTCGGCGATGTCGTGGTCTGTCCCGTCGGCTTCCGCCGTACGCTTGTTCCACCCGGTGCTCGGCAACCAGTCGATCTGATCGGCGCCCAGCGCTGCGAGGGCCGCGTTCACTGTTGCGAAATGGTCACCGTCGCAGAAGATATCGCCCTGCGCCGCGGGATTGGCGTGGTCTACGTGCCGGACTTCGACCTGGGGATACTTTTTCTGCAGTTGCAGGACAATCTTTTTCAAACTGCGCGCGTGGGCGCCCCACCACGCGAAGACAACACCACGGTCGGCCTCGTCGGCGTTCTGCTTGGCGCTGAGGATCTCTTCGACGATCCGCTCGGCAACGGGACGCCAGAACGCGGTGTGCTGGTCGGTTCCCATCGCCCCGTCGCTACTGGCGGTGAGCGCCGCGTTCAGCAGTAGTACACCCTGGGTGAGCATCGCCTGGAACCATTCCGGCGGCTGAACGGTGTCCTGCTCGTGCAAGAGTGCGCGAATGTCGGCAATCGGGGTCTTCTTGGGGATGCCGTACTTCCACATCGCCGCTGCTTTGATGATGCAGCGGATGCTGACGACCCGTCCGAACTGGCTTTCTTTCCAGTTGTGGAAGGTGTTGTCGAACATGGCGATACCGGTGGCGCTCTCCGGCCGCGGGTACGGGTTCTGGCCGAAGACGACGACCTTCCACTTGTGCGGTGGATTGGGCTTGAGCGCCTGGAAGGTCAGTTCCCGGACGGGGACGATGTGCGGGCTACGGCCCGGGCCCATGAACGTAGCCGCGTCCGGCTGTGCCTCGATTACCGGCTTCAGCAGTGGCAGCCACGGTTCACCGCCGCCTTTGAACAATTCGGCAAGGGCCAGCGGATCATTCGTGCTCACCGTCGGCACTATATGTCATGAAATCCGCTCGGGCAGAGGACATGTCAGTGGGGCGCGGTAGCGTCACGAACAGCAGGAGGACCGCATCTCGATGGGAGTTGACCATGACCGTGAACCGCGTGCAGGGGCCGCTGAGGGTGGTGTTGATCGACATCAACCCACACGTTGTGGAGGCGTGGCGGGCGGCGTTCGCCGACAACCCCGGCATCGAGATCCGCAGGGGCTCAATCCTTGACGAGTATGTCGATGCCTGGGTCACCCCGACCAACTCCCGGGGTCGGATGGACGGAGGGCTGGACGCGGTCATCAAGCGACACCTCGGGGCGGGCATCCAACTGCGAGTGCAGCGGGCGATCCGTGATCAGTTCGCGGGAACACTTCCGGTGGGCAGCGCGGTGTGTGTTCCGTCCGGGGCGACCAACCCGAAGTTCTTGATCTCGACGCCGACAATGGAAGCGTCCGTACAGAACGTCAGCGAGACCCTGAATGTGGCCTTGGCGTGTGCCGCCGGGTTCCAGGCGATCCACCGGCAGAACAACGAGGCGCCAGGCAGCATCGAGTCGGTGGCGCTGGTAGGCATGGGCGCCGAAACCGGCCGCGTGCCTGCCCGCGTGAGCGCCAACCTGATGTGGACGGGCCACACATTGTTCAACGACTACTGGTTCGAAGACTACGACGACCTGCGCAGCACAATCATCGCGCAACTCGACGACATCGAGAACGCGCCCAACGACCAGCGGGTACGCATCGCGCGACCCAAACGCCCCGTGACCGGTCGCTGATCGACCGGCCTCCTTGGAGCGGGCGGTCGACCGGGTCCAGGTGCATGTTGTGGCCGGACACGCCTGCGTGCGACATCTGGCGCTAAGTGGCTTGGACGCGGCCGGGCTGGTCGGGTGATGACGCTGACCGAGCACATTGCGACTCGCTGCTGCGGCCGCGACACCATTACCCGAGCTCGTCCACGGATCGAGGCTTAGATCCAGGTCTTGGCTCGAATGGCGTTCGCCAGGTCGACCAAGGCGTAGCGATGGTTTCGGCCCGGCGCGCTGCGGGCCAGGGCCCGCAGGTTGGCTTCGGTGCCTTCGCGCAGGTCGCGGTCGGTGAAGGGGGCGCCGAACAGGGTGGCGTCCTGTCGTTTCGGCGTATTGCCCGCCTGTAGCCAAGCCAGGGCGGCGCCGAGGACAAGGACGCGCATCTGGACCGCGCGGCTCTCGCCCTTCGGGATGGCAAGCATTCGGGAGGCCGCGATGTGCAGGGTCGCTTCCTCGAGTTCGCCCACCGGCGCGGAGGTGAGCAGCAGCAGCACGGCGGTCACGCGTGCCGTGCTGTAATGCCGCGACGCGGCGGGGACCTCGTCGAGCGCGCGCACCGCATCGGCGACCCGGCCCGCCGTGGCCAGCTGCCTGGCCAGGCCGAAGGCGGCGCTCACCACCGCGCGGTTGGTGCGCCACACCGTGTCGTAGAACTTCTCGGCATAGACCCGCCATTGCTCCGGATCGTCGGAATCCCATTGCTGCAGTATCAGTTCCGCCGTGGCCGCCAGCGCCAGCTTCGGCGCGATTTCGCCCGGCAGCACCTGCAGTACCGCGTCGAAACTGGCGAAAGCCTTTTCGTAATCCTGTTCCAGCAGCTGGGCCTGTCCGGTGTGCCAATTGATACGCCAATCGCGATCGGCGGGCATCCGCGACAGCATATCCAGCGCCGTGGCTGACTCGCCGAGATCGAGGTGCGCCCGCGCCTCCGCGAGCGTCAGCTCCAGATCCATGGTCTCCGGAGTATCCCCGGGATTGGATCCGGCGCGCTCGCGTGCTTCGCGCAGTGCTTCCAGCGCCTGCTGCGGGTCGTGGCGCACGGCGGCGGCGAGCAGCGGCGCGGAAGGATCCGCCGGATCGAGCAGCGGAACAGGAAGGGCCGCGGCGACTTCCCGTGCCGGCAGCCGGCTACTGCGGCCGATGCCGTCGGCGTAGGCATCGGTCTGACTGATCAGCTCCTCGGTGCCGAAATTGGCGCGCTGCGGGCTGAACACCGTGGACAGCTGGGGATGTTCGGCCCCGGTCTCCACGGCCAGGATTTCGCGCAGCACGCCCGCCAGCTGGGCGGACATGGCGCGAGCGGAGGGGAAGCGCCGCTTCGGGTCTGGATCGGTCGCCGACAACAGCAACCGATGGAAGAACTCGTTGTGCTCGAGCACGGGATGTGCTGCGGGGTCTGGAATTCCATCCAGATATCGGCCCTGCTCCATCGGCATGCTCAATGTAAGCACGGCAAGCGTCCGCCCGACGGTGTAGATGTCCGACGCCACAGTCGGCCCGGTCCTTGCTATCTCCGGCGCCTGGAACCCCCGGGTGCCGTAGAGATTTCCGTACGCTTCGAAGGTGGAGACGGCACCGAGGTCGATCAGTTTCACCTGGTCCTCGGTGATCATGATGTTGTCGGGCTTGAGATCGTTGTAGGCCACTCCGATGGAATGCAGGTATTCCAGCGCGGGCAGGATCTCCAGCAGATAGGCGATGGCCTCGGCAACCGGCATCCGCTGTGGCCGCGGATAGGTGTCGAGGATGTCGCGCAGCGATTTGCCGCCGACGTATTCCATGACGATATAGCCGACCGGCTCGCCGTCCTGGCCGGTGTGCTCGACGAAATTGTGGATCTTGACGATGCTGGGATGGGCCACCTCGGCAAGGAATTGGCGCTCGGCCACGGCCACCGCCTGTGCCTCGGCATCGCCCGCGTGCAGCAGGCCCTTGAGCACCACCCAGCGATCGCTGACATTGCGGTCGATCGCCAGGTAGATCCAGCCGAGTCCGCCGTGTGCGATGCAGCCCTGGACCTCGTACTGGTTCGAGACCAAGTCGCCCGGGTACAGCAAGGGCCGGAAATCGTAGGTCGCGCCGCAGGTTTGGCAGGTCCCCGCGGTCATCGCCGGACGGACCGCGGTGGCCCGGCCGACCGGGCTCCCACAGCGCCAGCAGAAGCGCCTGCCTTCGGAGACGACCGGATCGGTGAGCACCGCGTCGAGCGGATCGGCGGGCGCGATGGCCGGGATGGGCACCAGTCCCCCGCCGAGCTTGCGCACTGTCGGCCGTGATCGGACGGTGCGCACGCTGCGGCCGGAGGTCCGCATCGTGGCATTCGAATTCGGCTCCGACTGTGGACGCCGTGTGCCGAGGGTGAAGTCCGCGGCGGTGGTGCCTGGCCCAACGCCTTCGGCGGCGGTGGTGCCCGGCCCAACAGCTTCGGCGGCGGTGGTGTCCGGTCCGGCGGAATTGGCGGCCGAGGTCCCCGGGGCGATGTTTTCGTCAGCTGTGGGGCCGGGCGCGACGGTTGCGGTGTCCGGTGCGGCGGTTTCGGCGGCGGTGGTGTCGGGTCCGATGTTCTCCTCGGCCGCGGGTTCGTGCCCAGGTCGGACCGCCTGGGTGCCCGCTAGGTCATGGTCGGCCGAATCCTCCTGCGGCGCAGGCGAACCATTCCTACCGGAACCGGCGGATTCGTCAGGATCGGCGCCGTGCTTACTCGTCATCGGCGATCAGTCCAGGTAGGTCGGTTCCGGCGGCGCCGGTGGGGGGCCGAGCACGGAAAGCCACTGTCGATAGATTCTGGTCCAGGTGCCGTCGGCTCGGATCCGCTCCAGCGTCCCGTTGACGAAACGCACCAGATCGTCGTTGCCCTTGGGGATGCCGAGGCCGTAGGGCTCGACGCTGATGCTGCCGCCCACCAGTTGGGTGTAGGGATCCTGCGCGGCGAGACCGGCCAGGATGGCGTCGTCGGTGCTCACCGCGTCGACTTGGCGCTGTTGCAGAACCACCAGGCAATCTGCCCAGGTCGGCACCGCGAGGATGGTGGCGCCCGGCTGTTCGTGGCGGATCCGTTCCAGTGAGGTGGTGCCGGGCACCACGCACACCCGCCTGCCCGCGAGGTCGCCGAGGCCGTTGATGCCGGAGTTCTTGACCGCGAGCACGCGCTGGTTGGCGCGCAGGTACACCGTGGAGAACGTCACCTTCTGCCGTCGTTCACAGTTGATCGTCATGGTCTTGGCGACCAGGTCGACGGTGTGATTTTGCAGCGCCCGCTCGCGGTCGGCGGAGCCGAGACTGCGGTATTCGATCAGGTCCGGGCTGCCGAGCAGGTCGCGCGCGACCTCCCTGGCGATGTCGGCGTCGAAGCCGACGACGGCGCCGCTGACCGGATCACGGAAGCTGAACAGGTTGCTGCCGGTGTCCAGTCCGACCACCAGTCGGCCACGCGCGCGGATTGCCTCGATGGTCGGCCCACCGACCGCCGATCCCGTCGGCCGCAGGCTGGCGGTCGGATCGCCGCATTGCGGGTCGACCTGTGGCGTGATCGGTGTATTCGGCAATACCGGGACGGCTTTGGCAGGCAGTGGCGGTTCGTCGTATCGGATGATCTTGACCGGCGCGCTCGTGAGCGAGTCGCTGGCACAACCGCCGGCACAGGCGACAACGAGCAGGGCGGCGGCCAGGATGCCGCGAGTGGTTTTCATCGGTACTCCCGCAGTCGGGGCCACAGACCGAGGCCGACCAAACCCGCGGCGAGGATGCCGAGCACCATCGCGCCGGGGGCAAGGAAGTCGAGCACTCGGGCGCCCTGGGAGATCTTGCCGCGCAAGGTGTCCCTTGTCTTCGCCAGCGCCGCGCCGAGCGACCTGTCCAGCGCGTCCACCTGGGCGGCGGCATCCGCGGTGCCGGGTCCGGTCGCGACCGCTGCCGCACCGTTGAAGTCGCCGTGGGCGAGAGTTTCATTCATTCGCTGATGCGCGGCGCGCCAACGGGCGAGCGCGGTTCGGGCGTTCGCCACGTCCCCGGCTGCGGGCGCGCGCGTCGGGTAGCCGTCGAGCAGTTCGGTCAGCCGGGCGATGCTGTAATCGTAGGTGCGGTCGTAATCGCCGGTCGCATCGCGTCGCACCAGTTTCAATGTTTCGGCGGAACGCGCCTGCTGGGTCACGATGCGGCTCTCGGTCAACCGGGAGGCGGGCACCGCCGCACCGTCACGGCCGCTGATCATCGACACGGCCGAGATCGACCCGGCGACCACGGTCCAGGCCAGCAGGGTCACCATCGCGGCGGAGGCGAGCAGCAGTCCGGGATTGATCACGCGGTGCCAGCGCTTGGCCAGCTCGATTTGCGCCCAGACCAAAAACGCCAAGGCGAGTATCAGCAGCATGATGGCGGGCCACGGTGGCTGCGCGTGGTGGCGCTGGGCCGCGTCGACCGCGCCCGATCGATGATCCTGTAGTTCCTGAGCCATCGGCAGCAGCGCCGTCTGCATCTGATTCGATGCCTCGCTCAAGTACGCCGCGCCGACCGGATATCCGCTGCGATTGTTGGCTCGGGCCGTCTCGATCAGACCCGAATACACGGGCAGGCCGGTGGCGATCCCCGTCCGCAGCCGGGTGTCGGGGTCGGCAGATGCCATGGGCCCGGACTGGGTCACCAGTTCCGAGGACGCCTCGCCGAGTGCCTGACTGTATCGGTCGCGCACGGCCTCGGGTTCCAGGCCGCCCGCGATGAACGCGGTGCTCGCCGCGGCGTCCGCGATGGACAGCGTGGTGTAGAGCCGCTGTGCGGACTGCGCGTCCGGCTCGGTGTCGTCGAGCAGGATGTCGAGCGCCTGCTGACGATCGCTCACCGTGACCGCCGAAACGACGCCCGCCGCCAGGCATAGGCCGATGAGCACCAGGCCGAACGCGATGAGCCGTCCCGGTGAGGACTGCGCGAATGATCGCAGATTGGCCGGGTCGAGATGCTCACGCACCGCCGAGTTGCGCGCGGCACCGAGATGCTTGCGCGCGGGCTCGGTTACGACCGACGGCGGCTGCGCAGCCGTCGCCTGCTCGGTGCGAGCCATCTCCACCTCCCCGGTTTTGTGGCGCACGTACGCGCCGTGTCGGAGTTTATTGTGGTCTTACCGGTGCCGTGGCGTGTGAAACACCCCTGCCACGGCTGGATGAGGATGGTTTGGCAGATGCGTGGTGACGGTGACGGTTGGTCGGACGACCCCGACGGCTTGCGGCACTGGGGCCGCTTCGGCGCGGCCGGCCTGCTGCTGCGCGCTCCGCTGGTCGGCGGTGGTTCCGCGGTGTTGCTGCAGCATCGCGCGCTGTGGAGCCATCAGGGCGGCACCTGGGCGCTGCCGGGCGGTGCGCGCGACAGCCACGAGACGCCCGTGCACGCCGCAGTACGCGAGGCATGGGAGGAGGCGGGTATCAATCCCGCCGACGTCCGGGTGCGCGGGGAACGGGTCACGGCCACCTCGTCGAGCGGCTGGACCTATACGACCGTGGTCGCCGATGCCGTGATGCCCCTGCCGACCAGTCGCAACCGCGAGAGCACCGCGTTGGCGTGGGTGCCGGAAGACGAGGTCGACGCCCGTCCGCTGCACCCTGGCTTCGCCGCCTCCTGGCCGTCGCTGCGTGCCGCGCCCGCTCGCGTCTGCTTGGACGATGTGGTGGACGCCCCCGCCGTCGCGGCCGCGCTGCCGCGCACCGTCGACCTGGCCGACGACGGGTTCGTCTGGCTGCATTCGGATCCGGATGGCCCCGGCGGTTGCGCCAGGATCGTCGACCCGGCGGTGGTTGCCGCGCGGGATTCGAGCGCTACGGCGGCAGCATCGGATTCGGCCTCGGTCGCCGATATCGCGACGGCCGGCCCGATCCTCTCGCTCACTCGCGTTCAGGTCGTTTCCTAGGTGCGGTGCGGCAGTCGTCCGGAACCGAACCTCGGTGGACCGGAGTCGACGGGATGCTGGGCGAGGGGTGCTCAGCCCTATGCGTTTTCGAGCAGCGCGGACTTGAGTTCTCGTGCCGCGGCCTCCGGATCACGGGCTTCGGTGATCGCTCGCACCACGACGATGCGGTCGGCCCCGGCTTCCAGTAGCTCCGGCAACCGCGGGCCGTCCACACCGCCGATCGCGAACCAGGGCCGGGTCGGGTGGGCGTCGGCGGTGGAGCGCACCAGATCCAGTCCGGCGGCCTGGCGGCCGGGTTTGGTCGGGGTCGTCCACACCGGACCGGTGCAGAAGTAATCGATGTGCTCGTCGATCGCGGCGAGTCCGGCCTGCGCGCGATTGTGGGTGGAGCGCCCGATCACCACCTCGGGTCCGAGGATGCGCCGGGCGTACCAGGGCGGCAGGTCGCCCTGTCCGAGGTGCAGCACATCGGCGCCCGCCGCGAGTGCGATATCGGCGCGGTCGTTCACCGCGACCAACCCACCGTATCTGTGGGCCGCGGCCTTGAGTTCGGCGAGCGCGCCGAGCTCGGCCTTGGCCTCCAGCGGACCGAACTTCGCCTCGCCGGGCGAGCCCTTGTCTCGGAGCTGAATGATGTCGACGCCGCCCGCGAGGGCGGCCGCGGCGAACTTGGCCAGATCGCCCTTCTCCCGGCGAGCGTCGGTACAGAGATAGAGCCGCGCGGTTGCCAGACGCTCCCTGGGCGGGAGGGACCGGTACGGGTGGGAGGGTTGCACGCCTTCGACCGTAGCCGCGCTACCGTGGGGATGCGAATAAGAAGGCAGGTGGAACGGATGCGGACTTTGGCTGTCGTCGGTGGCGGCGCCATCGGACTCGCTGTGTCCTGGCGGGCCGCGCAGGCGGGCTGGTCGGTCACGAACTTCGACCCCGCCGTCGGATCCGGCGCCTCATGGGTTGCGGGGGGCATGCTGGCCCCGCTGTCCGAAGGCTGGCCGGGGGAGGATCTCGTCCTCGAATTCGGCGCCGCCTCACTGGCCCGCTGGCCGGAATTCGCCGGGCGCATCGAGGCCGCCACCGGAGTGCGTGTCTTCGTCGCCGATGAGACATTGACCGTCGCGCTCGACGGGGCCGATGCCGCCGACCTGCGCACGGTGGCCGACTGGGTGGGCGGTCGCGGCAACGAGCTGCGCCTGCTGGATCGGGCGGGCGTGCGTGCCCTGGAGCCTGCACTGGCCCGCACGGTGCGCGCCGGTCTGCTCGCACCCGCCGAGCCCGCCATCGACAACCGGCGCCTGCTCGATGCTTTGCGGCAGGCCTGCGTGGCCGAGGGGGTCGAGTTCCGCGCCGAATCGGTCGCCGAACTCGACGCACTGCCGCATGACCAGATCGTGCTCGCGGCGGGCGCGGCCTCCGCAGGCCTGTGGCCGCAGCTGCCGGTCCGTCCCGTCAAGGGGGAGATCCTGCGCCTGCGGCATCGGCCCGGCGCGACGCCCCCGCCGACGCGGGTGATCCGGGCCCGAGTACACGGCAGGCCGGTCTATCTGGTGCCGCGCGCGGACGGAATCGTCGTCGGCGCAACGCAATACGAGGCAGGCTTCGATACCGCGGTGACCGTGGCCGGTGTCCGTGACCTGATCGCGGACGCCGAGGCGGTGCTGCCCGGTATCGGCGAGTACGAATTGGCCGAGGCCAGTGCGGGTTCGCGGCCGGGCACCCCGGACAATCTGCCGCTGATCGGCAGACTCTCCGACCGGATCGTCGCGGCGACCGGACACGGCCGCAACGGCATGCTCGCCGTCCCGCTCACCGTCGACGCGGTGCTGAGCGTGCTCGACGGCACGGTGCTCACGGCGGCGGAAGCCGCCGATCCGCAACGTTTTTCGGCGCCAGGTGCGCCGTCCCTATCGTCGTCCGCAGGAGGAATTCGATGACCGCGACGTCAATCCCTATCGGTGTCACCGTGAACGGCGCCGACCACGAGTTCGCCGAAGCACTGACCGTGCGTGAGCTGCTCGACCGCCTCGGGCTGCCGAATCAGGGCGTCGCGCTCGCGGTGGACGGTGCGGTGTTCCCGAAGTCCCGCTGGGGCGAGCCGGTCGGGCGCGGCTGGCAGATCGAGGTGCTCACGGCGGTCCAGGGTGGCTGACGCACTGGAGATCGCGGGCAAGCGGTTCGGCTCGCGGCTGATCATGGGCACCGGCGGCGCGGACAATCTCGCCGTGCTCGAGGAGGCGTTGATCGCCTCCGGTACCGAACTCACCACGGTCGCGATGCGCCGCGTGGACGCCGTCGGCGGCACCGGCGTGCTCGATCTACTGAAGCGCCTGGACATTACGGCGCTGCCCAATACGGCGGGCTGTCGCACCGCCGCCGAAGCGGTGCTCACCGCACAGCTGGCCGCCGAGGCGCTCGACACCAACTGGGTAAAGCTCGAGGTGATCGCCGACGAGCGAACCCTGCTTCCCGACCCCATCGAATTGCTCACCGCCGCAGAACAACTGGTCGACGCGGGTTTCGTGGTGCTGCCCTACACCACCGACGACCCGATCCTGGCCCGCAGGCTGGAGGACGCGGGCTGCGCCGCGGTCATGCCGCTCGGCGCCCCGATCGGCACCGGTCTCGGCATCGGCAACCCGCACAACATCGAGATGATCGTGGCCGGGGCGGGGGTCCCCGTCATCCTCGACGCGGGCATCGGCACCGCGAGCGACGCCGCCCTCGCCATGGAGCTCGGCTGCTCGGCCGTCCTGCTCGCCACCGCCGTGACGAGGGCCCGACGCCCCGCGCTGATGGCCGCCGCCATGGCGGACGCCGTGCGCGCTGGGCATCTGGCCCGCCAGGCCGGCCGCATCCCCAAGCGTTTCTGGGCGCAGGCGTCCTCGCCCGCGCTCTAGGGGAACATCCGCAGACCCCTCGGGGTCGAGATCATCCTCGAGGATGATCCGACTCGACACTTTCTAGTGACGCGTGCGGCCCTTTCTTGCGCAATGCTGGTACTCATGATCGAGCTGAGGGGCCTGACCAAGCACTACGGGCAGACCGTCGCCGTTCAGGATTTGTCCTTCACCGTCCGTCCCGGACAGGTGACAGGCTTCCTTGGACCCAACGGCGCCGGTAAATCGACCACTATGCGGATGATCCTCGGGCTGGACAAGCCCACCGCGGGAACCGCACTGATCAACGGAAAGCCGTACCACGAGCTCGACCATCCGTTGCGTGCCGTCGGCGCGCTGCTGGACGCGAAGTGGGTGCATCCGAATCGTTCGGCGCGCGCGCACCTGCAGTGGATGGCCGCATCCAACGACATCGCGTCCTCGCGCGTCGACGAGGTGTTGCGCTTGGTCGGCCTGTCCGAGGTGGCGGGCAAGAGCGCGGGCGGATTCTCGCTCGGCATGTCGCAGCGGCTCGGCCTCGCGGGCGCACTGCTCGGCGATCCGCAGGTGCTGCTGTTCGACGAGCCGGTCAACGGCCTCGACCCCGAGGGCATTCTCTGGATTCGCCGGTTCATGCAGCGTCTGGCCGCGGAGGGCCGCACCGTGCTGGTGTCGAGCCACCTGCTTTCGGAGATGGCGCAGACCGCCGAGCACCTGGTGGTGATCGGCAAGGGTCAGTTGATCTCCGATACGACCACCCAGGAATTCATCGAACGCGCCTCGGAAGCGTCGGTGCGGGTGCGCAGCCCGCAGCTCGAACAGCTGCGCAGTGTGCTCACCTCCAACGGCATGACCGTGCGCGAAGACGGTGAGAGCAGTGACGGTCCCGCCTTGGTCGTAGCGGGCGTGACCAGCGACGATGTCGGCAAGCTCGCGGGCGCGAACGACATCACGTTGTTCGAGCTCGCGCCGCAGCGGGCCTCGCTGGAAGAGGCATTCATGCGGATGACCGGCGGCGCGGTGCAGTACCACGGCGAAGGCTTCGATCAGGTGATGGGAGGTGCGCTCTGATGGGCGTGCTGGCAGCAGAACGAATCAAGCTCACCTCGACCAGGTCGCCCTGGTGGTGCTCGGCCATCATCGTGATCCTCGGCATCGGATTGTCGGCGCTGTTCGCGCTGGTCGTGCGTTCCGCGGGTGACAATCCCGACGAGGGGACGCCGACGCTGGACATCGGCACCGCGACCGCGGGCGTCACCGGTTTCGGCATCATGGTGCTGATGATCATGGCCGCGTTGACGGTGACCAGCGAATATCGCTTCGGCGTCATCCGGACGACGTTCCAGGCCGTACCGCATCGGACGAAGGTCCTGGTGACCAAGACCGCGCTGGTCGGCGGCTTCGGGGCGGTGCTCACCACGATCATCGCGCTGATCGCCATTGCCGTAGCCAAAGTGGTCGGCGGCTCGAAGGCGGCCGCCGATGTGGTGCTCGAGGACCATTGGCGTTCGGTGTACGGCATTCCGATCTACGCGTTCTTCGCCGTCGCGCTCGCCATCGGCATCGGTGTGCTCGTTCGGCAGTCGGCCGCGGCGATCTCCCTGGTCGTGTTGTGGTCCTTGCTGATCGAGCCGCTGCTGAGCGCCTTCGGCAGCTTCGGTCGCAATGTGGCGCCGTTCCTGCCCTTCCAGAACATCACTCGCTTCGTGAGCTCCTCGGAGTCCACCGCGAACTGGCACTGGGGCGTCTGGGGCAGCCTGGCTTACTTCATCGCTTTCGTGGCGATCATCTTCGGCGCGGCGCTGGTCACGGTGAACCAGCGCGACGCCTGAGCAAGGAGCTACCCGAGTAGCCCTCCCTCGCCACTCGGGTGTGGGGCGCGTCACCTTGTCGGGAGGAATCGCGCGCCCTTCGTCACCGCCTGCCACTGCCCGGCGGACGGTGCGATCGCCGGTCCGGTGTGTGAATCCCCTTCCACACCGGGCCGGCGATCTCGTTTCCGACCGCTTCTGTCGCGTGTGAACATCGCGGAAACTGTGAAATAGGCCGCTTCCGTCTGGAATCTGTGCTGGGTAGCATCGGCTCCAGCAACTATCACGTTATCTATCGGCGGCCCCAATGTCGTGCCCGCTCCGTCTGATCGTGAGGTGGCAGTGGCGATGATAAGTAACCCGCCGACGGTAGGTCGGCTGAGATACGCTCGGGGCGTGAGCGAAACACCTTCCGGCGGTGCTGAGCCGGAGTCGACGCCAGGGGAGACCGGCGGCATTCCGTCCGAGGTAGTCATACCGCTGGTGCCCGTCGACGAGGACGGTTCGCCTCGTCGTTCGGAGCCTGGGCTTCGCCGGGGGCAGCTTTCCGCACTGATGAATGCGAATCAGCGACCAGATCTGATCGGTGCGCTGCGGAAGGCGCGTGAGCAGCTTCCAGGTGATCCGGCCTTCGGCGATCCGCTGTCGGTTTCGGGTCCCGGCGGCGCTCGCGCGGTCGCCCGCGCCGCGGACAAACTGGTCGGTGATACACCTAGCGCGGCCCGTGAGATCGGGTTCGGCGCGCTCCAGGTCTGGCAGGCCGTGTTGGAGCGAGTCGGTCGCGGCAGAGGTAGCCAAGAGATAACTGTGATGTTCACCGATCTGGTGGCGTTCTCCAGTTGGTCGCTGTCGGCGGGAGATGAGGCGACGCTCGAACTTCTGCGGGTGGTAGCCAAGGCCATCGAGCCCCCGATCGCCGACCGGGGCGGTCACCTCGTCAAGCGCATGGGTGACGGCGTGATGGCCGTGTTCACCTCGGCTGATCGTGCGGTGCACGCCGCGACGCAGGCCAAGCGCAACCTGGGCGAGGTCGAGGTCCGCGGCTACCGGCCGCAGATGCGCGTCGGGCTGCACACCGGCTCACCGCGCGAGATCGGTGGCGACTGGCTCGGTGTGGACGTCACCATCGCCGCGCGAGTGATGGAAGCGGGCGGCAACGGCAACACGATGGTGTCGGAGGCGACGCTGGATTCGCTGCGGCCGGAGACGTTGGAGGAATTGGGGTACACGATCAAGCCTTATCGGCGGAGTTTTTTTGCGGCGCCGTTGAGTGGGGTGCCGGAGGACTTGAGGATTTTTCGGCTGAGTTGAAGGCGGGGGCTGCCCCGTCTTTCGGTCATAGGTGAACCTAGGGGCGGGTCTTTCGGGCTGAGTTGGCTGGGGATTGTCGTGAGCTAGGCGGGCTGGTGGGTCTCGATTTCAGCCCGGTGAACTGAGCACTGACGGGTCGGCATCCCTATCCCTGTCGGGCGGTGTCGTCTCCGTTCAGGTTTGCGAAATTCACCGGTATCGCGGCGCGCAGGTCGGAACCATTCCCGCGCAACGTATTCGGCGACCGCGAGCTGGTTGATGGTCCAGTCCCTGTGGGGTCGTTGGAAGTAGAGGCCGCAGGCGGCGGGTTTGATGTCGGCGTTAGTCGCCGTCCTCACGCGGTGGCCTGATCGGCGGCGGTTCATAGGGTTTGAAGTTGGGGTTGGCTATGAGTCCAGCGCTCGGGTCGTGGGGGTCGCGGAGTTCGCCTTTGATCTTGTCGGGTGGCACGTTCGGGAACACCACCTCGCCCGCCTCGCCTGCCTCGTAACGGGGTCCGTGCGGGTTGTATTTCCGTGCATCCTCGATGTCCGTGTAATTGCGCGCGTCCTCGATGACGTACACGTGCCTGCCCGGGTCGTCCAATGGATAGAGCGCCGCGACCTCGAGCTCCTTCGCGGTGTAGATCCGGCCATCGTAGCCGGGGCGGGGGTCCATGAGCGCGCGGTCGGCGTCCGGGGCGTCGCGCCACGCCTGGAAGCCTTCTGTGAAGATCACCTCCCGAGGCTGCCCGTCGCCGCGATAGACCTCGCTCATGCGCGGTTCCCTTCCCGCGATCTCCGGAAGGAAGGGCAACGGATCCCCGTAGTCGCGTGCCGCCCGTTCGAGCTTATCCTTCCAGTCCCACATGGACTGGGCGTGTGCTCTCCCGGTCACACCTTGCTGGCGCAGATGGTCTTGTTTGATCTGAATGGCTCGACCCCAGGTGCGGTTCGCCAGCCATTGCGCTCTCTCTGCCTCCTTCTCAACGGCGTCATCCGTGCCTGTCCACGCCCATGTGTCGTCGTCGTCCGTTTCACGCATTTTCAATGGCATCTCGTGTTCGCGCACATGTTCACGCAGGTCGCGATAGAACATGTCCTCGGTGCCGGGTGGATCGCGGTCGAGCCTCTCTCGAATCGTTGTACTCGCCCTGTCGAATCGAGTGTCCAGGGAAATGCCGCGGATCCGTTCGGCGAGGGCCGCGTCAACATGTCCGGTTTCGGGCACCACGGAATGCAAGGCATCCCCGTCCCTCCGGAGCCTGAGGGCCAAGCCCGCTGCGGCCTCACCCAGACAGTTCAGCCGACGCGCCGCAGCAACCATGGCTCGTGCAACATCGATGCCTAGCCTCATCACAGCAAACCCCGGCCCAGACTGGCCTGGCTCTCCATTGGCGCTGGCGTATCGCGGTTTTCGGCCGGTCCGAGCATCGCCGCCATGCCGAAAATATACCGGAATCACTCTCGCGCAGGCGCTTGTCAATGGCCATGTTGAGGGGCTCTGGAGCAGATTTCGCCAGCAGAGTCAGAGAGAGGCGTAGTAGTCATGCGATGAACGTGCACCTTGACCTAGGGTCAAGGTCAAGCGTGCGAACTCCCGCGGTTTCGCTGCCCGGACCACCCGCCAATCCCCGACCAGCAGCTACCGCAAGGTTGGTGGGGATGATGCTCTAGCTCATCCAGGCGATCGCGCCCGCCACCGCCAGGGCTGCGCAGACACCCAGTGCGATCGACAGGGGGCGGAGGGTCTTCCAGGTGGAGTAGGCGCCGCCGAGGAGGAAACCGGCGAGGGCGAGTAGGAGGATGGAGGACACGGCGGGGAGCTTACTCGCAGGTTGTGGGGGTTTAGGTGGGCGTGGGCGATTAACAAGCACGCGTGCTTGCTTTTTTCTGGATCGGATGTGATGCTGGTCTCTGGTACGCGGACTTCACCGGTGCGGCAATGCGGCGGCGCTGGGACGGTTCGCCGCATAGGAGGGCCTCCCAGCTGATGCGTATGCTGGCCGCCGATCCGGATGTGATCCGGATCGGCAACTGTTCCGGGTTCTACGGTGATCGGCTCAGTGCAATGCGCGAGATGCTCGAAGGCGGGCAGCTCGATGTGCTCACCGGTGACTATCTCGCCGAACTGACCATGCTGATCCTCGGCCGTGACCGGATGAAGGATCCGAGCCTCGGCTACGCCAAGACGTTCGTGCGGCAGATCGAGGACTGCCTCGCGCTCGCGCTCGAGCGCAACGTCCAGATCGTCACCAATGCGGGCGGCCTCAACCCGGCAGGGCTCGCGGAGAAACTGCGTAAGGTCGCCGCGGATCTGGGTCTGGATGCCAAGGTCGCCCATGTCGAGGGCGATGACCTGCTCGGGAGGGCGGGCGAACTCGGCCTGGGTGCGCCGCTGACCGCCAATGCCTACCTCGGTGCGTGGGGCATCGTCGAATGCCTGAACGCGGGCGCGGACATCGTGGTCACCGGACGGGTCACCGACGCCTCGGTGATCGTCGGCCCGGCCGCCGCCCACTTCGGTTGGGGGCGAACCGATTACGACCAGTTGGCCGGTGCGGTCATCGCGGGACACGTCATCGAATGCAGCACCCAGGCCACCGGCGGCAATTTCGCCTTCTTCAAGGAGCTGGCCGATCTCGGCCGCCCGGGCTTCCCGATCGCCGAGGTGCGCAGGGACGGCAGCAGCGTCATCACCAAGCATCACGGCACCGGTGGCGCGGTCACCGTGGACACCGTCGAGGCGCAGCTGATGTACGAGATCCAGGGCGCGCGCTACGCGGGACCGGATGTCACCGCGCGACTGGACACCATCCGGCTCGACCAGGACGGCCCCGACCGCGTGCGGATCAGCGGCGTGACAGGTGAAGCGCCACCGCCGCAGCTCAAGGTCTCGCTGAATACGCTCGGCGGCTTCCGCAACGAGATGGAGTTCATCCTCACCGGGCTGGACATCGAGGCGAAAGCCGAACTGGCGCAACGTCAGCTGGAGTCCTGGCTGCCCGTGCGGCCCGCCGAGCTGAGCTGGACGCTGGCTCGCCTCGACCGGCCGGACGCCGAGACCGAGGAGCAGGCCAGCGCGCTGCTGCGCTGTGTGGTTCGTGATCCCGACCCCAACAAGGTCGGCCGTGCCTTCTCCAATGTGGCGGTCGAGCTGGCGCTGGCCAGCTATCCGGGCGCCAGCTTCACCAGCCTGCCCGGCAACGGTTCCCCGTACGGCGTGTACACGCCGGGATTCGTCGATGCCACCGAGGTTCCGCACGCGGCGGTGCTGCCGGAGGGCACCAGGGTCGAGATCGCGCCCGCGTCGGACACGCTGGCACTGGCCGACGTCGCCGAACCCGGACTTCCGGAACCGTTGCCAGCCAGCGAAACTCGCAGGGAACCACTCGGCACGATCGCGCTGGCGCGCAGCGGAGACAAGGGCGGCAACGCCAATATCGGTGTCTGGGTGCGCACCGACGACCAGTGGCGGTGGCTCGTGCACGCGCTCACTGTCGAGCGGCTCGAGCAGTTGCTGCCCGAAGCCGCCGCGCTGACCGTCACCCGGCACGTACTGCCGAATCTGCGCGCCGTGAACTTCATCATCGAAGGTCTGCTCGGGAAGGGCGTTGCCTACCAGGCCCGATTCGACCCACAGGCCAAGGGGCTCGGCGAATGGCTGCGCTCGCGTCATATCGATATCCCACTGGAGCTGTTGCCATGAGTGAGCACTACGCGCTGAGCGCACACCCGTCTCGCGCTATCGAAAGAAAGCGGGAGGTGACGGGGCTGTGAGTGTTGCCGTGAGCCCGTGGAACACCCCCGAGCGGCGCGAATTACGCGCCACCGTGCGCGGTTTCGCCGAGCGCGAGGTCCTCCCGTATCTCGACGACTGGGAGCGCGACGGCGAGATCCCGCGCGAACTGCACAAGAAGGCGGGCGAGCTCGGCCTGCTCGGTATCCAATTCCCCGAATCCGTTGGCGGTTCCGGTGGTGACGGCATCGACGCGATGATCGTGTGCGAGGAACTGCACCAGGCCGGCGGTTCCGGCGGCCTGTTCGCCTCGCTGTTCACCTGCGGTATCGCCGTGCCGCACATCATCGCCTCCGGCAACGAAGACCTGATCGAACGCTTCGCGCGCCCGACGCTGGCCGGGGAGAAAATCGGCTCGCTCGCCATCACCGAGCCGGGCGGCGGCTCCGACGTCGGCCACCTCACCACCACCGCGCGCCGCGACGGCGACCACTACATCGTCAACGGCGCCAAGACCTACATCACCTCGGGCGTCCGCGCCGACTTCGTCGTCACCGCGGTGCGCACGGGCGGCCCTGGCGCGGGCGGTATTTCGCTGCTCGTCGTGGAGAAAGGCACACCGGGCTTCACGGTCAGCCGCAAGCTGGAGAAGATGGGCTGGCTCGCCTCCGACACCGCCGAGCTGTCCTACGTGGATGTCCGGGTGCCGGTGGAGAATCTGGTGGGCGCCGAGAACTCCGGCTTCTATCAGATCGCGGGCGCGTTCGTCAGCGAGCGCGTAGGCCTTGCGGTACAGGCATATTCGCAGGCCCAGCGCTGCCTGGACCTCACCCTGGAATGGGTGCGCAACCGGGAGACCTTCGGCCGCCCGCTGATCAGCAGGCAGTCCGTGCAGAACACCGTGACCGAAATGGCCCGCCGTATCGACGTGGCCAGGGTCTACACCCGAGATGTGGCCCAGCGCAGCGCGAACGGCGAAACCGATCTGATCGCCGAGGTGTGCTTCGCCAAGAACACCGCCGTCGAGGCGGGCGAGTGGGTGGCCAACCAGGCCGTGCAGCTGTTCGGCGGGCTGGGCTACATGCGCGAATCCGAAGTGGAACGCCAGTATCGCGATATCCGCATCATCGGCATCGGCGGCGGCACCACCGAAATCCTGACCGGTCTGGCGGCGAAACGATTGGGGTACCAGTCTTGACGACACTACGCACCACCCTCGACACCGGATCGCCGGAGTACACGGCGGCCGCCGAGGCGATGACCGCCAAGCTCACCGAGGTGGAGGCCGAGTTCGCCAAGGCGATCGCAGGCGGCGGACCGGACAAGCTGGCCAGGCATCGCAAGCGCGGCAAGATGACCGCGCGCGAACGCATCGAGCTGCTCCTGGATGAGGACTCCCCGTTCCTGGAGCTGTGCGCACTCGCCGGATGGGGCAGCGAATTCCACGTCGGCGCGAGCACTATCGCCGGAATCGGCATCGTCGAGGGCGTCGAATGCATGATCGTCGCGCCCGACCCGACAGTGCGCGGCGGCACCTCCAATCCGTGGACGCTGCGAAAGACCTTGCGCATCAACGACATCGTGCGCGAGAACCGGCTGCCGGTGATCTCGCTGGTCGAATCCGGTGGCGCGGACCTGCCCACGCAGAAGGAAGTCTTCGTGCCCGGCGGACGGATGTTCCGCGACCTCACCCAGGCCTCCGCCGCGGGCATCCCCACCATCGCACTGGTTTTCGGCAACTCGACCGCCGGTGGCGCCTACATCCCCGGCATGTCCGACCACGTGGTGATGATCAAGGAACGCTCCAAGGTGTTCCTCGGCGGGCCGCCGCTGGTCAAGATGGCCACCGGTGAGGAGTCCGACGACGAGTCGCTCGGCGGCGCGGACATGCACGCCCGGGTCTCGGGTCTCGCGGATTACTACGCGCTCGACGAGCAGGACGCGATCCGCATCGGCCGCGCCATCGTCAAGCGGCTCAACTGGAAAAAGCAGGGGCCCGCACCGCGCGCCGCGGTGATCGATCCGCTGTACGACCCGGCCGACCTGCTCGGCATCGTCCCGCCGGATCTGAAGATTCCGTTCGATCCGCGCGAGGTGATCGCCCGTATTGTCGACGGCTCCGACTTCGACGAGTTCAAGCCGCTCTACGGCAGTAGCCTGGTCACCGGCTGGGCCGAGCTGCACGGCTATCCGGTCGGCATCCTCGCCAACGCGCGCGGCGTGCTCTTCTCCGAGGAGTCGCAAAAGGCCACCCAGTTCATCCAGCTGGCCAACAAGTCGAACACGCCACTGCTGTTCCTGCACAACACCACCGGCTACATGGTCGGCAAGGAGTACGAGCAGAAGGGCATCATCAAGCACGGCGCGATGATGATCAATGCCGTCTCCAACTCGAAGGTCCCGCACATCTCGGTGCTGATGGGATCCTCCTACGGTGCGGGGCACTACGGCATGTGCGGGCGTGCCTACGATCCGCGCTTCGTCTTCGCCTGGCCGAGTGCGAAATCCGCTGTCATGGGCGGTGCGCAGCTGGCGGGCGTGATCTCCATTGTCGGCCGCGCCGCCGCGGAGGCGAAGGGGCTGCCGTTCGACGAGAACGCCGACGCCGGGATGCGCGCCATGATCGAGGCCCAGATCGAGGCCGAGTCGCTGGCGATGTTCATGTCCGGCCGGCTCTACGACGACGGCGTCATCGATCCCCGCGATACCCGCACGGTGTTGGGAATGTCCTTGTCGGCCATTCACAACGCTCCGATCAAGGGCGCCGATGGCTTCGGCGTCTTCCGAATGTGAGGTCGAACATGACGGCATCGCGAAGCGATTCGATGCAGGGCGGCGGCCGGATGACGGGTGTGCCGATCACGAATGTCTTGGTGGCCAACCGCGGCGAGATCGCGCGGCGTGTGTTCGCCACCTGCCGCGGGATGGGCATCGGCACGGTCGCGGTCTACTCCGACGCGGATGCCGCCGCACCGCACGTCGCCGAGGCCGACGCCGCGGTGCGGCTGCCGGGCAACACCCCTGCGGAAACCTATCTGCGCGGTGAGCTCATCATCGATGCCGCGCTGGCCACCGGCGCGGACGCCGTTCATCCCGGCTACGGATTCCTTTCCGAGAATGCCGAATTCGCGCGTGCCGTGCTGGCCGCCGGGCTCGCCTGGATCGGCCCGCCCGTCGAAGCCATCGAACAGATGGGTTCGAAGGTCGCCTCCAAGAAGATGATGGATGCCGCGGGCGTGCCCGTGCTCGCCGAACTCGATCCCGCCGAGGTCGCCGAGCAGCACCTGCCGGTGCTCATCAAGGCCTCCGCCGGTGGCGGCGGTCGCGGAATGCGCGTGGTGCGCGCCCTCGCCGAGTTGGAGCCGCAGATCGCCGCGGCGCGCCGGGAAGCCGAGTCCGCGTTCGGGGATCCCACGGTGTTCTGTGAGCGGTATCTCGAAACGGGCAGGCACATCGAGGTGCAGGTCATGGCGGACACCCACGGCACAATCTGGGCGGTCGGCGAGCGCGAATGCTCCATCCAGCGTCGTCATCAGAAGGTGATCGAGGAGGCCCCCTCCCCGTTGGTCGAACGGACCGAGGGCATGCGGGAGCGGCTGTTCGAGGCGGCCCGTCTTGCCGCGGGGGCGATCGGATACACCGGTGCGGGCACCGTGGAGTTCCTGGCCGACGAGGCGGGCGAGTTCTTCTTCCTGGAGATGAATACCCGGCTGCAGGTGGAACATCCGGTCACCGAATGCACCACCGGACTCGATCTCGTGCGATCGCAGCTCGAGGTCGCGGCGGGCGGCGAGCTCGCCGCGTCGGCTCCCGCGATGCGCGGACACTCGATCGAGGTCCGGCTCTACGCCGAGGATCCAGCACACGACTGGCAGCCACAGAGCGGCACCGTGCATCGCATCGACATCCCTTCGGTGACAACCGAATTCGGTGTTCTCGATCGGCCGGGCGTGCGCCTCGACACCGGTGTCGTCGACGGCTCGGTCGTCGGTGTGCACTACGACCCGATGCTGGCCAAGGTCATCTCCTACGCCGACACCCGCGCCGAGGCGGCGCGGCTGCTGGCTACGGCATTGCACCGCGCGAAGATTCACGGTCTGGTGACCAACCGCGATCTGCTGGTGCGTGTGCTGCGGCACCCGGCCTTCCTCGCGGGTGACACCGATACCGCGTTCTTCACCACCCATGGACTGGACACGCTCGCCGCGCCCTTGGTATCCGAGGCCGACGAAACGTTGTCGATCGTCGCGGCCGCCCTTGCGGATGCGGCAGCCAATCGCCGCTCCGCGCGGGTCGGCGGCGGTTTCCCCGCGGGCTGGCGCAACCTGCCCTCGCAATCGCAGCGCAAGTCCTACGAGAGCCGGACCACCGGCATCCACGACATCGGCTACCGCTGCACCCGCGACGGCGTGACGGTGGACGGTCACGACGGTCTTGAGCTGGTCGAGGCGACGGCGGATCGGGTCGTGCTCGCGGTGCCCGGCGAACGTGGTCTCGTGCGCAGGCAATTCGCTGTCGCGCGTTACGGCGACTTGGTGTGCATCGATTCGCCGTTGGGACCGGTGAGTGTGCGCAGGCTGCCGCGTTTCAGCGACCCTGCCGACCAGGTGGCCACCGGCTCGCTGCTCGCGCCGATGCCGGGCAGCGTGATTCGGCTCGGTGCGCAGGTCGGCAGCCTGGTGGAACAGGGCCAGCCGATCCTGTGGCTGGAGGCGATGAAGATGGAGCACACCATCTCCGCCCCCGCCGCCGGGGTGCTCAGCGCCCTCAACGTCGCCGTCGGCCAGCAGGTCGATGTGGGCGCCGTGCTCGCCGTCGTGGATCCAGTCGACGAAGACAACCAGGAGGCCCGATGAGAAACCATCGCGCAGCGATCATCGTGGCCGACCGAGTGCGGGGTTCCCGCATGACAAAGGAGATTTGATGAGTTTCATCGAAACCGAGGAGCAGAAGGCGCTGCGGGCGGCGGTCGCCGCGCTCGCGTCGAAGTACAACTACCGCGACTACGTGCTCCCGAAAGCGCGCAAGAACGAGCCGCTCACCGAATTGTGGGACGAGGCAGGCAAACTCGGCTTTCTCGGGGTGAACCTGCCCGAGGAGTACGGCGGCGGCGGCGCGGGCATGTACGAGCTGTCGCTGGTGATGGAGGAGCTCTCCGCCCAGGGCGCGGGTCTGCTGCTGATGGTGGTGTCACCGGCCATCTGCGGCACCATTATCAGCAAGTTCGGCACCGATGCGCAGAAGCAGGAATGGCTGACCAAGCTCGCTGACGGCAGCGGCACGATGGTCTTCGGCATCACCGAACCGGATGCCGGGTCGAACTCGCACCAGATCACCACCACCGCGCGCCGCGACGGCGAGGACTGGATCCTCAACGGCCGCAAGATCTTCATCTCCGGTGTGGACCAGGCCGAGGCGGTGCTCATCGTGTCGCGCACCGAGGACCACAAGACCGGCAAGCTCAAGCCCGCGCTGTTCATCGTGCCGACCGATGCCGAAGGCTTCCACAAGACGCCGCAGGAAATGGACATCATCGAGCCGGACCACCAGTTCACGCTGTTCCTCGATGACGTGCGGCTGCCCGCGACCGCCCTGGTCGGTAGGGAGGACGCGGCCCTGATGCAGCTGTTCTCGGGCCTCAACCCGGAGCGGATCATGGGTGCCGCGATGGCCGTGGGCATGGGCCGCTACGCCATCGAGCGCGCGGTCGAATACGCCAAGGAGCGCACGGTGTGGAAGGCGCCGATCGGTGCGCACCAAGGCATTTCGCATCCGCTGGCCCAGGTGAAGATCGAGCTGGAGCTGGCCAAGCTGATGATGCAGAAGGCCGCGACGCTCTACGACACGGGCGACGAGATGGGCGCGGCCGAGGCCGCCAACATGGCGAAATACGCGGCGGCGGAGGCGAGTATCAAGGCGCTCGATCAGGCCATCCAGACCCATGGCGGTGCGGGACTGACCAAGGAGTACGGCCTCGCCGCCATGCTCGCCGCGGCGCGGATCGGCCGCATCGCACCGGTCAGCCGCGAAATGATCCTGAACTTCGTCGCCCAGCACTCCCTGGGCCTGCCGAAGTCCTACTGACATCCGTGCCCATGTCGCCGCGACCACCATCGACTTCCCGAGCGACGCAGTCGCCGGGAGCGGTTCCGGGTATCCCGGCCGGTGCCGGGATACCCGGAATGCCTCGGCCCGCGTGATACGACCGGGCCTCGATAGCTGCCGGGGCGGCGGGCGCATGGTGACGGGCAGCATCTCAGAGAGAAAGGAGACTCGATGACCGAGACATCCACCGCGCCGTACGTGCGCTACGAGGTCGCCGACGGCTTCGCGACGCTCACGCTCGATTCACCGCACAACCGCAACGCCCTGTCCACGCGGCTCGTCGCCGAACTGTTGCGCGGGCTCGATGACGCGGCCGCGGATGACAGCGTGCGCGGCATCGTGCTCGCCCACACCGGCAACACCTTCTGCGCGGGTGCCGACCTCAGCGAGGCGAGCAACGCCGACCCCGCGGTGGCCGCCGACGAGCGCACCCGCGTGATGATCGATGTCCTGCGCCGATTCGTCGAAACCCCGAAGCCGGTGATCGCGCAGGTCGAGGGCAATGTGCGCGCGGGCGGCATGGGCATCGTCGCCGCGTGCGACATCGTCGTGGCGGGTCCGAGTAGCAGCTTCGCACTCACCGAGGTGCGCATCGGTCTCGCACCCTTCATGATTTCGCTGACCCTGCTGCCGCGGCTGAGCCCCCGTGCGGCGAGCCGGTATTACCTGACCGGCGAGAAGTTCGGCGCCGATGTCGCTGAGCAGATCGGGTTGGTCACCGTCACCGCAGAGGATCCCCGGCACGAGGTAGTGCGACTGTGCGCGGAGCTGCGCAAGGGTTCCCCGCAAGGGCTCGCCGAGGCGAAGCGCCTGGTGAACGCGACCGTCCTGGCCGGATTCGATAGCTCCGCCGAGGAGCTCGCCGCCCGCTCGGCAAGCTTCTTCGGCACCCCCGAGGTGCATGAGGGCATGATGGCCTTCCTGCAGCGTCGCGCACCGAGCTGGGCAGAATAGCCTCATGGCGACACCGCACGAACCCAAGCAGGACCGCAGCCGGGCCACCCGGCAGCGGCTGCTGGAGGCGACCATCGACTGCCTTGCCGAAACCGGCTGGGTCGCCGCCACCGTCGCGGTGGTGGCCGAACGGGCCGGGGTGTCGCGTGGTGCGGCACAGCATCATTTTCCGACCAGGGAAGACCTGATCACCGCCGCACTCGAGTACATGTTCGACACCAGGACCGACCAGGCCCAAGCGGAAGCCGAGACGGTCGCCGCCGTCGCCTACGGTGTCGCCCGCACCGAAGCCGTGGTCGCCGGTCTGGTCGAGTCCTACACGAGTCCGCTGTTCAAAGCCGCGCTTCAGGTGTGGACCCACGCCGCGGCCGACCCGGCCCTGCGCGAGCGCATCGTCCCCCTGGAAGCCAAATTCGGTCGCATCTCCCACCGCCGCGCGGTGGCGGCCCTCGGCGTCGACGACACCGACCCCGTCACCCACCACTTGGTCCAGGCCACCCTCGACCTGGCCCGCGGCCTCGGCCTGGCCGACGTCCTCACCGACGACTCCGCCCGCCGCAAGGAAATCGTCCATCAGTGGTCGGCGACTCTGCACGCCGCGTTGAACGCGCCCCGCTGACCCAGGCCGACCACTAGTTCAGACCTACCTCTCGGCGGGACCCACATGCGCGAACCAGGTGGCGCACTCGGTCGGGCTCAGTGCCCGATCCAGCTCGAGCTCTGCGAGCATGCTCGGGAAGTACCGCAGCGCCGGGAAATGATGTGGATACGGAATCTCGTCGAGCACCAGCACTCGGGCACCGTCGACGACCGGGATATCGGACGGTGTGCCCTCGTTCCAGATCCGTGTCCCGTCCGGTGCGTGGAACTTGAATGAGCAGACGGTCGGTACTCGGCCGTCGCTATCGCGCGAGACCGCGACCGCCTCGGCCGACGGCGGCTCTCCCGCGAGATGTCCGCCACCGATGAGAGCGTCGCCGAGCAACGTCTGCAGTTGGAAGTTGTCCGCGATCCCGCTCATGCGCAGCCGGTAGCCGGTGCCGGTGTCGCGGTCCAGAACGATCAGCGGCTCGTCGTCCAACACCAGCAACGCGTAGTCGATGTCCTTGCCGTTCGCGCCGGAAGCCTCGAGGTAGGCCTGATAACGCTGCGTCAACAGCTCGCGGATGGGGCCGAGGCCCTGGCGAACCGCCTTGCGCTGCAGCATGGACAGCGAAGCCGTCACGCACGGGGACAGCGTCAACCAGGACAAGGTGGCGCTCGGGCCGAACGACTCGAACATCACCTCCAGTAGTTCGCTGCCCTCCTCGATATCTTCGGGGGCCGGCAGTTCCAGGTCCACGATGGCCGAGGCCTGCTCGATCAATTCCATCGCGCCGTCCAGTACTTGTGCGAGATTCGTGAGCACTGGCGGCGCGCAGGAGACAGGGTCGGCACCGACCTCGACGCAGTAGCCGATCATGACCGCGATATCCGCTCGGCCGCCGAGCGGCACATCCTCCAGCACGGCGGCCAGCCGGGGACCGGCCTGTGTCAGCGCCGCCGGATTCGCGTCGCCGATAAGTTGGCGCAGCATGCCGTGCGCCTGCGCCATGTCCGCCGACTCGTCTGCGTGCACCGCACGCTCGAAGTCCGCGACGGCATCCATAAATTGATCGTTTCCTCCGGTCACGCCAGCACGCTATCGACCGATATTCCGCTTGTCGACCCGCGCAGCGGCAGTGCTGCGCACAGTATTTCGAGGAATCCGCAGCTCAGACAACCAGTCCCCTCCTGATCACGGGCGATGTCTTTCGGCCGGTGTTCGTGGTGATGTCACACTCGTCCGGGCGGTGTCGTCTTCTCTGTGAACGCGGAACACCGCAGCCGAACCAGAGGAGGAATCATGTCGAACACCAAGAAGATCGCAGTGGCCGGAGCGACCGGACGGCTGGGCCGTCACGTGGTGGATGTGCTGACCGAGCAGGGCCACGAGGTTGTCGCGTTCTCCCGGAAGAACGGGGTCGATATCGAGACCGGCGCCGGGCTGGTCGAGGCGCTCGACGGGGTCGAGGTGGTCATCGACGCGTCCAGCACGCCGTCCCCGGACAAGGACATCGCGACGGAGTTCTTCCGCGCCGCAGCCAAGAACCTGCACGAGGCGGGGCAGAAGGCGGGCGTAGAGCGGCTGGTCGTGGTGTCCATCATCGGCATCGATGGTTCCGTCGCGGGCTACAACGCCGCCAAGCTCGCCCATGAGGCGGCGCTGCTGGAAGGGCCGCTGCCGGTGCAGATCCTGCGGGCCGCGCAGTTCCACGAGCTGGTCGAGGTCATGACCCAGTGGGGAACCCAGGGCGAGGTGGCGTACCTGCCGAACATGCGCACCCAGCTGGTTGCCGCCCGCACGGTCGCGGAGACCCTCGTCGAGCTGGCCGTCAACCCCGCCCCCGTGCAGACCGACGGACCGTTCCCCGAGGTCGCAGGCCCGCGACCGGAGACAATGGCGGGAGCTGCCGCGACGCTGGCCGCCCGCGTCGGCCATCCGGCCCAGATCCAGGAGACCAGCGACTCGGCCAACCCGGACCGCGAGCAGTTCGAAAACGGCGGCCTGCTGCCCGGTGCGCACGCCAAGCTGGCGGGCCCGAGCTTCGCCGAGTGGGTCGAGGCCAACTACGAGGCGGCCAACTGACGGCCGTAATACTCTCCATCCGAACATAATTCGCCCGGCGAAGAGTCGCCGGGCGAATTGTATTTCTTCTCATCTACATCAAGCACCAAGCCTGCGGCACAACACTTTTCGCAGGATCGCTCGCAGTCCGCACACGCCTCAGTCCCTGCTGAGGGTCAGCAGAGTCCTTGCTGCTGGAGGTGCGCGGCATCGATCGCGTACGACGTGGAACCGATGAATACACCGAGGAGCCCGCCGATGATCGCTCCGGGGATGGCGCCGATGAAGAACAGTGGCAGGCCGACGATTCCACCGAGGACAGCGCCTATCGCCGCGCCTACCGCCGTTCTGATCTCGATGGTGTCACCCAGCAAGAGGCACTTGTCGATCTCGGTCGCATGCGGGGCCGGTTCGGATGCGGCGACGATCGGATCGGGCGATTGCGCTGGTGCGGCTGCTGCGGTGGTCGCGAATCCGATGGTGAGTGCGATCGCGACCAGTGCGCCGACAACGGTTACGGCGAATCTCGTAATGGTTCTCACGATTTCCCTGATTGTTCGGTATTGGCACGTGACCTGATGGTGGCTGCGGGCCCCGACTGGCGTCGTCACGCTCGGGACCATCATCGCTGTAGTCCGGGGCCCGCGACGGGTTTTCGAGATGAAAGCCTCAGAAATAGGAATGCGGCGCGAGGCAGCATCCCACTCGGAGTGCAAAGTATCCCTGCACCTCAACGATCAACCGAGGTGCAGGGCTGTGGTTTTCAGGGCTACGGACGGGTGAACTCGCCGTCTTGCACGCCTGCGGTGAAGGCCTCCCACTCGCCGGGGGTGAAGACCAGTGCTGGGCCGGTCGGGTTCTTCGAGTCACGAACACCGACCATGTCTCCGTCCAGATGCGCGACCTCGACGCAATCCTGATTGGCACCGCTGCGGCTGCTCTTGAACCACTGGGCCCTCGACAGGTCAACGGTCACGTCCGTACTCCTTTGCTAGATCCCGGAACATCTTCCGGCTCTCTTGCTCACCCAGAGCCGCACTCTTCAGCGCCTCGTACGCCTCACCATACTGCTGCACGGTGCCGGGCTTCTCCAGGTACAGCGCGCCTGTGAAACCCTCCATGTAGACAACGGGCGGTTCGACAGGGATCCCCTTGCTGTCTGCGCCGAACTCGAGGACGGTGAACGGTCCAATCTGAGCTCCAGTCGGATAGCCCGCCGCGAACGGCAAGATTCGCAGGTTCACGTTGGGTTTCGTGCTGGCCTCGGCCAACGCCGATAGCTGAGCGGCCATGATCGTTGTGGAGCCGATCATCCGACGTAGCACAGACTCATGAAACACGCCGTCGATCCGTACTGGGGCTACTGACCGAGCAACCATTGCTTGACGCTTGACCCGCAGTTGCACTCGGCGGTCGACTTCGGTCGCGCTGTCTCTCGGTCGGCCAGTGCGAATCAGACTTCGCGCGTACTCCGGTATCTGAAACAGTCCTGGCACCAATTCCGACTGGTACACGGTCAGGAGCTTGGCGGCGGTTTCCAGCCCCACATACACGTCGAAATTCTCGGGAATGAGATCACCGTAGGCGTGCCACCATTCCTTGGCGCTGGCTTGCCGTGCGAGCCCTATCAAGGCTTCTGCCACAGTAGGGCTCGCGTCGTAGATCCTGCACAGCTCCCGTACGTCGACATCACGGACCTTGTCGACTTGGCCCTTTTCGACTCTCTGCAACATGGCCGGGCTCCACTGCACGAGTTCCGCGGCGGTTGCAATCGTGTACCCGATGCCCGTCCGTAGCTCTCGCATGTGGCGGCCGAGTTGCCTGCGCGG
The DNA here is from genome assembly GCF_042802915.1 of Nocardia sp. NPDC057440. Lineage (NCBI taxonomy): Bacteria > Bacillati > Actinomycetota > Actinomycetes > Mycobacteriales > Nocardiaceae > Nocardia > Nocardia sp. NPDC057440. Next base: position 451,031 of record NZ_JBHVDF010000002.1, read on the forward strand.
CACTGTCGATCCTGTCACCGACGTATCCCTCCGGTCTGGGGTGCGCTTTGCCTTGAAAAATCGTCGCATTCACTGTGATTCACATGCTGGAGCTACGAAAAACCTGATCTGAATAATCAGGGTAAGCATTGTTCTGGGGTTTCGTGGGTGGTCGACTAGATACGTCCGCAAGGCAGGGAGGCTCGCCCTCCCGTTGTTCAGGGTTCCACCCGTCCGCAGTTGCGGAAGATGTCCAGGGTCGGGCGCGCCTATCCACCGTCGATGCGAGCTGAGGTCTAAAGCCGATGGACCACATACCATTTGGGGACACACCCATGTCGCGCACCATCTTCTATCGCAGGGTGTGCGACCTGCCCGCGAACATCGACCCACCGAGTCTGGGCCGCATCATCATGAAGGCGACACACGTCTGGGCGTTGACGATGCCGACACCTCTCGGGCAAGCCGTCAAACACGACATGGGTCGTCGCGGTGCCGCTTTCGGGCCGATCGTGGCGCACCCACGGTCGAACCGCTGGACATACCTCATCAGGCCCGACGTGCCCGACGATGTGCCGCTGTTCGCTGATCTGTTCCGGCACAACGTCTCCGTCATCCGCGAAGGCGGAACGGTGGCGTTGCCGTCACCGACTCCACAGTCCGGGGCCATCCGGCAGTGGATCGAGCCACCACGCGACACGTTCCGTCCCTCCGGGCTTGTCGTCATCGCATCGGTTCGCGCGTGTGTCGCACCGCGCAGGATACGGGCGGTGTCGCATGCCTGAAGGTGATAGCCGCCGGTGGATCAACCTGTTCCGGTGCGGCGGTTCAGGATTCGACAGGGAAAGCACATTGATTCAGGTAGTGTGCCCGCGTCACTACTGCCTGAAATGGGTGTCGCTGATCGGAGGTCGGATCGAGATACACACGGGCGGTGATCTGCTGGCGCGCTGTCTCTGGTCAGGTGTCCGGGTCGTCGATAGCCGTGAGGCGCTGGGGATCGCCCGGCCTGTTAGCACCCGGTCCGACACGACGGCGAGAGCGTGAACCGATGCCCGACATGATCCGATACCTGCCACCCGGCGAGATCGCCCCCCATGTGCGGGCGTTACTCGCGATCTTCCACGAGGACACCGCCCACAAACTCGCGATCGCCCCCACCGACAGCCGGCCAACCGTCCACAGGTCCGACGGCACCCTCTGTTCCGTCGACGAGAACGGCTGGCCCGAGCTGCACGACAACCTCGACAAGCTCGAGGCTATCCCGGTACGCCCCACCAGCGTCCGCGACACGGAAACACCTTGAGCCCCGACGGTTCCCCGATGCCGGACGAGGCGGATGTCCACCTCAGCGTGTTCCTGCATGGTGTGCGGCTGGACTTCGTCGCGTGTGTTACTGCGGCCTTGCGGTTCATGGAAGACCACCGATCACGCCACTACATGGATGCCGTGCACGTAATCCCCGGCGACACAAGTGGGTTGGCTCGCCTACCGAACGAGCGATTGTTTCTGGAACCTGACCACCGACCCTGAATCGGTTAGCAGCGAGTCTGTCGAGTTCCGAAGTCGCCGTCACCGATGTCCGAAGTCCTGTGCACTCGGGAGACGATGTGGGCCAGTTGGGGCGCTACTGAACTGGCTGCCGAAACACGAAGAGTGGCCGTTAATCCGCAGCGCCCCAAAGGTTCTCACAACATGCATTGCCGGACGCTGCCATCAACTTCCGGGTTGCATGATCTTCTCTGAACGTGCACTCAGGCGAACCAGACGACCAGGCGAACGTTGTCATTCCCATGCTCGGCAGCGAGATCCCGCATCGCCGTCCAGACTCTCGACCAGCGCTCCTCGTCCGGAGGAGCGAACATCCTCGCAGTGAGGACCACGGGCCGGTACACCACGCCGTCCAGACACACTTCACCACCCGGCGGCCACTCGGACGGTGCGAGGAGCAGATCCCCGCCGAAGGTGTCGGCCGCCGCCTCGCCTAGATCAGGTGTCACCCGTACGGTGTCGTACAGGACAAGTTCGCCGTCCGCACCCGGCCGCCACTCGCCTACGAAGTAAAAGGCAGGCTCGTCGGCAAGCGGCGCGTCCCAGTCGACCGCAGCGACTTCAGCCCATGTGGCGTAGGTATGGCCGTGCTGGCAGTCGTCGGCAGAGCTCTCCCGCACCGGATCCGAGACGTCGTTCGGCAACCCTCTGTGGGAGAAGATCGCACGCACATCCTCCACCCCGCGGACGTCGAAGAGGCAGTTCCATGCGTTGTAGTCCCGCCCGAGCTGGAAGTCCAACAGGTCGACCGCAATCTCCCAACACCCGTCGGCCGAGCGGCTCTCGATGACACCATCGATGTCTGTTCCCATCAGGACAATGCTCTCAGGATGCCGACGGTGGGGATATGCGCCTGGCCGCAGTTTCTCGCAGCCGGCCGCGGCGAGTACGTCGTGTTGGGCATTCGGTGCTTATCACGCGTGGACACGCGGCCGCAGAGACTTCGCGCCGCGAGCGGCTCGTCGGTGACCGCCGCTCCCACGACCTCGTGACCGCTCTCTACGACGCGTTCCGAGCAAGCCGTCGCCGCTGGGCGGTGGTGAGGCGATCGGGCCGTGCGACCACGTAGTAGGCCCCGGCCTCGTTGCCCCGGACTGCGACCGGGTCCGCGAGGTCGGGGTGGCGGTCGGCGTCGTGCAGCGCCGAAGTCACCCGGTCGAGGGGCCAATCCAGCGCGGCGGCAAGCTGCTCCGGGGTGAGCGGCGTGGCCGCGTGCACGAGCGCGGCGATGACGGTGAGCGCGTGCTCGCCCGCCGCGGTATCCACGGGACCGCCCGCGATATCGCGTCCGAGTCGAGCGAAGAACAGGCCTATATGCTCGAGTCGCGCACCGACCGGTGTTGTCGCGCCGAAAATTTCGGCTCCGCGCTCGGCGGCTTCCGCCCACCGGTTGGTCGTGCGGGCGCTGTCGGACCAGGCCTCGAACCACACGTTGTCGTCGACGGCGTAGCGTTCGCGCCGCCCCTCCCGGGCACGGCGGATCACCTCGAGCCCGTCGAGGTAGGCGACGGCCTTCGAAATCGACGCGGGACTCACCCGCAACCGCTGGGTGAGTTCGGCTGCCGTCGCGCTGCCCGAATCGGCGGTGAACAGCGACGCCAGCACGCGGGCCGCCATCCGCGGTAGGCCGGAATCGACCATCAACGCCGCGAACTGTTCAGCGAATTCGCGCACTGCTTCGTCGTCACGCCCGAAGGTGGTCTCCGAAAGTCGCTGCGGCGTAGTCGCTATGCGCCGGCGGGCTCGCCGTCGAGTGGCTCGCTGCGCAAGGTCGGCCCGGTAGTCGCCCGGTCCACCGTTGCGCGCCACTTCGCGGGTGACGGTCGACGTGGGTCTACCCACCCGCCGGGCGATCTGGGCGTAATCGAGCCCGGCCGCGAGTCCGGAGGCGATATGCCTGCGGTCCTGCTCGGTCAGCCTGCCTCCGGGCATGGGTGCGTCGTTTCCTTCCGGATCGGGGTCGGGTTCAGTGTGCGTTAACCCTCCCAGTCATTGCAACGGATCATTGCGTTTCTCGGCACCGCTATTGCAATGATTTGCGAATGATTGCAGGTGAAATGGCATAAAACCACTCGCGCATAGTTGATGACCTGCGAAACGCGACGTAGCTTTCGTGGCGGTGTTCAGACGAACGAGAAGGAATGGATATGACGAAAACGACCGCTCCCAACGTGATCCAAGATGTGCTCGATCGGGCGGTGACCGATGGCGGCGTGCCCGGGATCCTTGTCGAGGTGCGCGACGGTGAGCGGCAATGGTTCGGCACGGCGGGCGTCGCCGACACCGCCACCGGACAACCGCGCTTGCCGCAGCACCGGTTTCGTATCGGCAGCACCACCAAGACCTTTGTGGCCACCGTGCTGCTGCGACTCGTGGGTGAGGGCCTCCTTGGCCTCGACGATACGGTGCACCGGTGGCTGCCGAATGTGGTGCGAGGCAACGGCAATGATGGTGACGCGATCACTGTGCGGCAGTTGCTGAACCACACCAGCGGCCTGTTCAACTACACCGACGACCGAGAAGAGTTGAACCGCTACGAAACCCATTCTCCGGCGGTGCTCGTCGATATCGCCGTCGCGCACCCGCCCACCTTCGCGGTGGGTACGGACTGGGGTTACAGCAACACCAACTACATACTCGCTGGAATGCTCATCGAGGCGGCGACAGGCGCGTCCCTGCACGACGAGCTTTGCCGTCACATCATCGAGCCGCTCGGCCTCACCGCGACCTCCCTGCCCCACGGCGGCGACCCCGCGATCGAGGGGCCCCATTCCCGCCACTACACGAAGCTGTTCGACTCGAGCCCCGACGCCGCGATCCACGACGCGACCGAGCTGGACGTCTCCATGTTCGGCGCCGCGGGCGGCATGATCTCCACCGCCGGTGACCTGCACCGCTTCTTCGCGGCCCTGCTCGGCGGCCAGCTGCTGCGCCCTGCCGAACAGGCCGAGATGTTCCGCGCCGTCCCCACCAAGAATTGGATCACGGACACCGGCTACGGCCTCGGCATCTCCTCGGTGACCCTGCCTTCCGGCGTCGCTCTGTGGGGCATGGGCGGGGCGCTGTTCGGTTCGTGGACATACACATTCGGCAGCCACGACGGCCGCCACATCCTCGTCGCCAATGTCAACGGCGACTGGACTCACGGCGACTGGGATGATCCGATCGGCGTGTTCACCGATCTGCTCCGGGCCGAATTCGACTGACCCCGTGGAACGCGGGCCGACTCGGCTGGTGGATCCCGGATCTGTGATGGAGTTGAGATCTTCAGAGCTGTAACGGATTTCGGTTCTGGTCGAGGAGATCATCAACTGCATCCATTCCGGACGTTACAGTGATTTCACTAACGCAACATCGTCGTAACAACGGCTGCTGGTGACCCGGTAAACCAGGCATGACTCTCAATCGCAAGCAGCTGCAACAGTTTTTGGCCCGCGCTGGTGTCATCGCAGCGGTGACCGTCGCTGGGGTGGTCGGGCTCGCAGCGCCATCTACCGCCATTCCGCATGACCCAGGCTTTCCGTTCTCGCCGACCCTGACGCGCCTGGTTCCGACCAGCTGCTCCGCGATCATCGACGCGGTCACCGTGCGGCAGGAGCAGCCTGGCACGTTCGGCGTGCGGGTGAACGTCACTCAGACCGGGGACGGCTGCTCGGACTGGAAGGTCGCTGTGCGCTTCAAGAACCTGGATACCGGGTACGCGGACGGGCAGCAACACCGCGTCGTGAACGGTGTCGTCCAAAATACGGTGGACGGCGTGATCGTCGGTTTCGGCACGGCTCCTGGCGTCGGCCGGGTGGAGGCTCGGATCGTCGCGCTGGACTCGAACGACAGGGAGATGGAGCAGATCTCGGGTACGGCGACGTTCACACTGAGCTGAGCGCGGGTGCCGTGTCCAGTGATCGATGGACACGGCACACTCGGCGGATGTGCGTCACTCGACCGGCTGGTGTGGGAACACGCCGACCGTGCCTGTCCCTGAGGTGTGGTTGGGGCAACGCCGACCTCAGCGGGCATACGTGCCACGAATTGGCTTTCCTGGCACGGGTTTTCGTCGTTGATTGGTAGCATGCGAACGACTGTCGGGCCATTACGTCGGTGGCGGGTAAGGGGTGTCGATGGAAGTCGAGAATGTCCACCACTCGTACGGCAGGCGGTCGGTGCTGCGTGGCGTCGACATCATGCTGCCCGGGGGGACATTGGCGGGAATCGTCGGTGAGAACGGCGTGGGTAAGTCGACGCTGCTGCAGATCCTCTCTGGAGGGCTGCGGCCGGACCGCGGGGTGGTCCGACACCGTGGGCGGTTCGGTTACTGTCCGCAGCAGGTGGTCCTCAACGATGCGTTCACGGTTCGTCAGCACCTGGACTTCTTTGCCGCGGCCTATGCGATCGCGGACTTGCGGCGGGCCGAGGAGACCATGGAGATCTTGCGTCTGTCCGAGTATGCCGGTGAGCGGGTCGCGACATTGAGCGGCGGCACGCGTCAGAAGCTCAACCTGACGCTGGCGGTGATGCATGATCCGCAGGTTCTGCTGCTCGACGAGCCGTATCAGGGTTTCGACTGGGAGACGTATCTGCGTTTCTGGGATCTGGTCATAGAGTTCCGTGACACCGGCCGGTCGGTTCTGATCGTCTCGCATCTCGCCCACGACACCGACAAATTGGATCAGGTGTGGCGGTTGCACGATGGCGTCCTGGACAGCGGACAGGAGGAAGCCGAGTGAGACATGGTGTGCGGCTGTTTGTGATCGCCATGCGCTTCGGCCTCATCGAGCATGCTCGTAACCGGTTCGCCATGCTGTTGGTGGCTGTCTTCGTCCCTCTATTCATCACGCTGGTGCGGGTGGCCGTCACCGACATCGAGGTACCGTTTCGGCTTCGAGACACCGGTCTGGTTCTGCGCGCCAACGGCAATGAACTCGCCCAGATCAGCGGAGCCCTGACCGCAGTCTGCCTGATCATCGGGTTCATGATGTTCGCGGCGACTTTCAGCAGTGGAGCGTTCGACCGGCGTCTGTCGATGGCCGGATATCCTCGGGCGGCGTTGGCTCTGGCGAAGATTGCCTGCCTGGTGGTGGCTTCGGTGGTGATGTGTGGGTACGCCACCGCGGTCATCTGCTGCTACTGGTCGCCTCGGCAGCCTGTCCTGCTTGCCGCGGCGCTTTGCTGCGCGGCGATGACCTACGGGGGGCTGGGTGTCGCCCTCGGTGCGCTGCTGCGTCGCGAGGTGGAGGGGATGTTCGCCCTCGCGATGCTCGCCTGCGTCGACATGGCCGTGCAGAACCCCATCGCCAGCGCCGGGGCGGACAGCGATTTCGTGCGCTGGCTGCCCTCTTACGGGGCCATGCAGGCCGCCACCGCGGCCGGTTTCTCCGACACCACACCCTTCGTGGGCTTCGCCGTGCAACTGGCCTGGCTCACCGCGAGCGCCCTGCTCGGACTGCTCGCTTTCCACCTGTGCACACGCTCATCCCTTCGGCCCACGAGGTGGAGCCGCATCCCCGGACCTACCCGACCCGACCCGACGCGACCGGCAGGGCCGGCGAAGCACTGAAAGTGTGTCCGCGCGACCATCACGGTTGGTCGCGCGGGGCACACCTTGCTTCACCGGCCGCGGGGGCTACACCGCGGTAGGAGCCGGTTCGTCGGCCGGGTAGTAGATCTCACGGCGCAAGCGTTCCAAGTCCGGCGCGGCCGAAGTGGAGGTTTGGGTGTGCCGATCGCTCTGATTCGCCCAGAGCACCCCGTTGGTCAGCTGCTCGTACACCGCCGCGTATTCCTTCCCCTGATCGGACAGGCCGGGAAGCACGCGGAGCAGCGCGGGGATGTAGTGGATCACCGCGTCGAGCTGGGCGCGGTGCTCGGCGACCTGGCGCTGCACCTGCTCGACGGCTTCGCGCCGGGTGCAGCCGGTCTCGTGATGGACCGCCCGCACCAGGTTGTAGGGGACTTGGTCTGCCTCGTCCTGATCCAACCCCACCAGGTCGTTCTCCACGAAGCCCACCCAGCAGAGAAGTTCCTCGAGACGGCGAATCACGGGGTGGTTGCGCAGCTTCAACGGCATTTCGAGGTTTTGGCGCACCTCCACGCAGGCGAGGGTGACCTCGGACCCACCGGTCGACATCCGCAGCGGCAGGTAGTCGGCCGAGGGCGGGATGTAGCCGTTGATGCGATGGTGGGCTTCGAGTTCGCAGGCTTCGAACCACTCCTCGAGGCTGTCGAGGAACCGCTCCTGCCAACCGGTTGTGCGGCCCTCGCGCAGGCGCGGCCATAAACTCGCCCAGGCCTTCGGGATCGCGCCGTGCATCTCCGGGTCCTCGCGCAGCATTGCCACCAGGCGACGTTTCAGCGCGGTGACGGCTTCCGGGTCCCTCAGCTGCGGATCCTCGAAGAGGTCGTCCCACATCAGGCACAGGATGGCCAGGCCGACGGTGGTCTGTTCACAGGCTGTGTCCGCCGGGGCCAAGGTTGCCGGTAGCTGGATCGCCGCTGCCCACCGGTGGTAGTCGGCCTCGGCCGGGGTGAGGGCGAGGCCGGTGTCCACCATCCAGTTCCTCAACCATTGCGTGAGTTCTTGCGTGGACGCGTCACTGCGGGCGCGGGGTGGCTGCGTCGACTGCCGGGGGACCGCGAGGCGGGGAGTTCGCCGGTCGAGTACGGACCGGGCGTAGGCGGTCATCGCGTGGCGGGCATTCGGGTCGACGGGCACGTCGGTGAGCTGACCGGCAGCCTGGTCCATGAATTCATCGGCCACCGCCTGTGCTTCGTCCACGGCGCCGGAGGCGATGACGAGCTCGCGGGCGCATTCGGCTTGCTCACGCGTCATCGCTGTGTGCAGCAGGCGGGCAATGCCGCGGTCGCGGGCTGCCGCGCGGATCACGGGAAGGGTGTAGATGCCCTCGGGTAGATCCGCGTTGACGGGCTTGCCCATCTCTTCGGCGGTCGAGGTCACATCGAGGATGTCGTCATACAGCTGGTAGGCCAGCCCGAAGTGTCGACCGAACAGGGCCAGCGCCTCTTCTTCCTCCCCGGAGCGGCCGGCCTGCATCGCGCCCACCCGGCATGCCAGGGCGAGCACCGCCGCCGTTTTACCGTCGATCGCGTCCAGGTAGGACTGTTCACTGCGGGAGGCCACATAGAGGTCGGCGGCCTCGATCACCATGCCCGCGCACATCTGCTCACCCGCGATCGCGCCCGCGAGAACTTCGCGCTGGCCGAGTTCGGCCAGCATGCGCACGCTCGCGAGCATCACGGAGTCCCCACTCAATACGGCCATATGCGAACCCCACACCGCGTTGGCACTGGGACGGCCTCGACGCTGGTAGGCGTGATCGACGACGTCGTCGTGGTAGAGCGAGCCCAGATGCAGCAACTCCACGGCAGCGGCGGCGCGCACCACCCGGTCCTCGGCCGGGACCGCGGGATCGGTGAGCAGATAGTACGACAACAACGTCAACGTGGGGCGCACCAGACGGCGAGAGGTGTCAGGCCCCTCGTCGGTGAGTGCGGTCAGTTCGGGCCTGCCCTCGAACCGCACCGGGCCGAGAACGTCACGGACGCGGTCCAAGTCGGCATCCAGGTGCGGGAAGACAGCGGAATCTATTTCATGTGGCACGCGCTCGCTCCTGACTGATCACATCGATCACGACAACACCATCGATCAGCGAAGTTTGACACTTCCCTACGCGGAAGATGTTGGTATCAGCCACTTTTGATGCCGAACCTGGGTGATGTCGGTTGGTGAGTGTCGGTTCCCAGCACCTCGCCGGCCCGAGCGGACCAGAACCGATCATCGTGCCGGGCATCGGTCATGACAGTGAACTGCGTCAGGCACCCACGGCTCGGTGCGACGGCGCTGGGTCGCGACATGCCGAACCGTCACCTCATCGGCGACCAGTCGAACCCGCCCATAGTCGATGCGAATGACCATGCGCCCACCGAGATCGTCCGTTTCGACGCCTTCAAGACACGGGACCGGGCGCGGCTGCTGCCTCGAACTCGACCGGAGCGTCGGCCACCAGCTCGTACACCTCGACCACCGAGACATCTCCCGGTCGCAACCCCAGCTCGACATACGCTTCGAGCTCGAGGGTGACCGCGCCCTCGGGTGACTGCTCAACCCGTGCCAGGTGGCCGTCCTCGAAGCTGTAGCGCTCCTCGAGCCACGCGTCGAGCGCGGAAACAGCGGGAATGCGGACCACACAGCGATCCTGCCAAACCTCGCGCACGGGTGCCTGTTCGTCACCTCTTGTCCGCTGTGACCTGGCCGAACACCGTGTCTGTGGACGTGTCAGTGCGGCGACAGGTCGGTGTCAGCGGGGCTGGCGACAGTATTCACGTGAACAGCACAGCAATTGCCGCTTCCGGGCTGCGGAAGGCGTACGGGGACAAGACGATCTTCGATGGCATCGATCTGACCATCGGTGCTGGGCCCTACCTGATGCTGCGCACAGAATGGCTCGACCGGCTCGCCCGCGTGATGCGGTATCTGCGCGGTGATCACGCCTTCGCCCAGCTGATCCGCTTCGCCTTGGTCGGCGGCTCCAGCAACATCGCCTATGTCCTGCTGTTCATGGTCATGAACGGGAGCGGCCCGCTGGTCGCCAATATCGCAGGCTCGATCGTCAGCACGGTGATCGCGAACGAACTGCACCGGCAGCTCACCTTCCGCGCGGCCGGCCGCGTCGGCTGGTTCACCGCACAGTGGGAAGGCGGCGGGCTGGCGCTGGTCGGCCTGCTGATCAGCACGGCGGCGCTGGCCGGGCTCGAGTTCTTGGCACCCGGCCTCGGCGAGATCGCACAGGCGGGGGCCGTGATCGCCCTTATGGCGGCGGTCGGCGGTCTGCGCTTCCTGGCACTGCGCGGCTTCGTCTTCTCAAAAGATCTTTAAGACACCTCGAATCAGCCCCGGCGTCAAATCTCCTGGGGGACGTCCTGATCACACGTGCCGCAGCAAGTCTCGCGGCTGAAGGCCGCGTAGTCCGGCGCGGGTCGTCTCCGCAGCATGTCCGAGACGATCAGCCCAAGGTCAGGTGGCGGGTGTGGAGGCGCGCCGCTCGACGGGTTGGAACAGCTCGATGGACCACGTCGGCGAAGGCGGGTGCTGCGCTGGTGCGCAGGGTGAAGCCGAGGTGGCCGGTGTAGAACTCGACGGCCGCTTGCACGTCATCGACGAGGTAGCGGACGCTGGCGAATTCGCGGGGGTGTTGTCATCAGTGACTCCTTCTCACGGGGCCGCCGACGGCGAGGACCGGCAGCAGATAGCGGATGCGGGTGTCGATCTCGGTGGCGGTGGCCCGGAAGATGGGGTAGCTGTCCGCGTCGATATCACCCGATGCCGCCGGGTCGGGGATGCTCCAATGGATCCACCGCGGATCCTCGCCGAATTCGGGGCAGACTTCACGGGCCTTGTCGCACAAGGTGATCACCGCGTCGAACCGGCGGTCGGCAAGGGTGTCCAGGTGGCGCGGCGACTGGTCGGAGATGTCGATCCCGAACTCCTCCCGCAGCACCCGCACCGTGTTGGGGTGCATCGAGGGCTTGGGACTGCTACCGGCGCTGAGCACCTCGACCCGGCCACCGGCGTGATGGTGCAGCAGAGCTTCCGCGATCGCGGAGCGAGCACTGTTCCCGGTGCACACGAATAGCACCGCCGGCGCCACCGGCGGATCGAATGCCGGTGGCGTGGTGCGCAGCCGGAGTGCCGGGTGCAGTGCCGCGCCCGCGCCGACCAGGACCTCGGCGCAGCGGTCGAGATCCAAGTGGTAGTAGCTGTCGCGACCGTCGAAACTGCTGCGTGTGGTGGTCACCAGCCCACCGTTGCGCAGCAGCCGCAGATGGTAGGAGACCAGGTTCTGCGGCTCGCCCACCAGTGTCACCAACTCCCGGACTCGGTAGTCACTGCCGGACAGTTCATTCAACAGCCGCCACCGCAACGGATGAGCAGCCAGATGAACGAACGGTGGGACGGCTTGACGGGACGGCGTCATGAGTCGAGGATAACATTAATACATCAAATGGATTTGATTGAATTGGCCGGATCGGGTCTGTGACAGGAGCGTGGTGTCCAAGACAACGCCGACGGATACGCCGGACGGGCTGCGTCGGAGCCTGGGAGTGACCGATGCCGTCGTGATCGGGCTCGGCTCCATGATCGGAGCGGGGATTTTCGCGGCCCTGGCTCCGGCGGCGCGGGCGGCGGGATCGGGGCTGCTGCTCGGGCTCGCGGTAGCGGCGGTGGTCGCGTACTGCAATGCGACCTCCTCAGCCCGGTTGGCCGCGCGGTATCCCCGCTCCGGCGGCACGTATGTGTATGGGCGCGAACGGCTCGGCGAATTCTGGGGGTATCTCGCCGGCTGGTGTTTCGTGGTCGGCAAGACCGCCTCCTGCGCCGCCATGGCGTTGACCGTCGGCGCGTATGCGTGGCCGGAGCAGGCACACGCCGTCGCCGTCGCGGCGGTCGTCGCGTTGACGGCGGTGAACTATCGCGGCGTGCAGAAATCGGCTCTGGTGACCCGGGTGATCGTGACGATCGTGCTGACCGTGCTCGCCGCGGTGGTTGTGGCGGCGTTCACCTCGCACGCCTCCGATGTCGCACGGCTGGAATTCGGTTCCGACATCACCGTGGCAGGAGTGTTGCAGGCAGCGGGTCTGTTGTTCTTCGCCTTCGCCGGATACGCGCGGATCGCCACGCTCGGTGAGGAAGTTCGCGACCCGGCGCGCACGATTCCCCGCGCGATCCCGCTCGCGCTGGGCTGCGCCCTGCTCGTCTACGCGATGGTCGTGGTCGCGTCGCTGATGGCGCTGGGGCCGCAGGGCCTGTCGGAGGCGGGCGCGCCGCTGTCGGAGGCGGTGCGCGCGGCCGGCGTCGACCGGCTGGAACCGGTGGTGCGGGCCGGAGCCGTCGTCGCCGCGCTGGGATCGCTGCTGGCGTTGATCCTCGGTGTCTCGCGTACGACTCTGGCGATGGCCCGCGACCGGCATCTGCCGCACGCACTGGCGGCGGTGCATCCCCGGTTCGCGGTGCCGCACCGTGCCGAAGTCGCCGTCGGCGTCATCGTGGCCGTCGTCGCCGCGACCACCGATGTCCGTGCCGCGATCGGATTCTCCTCCTTCGGCGTGCTGCTCTACTACGCCGTCGCCAACGCGGCCGCGTGGACACTCACCGCGACCGAGGGGCGGCCGGTGCGGCTGATCCCGGCGATCGGCCTGCTCGGCTGCCTCCTCCTCGCCTGCACGCTGCCGATGGCATCGGTGCTGGCAGGCGCGGCGGTCGTCGCCGTCGGGGCCGCGATCTACACCGTCCGCCGCAAGTTCATCACCGGTGCGGACGCGACAGCGCGAGGACGACCACTATCAGAAGGAGCGAATCCGCGTGTCCACCAATAACTTCTGGCAGACTCGACTGATTTCGACCAAAGCTCCCGCCGCGGCGATCTTGATCCGCATCTACGTTGGCGCGATCTTCCTGCAGACCGAACGCGCCCTCGTATCGGCTACCGTCAGCCGGTCAACTGGTGCGGCGTGAGCGGGCCAGAGCCAGCCCGCCGAGGACCGTGCTGATCAGCCCCGCAACCAGGGTCACGATGGCCCCGCGTCCGCCGGATTCGATGCGACCGGCAGCGCGGAGAGCCCGCGTGCCGATGACTGCGCCGATCAGCGGGCGATCTCTACGCCCGCCTCACGGAGTTCGTCCAGGGCCCGATCGATGCTGGCGGGGGAGACACCGGCGGACAGGCCCAGCAGCACCCGGGTGTCGAACCCGGCGGTTCGGGCATCCATGGCGGTGGCGCGGACGCAGTGGTCGGTGGCGATGCCGCAGACGTCGACGGTGTCGATTCCCCGGGTGCGTAACCAGTCCGCGAGGGCCGTGCCGTCCTTGGCGGCGCCCTCGAACCCGGAGTAGGCGGCGGCATAGGCGCCCTTGAAGAACACCTCGTCGATCGGCGCGGTGTCCAGGTTCGGGTGGAACTCGCCGCCCGGGGTGCCGGCTCGGCAGTGCGGCGGCCACGTGTCGACGAAGTTCGGGTTGTCGGAGAAGTGCGCACCGGGGTCGATGTGGTAGTCACGGGTGGCGGTGATCGCGGCGTAGTCGCAGTCGCGCAGATATTTGCTGATTCGTTCGGCCAGCGCGGCTCCGCCTGTGACGGCCACCGAACCGCCCTCGCAGAAGTCGTTCTGTACGTCGACGATGATGAGAGCCCTGCTCATGGTGCCCCCTTGAAGTCGGTCTCGCAACGAACTTCGGTCCACACTGATCGTAGGGCACAGCACAATGCACCGACACGAGATTCCTGCGACAAGGGGGTAGAGGTGCAACGGTCGAGATCCGGCGCTGACCAGCTGAAAAATCTCGTGACCAGGTGCTTTGCATCGACTTTGGGCCTCACCGCTGCCGATGATCTCGGGTAATACAACAGAACGGTGCCTGTTGGTCGTCACTCCTTGACCCTGTGACCAGGCCGAACGTCGTGTCAGTTGGCGTGTCAGCTCGGCGACAGGTCCGTGTCAGCCGGGTTGGCGACAGTACTCACGTGAACAGCACAGCAATCGCGGCTTCCGGACTGCGGAAGGCCTACGGGGACAAGACGATCCTCGATGGTGTCGATCGCTCTATCGGTGCCGGCATCGGCATCGTGGGCCAGCTCACCGGCTGGTCCGCTGACCGCCGCCCGAACACGCACCAAACCCATTCACATACTCAGAGGAGTACAGCCATGCCCGCATTCGCGACACCGGAACCGATCGCCATCACCGTCGAGGTGCTCAGCGGTGACGTCAGGGTCATCGCCTCCGACCGTACCGACACCGTCGTCGAGGTCCGCCCGGCCGACGAGTCCAAGAAGGGTGACGTGCGGGCCGCCGAGCACACCCGGGTCGATTTCGTCGACGGCGCCCTGACCGTGCAGGCGCCGAAGGACTGGCGGACCTACACCCCGTTCGGCGGTAACCCGTCGATCGAGGTGATCATCGAGGTGCCCATCGGTTCCCGGCTGAAGGCCACCGCTGGTGTGGGCCGCGTGCTGAGCACCGGCGAACTCGGCGACTGCGACCTGGGGATCGCCGCAGGCGACATCGTTCTGGACCGCACCCGCGGTTCGGTCACCGCGAAAGCCGCCATGGGCGACATCCGCATCGGCGAAGCATCGCGCGGTGTGCTGCGGCTGGAAACCTCCAAGGGCGAGCTGGAGGTCGGTATCCACCCAGGTAGCGCGGCGCGGCTGGAGACGAATGCTCAAAGCGGCACTGTGCAGAACCTGATCGAACCGGCAGGCCGCTCGCGGGACGTCGAGGACATCGTGCAGGTCTACGCGCGGAACTCCTACGGCAACATCATCATCCGCCACGCCGCGGCGTAGACACCCAGCTCCCATCGACCCCGAGTTGCTCGGCGAGCTGTTCGCCGGAGCGCACATCTCGGCCAGCAGCGGGGCCGACAGGAGCTTGCCGCTCACCAGCACATTCATCACTGTGAAAACTGTCAGGGCTGGATCTGACCTGGGGTCTCACTTCCCAGGCAGCTCAGCGCCTGCATGGCCGCGCGCTCTATTCGTGAAAGATCGCAGAGGATAGTGCCTGCCTGCACGAGGTACTGCGCATCACCCGATTCACCGGCTTTCGTGATCAATGCTGCGGCTTCTGTCCACAGAATGGCTGCCTCGATGTACAGCCCGTGGCCGGTGCGCAGGTGGCTGCTGTCGAGTAGCTCGGTGCATTCGGAGAGGAAGTCGCGGTAGAGGTTGCGGAACAGCGCGCCGCCGGTGCCTGCCTTCTCCATCAAGAGAGCAGCCTGCGGCAGGTCCCGCTGCGGGTCGTCAGTGCGCTGGAGCCAAGTGCGTACCAGCTTGCCGGTCTTCTCGATGCCTCGGTAGCCGAGGTTGGCGATAGGCGGGTTGAGGAAGGCGTCGGCGCAGGCGGTGATGGCGGGAATGATCTGGCCCTGTGTGGAGGGCAGGTTCCTCGCGGCGGTGAGGGTGAAGGACCGATGCTCGGCGGTCATCGGGCCGCGCGCGGCCCTGGCCTGAGCGAGGCTGGTCAGGCTGGTGGATACCGCCCTGCCTTGCTGGTCGGTGTCCACCAGGTACGCGTCGTGGTCGTCATAGCCGTACATGGCCACGACATGACCGCCGAAGTGCACCTTCGAACTGAAGTAGTCCAGGTAGTAGCTGTCGAGCTGCAGCCCGACGGGGTGACCGGCATTGATGGGGGCGACCACGTTCTCCCATGCTCTGCGGGGCGAGGTGGTCTCCTGGACCAGGAGCTCCAGCCCGAGTCCAGTGGCCAGGTTTCTGGTGAGGTCGAACGGCTTGACCCGTCCCCCGAGGAAGGGGAAGCCCATGTTCTTGCTGTCCCAGTAGATGAAGGACAGACCGGAGCCGAGGCCGAAGAGCATGGGCTCGGACAGATCGAGTCCTTGGTGTCGCAGCAGCACCCCCAGAGCCGTCGTCTCGCAGTGCTGCGTTTCGCGGGCATCGATGTTTATGACCGTCGTCATGCCGCGCGCTCCGGGGCGGGGATGCTCAGCCGGGTCATCAGCTCTTCTCGCGATGCCTCTGCCGATCCGACGAGAGAGGGGCGAGCGAGACGCCCGATGGTGAGAAGTTCGTCTTGCACGCACACATGGTGGACCCTCCCCCGGTGGGAGAGTCCAGCGCTGTGCCCAGTGGCCTCGCCGCCCCTCTTCGCCGTCGTCATCGCTCGAGACGGCCGGGGCACGCAGCGGGCGCAGGTCGTAGGCAGATGGTTCGTCGAACTCTGGGATGTCGTCGAATCACGTTGCTACGTCACGGTTTTCCCGGGCACCCGCCCCGCCGAGGCGGTATGCGGGTGACCGATCGAGCCCTCAACCGTCAGAAGAAGTAGGCGGACCCCGACGAACTCCCAGTTCCGTAACCCATGCTCACAAGCCAATTCCGAAAGGCGATCAATGCTCCGCCGACCGGCCCCGGGTCGCTGCACGAACCGCCGACCGAAGAGAAGGTGCAACCGTCATTCGCCACCGGTGACAAACCGACCTCGCTGATGGCGACCTGTCCGCTATCGGCCGAAGCCGTGGCCGACCCGGACAGCACACCCGCAACTACCGCGCCGGCCAACACCAGTCCACTGATCCCGCGTCTCCACTGCACACTGCTCTTTGATGTCGGCATGGGTGCGAAACTACCGCGCTTGTGGTGAACCCGGTGTCTCACGGTGCTTCCAGGTCTGGGGGCTCGAGGTATGCGAAGGCAGGCAGCGCCGCCGCGCGCCGAGCTTCGGTCGATCGGGTGCTCAGCACCAGGGAGCGGAGTCAGGGGGGGGGGGGCGGGGGGGGGCCCCCCCCCCCGCGCCCCCCCCCCCCCCCCCCGCGCCGCGCCCCCCCCCCCCCGGCCGCGGGGAGGGGCTTTACACGCACAAAGGCGAGCGACAGAGAGCTG